>NZ_CP035926.1:1276720-1915080 GCF_004214815.1 Aliarcobacter thereius LMG 24486
CTCTATCAGAAGTTTGAGTTATTCCAAAAAAACCATCTTCACTTACTAATTTTGTCGCTTCATCTGGAGTTAAAGATAAAATTGGTTTTCCAATATAACCAATGTCTGATAAACTCATATCATTTATTTTACCAGTTCCTTCAAGAAAATCTAAAACACTTTGCTGATCTTTTGTTATATTATTTAAGTCAAAACTATTTTGAGCAATAGCTGAATTTTGCATCATAGATTTTGCATTCATTTCAAATAAAATAAATTGTGCATTCATTGAAATTGCTACTTTTGAAGCTGAGTTATTAATTATCTTTTCAACAGATTCACTTGCTTTATTATTTGTTGCTTCACTTTTATTTGAATCTACTTTTAAATTAGAATTATCCTTAAAAGTATTTAAAGCTGTATTTGTATTATGATTTACTTGCATATAATCTCCTTATATTTTTAATATTCTACAATTCTTAAAATTAATTTAAACTTAATCTTTTTAAAAGCACTATTAAAGTATTTTTTATGTATATTATTCAAAATCTAAAAGGAAAAAAAGTGCAAGATTTCTTAAAAAAAGCAAAACAAAGTAGTACTATTATTTCAACTCTTAAAAGTTCAATAAAAGATCATATTCTTTTACAAATGGCTGATGCTTTAGTAGAAAATACAAATCTTTTAATAGATGAAAATAAAAAAGATTTAGAAGTAGCAAAAAACTTAGATTTAAGTTCAGCTATGATTGATAGGCTTTTATTAAATGAAAAAAGAGTAATCGATATGGCAGATGCAATTAGACAAATTGCAAGTCAAAAGGATCCTGTTGGAAGAGTTCTTGATGGTTGGCTTACAAAAGATGGTTTAAATATTCAAAAAGTATCAATTCCTATTGGAGTTATTGGGATAATTTATGAAAGTAGACCAAATGTAACAAGTGATACAGCAGCACTTTGTTTTAAAAGTGGAAATGTTTGTGTTTTAAAAGGTGGGAAAGAAGCAGAGAACTCAAATAAAGCAATAGCAAATATTCTTCAAGAAGTTTTAAAAACAAACTCTTTACCAAAAGAGGCTATATCTTTACTTCCTGATAGTAGCCGTGAAGGTGTTGCTAAGCTAATTGTTGAAGATAAATATGTAGATTTAATTGTACCAAGAGGTGGAGAAGCTCTTATTAAATTTATAACTAAAAATTCTACAATTCCTGTTGTAAAACATGATAAAGGAGTTTGTCATACATATATTGATAAAGAAGCAAATACAAAAAAAGCATTTGAAATAATTATAAATGCAAAATGCCAAAGACCTAGTGCTTGTAATGCTTTAGAAACACTTTTAATTCATAAAGAGTTAGCAGATACTTTTTTAAAACCAATTTTTGGGATTCTAAAAGATAATGAAACAAAAGTATTTGCTTGTAATGAATCTTTAAAATATATTGATGCAAACCTTGTACAAGAAGAAGATTTTGATAAAGAGTATCTAGAAAATATTTTGAATATAAAATTAGTTGAAAATATTGATGAAGCAATAACGCATATTCAAAAACATGGCTCAGGTCATTCAGAAGCAATTATTAGTGAAAACTATTCAAATATAAACTATTTCTTAGATAAAATTGATGCTGCTTGTGTATATGCAAATGCTAGTACAAGATTTACAGATGGTGGAGAGTTTGGTTTAGGTGCTGAAGTTGGGATATCTACAAATAAACTTCATTCAAGAGGTCCAATGGGAATTGAAGATTTAACAACATTTAAGTACAAAATATATGGAGATGGTCATATAAGAAAATAATATGAATTATTTTAAAAGTACATTAACTATATTTTCTCTAGTTCTAATAATATTTTTTTGGCAAAGTTTAGAAAAATATTTTAGTATAGATGAAAACATTACTAAAATAGAAGAAGTCTCTTGTTTATCTTATGCTCCTTATAACAAGAATGAATCTCCTTTCTTATTTGATAAAGGTATGATTTTAAAAGAGAAAAATATAAAGAATGATTTAATATTATTACAAAAATATACCTCTTGCATAAGAACATATTCAACTGTTGGTCAAGAATTAGTATTTAAAGTTGCAAATGATTTAAATATGAAAATTCATGCAGGTATTTGGATAGGAAAAGAAGAGAAACAGGCAAAAGCAGAAATTAATACTTTAAAAGAACTAAAAAATCTTTATCCAAATACTATTAAATCTATAATTGTAGGAAATGAAGTTCTTTTAAGAAGAGATGCATCAAAAGAACAATTAATCTCTTATTTAAAAGAGGTAAAGAATATATTCCCAGAATACAAAGTAACATATGCTGATGTTTGGGAATTTTGGTTGAAAAATAAAGAACTAAAAGATTATGTTGATTTTATTACAATTCATATTTTGCCATATTGGGAAGATGAACCAAAAAATATTAAAGATGCCATAGAACATGTTAAAGATGTAAGATTACATGTTGAAGATGAGTTAAATAGTAGTAATATCTTAATTGGTGAAACAGGTTGGCCAAGTAATGGACGAGTAAGAAAAGAAGCCTTTGCATCAAGAGTAAATCAAGCTGAATATATCAGAGGTTTTATTCAATTAGCAAACTCTTATTCTTGGGATTATAATATTATTGAAGCCATTGACCAAGCTTGGAAAAGATCAAATGAAGGTGCTGTTGGAGGTTATTGGGGAGTTTTTGATGAAGATAGAAAAGATAAAAATGTATTTAATTCTTATGTAAGTGATTTCCCAAATTACCTAAGTTTAACTTTTTTAAATTTAATTCTATTCTTTTATATTATGTATAAATTTGTATCAAAAGAATCTTCTTTAAAAAACTATATAAAAATAACAATTTTTAATCTTATCTGCTCTATTTTAATAGTTTTTCAAATTGATCAATATTTTCATACAGTAAGAAATTTTTATGAATTTTTATGGGCATTAATACTTATTGCTTTGGCTTTATACTCTTATATTTTTATTATTTATAATAAATCTTTAGATAATAATTATAAGACATTACCTAAAATAACTTTTTACCTATTTTTATCTATTCTATTTATAATTAGTTCAAAACTAGCATTTAATGGAAGATATGAAAACTTTGAGATTTTTGTTTTATATATTTTATTAATATCATTTATCTATAACTACTCAAATAAATTAGATAGATTAAAACTTGCTTCATTTGATAAAATAGTTTCATTGTTTTTATTGTTTAATACTATTTTTATTTTTTACAATGAAGGTATAAAAAATATATTTAGTCAATCTATCTTTTTAATAAATTTAAGCCTTGTTGTTTTTCTATTTTTTGCTTCAAAAGTAAAATTAAAAGACTTAATAAAACCATTATTATATCTATTCTCTTTTATGTTTATTGCATTGTTATTTAAATATTTTATACTTTATAATGAATCTCTTGGCTTCTATTGTCAAAATAATTCAAAGAATTTATTATGTAATAGTGTAGGATATATTTGGTATATGCTATATTTTAACTATTTAGGAGTATTTTCTTTAACTCTTGCCCTACTTTACTATTTATTTTCATATAAATTTATATTAATAATTGCACTTTTTGTTACTTTAATCTCTTTAACATTAACAAATATCTTTTTAGCATCCATTGCATTTTTAATAATAATTTATAGATTTAGTTCAAAATATAATGAACTCAGAAAGTAAAATATTTTTTTCGTCTTTTACTATTCATAAGATTACTTTTCAAGTAATTTCTTATGATAGTGATTTAATATATCTATCTCCTTTTAGTAAAGATTTTAATAAAAGCTTAGAATTTTTTAAAAAAGAGTTAAATTCTGAATATGTAGAAAAGAATGATGAAGAATTTATTAAATTAAAAGAAGAACTAATCGAATATTTTAATAATAAAAGAGTCTCTTTTACAATAAGTTATAAAACATTTGGAACTGAATTTCAGAAAAAAGTTTGGAATATTTTGACTACTATTCCTTATGGAAAAACCATAAGTTATAAAGAAGAAGCCAGTATGTTAGGAAATGAAAAAGCTTTTAGAGCTGTTGCAAATGCAAATGGAAGAAATAGAATAAGCATCATAATTCCTTGTCACAGAGTGATATCTCACAATGGTGAAATAGGAGGTTATACAGGTGGAATAGATATAAAAAAAGAACTTCTAAGAGTAGAAAGTATTAATCAAAAATATTAAGAAAAATTACTTAATAACTTTATTAACTACTTTTAAAGATATTTTAAATAAAATATCTATTAAATTTTAATTATAAATTAGGAGAATATATTGAAAATAAAATTTTTATTTACAATTTTTTTATTGACATTTAATTTTTTCGCCCATGCAATAGACCTACAAAACTTAAGTCAAGAACAACTTGAGATGTTAAAAGAGATAAAGAAAAAAGGTAAAGAGAGTGGTCTTAGCTACTCACTTATGGCCATTGCAATTAAAGAATCAAAACTTGGTGCATATATGATAAATATTTCATCAAAAGACTTTGGTGTTTATCAAGCAAATATTACAACAGTTTTAAATAGACAAAATATAAGAAATACTTCTTGGAATAGAAATGTTTTTGCTTCTAAATTAGTTTTTGATTTTGAATTTGCAACTCAAAATGCAATTGAAGAGCTAAACTTTTGGAAAAAAGTACATAAAAATGATTGGCATAAAGTTTGGGGAAGTTATAATGCGGGTTATAGATATAATTCTAAAAAAGCAAGAACTTACTCAAGAGAAATCGCTTCAATAATAAGAGAACTTAAAAAAATAAATGTCTAAACAAATGAATTTAGTTTAAACTAAATTCATTTTCTCTCAATCCAATAATCTTTTTGATATCAATTATCATAATTTAATATAATTCTAAGTTACATTTCAATAATATTTGATATTAATTATCAATACAAGGATTTATATATGAGTATTCTTATAATTGGTGGAGACCAAATATCACAAATTAGTTCTATGTTAATGGGACTTGGAGCAAAAAATATTAATCATTGGGATGCAAGAAAGAAATCTTCTGCACCAAAAAAGAAAGTTCCTTTAGATACAGACTGTATAGTAATGCTTACATCTTTTTTAAATCATAATACTATGCTTAAGTATAAAAGTGAAGCAAAAAAAAGAAATATTCCTTTTATTTGTGCAAAGAGATCAACATCTTGTGTTTATGACGAGTATGTAAAGATTATGGGTATAAAAGATTGCTCACAATGTTATGTAAATTCTAATTAATATATAAATAAAAAATAAAGGACAAATAAATGGCAACAGCTATATTTTATGGAAGTAATAGCGGGAACTGTGAAGATATTGCAAAAAATATTTCAAATAAACTAGGGAAAATAGATACATTTAACCTAGCTAAAACTAAAGTAGAAAAGATGAATGAGTATGATAAACTCATTTTAGGAGCTTCAACTTGGGGAAATGGTGAATTAAATGATGACTGGGAAGATGTTTGGAAAGATTTTAGTAAATTAGATTTTTCCCAAAAAACTATTGCTATTTTTGGCTTAGGGGATCAAGAGAGCTATGGAGATGAATTTGCTGATGCAATAGGTATAATTTATGAACAATTAAAAGAATCGAATGCAAATATAATAGGATTTACCTCTATTAAAGGATATTATCATGATTACTCAAGAGCTCAAGTTGAAAATGATTTTGTTGGATTAGTGATAGATGAAGACAATCAAAGTGAGTTAACAGAAGATAGAGTTAATCAGTGGATAGAACTCATTAAATCTGAAATATTATAAAGTAGTATAAATAATACTACTTTTTTATTGACAAGCTTCACAAAGACCATACAATTGCATTGAATGGTCTGTTATTTTAAATTTATTAGCTTTTGCTATTTTCTCTTGTCTCTTTTCTATTTCATCATCAACAAATTCAACGATAAGTCCACAGTCTGTACAAATTAAGTGATCATGATGCGATTTTGCATTACTTTCATACTTTTTACCATCTGTTCCAAAATTTATAGATGCAATTAATTCTACTTCCTCTAGAAAGCTCAAAGCTCTATAAACTGTTGCTATACCAACGTTTGTATTAGGATACTCTGTTTTAATTTTATTATAAATCTCTTCAGCAGTTAAATGATCATCAGCACTTAAAAGAATACTTAGAACTATCTCTCGCTGTTCAGTATATTTAAGTCCTTTTTGTTTGACAATTTTCTTTAAATCTTCAATAATTTCGTCTTGTTTTAATATTTCTTTCATAAAATACCTCTATATAATTAAACTCTTTAGTATAGCTAAAGTTTAAGAAAAATTCAAATTTTTTATTTTATTTACAAAAATTTAAGATTATTTTTTCCTACTATTGTTATAATAATCATTATTATAAAAAGGTTCATTATGTGTATAAATGATTTAGAAATTAATAAAGAGGCAAAAATAGTTGAAATAAATTGCGATGATATTTTAAGAAATAGACTTTACTCATTTGGAGTAATTAAAGATGAAAAGCTCGTTGTAACAGCAAAATCAATAGCTAAAAAAACACTAGAAATAAAAATCAATCAATCAATCAAAAATTGCTCTTAGATCATCTGAAGCTTCAAAAATAAAGGTTGAAATATGTTAGAAAAAAATATTAAAATTGCTCTAATTGGACAACCAAATGTTGGAAAGTCTATGCTTATAAACTCAATTTCTAATTCAAAATTAAGAGTTGGAAATTTTTCAGGAGTTACAGTTGAAAAAAAACTTATAGATTTTAAGTACAAAAATTTCAATATTCAAATCATTGATTTACCAGGAACATACTCTTTAAATAGTTATTCTTTAGAAGAAAAAGTAGTTAGTGATTTTTTAAAAAAAGAGAATTATGATCTTATTTTAAATGTTGTTGATAGTACAAATTTACAAAGAAATTTACTTTTAACAAGTGAAATTCTATCTTTAAATAAAAAGCTTATTATAGCTTTAAATATGAGTGATGAAGCAAAAAGTGAAGGTATAGAAATAGATGAGAAAAAACTATCTACTTTTTTAAAAACTCCCTGTATAAAAACAAGTGCTTTAAAAAAAGAGGGCTTAATTACTCTTTTAGATGAGATAATTTCTACTTATGAACAAGATTTAACAATAGAAAATAGTTCTTTTTCAAATAAATCTTTATCAAATAAAGATATCTTAAATCATAAATTCTCCTTTGTAAATAATGCTATAAAAACCTCATCAAAATTTAAAAATAATAAAGAAAAAACAAATACAGAAAAAATAGATTCTATATTGATGAATAAATATATTGGTCTTCCTATTTTTCTTTTTTTAATGTGGTGTTTATTTCAATTAACATTCACTATGGGTGAGATTCCTATGGAGTTTATTGAGGATTTAACAAGTGATTTGATTATACAAACTAAATCTTTTTTAGGAGATGGTACATTAGCTAGTTTAATTGGTGATGGAATTATAGCTGGAGTTGGTGCTGTAATTTTATTTTTACCAAATATTATAATACTTTTTTTAGGAATATCTTTACTCGAGAATACAGGTTATATGAGTAGAGTATCTTTTTTACTTGATGGTATTTTACATAGATTTGGACTACATGGAAAATCTTTTATTCCCTTAGTTAGTGGTTTTGGTTGCTCTGTTCCTGCATATATGGCAGCAAGAACTTTAAAAAATGATAGAGATAGACTTTTAACTCTATTTATAATAGGTTTTATGTCTTGTGGAGCTAGATTACCTATTTATGTTCTTTTTGTAGGTGCTTTTTTTGATTCAAATAGTGCTGGGAATATACTATTTTTAATTTATATTTCAGGTGCAGTATTAGGTTTATTTGCTGCAAAAATACTAAGAATTATTGTTTTTAAAGGAGAAGATGAACCTTTTGTTATGGAAATGCCAAAATATAGAGCTCCATCAACAAAACTAATATATCATTCTGTAAAAAACAAAGCATTTATGTATCTTAAAAAAGCTGGTACATTTATTTTAGCAGCTTCAATTTTAATATGGTTTATGAGTAACTACCCAAAAAATCTTGAATATGAAGAAGAAATTCAAGCAAAAATTGAGCTTCTAAGTTTAGATGAAGAAAAAAGTAAATTGGAGAATTCTTTAGCTTTATATAATCTTGAGAACTCTTATTTAGGAAAACTTGGAAAATTTAGTGAACCATTTTTTGAGCCTTTAGGTTTTGATTGGAGAATGGCTGTTGCACTTGAAACAGGACTTGCTGCAAAAGAGATTGTTGTATCAACTTTAGCTATTTTATATGGTTTAGGTGAGGAAAATGATGAAACTTCAAATACTTTATTAGAAAATATTAAAAATAATATACCAAAAGAGTCTGCAATAGCTTTTATTGTTTTTGTTATTATTTATATGCCTTGTTTAGCAGCATCAGTTGTATTTGCCAAAGAAGCTGGTGGAATAAAATATCTAGCTTATTTATTTATATTTACAACATCAACAGCTTGGATTATTTCATATATTGTTTACAATATTACAAAACTTATAATATAAGATTAGTTTTCTAATCTTATTTATACTCTTTCCAAATTGGTTTTTCAAGTAAGCTTGGTCTATTTTCTAAAATCTCAAAAGGAGAGTAAGACTCCTTATATCCCATAGAAAAATGATCTTTAATCCAGTATCCAAGGTAAATATATGGGATATCTAACTCTTTTGCAACTTGAATTTGAAAAAGAATAGAAAATTTTCCAATAGATAAATCTTCATAATCATGATCATAAAAACAATAAATAGAAGATATTGCATCTGGTAAAACATCTACAAAAGCAACTCCAATTAATTTATCCTCTTTTATATACAAAAATTCTTTTGCATATAAGCTATTTCCCTCAACATAAGATTTTATATATTCATCAATAGCAATTTTATGATATGGCCAGTTTTTCTTTTTATTCATAAAAGAGTGGTATTTATCATAAAGTTCTAAATGTTCAAGTGTAACTTCAGGTGTTCTAATAGCTATCTTTGTATTTTTATTTTTATTTAATACTCTTTTTTCTGATTTAGAAAATTTATAGTTTTTAACATCTATTCTCATAGATACACATTTTGTACAAGATTTACACTCAGGTACAAAATGAACTTTTCCAAATCTTCTCCAACCTCTTATTAATTTATCTCTATAATTTTCTATACTACAGCTATTTAAAAACTGATATCTCATATCAGATCTCTCATTATCAAAATATGAGCAAGAACGATTCTGCTCAAAAAATTCCATATCTTGATTTAGTATTTGCATACTATTCGTTTATCTTTCTTTTTATCTCTTTTGCAATATTTGAGATTTTTTTTATTTTTTCACTACTACTTAAGCTATCATCTAAAAGATGTTTTACAAAAGCACTTCCTACAATAACCCCATCAAGATCTTTTGACTTTGCTTTACAAGTTTTTTCATCTACTCCAAAACCAATATATAAAGGTGTTTTTGTATATTCTCTAATATCAGAAATTGTTTTACTTAAATCTTCATCTCTTCCACTTCCAGTAATTCCAGCATAAGCAACCATATAAATAAACTTTTCTGAATTTTCTACAAGCATTTTTACTCTATCTTTTGGAGTTGTTGGAGCTACGAATGTAATATTTGAGATATTATATTTTTCAAAAGATTTATTATATTTTTGTGCCATTTCAAAAGGCATATCTGGAATAATTGTTCCACTAACACCTAAAGAACTTGATTTTTCTAAGAATTCATCAAATCCATAATGATAAAAAGGATTCATATATCCCATATATAAAGTATCTATCTCTTTTGATATTTTTTGTGTTACATAGAAAAGATTTTCAAGTTTAAAACCATTTTTAAGAGCTAATAAATTTGCTTTTTCAATAACAGGTCCATCTGCAACAGGATCACTAAATGGAACTCCTAACTCTAAACTATCGACACCACTTTCTTTTAGACTTAATGCTAAATCAACTGTAAACTCTTTGTTTGGATATGAAGTAGTAATATATGCAACTAATTTTTTCAACTTTTTTCCTAAAAATAAATTACTTGATTCTATCGAAAACCTAATTAAAATCTATTTTTTGATATAATTAACATCACTTTATTTTAGGATTTTTACTATGAGTATAATTAAACATGATTTTAAAAAAATAAATATTACAAAAATAAAAGAAGCAAAAAATAAATATAAATTAACAGTTATAACAGCATATGATGCTCTTTTTGCAAACTTATTAAAAAATAGTGCCGATATGATATTGGTGGGAGATAGTCTAAATATGAGTTTTGCTGGTAAAAATGACACTTTAAGTGCAAATTTAAAACAAATGATTTACCACACAAACGCAGTTTGTACAGGTGCAAAAGGTGCATTTGTGATTACAGATATGCCTTTTGGAACTTACTCAAACAAAAATGATGCTTTAAAAAATTGTGTAAAAGTATATAAAGAAACTGAAGCTAGTGCTGTTAAAATTGAAGGTGGTGAAGATAAAGCTGATATTATAAAATATCTAACTTCAAACTCAATTGCAGTTATGGGTCATATTGGTTTAATGCCACAATATGTAAGAAGCGAAGGTGGTTACAAAGTTAGAGGAAAAACAAAAGAAGATGAAGAACAATTAATTAAAGATGCAATTGCTGTTGAAGAAGCTGGTGCTTTTGCTATTGTAGTTGAAGGAGTTATGAGTGATGTTGCAAAAAAAATATCAGAATCTATAAATATTCCTACTATTGGTATTGGAGCAGGAGCAGATACAGATGGTCAAGTTTTAGTTTGGTCTGATATGTTTGGATTTTTTGAAGAGTTTAAACCAAAATTTGTAAGACACTATTTAGATGGTGCATCTTTAATAAAAAATGCTTCAGAAAGATATAGAGAAGATGTTCAAAACAAAAGTTTTCCATCAAAAGAAGAAGAGTATTAATATATGCAAAGATTAGTTGAAGTTGAACAAATATCTTTCGAAGAAGATTCAAATGAACAAAGCCTTAGACCATCATCTTGGGATGATTATATTGGTCAAGAAAAAATAAAAAAAAATCTTAGAGTTTTTATTGATGCTTCAAAAAAAAGAGCTGAAGCTTTAGATCATATACTTTTTTATGGACCTCCAGGACTTGGGAAAACAACACTTTCTTATCTTATTTCAAATGAAATGAACTCAAATATAAAAGTAACAGCTGGTCCTATGATTGAAAAAAGTGGTGATTTAGCAGCAATTTTAACTAATCTGGAAGAGGGAGATATACTTTTTATTGATGAGATTCATAGATTATCTTCAGCTGTTGAAGAGATTTTATATCCAGCAATGGAAGATTATAGACTTGATATTATAATTGGTTCAGGTCCAGCTGCACAAACTGTAAAAATAGATCTTCCAAGATTTACTTTAATTGGAGCAACAACAAGAGCTGGAATGCTTTCAAATCCACTTAGAGAAAGATTTGGTATGCATTTTAGAATGCAATTTTATACAGATGAAGAGTTAGCAAAAATCATTCAAAAAGCTTCAATTAAACTTGGTGTTTCTTGTGAAGATAATTCTGCATTAGAGATGTCAAAAAGAAGTCGTGGAACTCCAAGAGTTGCTTTAAGACTTTTAAGGAGAGTTAGAGATTTTTCTCAAGTTGCTGGTGAAACAAAAATATCTCTTAAAACCTGTAAATATGCTCTTGATGAACTAGGAATAAATGAAAATGGCTTTGATGAGATGGATATAAATCTTCTTGAACTATTAATTTCAAATCGTGGAAAACCAATGGGTCTTTCTACTATAGCTGCAGCACTTAGTGAAGATGAAGGAACAATTGAAGATGCAATTGAGCCATATTTATTAGCAAATGGTTTTATAGAAAGAACTGCTAGAGGAAGAGTTGCTAGTGTAAAAACTTATGAAATGTTTAGATTAACACCACCTGTTCTAAATAGTGATAAAGATGATAATTATAATCAAGGAAATCTATTTTGAAACCTATATACTTTTTAATCCTTCTTGCCTTAATTCTTTTTTATTTTTTAATAGAACTTTTTAATCCTTTTCTAAAAGCTATCTTTGTGGCTACTTTACTTACAATTGCTACAAATTCTCTTTTTATAAAACTAAATAACAAAATAAATAATCAAGCTCTAAGTTCTTCAATCTTTACTTTAGCTATGACTTCACTGTTTTTTTTACCTATTTTGTATTGTATTTTTTCATTTGCTGGTTTTTTTAATCAAATTGATCAAAACCTTTTAATAAAAAATTTGACAATTATAAAAGAGTCATCTTTACAATATATAAGTGAATTAAAATTTCTTGATGATTTTTTACAACAAATTGTAAAAGAGATTGATATAGGAAAAAGTGTTCAGCAATTAGTATCTTTTTCTGCATATTTAGGTAAAAACTCTGCTAAATTTATGGTGGATATGATTTTTATTTTAATATTTTATTTCTTTTTTACCCTATTTTCAAAGCAAATTGCACAATTTTTAAAAGATATTGCTCCAATAGATAGTAATGATGCAAATATTCTATTTAAAGAATCTTCAAGTGTTATGAGTGTAGTTTTCTACTCTATTTTAATAAATGCAATTTTTCAAGGTTTTTTATTTGGGATATTCTTGTCTTTTATGGGTTATAATGGATTATTACTTGGTGTTCTTTATGGTTTTGCTTCTTTAATTCCTGTTGTTGGTGGTATTTTAATGTGGCTTCCAATATCAATTTATGAAGCTAGTATAGGAACACTATTTAATGCAATTTTAATTGCAGTTTATACAATAGTTATAATATCAATAGTAGCAGATACTTTTATAAAACCTATGATTATAAGTTATATAAATAATAGGCTTATTCAAGCAGAGACTAAAATAAACTCTCTTTTAATATTTTTTGCAATTGTTGCAGGGCTTGGTTCATTTGGTTTTTGGGGTATGATAATAGGTCCAGCTATGCTTAGTTTATTTATTTCTATTATGCATCTATTAAAAAAATACTCTAGTATTTAATTATAAGTGAAAGAGTTTTACTCTCCACTTATTACATTATCTCCAAGATAAGACATAATTCCATGATCAAAGTTTAATACTTTAGAAAATCCCATTTTTAGCATTATTCTTTGACAATAAGCACTTCTACTTCCACTATAACAATATAAAATTATAGTTTCATCTTTTTTATCTGTGATTTGTTCTAAAGCATTATAAAAACTAGTTGTAGGAACTAAATAATCTGTTCCTTCTATTCTGGCTTCAAACCACTCCATCCATTCTCTTGTATCAACCAACAAAAACTCTATGATTTTTTGTTTTCTTGCTTTTAAAAGTGCTTCTAATTCATTTGAATTAACTTCATCTTGTAAAAGTATATTTTCACATTCTTGCTTTGAAAGAGTATCTATATCAATATTTTCTTCTTCCTCTTTTTTTAAATAGGAGATCTCTTCACTTTTTGCTTTTGTACAAAAAATACCACAATGGCACATACCATTTTTTGGAATCTCATTTTCTAAAGCTGGTTTACAGGGACAAAGTCTATTTTCTTCTTCATTTTCAACAAGCATAAAACAGGGACAATATGTTTTACCATAAATAAGTTTGTTTCTAGTAAGTCCCATCTGAATTGATCTATTTAAATCTTCATCTGGATTAAATACTAAATTATATTTCTCTAAAACACTATTTGTAAATTTTTTTGTAAGTTCTAGTTCTTCTTTGAACTCTTCTGAATTTGTATCAATTTTTCTAATCATAATTAACCTATATAATATTAAGATAAGTTATGATTATATTTGATTTAAAAGAAGATTTGGCTTAAAACAAAGCTTAAGCCAAATCATTTAAGTTTTAATTTTCTATTGATTGAATTGATTCTTTATTAAAAGCCAATAGCCTTGCTTTTGTTTTCATCATTTCTTCAGTTGGATATTGATTCTCAACATTTCCTCTTGCAACTTTTACAAAAAAGTCTCTTGAATTTAAATTGAATCCAAAGTTTGTATTTGAAATAACTACTTCAAAAGTACTCTCTTTTGTTTGTTCATTTTTTACTTCATTTAGCTTATTTTTTTCATCAACTTGCTTGTTTTCTTGTTTCTGAATCTCTTGTAATTCTTTTTTCTCATCTGCTTTTGCTGATAAGTTACTCTCTTTTATCTGTTGCATTTGCACCGTATTGTTATCTTTAAACTGATCGATATTTGCTCTTAATCCTAGTTCCATAAATGCTCCTTTTCTTAATTTTGTCTTATTATACTATATTTTTATAAATATACATATATTTTGTTATAATAATTAATTATTTTTACTAGGAAATATTATGAATAGCACTTTTGATTATGAAAATTTTAAACTATTTTTTATTGGTAAAGAGAAAGTAAATGATGAATTTATACCACTTGTTTATCAAAATAAAGATTTATTGACTCATGCAATAATATTAGGAATGACAGGAAGTGGTAAAACAGGACTGGGAATCACTCTTTTAGAAGAAGCTTCCATAGATGAAATTCCATCAATTATTATAGATCCCAAAGGTGATATGACAAATTTACTTTTAAATTTTCCAAATTTAGATGCAAAAGATTTTGAGCCATGGTTAGATGAAAATGAGTTTTCAAATAATAATCTTTCCAAAGAAGAGTATGCAAAAATTTTATCTGAAACTTATAAAAAAGGTATAACAAAAGATTTCCAAGAATTGAATAGAATTCAGAAATTAAAAGATTCTTCTGATTTCACAATCTTTACTCCTGGAAGTAATGCAGGAGTTCAAATATCAATTTTATCTTCATTTAAAGCTCCATCAAAAGAGATATTAGAAGATAATGAACTATTTATATCAATTATAAATTCTACTGTTCATTCTATTTTATCTTTAGTTGAAAATAGTAGTGATGAAACATCAAAAGAGTCTATTTTACTTAGTTCAATATTTCAAAATTACTTTAAAGATCAAAAAGATTTAACTCTTGAAGAACTAATAAATTTAATCGTTGCTCCACCATTTTCAAAAATTGGAGTATTTGATTTAGAAACATTCTTTTCAAAAAATGATAGATTGAAATTTGCCCTTAATCTAAATAAAATAATTGCTAGTCCTTCATTTAGCTCTTGGATAGAAGGAGAATCTCTAGATATTTCAAAACTCTTGTTAAAAGAGAATAATAAATCAAAAGTAAATATATTTTCAATTGCACACTTAAATGACAAAGAGAGAATGTTTTTCGTAACAATTTTATTAAATCAAATATTAACTTGGATGAGAAGACAAGAAGGAACAAGCTCTTTAAAAGCTCTACTTTATATGGATGAAATTTTTGGATACTTTCCTCCTCAAGCGAATCCACCCTCAAAACAACCAATGCTTACTCTTCTAAAACAAGCAAGAGGTTTTGGAGTTGGAATTATTTTATCAACACAAAATCCAGTTGATATTGATTATAAAGGTTTAAGTAATATAGGAACTTGGTTTATTGGAAAACTACAAACTAAACAAGATATAAGTAAGGTTTTAGATGGAATGAGTACTGCAAGTGATGAATTATTTGATAAATCTTCTTTAGAAAAAGCAATTCAGAATTTAGCAAAACGAAATTTTATTTTAAAAAATATAAATGAAAAATCACTAAAAATATTTGAAACAAGATGGGCTTTATCTTATTTAAAAGGACCTCTGTCTAAGAATGCTATTTCATTTTTAATGAAAGATAAAAAAAGTGATTTAAATCAAAAAAAAGAATCTTTTACAGATGAAATTAATTTGATTGATATAACAAAAGGAAAATCAAAACCAATTTTTACAAATGATTTAAAAGAATTTTTTGAATATAAATCTCAAAATAATGCTTATTATATGCAAGCTTATTTACTTTTATCTTCAAAAATTCATTTTATAAATAGTTCAAGAAATATAGATTTACAAAAAGAGTTAAGTTATAAAATATATTTAAATGAAAAAGATACAGAAATAAACTTTGAAGAACTAGAAGAGATAAATATAAATATTTTTGAAACAAAAGAGAAATCAAATAGCTTTTTTTATGAAGTTCCAAGCTTTATCTTAAATCAAAAAGACTTAAAAAATATAGAGAGAAGTTTTACTGATTTTTTATATAGAAATATAAATTTAACTCTATATAAAAATGATTCCTTAAAATTATTTTCAAAACAAAATGAGAGCTTAGAAGATTTCAAATTAAGAGTTCAAGACAGATTAAATGAAAATATTGATTCTAAAATAGAAGATTTAAAAATAAAATTTGAAAAAGAGAACTCATTATTAGAAAAAAATCTATCAAAACTTGATTTAAAACTACAAAAAGAGAAACAAGAACTTATTTCAAGTTCTACAAATACTATTATTTCTATTGCAAGTTCAGTTTTAGGAGCTTTTTTTGGAAATAAAAAACTCAGTTCAAGTAAAATAAATAGTGGATCAAGAAACTCAACAAAAATTTTAAAAGATAAAAATGATTTAAATAATGTACAAAATGAGATTAATATTTTAAAAGATCAACAAATATATTTACAGAACATATTGAAAGAGAAAATAGAATTGATAAATGAAAATAATAATTTAGATAAATTCCCAATTGAAGAATATATTATAAAACCAAAAAGATCTGATATTTTTAATACAAATATTAATATTTTATGGATTGAACAATAATAAAAACCTACTTAAGCTACATTTAACCTTCAATTGCTTATAATTCCACTCCTTTTTGATAAGTATTTATCAAAAATGCGGGAGTAGCTCAGTTGGCTAGAGCTTCTGCCTTCCAAGCAGACTGTCGCGAGTTCGAGTCTCGTCTCCCGCTCCACTTTTTCAAGTGAAGTTCTTTATTATCGCGGAATAGAGCAGCTAGGTAGCTCGTCGGGCTCATAACCCGAAGGTCATAGGTTCAAATCCTATTTCCGCAACCAATTTTATGTCAAGGTAGCTCAGCTGGTTAGAGCGCTGGTCTCATAAGCCGGAGGTCGAGGGTTCGAGTCCCTCTCTTGACACCACTTTTTTTAGGTGCTGGTGTAGCTCAGTTGGCTAGAGCAGCTGATTTGTAATCAGCAGGTCGGGGGTTCAACTCCCTTCACCAGCTCCACTTATTTATAACCTTTTGGGGTATCGCCAAGCGGTAAGGCAACGGTTTTTGGTACCGTCACTCGAAGGTTCGAATCCTTCTACCCCATCCAATTTTTTAAATCTTATTAAATAACTTTATATATTAATTAGCGAAGTTTGAACTCCTCTAATTTATACTTATTTATTAAAAGAAGAAGAAACTATTGATAAAAACTCATCTTTTGTTATCAATAAAACTACAATTAACTATAACTACTTTAAAAGCCCTATTATACGGCATTACTATTTACTTTATTTTCATAAATAGATATAATTAATTTTAATTAACGATATAAATCCACACTTTTTTTATAAAAAAGTACAAAAAGTGTGGATTGTACTCTAAAGGTCTAAAAATGGGTGTTTATAAAGCTTTTAAAATAAAACTATCAAATGGTACAGCTTCTGGAATGTATCTATTAGCAAATGAAGATGAAATTAAATTTGATAAAGATGGAAATAGCAGATCTCCATCTGGAAGAGCTTATAAAATACAAATTGAAGTTGAAGCTGTTTATAAGAATAGAAGAAAAAGAGGTAAAAAGACATTCTCTATTCCAGCAGGTACTTCAATTGTTAAAGCTGTCCAATCTCTTCAAGGTAAGAAAAATGAAATGATAAATACTCTTAAAGAAAAAGGTACTTTAAGAGTTGAAAAAATAATCATTTCAGATATAAAACAAACTCAAGGTAATTTCTTTGATTGTTGGTTATCTTACTATGATACACAATTAGCTACAGATAAAATAAAAACTTCTACTTACGAAACATATAAAAATACTTTTGATACATATTTAAAGCCTTTGCATAAAATGCAAATTAAAGATATTACAATTAAAGATATACAAAATATTATAAATCATGCTTTAAGTAAAAATAAATCCCCTGCAACTATTTCTAGGATAAAGCCTACTATAAAACCTTTATTAGAATATTACGATGTAATTTTAAATTGGAAAAAACTAATCGAACCAAAAGTTGATAATGAAAGAAAATATAAGAAATCAGCAGAAGAGACAAAAGCTATAATAAATAAACTATTAACTTATGAGCATCCAGAAATTAGAGCAATTTTTCATTTTTCATTAACAGGAAGAAGAATATCAGAAATTTTGGCTTTAAAATATGAGAATATAAATTGGGAGAACAATACATATTTAATACCTAAAGAGAGTGTAAAAACAAGAAAAGATATAGAATTTAAATTAATTCCTTCTTTAGTAGAAGCAATCAAATCAAGAGGTGAAGTAAAAAAATCTGGGTATGTGTTTTCTATAAAAAGAGAATGGGTTTGGGTAAATTTCAAAAGATGTATGGCTGAACTTAATATATTTGATTTAAACTTACATGATTTAAGAAGTTTAGTAGCACAAACAGCACTTGACAATGGAGCAAATATATATGATGTATCTGCCCTACTTGCACACTCAAATATCGCAACTACTGAGAAAAGATATGTAGATAAAAATAAAGACCATGCTCAAAAAGCACTTGATAAGTTTACTAGTGCAACAAATCTTTTGCTAAATGAAGAAATAATTGATGTAGAAGTCGAAGATGACCATTATTTAACTATAAAAAAACTTTATCCAAATGCAACAGATGAACAGATTAAAAAAGCTATGAATATATTAGAACCTATCAAAATTCAATAATCTATTAATATGATACGATTAATTTTTATAATCGGCTCATTTTATGATACTATTATAATAATTATTAGGCTCAAAGGTAAAATATGAAAGAGAACATTATAAAATGGATATGGCAACATAAAGATTATCCAAATTTTAAATATAACAAATCACAATTAACTGATTTACTTACTAAAATTGAATACAATAGAGGAATACTTGATGGTATTTCAAAACTATTTAGTAGTGATGATATCGTTAAAATGGAAATTGAAACATTAACTAACGAAGCTATTAATACTTCTTTAATAGAGGGTGAGATTCTAAAAAGAGAAAGTGTTCATTCTTCTTTTAGAAAAAAACTAGATAAAGATTTTGATGCAAGAAATGATAAGTATTCAACAGTTGCAACTGATAATTTAGTTGAAATCTTAATAGATTCAAATTTAAATAAAAGTGATTTAATTATAGATAGGCTACATGGTTGGCATAACTGTCTTTTTGAACATACACAATATAGCAAACTAAATAAAATTGATATTGCAAAATTTAGAAGTCATAGTGATATGGAAGTAATCTCAGGAGCAATTGGACATGAGAAAGTTCATTATAAAGCAATTCCTGTAGAAAATATTAAAGAAGATATTAAAAACTTTTTAAAATATTGTAATGAAAGTTCTGAAAATATCTATATAAAAGCAGCGATAGTTCATATTTGGTTTGTAATTATACATCCTTATGATGATGGAAATGGAAGAATTGCTAGAGCTATTACGGATTATGTTTTATCTAAAAATAGTTCAAATACACAATTTAAGTTATACTCTATTTCAACTGCAATTAATAAAGATAGAAAAGCTTATTATAATATTTTAGATAAAACTACTAACTTATTTCTAAATAAAGAGTTTGATCTTACTCCTTGGCTTATTTGGCATTTAAACATATTAAACAATGCTATGAAAGAAGCCCTAAAAGACATTGAATATCTTATACAAAAAACAAAATTTTGGGATAAACATAGAAATAAAGCTCTAAATGAAAGACAAATAAAAGTTTTAAATAAAATACTAGATGTTGGAAATGATAATTTTGAAGGTGGATTAAATACAAAAAAATATATATCTTTAACAAAAATCAGTAAAGCTACTGCTGTTAGGGACATAACTGCTCTTGTAGAATTTGGATGTATAAAACAAATATTTGGTACTGCTGGTAGAAATGTTAGGTATGAGATTAATTTATAGGGATGGGGAGTGTTCAAGTTTTTGAACACTCCCAATACTCCTGAATACTTCTAAACATTAAGCTTATTTATATGTATCTAATGTCTTTACTTGTTCATTTAATATTTGCTGTAAATCTTCTATAGTGTATCTCTTTTGATATACAAAACCTTTTATTGGTCTATTTATTCTTCCTATATTATTAATATTAAGATATGTACTTTTTATATTAGATTCTTTTAATTCTTCTATATAACTTTTAAGAAATATAATGTTCTGCTCTACTACCCATACTTTTACCCTAAAAGCTTCTTTTGAAATATCTTCTCTTTTTAATCCAATTAATTTGTGTTCTCCATCTACAAAATTAGCAAGTAACTCAAAATCATTTATAAATTCTATCTGCTTATCTATTGGTAACATTAATATTATGAAATTAAATGACTCTTCAGTCCCATCAAAAACTGTCATTTTTTTATATACACTTCGAATAGAAAATAAAATAACAATAATAACTATAATAATTACAATAACTTTCTTCATATTAATCCTTTATTATAAATATTGGTATAGCCAAGGAAAACTTTGACTCAATAAGTTTCCTACAACCCCATATTCAATTGACATAGCATAATATCTTATTTCTACTTTTAAGCTATCTGCTACCCAATCATCCATGAAGTTATTATACTCTTCTATTAAACATTCTTTTGTTTTACAATTATCTAAATTTTTAGCTAATAAATAAAGACTTTCTTCATATTTAATTAATTGCTTTTTATTATCCATATTTTCAAAAGAGAATTTTTTAGAATTCTCTTTTATAATTTTATTTATATTATTTGATATTTGTTCTTTCGATATAGAGCTATTAATAATAGGATATTTTGGTACAGACAATATCATATATATTGGTATAGAAATAATAATTGATGTAAGAATCAATGATGTTATTAATCTATTAATCATATCTAATCCTAGTTATAACAATATGCACTTGGAGCTGAATCTATTGCATATCTTGGAATATAATTTGATTTATCATCATAAAATTGTCCATAAAACGAATTATACAGTAAAAACTTATTTTTTTCTACAGATTTAATTGTAAAAACAACTGTAGCCTTTCCATCTTTCATTTTTACAACATTATCCCCTATTCCTAATTTATTTACTTCTTTTTTAGCATTTGCTAACCATTTATCACAAGACTTTTTAACTTTTGCTCTATCTTTTTTTTCTTTTTCTTCTTCTCTCTTTTGCTTTTCAATTTTTTCTTTTTGTTTGATTAATTCTGATTGTCTAGATTCATAACTAGAATAACAAGCTTTAATATATAGTTCATATCTTGGTAAAGAATATATTATATTATTTTCAAATGAAAAAGAACCAAATTCTGACAAATAATCAATATATTCTTTACTAATATATTTTGAACTAAATTCTTTTTCTTTTTTCTTATATATACTAGTTGTTGTATAAGAATAATATTTTGAATCAAGAATAAGTTTTTCTCGCATATCTTTAATTATTTTACCATCTTCTTGTAATTCTTCATATAGTTTCTCTCTATTTTTATATTTTTCATCTATTGTCTTTAATGAATCAGATTTTTTTAATGCATATTTATCAAAAAATCTTATTACCAATGAGAAGTATTCATCAATTGCCAAGTAATATTGCTCTTCTGTTAACATATTTAATTGTTTTTTCCTTTCTTGTTCTTCTTTTTGTTTTTTTACATATGCAGCTTCTTCTGCAAGACTCTCAAATTTTGGCATTGGTAATTCATTTGCACTTGAAAATGCTATAAAAACTAATACTAAAAGTAATTTTTTCATGTTAATCCTCTCTATTTTTATTTTCTCTTGTTATGACAAGTTGTAAGAAAAATTCTATCTTAATAAACTTAAAACTTGCTACTACAAGTCTTAGGAGATTAAAATTGAAACATATTGATGAAATAGATGATACTTATATAAACAACTATCATAAGATTATTGGAGAAAATGTAAAAAGAATAAGAAAGGAAAAAGGATTAAGCCAACTTGATTTATCCCATAGAATTGGTCATAAATCTGTAAGTATAATATCTTGTGCAGAGATAAACCATAAAAATAATAGATTTAATATAGAACACTTGCTAAAAATAGCTTATGTATTAGAAGTTGATGTTTGTGAGTTTTTTAGAAAATGAAATTATTAAAATCTTCTATATAATTAATTATTGAATATTCTTACTAAAATTGGATATTGTATATTAATTTTCAAGTAACTTTAAAAATAAATTTAAATTTACAGATGATTTATTTCCCAACGACCAGATTTAAGACTTCCAACTCTTATTAATCTATTTTGTTCTTTTAGTTTTGCTATATTTAATATTAAAACTCTAAAAGAATTATTTAAAATAATCATCTTATATTATTATATAGAATTATCATCTTCCATAACATCCCAAAAATCACTATCTAATTTTTTAATCTCTATTATTTGTTCTGTTTGCATACCTAAAGAATAATCATAAATATATTTTGCTAACTGTTCTCCATCAATAAGAACTAATGTTGTACTATTATTTAATTTATTTACATATTCAATAGCATTTTTATTGAAACTTGACGTAGTAATAAATACACCTTTATTCGATTGTGCAACAGCTAACGCTCCTACAAATTTGTTTAAATCTTCTCTTCCAATTTTATTATCTCTTTGATATCTTTTTGCTTGAATATATATTCTTCCAAAGCCTAAAACATCTTCTTTTATAATTCCATCTATTCCATTATCGTTTGTATATTGTGTAACTTCACCAGAATTTTGTATCTCACCACCATAACCCATCTTTTGTAAAAGTGTTACTACAAGTTTTTCAAATTCTCTAGGTGTTTTACTAATTATAGTATCTAATATGTCATTATAAATTTTATTTTTTATCTTTTCAAAAGATAATTCTATAGTTTCTGAGGGTGTCATATCACTAATAGAAATATTTAAATTTTCAGTTTGTAAATTTTGATTTGGTAAATTATTTTTGTCTTGATTCCTTATTCTAATTTGTTCAGCTATATATTCATTTATTTTATCAGGATTATTCAAAATTTTATTACCATCTTCTGTAATCTCATAATATGCCCTTTTAGGTTTACTAACTAAACCACTCATATTTAAATAGCTTAATGCCCAAGATATTCGGTCATAGAACATCTTAGCATTTCCAGATTCATACATTTGATTTAATTCTTCTTCTGTAAGATTAAAATTTTTTGAAAGTGGAATTTCAAACTCTTTTAATTTCAATAAACCTTTTTCTTTCAAAAGTTTAAGAGCTGGTAATCTTAGTTCATCATGTGTAGGTATTGGCATAAAATATATCCTTAGTGTTTTTGTTATAAATCATTATTCTTTAATATATCACTTATAATTTGAGACAAACCAGGACTATTTAACTTAGTTTGATACTCTACATTTACACCCATTTCACGCAATTTTTTGAAAAATGCTTCGGCACTTTTTATCTGTAGCTTTTCTTTGTCGCTTATCTCACTAAAGGTATCATACCCTTTGGTTTCGACTACAAAATACAACTCTTTTTTATCATCTGTTTCTATCACATACCCAAAATCTGGGTTATAATGTCTTCCATGAGCCGTAGGAATATTCACTTTAGGAAGTTTCCCAAATACAATGATTTGCTTATGGGTAGATTCATCTATAGTAGTCTTTTCAATTTTACTATCTACTTCCATAAAATCTTCATCATAGATTGACCTTTCTCTTACATTTTTTGATTTTATTTTGTAAGTTTCACCACCTAGACTTCCTTCTAGTATAAACTCTCCTAAATTATTTGCTCTTATCTCTTTTAAATCATACGATATTTTATTGATGATGGTTTCGTATATGGCACTTATTAGTTGTTCTTCTATTTTTTTAAGTGCTACATTCTCATTTTGAGGGATTAACTCAAACTTCTCTTTTTGTATCCCACCTAGCACTTTAGCAATAGTTTGCATACTAAGTTTGGTATTGTTTGCCAATGCTTTAATAAACTCATAGAGTGTAAAAATAGAGTGAGTTTCAACCGTTACGGTATCGTTTTGGTTATCGTGCTTTGCTTTATCTTCAACATTTTTATCTCTTTTTATAATAATATCTTGTCCGTTTATCTCAAAGTTTGCATCTATTTTCACTATCGCTGATTTGATTAAAGTATCACTATCAATATCATATTTTACAACGGCATCATAGTTGAGATTATCCCAAAGAGCTTTAAACTTTTTAAAGTTTTCTTGATGAATTTTAATTTTACCTTTATCTTTTTTACCACTTCTATCTTTGGCTTTGATTCTATTGGATGTTTTAAAGAAACTGTCAAAATACTCTTTTAACTTTTTACTATCACATCCCTTTACCTCTAATAACTCTAGCTCTTTTGATCTTAAGCTATACTCCTCTTTTGAAATAGAAATTTCGCTCATATCATCTTCATCAATAGTGATAAACCCCTTCTCTTCAAGTTCATCAAGTAGTTTCACAGCAGCCCTAGGAGTGGAAGCGATATGATTTTGTGTCATGACATCTTCGTTAAAAAGTTTTGAAACTTGTCTTACACTATTTTGGCTTATCTCTTTTTGTATTGAGCTTACAAAATCACTTTCCGTTGATGGAACAACTACAAAAAGCTCATTGACAAACTCAAAATGGCTATCATCTCTAGTTATTCTTTTTCCTTCTTGATTGACTGCTAATCTCAATCCACGACCTATTTGTTGCAATTTAGATATTTCAGAATTACTAGGAGCTAATTTACAAAGTGTCATTACATTTGGATTATCCCATCCTTCTTGTAAAGCCCATTGAGAAAATATAAATCTAAGATCACTATCAAAACTTAATAATTCTTCTTTTTTATTTAAAATTAGCTCAATGGCTTCTGCTTCATCTCCCTCTTTTTTAGACTTTGCAAAATATCCACTGTGTACTTCTTTTACAGAATCTTTTGTTTTCAAAAGATATTTTTTATAATCTTCATCTAAATTATCTTTTTTTAAAATTTGTTCTAAATTTTTTAAATATAAAGTTTCAAAAAGCAGTGCTAACTTTCCATTAATTCCTTCATCTGTCAAATACTTATCAACTCTATCTATAAAAAACAGACAAAGTGATTTTATATTCAGTTTAAATAATTCTTCTTCTCTTTCAAAATGATTTTTTATAGCAGTATCAACAATAACTTTTTGCATTTCATCAAGAAGCACACCATAGCTCTCACTCTCTCCCAAAAGTATTGAAATACCATTTGTAAATATCACTTCATTTTTAGTAATTTTCTCAACTATATAACTATTTAAATACTCTATCCCTACTTTTTCTCCTAAGTTCTCACCATGCTTTAATTCAGTAGGTTTTGGTTTAAAATTAATATCTTTATATTCTATTTTCGCTACATAATCTTTTTGATTAGTCCCTTTTACTTCTTTAAGACCTATAGTATGATTATCTACATTTTCATTTCCAACAGTATCAACTGTTATAGCCTTTACAAGTCCACGACTAAATGCATCTACACTATCAAGAGTATATATAAGATTTTTATATTCATCACCTTTAAAAGTAGCACCAAATCTTAATGTAAAAAGAGCATTAAACTCTTTTAGATATTTTGCTGTTTGTTTTCCCTCAAATCTATGTGGTTCATCTATAATTATTACAGGTCTTAAATGTCCTATTGCTTGCATATAACTTCGAGAACGACCAATAAGAGTTTGTTCTATTTTGTTTTTATTAATACTATTTGTTGCTTTGTTAAATGATTGATAAGTCGATACCAAAACAGAGATATTTTGACTACTTGCATTTATATAATTTAAAACAGTTTTTTCACTATAGTTATAAACTGATATTTGTTTACCGTACTCTTTTGTAAAAAACTCTTTTGTAATATTTATATTTTTAATAGTACCTTGTCGAATTGGATTTGAAGGCACTAAGATTATGAACTTACAAAGTCCATAATCTCTATTCAGCCTATATATTGATTCTAAAAATGTAAAAGTTTTTCCAGTACCTGTTTCCATTAAAGTATCTATAACAAGCTCATCTTTAATAGAAGTATCACCAATATTTACTTTATTTAATTCTCTAACCTTTGTAATATTATTTACTAATGTACTTTTTGAAGCTTGTAAATCAAAGGATGGATTACTTTTCTTATTATCATTTGGTTTAAATGCTATATTTTTGAATACATCACTGATACTATTTACTGCAAGTTCTTGATAATCAAGTCTGTCAAATTTTATTTTTAGCATTATTTTTTCTCTTTTACCATTTTTGCAATATTCTCTAAGGCTTTTATATTTTCTATAAATCCTTGTTCTTCTTTTTGAGCTCTTCTTTGTGCAGAAAATATTTTATATTCATCTTTAGCTTTTTTATCTGCTTCTTTTTTTGAAACTTGTCCAAAATTTTGTAAAACATCTCTTTCATTAAACTTTAAAAATGCATCTAATTTATTTTCCCAATCATTTAAAAACACTTGTTGTTTTCTTTTAGCTTGATCTTCTGCATAATCCAACCACATTACAACTATACGATTAAGTTCTTCAATCTCTTTTTCGCTTAGATAATTTTTAGCCACTGTTACATCTGTGCTTTTTATACTATCTGTAGAAAGAGTTGTAATACCCATATTTGGTAAACTAGCATTTGCTCTTTGAGAGATAATTTCTGCTGCTGTTAATTTCGTTATAGCAAAATGAAGTTTATTTTGAATATGCTGAAAAAATCGTGTTGTTTCACTCCATGAAGGATCATAATCACTAGCAAGTGCAAATATCTCTTTCACTCGCAAGTATACTCTTCTCTCACTAGCCCTTATATCTCTAATTCGCTCTATCATCTCTTCAAAATAATCAGGAACCAAAGAGTTTGCTACAGGAGGATTTTTAAGCCTTTCATCATCCATTACAAAACCTTTTATAACATACTCTTTTAGTATATTATTTGCCCATTTTCTAAATTGTACACCTGTTCTACTTCGTACTTTAAATCCAAGAGCAATTATCATATCCAGATTATAGTATTTCACATCAGTTGATTGAGTTTTTCCCTCTATCGCACCATGCTGAGTGGTTGTTCGGTAATTCCGAACAACCACTTTTTCATCTAGTTCTTCATCTTCAAAAATAGTTTTAATATGTTTACTTATAGTTGATTTAGATTTTCCAAAAAGTAAGCAGAGTTGCTTTTGGTTTAACCACAAAGTCTCATTTTCAAGTTTTACATCAAGTTTTGTTTTTCCATCTTCACTTGAATAGATAATAATATTTAGATTTTCTTCCATATCTATCCTCTAAATCTTAGCTTATCACTCTTGATATCAAGTTTTGATATATTACTTTCAATCTCTAAGGTAAACTTATCATTACTAATATTTGGAGAATATACAGTGATATATTCACACTCTTTTTTATCTTTTAAAGCTTCAACCAATTCATCAGAAGTTATATCACCAAGAATAAAAGCTACATTTGACGCTAAATAAAGTTTATCTTTTATAAGCTCTTGATGTTTTGTACTAAGAGGTAAAGCTTCTGCTACAAATAGATTATAAAGTATCTCTTCATTTGATGAAATATCAGGTTTCTCCATCATAGCTAATAAATCATCTTGACTAACATCTTCCAGTGATTTTTGGTAAATTTTCTGTTTTTGGTCTTCCACTATTTCAAAAGTTCTAAAACCTATATCACCTTTTACTAACTGCTCTCCTGCTTTATCTATTCTTGCTTTTGTAATATCAAATATTGTTTCATACCCAGCTTTTTTTGCTTCACTTTTTTCAGGTGTTTTTTCAGCCCACTGAATACAAATAAACTTACGATTACAATTGTCTTGTGCATTTAAATCCATAATTGCGTGTGCAGTTGTTCCGCTACCTGAGAAGAAGTCTAGGATTATATCGTTTTCATCAGTCGTTATATTTATAAAATAATTTAATAATTCAAGAGGTTTTGGCGTATCAAATAATTCTGTATTCCCAAAAATTTCTTGATTTACTAATTTTGAAGCAGAATCAGAAGAACCACAAAAATCAAGTAAATTTGGTTGTGCTGAATAAGTATCCTTATCTTCAAAATCGTATATCTTTAAAATAATTTTTTCACCATCATAAATAAATCTATTTTTTGCTTCTAACTCTTTTGCAGTCTCTATACCAATTTGCCATCTTTTACCATTTCTAGGTTTATGTCCTAAAATTTCAAACTTCATAGTGTCTCTTTTATATCCACCAGAATCTTTTTTTTCAATCACGGTTGTACGATAACTTCCAATTTCATCACTATATGGATATTGACGAGTTTCTTTTTCTGTCTTTCGTTGTTTTATTTTAGCATTTTGACTTTTTTTATAACATAATTGATAATCAACTTGTGAACTAACTTCTGCACCTTCTACATTAGAAGTTGTTCCTTTCTTCTTCCATAAAAATTGAGATAAAAAGTTCTCTTCGCAAAAAATTTCATCACATAAAAGTTTTAACTGTGCCGCTTCATTATCATCAATAGAGATAAATATCACTCCATCATCTTTGAGCAAATCTTTTGCTAAAAGGAGTCTAGGGTACATAAAACTAAGCCAACCACTATGTGTTTTAGCACCTTGAATATTTTCTATATAGTCTATGTACTCTTTATCATACCCAAGCTCTTCAAGTGTTTGTTCAGTTGAAGTTGTGAAATTGTCATTATAAACAAAACCATCATTTTTAGTGTTATAAGGTGGGTCGATATATATCATCTTTATAGATTCAAAGTAGTTTTGTCGAAGTATTTTTAGAGCATCAAGATTATCACCTTTTATAAGAATATTTTCTGTCTTATCCCAATTCTTACTTTCATTTTTCAAAGGCTTCAATACTTTGTAGTTTTTTGTAAATGCATTATGATAAGCCTCTTTTTTCCCAACCCAATTAAGCCCATAACCATCTTCTTTTATCTCAGCTTTTGAAGGATCTAAACTCATCTGTAGTTTTTGAGGGTCTATTACATACTTACCATTCTCATCTATGCTTACAGCATGTGGAAACTGCTTTTTTAATAATTCATAATTAACATCATTTATACTTTGTTCTTCTATCACGTTTTTTTTCATTTCTATTTATCCTATGTATTGTTACTAACTTTTATTGTTTTGTTTTTAAAGAAACTTTTTTAGGCGAAAGCTTTTTAATCATCTCTTCAATTTCACTAGATAAAGTTTCATGTTTTTTATTTTTTCTTAATCCACTCAAAATTTCTTTTTTAATTTCATCACTCATATTTTGCATTTTTTCAATGATTGACAAAGCATCACTGACTTCTGAGGTTTTCGCAAGTTTTCTTGTAATAATATTGATAATACAGCTATTATATTCATGGCTTGTTTGCACTATATCTTGAATAGCTTCAATGTTATTTTCAAGTTCAAAAATTTTATCTGTACTACAAAGGTCAGTATATGCTACTCTTTTAATATTTTGTGGTAGCTTAATGATGTCATCAGCATTTTTAGAGATAATAATATCGGTTAATATCTCTTTAGTTGTATTTTGTATCATAAGCTTATCAAGAAAATCTTTTATCTCTTCATTTTGACTTGAAATAAGCTGAACAATATATCCATCCAATTTGGTGTTAATTTTTTCAATATTTTCGGGACTTATATCACTTCTGTTAAAAAGCTTTTCATATAAATTGAACAAAATTTCATTTTCATCTTTTAGAGAAAGTAAATAATCAAGCAAAGACATTAGAGATAACCCTTCTGCATCTCTGAACTCAACTAATTTATGATAAAAAATATCTTTTAATTGAGAATATTGATTTAGTAATGATTGAATGTTACTAGTAACATTTGTATTATTGTAAGTTATTTTGTATATCTCAAGATAGAAGTTCAATAATTTCTCTTGATACTCTGTATTTGTAGAAATATCATTTAATACATTTAAATTTACTTGTTGTCGGTTGTTAGATTGCATTATTTGAACAGGTTTTAAAAATTCTTGAATATAGCTAGTGAAAACTTCACTTTTGTATTTTACTTTTTCCATATTTCTTAATAAATTAGTCATTATTTGTATATTAATCATTAAATCATCTAGTTGTCGTTGCTTTTCGCCATTCATATCAGCTTGAACTGTAATTTGTTGTGAAAAATTGGGTTTTATTTTTTCAAGAAGAAATTCTATTTTTTTAATATCAATAATTTTATGCTGCGTTAAATATTCTATCTCTAAATAAGCATCACTTTTTATATCAATATTTGGTGTTGTAATTTTATTAATTATATGTTTCACTAATTCATGTGAAGCGATCAGAGATAATTTATCTTCATTTATCCATTTAGTTTTATATAATGGAGAATCTAAAAAATAATCATAATAAGTAACAAATATACTTTGTAAATCTTGTATTGTTCTTTCATCTTTACTATTGTTAATAAACTTGTCAACACCATCTTCATATAAACTTACAATGCTATCTTTCGGATGTTCTTTCCATATCGTTTTAAATTTATTTACTAGTTTTTCTTGTAAATATTTTAATCCACATGCTCTATTTTGTTCTACAAATTTGAAAAAATAATCTAAATCATCTTTTTGAAGATGCTCAATTACTTTTAAAGTTTCATCGCCATTTTTTGCATTTTTCTCAAAAATTCCAAACAATTCACGCAATGGAGCTTTCTGTAAAGCTTTATATTCATTTAATTTTGATAGTAATTTAATACCATTGATCGCATCAGTTGAATATGTTTTTCTATCTAGTCCTTTTCTTATCTCTTCAATAGCATAAGCTACAACTTTGTCAAATAATATTGAGTTCCCTTCAAATTCAAGTTTTAAATCATCAAATTTATTAGACTCAATCAAATTTACAATTTCACTTGCTAGTGTACTTTCATTAGTTATATTTAAGATAATGTTTTCAATAGTTTTTAAACCTGAAGTAACTGCTTTTGTTCTTTCCATAAATATTTTAAAATTATCAAGATTCACTTCTTTCTCATCTTGATAAATTTTTATTTCTTTAAATTGATAAAACAAATGAGGGTATTTAGTAATTTCTTTAAATACATCTGCCCATTCTTCCCGAACTATTAATAATTTCGCTATCAAACTTTGATGTTCTTCTATAAATTCTTTTCCATATTTAGCTTCAATTGTTTTTAATTCAGATGTCAAGTTATTAAATAACTGAATAATTCTTCTTGGATTAGAGGCATACTCTTTTGCCACAATATTGATAGTATCAGGAGTGAACCCCAATGTATTGTTTGAATTTAATTTATTTGCAAATTCAAATAAATCTCTAGGTTGAAAATGCTTTATTTTGATTGTTGTATTAAAAAATTTTCTTAAAAATTCATCTGCTTCTTTGCTATTTTCTTTATTATACTCTTGCATATGTCTTTTTAAAGCTTCATCATCTACGGGAACTAAAAATATTATTCCTTTTTCTGTGCCAATAAAATTTTTTATATTTGTTAAGAGTTCATAAGCTGTTTTTTTATCACATCTATCGATATTGTCAACTACTATGACTAGTTTATCACAAACATTTTCTTTAATACTTTTTTCTGAAATCCATTTTCTTGGATGTGCTAGTTGTTTTTTATCAAACAGCCATTGAGTTATCTCATCAAATGCTTCTTCAAATTGTTCTGGAGCAAACATCGCAGGTTTGGATAAAGTAATTTTATAATCAGTAAAAGCATTTTTGAAAAAAGCAACTAATGCAACCACAATTGTAAAAATAGCTTGAATTGTAATTGTTGTACTTTTTGTATCATTATCAAGAAATGCATAAGATAAACCAACTAAAAGTAAACCAAAAACTAAAATCAGAACAAGATATTCCCAGTTGAATTTTTGTTCTATAGTTTTATCTTGTGTAGTATTTTGGTAAAAAGAATCAAAAAAGTTTGTACCATCAAATTTCAATTGTTCATGCAAAGTTTTTAAAAACATTCTTCTAAAAGAATCGTTTGCATATTTCCAAGCATCATAAATGACAAACTTAACTTTTTGATCTTTGTTTACTTCTAATTGAGTTTGAGCAGTTTTAATAATTGACGACTTACCACTTCCCCATTCTCCATATAATCCAATATTGAATGGTGTTGGTGCATTTAATAGTGTGTCTTTTAAAGATTCAGCATACCGTTTTGTTTCGAGAATATCATTTTCTTCTGTTAAACCTATTTCTTCATCTACTATAAAATTCATTTTATTTTGCTCTTGTTCATTCATACCCAACATCCACCTTCACACCCAAAAGTTTTTCACTATCATCTTCATCAGTAAGAGTCAAAATCGTATTTTGTTCTATGATCTCTTTATACTCTTGCTCTGTTAGTATCGATTTTATTTCATTTAGATTTCTTTGTTTAAACTCATTTTCTAATTGATGATAAAGTATCTCATTAACATCTATTATCTCACCACAATTTGGACATTTTATACTTGATTCTGTTGACATATTTAAGTGTATATCTCCCCTATAGATATATTTTTATATATTTTACTAAATTAATATAAATATGTCCTAAAATAAATTAGATTATTATATTTTAGATTAAAAACTTCTTGGTCTTCCTGCACTACTTTTTTTCTTTGGGATTATACCTCTTATAAATGATTTATAATTTTTACTACCTTTAAGAGATGATATATCTTGTTCATCTTTACACAAGTAAGATATTACTTCATCCTTTAAAACACCTATTTTCTCCTTATCTTTATAATCTATCATACCTATCCCATTTTTCTCATAGTTATTCATATTGCAGTTATGATAAGTTCCTTTACCATTTGTAATTGTACTATTCCAATACTCCCCTATTTGTTTTGATTTAAAAGTATCTTTACTTACCTTATTACCATCATAAAAGAAAATTGCATGAGTATGCATACCTTTATCTTCTGTATGTTCACTTTTTATTATATATCCAACATTGTTTTCAAATACACTTGGTTTACCTCTTCTATTATTTTTAAGTCTATTTATATCTTTTATTGCATCATCAAGTTCAAGACTATTACTATATGGTTTCTTATATGCTAAATCAACTCTAACAACACTCAACTTAGAATAATTATCAAATAATGAATCAAGATACTTCTTTGCACTATCTTGTCTTTTATTATAGTTTACTTCTTTCATCTTATATCCTTTATATTTATTTCTCATATAAAGGTTTGTATATATAAAACTATTCTTTCTCTAAGCTATTTAATTACTCTATTACTCTATTTCTATCTATAACACTTTAGAACATATAGTCTATACTACATACTACTCATAGCATATATAACTAATTACTAGTTATATAATAATATATTTATTTATAATATTAATATCCTATATTATTTGTAAGGTAAAGTATCGTCTATCTTTGTATACATAAATAAAGATTTTAGCTATTACAATAGTTTTAATTTATTTGTAAATATACAGAGTTAGGAATCTTAATAAAAAAAATATCTGATATGTAGCCTAGACCAAAAGGTCTAGGCTATATCTTTTGAATAGGTATTTTCTTCTAAATATCTAATTAACTCCTCTCTTGATATATGAATCTTTTTACCAATTTTAACTACTTCTAAATATCCATTATAAACTAGCTTCTTTGCCATATCTACTTTTATAACTCCTAAATCTTCAATCTCTTTTAAATTAAAAAGTATTTTATTAGGAAGTGATAAATTATAATCTGAACTCATTTTATCTCCTTACTTTTTATTTAAATCATCTAAAATTTTTTTAACTCTTTTCCTCTCTTTTTCATCTTGTAGATTTTTATAATGTTTTCTTAAATGCTCAAGCCCAGCTTGTGTCCAGTCTTTGAATTTGTTTTTACTCTCTTTGATTATGTAGTAATCCCATGCCAACATTTTTAATCTCCTTTGTTTTATATTCGAATCCAAACTCTTTTAAACTGTTCTTTTCCTCACTCAAAAAAAGAGTTTGTATATAAAAAATCTATTGAAAACGTTTTTGAAGTAGTTAAAAAAATCGCAAATAGTATATAATCTTTAAAAGTTGAGAATTAATCTCAACTTTTATTTTTTAAGAGTTTAAAAATTTTCCCACTCTTCACTATCTTTTATTGACTCTTTTTTCTCAATATTTTTTATAGTTGGTTTTTTATTTGAAGTTGTATCTACAGTTGTATTAGATTTATGAAAATCTCTAGCTTTTGCACTATCTTTACCTATAAACTCTTTTGAGTTTGCCTCTTTTACAATCTCTTTTGCTATTTCATCTGTAACTAATGCTATATCGTGAGTTTGAGATGATACCATTGCATTTTGTTGAGTTTGACGATCAAGTTCACTTACTGCATCATTTATCTGCTCTATTCCCATTAATTGTTCTTTAGAAGCATTTTCAATATCAGATATCAAATTCATAGTTTGTGTAATATTTTCACTTAAATCTTTATACCCATATATCATACTTGAAGCTATTTGTTTTCCTTCATTTGCTTTTATTGTAGCTTCTTCAACAATATGTTTTATATCTTTTGCAGCTTCTGCACTTCTACTTGCAAGGTTTCGCACTTCTTGAGCAACAACAGCAAATCCTTTTCCTGCTTCTCCTGCAGTTGCAGCTTCAACAGCAGCATTTAGACTTAGAATATTTGTTTGAAATGCAATTTGATCAATTACTGCTATAGCTTCATTTACCATATTTACTTTATTGTTTATCTCATCCATAGCATTTGTTGTCTGATTTGCTAAATTTTCTCCATCTTTTGAAGAACGAATAACACCATCTGATAATTTTGCCATTTTAGCAATACTTTCAGTATTGTTTCTAATATTTGAAGTAATTTGCTCTAAAGCAGCTGCAGTCTCTTCTAATGAAGCAGCTGCCTCATTAGAGCTAATATTTAATTTATTTACATTTTCTAATAAAATTTTTGAACTATCTTCCAAAGTAAGCCCATTTATTTTATTTTCTAATAAAAGATGATTTATAGTATCTGCTAAAATATTTATCTCTTTTGCTACATCACCTGTTAAATTCTCTATTCTTGCTGTAAAATTCATATCTTTATATTTAGATAAAACTTCATCAATTGAAACTAAATCATTATTTACTTTTTTAGATATTATTTCTAGCATATCATTTAAAAGATTTTTTAACTCTTCTAGGCTATCATTATCTGTCTTTGCAATAATTCTCTCTTTTAGATTTCCTTTATTTATTTGTGAAACAACCTCTTTTACATTTTTAATTAATGCTTCATCTTGTTTTAATAGATTGTTCGTTCTTTCAATATTTTCATTTACTACTTTTGTCATTATTCCTATTTCATCTTCAGATTTTATCTCTATTTTAGAAACATCTGAACTCTCTTTATTTAGATATTTAAAAAATGATAAAAGTCCATTTTCAAATCTTTCTAAAGGAGAGATTATCTCTTTTGTGATAAAAAATGAGATAAGGAAAATTAAAATAACTGAAACAACTATAGCAATAATAACTATTCCTAAAATAATTGAAGCAATTTTCTCTTTTGAGTTTTGATGCATAATTTCAATGTTTTTTTCAATATTATCAACGTAAACTCCAGTTCCAATCATCCATTTCCACTCTTGAAGACCATCAGCATACCCTATTTTGTCATATAACGTTGGATCATCTTTACTTTTTGGGAAATCAAAAATTACTGTTCCTCCACCTTTTTTTGCAGCTTCTATCAAATCTTTTATATAATAAATACCTTTTTGGCTTTTATTTTCAATCAAATTTTTTCCAACTAATGATGGATTTATTGGATGCATTATGTTTGTACCATCATAATCATACACAAAGAAATATCCATCTTGTCCAAATCTAATTTTTGAAATTTCATTTAAAGCTTTTGCTTTTAACTCTTTTTCTTCATTATCAATATAAACTCCTGTTCCAACAACCCAACCATAAGGCTCAAATAATCTTATATTAGATAATTTTGATCTAGGTTCTTTTCCTGGAATTACCTGTTCGTAAGGAACGAAACCTTCACCTTTTTCAAAAGCAGTTTTTATAAATTCTAAAATATGTTTTCCATTGTTTTTAGTCCCTTCTCTCTCTGGTGTTAAAGGTAATTTTAGTATTGTAGAATTTTTATCATAGACAAAGAAATAGTCATTTTCCTCTCCATATCTAACAGAACCAATAGCTTCTAAAAGAATCTTTTTTAGTTCTGCTTCTGGTATTTTATTTTTTTGTTCATCATAAATTTTAGATATCATTGCAAATAAAAAATCAGTTTGTGACTTTAAGTACGCACCTTTTCTTGCTTTGATATTTTCAATTTTTGCTTCTTCATAAGCACTCTTTGCTATATTTTGTGCAAATGCTGTATAGTTTTTGAGTTCCTCTATACTTGTATTAAAAGCATTTTGCCTATACTCTTCAATAGTTTGATTTGTAAGGTTATTAACCTCATAAATAGACTTTGTAGCTATTATAGTAGAGACTAATATAATAGTAATTATTACAATGCTTAGCAACTTGACTCGTATTGATAAATTTTTCATAAAAAACCCTTTTGTGTTTGTTGAAAATTATTTTACTGAAAGAATTATAAATTTTACATGAGGTTGATTATATCTTAAAGCTCTTAATTTTTTTATGAAAATAGATTATATTCCTATCTTTCTATATTAGTTATTTTTTGGGTCTAAAAGCTTTTATAATCTCTTCATTTGTCTCTAAATATGGACCTTCCATCAAATCAATACAGTATGGAATTGCTGGAAAAACTGCATCTAAACACTCTTTTATTGATTTTGGTTTTCCTGGAAGGTTTACTATTAAAGAGCTTCCTCTAAGACCTGCTGTTTGTCTTGATAAAATTGCCGTTGGAACATATTGTAAACTTACACTTTTCATAAGCTCTCCAAATCCTGGCATCATTCTATCACACACAGCTTCAGTTGCTTCTGGAGTTACATCTCTTAAGGCTGGTCCTGTTCCTCCTGTTGTTACAACTAAACAGCACTTTTGATTATCTATTAAATCTATTAAAGTCTCTTCAATAGTCATTCTATCATCACTGATACATCTATAAACCTCTTGCCAAGGAGATTTTAAATAACTATTTAAAGTATCAATAATAGCCTTTCCTGATAAATCCTCATAAATTCCAGCACTAGCTCTATCACTTGTTGTAATTATTCCAATTTTTGCAATCATAATAAATTCGCTATTGCCACTAGCAAATCTTTTTGCTAGTGATTTTGGAGTGAAACAATTTATTTTATAGTTCGGATATAGTTCTGCTACATTTTTAGCAATTTTTACAGTTGTGATAAATGTAAATTCTTTCATGTTGAAGCCTTTATTTTAGACAATTTTGTAGCTTTAAAACTGCTATCAAGTTCAGCTTTTAATCCATAACTATCACTTATGCTTTCAAGTTCACTTAGACTAAAATATCCTAGCTCTTGCTCAAAGCCATCTACTAAACCATAACAAGTGTTATAGTCTGATTTATCAATCTCTATTATGTACCAAGTCCAGTTTGAATTTGGTAGAAATATTTTAAATCTACATATTGGGTCTTTTAGTATTGTAGAAGCATATAGCTCTGGAATTGATTGTAATTGCTCATTTGTAAGTAAGCTACTCATTATGCAGCTCCTTGTTCAATTTGTTTGTACCAGCTTTTTGTTTTACCGTCCCATCTAAAGCCACATGCTTTTATGCTATCTTTCTTAGCAAATATATCATTACCTGTTACAATTAAAAGGCCGTTTTGAGAAATTACATCAAGCCCTATTCTAAATAGTGATTCATACTCGTATGGATCAAAGCTTTGTTTAATGTTTCTATTGTGATTTGTTGTAACTGTTGGTGTTGGTGAAGATTGTTGTCTATGGTTTGTTTGTTGTGGTCTTGATGAAGATGATGGTATTGATTCATTATTAGCTTGATGATTTTTTGTTTTATCATAAAGAGAGTTTCCAAACTGATTACCAAAGCTTCTCATAGCCCTTTTAAGTGCATCTGTTACTGCTTCTTTTGCAGCTCCTTCATGTGCATCAGCAAGAGTTTTTGCAACTCCTGTTCCAAAGCCTACATCTTCTCTACTTACATCAAGAGTGTGATTTTCACTATGAACTAATACTTGAACTATTGCTTTATAGCAAATAACATGATTTTGGTTTTGATTTTGCTCTTGACTAACATGTTCTAGTTTTGAGATAGAATAAGACCAGTTACCAAATCCAAATACTTTATTTGCTGTTTCAATTACATCATGACCTTCGATATAAGATAGGGATATATTTCCCTTATCTCTTGTTTTAATTCTACTGCTATCAAGTTCTTGATTTAAAATATCTAACTGTTTTTTATCAAACATTGTTTTATCTCCTTTTTATAAAGATTTTTACTATTGGCTTTATTAAGCAACATTTTCTAAATTATCGTTGTAATCTTCGCTGTACTCTTCATTGTTACTCTCATTAACAACTATTTCTAAAGTTACAGGTTTATTAGTTGCATCTTTTTGCTTTTTACTATTTACCTTTACTTTTGGTTTTATAGTTGTAGTTTCAGTAATAACTGATACAAGACCTTCAAGCTCTTTTTTACCTTTTGCTGTATTTATTGCAATTTTAATTGCTTCAATATCAGGAGTGAATTTTACATACCCTAATCCCATTACTTTATTCTCATCTAGTATTACTACATCTGATTTTGTAGATATTGATTCAGCTTGAAGTGTTAGTGAAGATATATAGTTTCCATCAACTCTATCAACACCATTTTGGATTAAAACATCTGCAACTAACTCTTTAGCTAGAGTTAGTGCAGTTTGTAGTTTCTTTTTATAGTTTTGTAATTCTCTTACATTTGTTCCAATATGTTCAATCTTTGAAGCTATATCTTGCAAAGATAATCCTATATAATCAGCTTTTTGGAAGTATGGAGTATTTGAATCTTCTAAGATAGATTTTAAATACTCTTTGAAATATTGGTTTGTAGAATCTTCGTTTAGATTTTCCATTTGAGTTTGAAGTTTATAGTTTACAAATTTCATATCATACCTCTTAAGCTACAGCTTTATAATCTGTTTTTAAAAGTGCAACTTGTTCAACAGCTTCAAATAGCTCTTTATTAAACTTAATAGTTGCATCAATACCATTTATGGCTTTTGAGGTAAATGTTTTATTTGTAAGCAAATTCTTCATCTTAACCCCACCTCTAATCATTGCTTCTTGAATACGATTATATGCACTCCAAAGTGTTGGTACATAATCTTCTTCATAATTTACTTTTAAAAGCTCATCAGCTTTGATATAGTGTGTATTTGTATCAAATCTTATATCTATTGCTGCATTTGCCAACATCTGTTCTTCTGCTTTTGTTAGATGAATAGATTTAAAAGTAGCAACTAACTCTTTTATCTTTGGCATATAAGAAGTTACTTCATTTATTGCATTTTTTACTTTATTTTTATTAAAGCCTACATGAACTATTGAGTGATGAACAAAGCTTTTAGATGGAACTACAAGCATATTTGAACAAACAATTCTAAAGATTGCTAAATCAACAATAAAGCTAGAAGTTCTATTATGAGAGTTTGTTAAAACAATATCTTCATATTCATCTTTTGCATTTGGTCTAAGTAAGTTTTCCAAGCTTCTAAACTGAATAATATGTTTTTGATAACCTTGATTCTCTTCATCTCTTACTTTACTCTCACTTGCCATTATTGGATAGTATCCTGCTTCTCTAAAAGTATCTAATACCTTGTATGTTGGAACAAAGGCATATTTATCGCTAACACCTTCTATTGGACTTTCACTAAAGATTGATGGAGCTACATTAAAAAGCTCATCATTACTTAATGGTTTAACTTGATCTATTTTTACTATTTGTGTTGTCATTTTATTCTCCGAATTTTTATTTTATTTCTTAGCTACATATTTTAGTAGCAACTATTCTTGAGTATTATCATCCAAGACCTCTTTAACTGCTGTAGCAACAGCAATTACAATACTTAATATGGCAGTTGGTGATAACATATTAAGCTCTTATATTATTTTCAAAGTAGATATTGTTAATTGGTTGAAAGATATTTTTTAGCCACTCTTTTATCTCAATATCTTCTTTTAATAAAAACTCTTTTTCTGTTTCGAAAGAAGCTTTTATTTTTGAAAATAGTTTTATTCTATATGTATCAATTAGTTTTTTATTTAAACCAATCTCTAATGTAGAAACCAAAGCCCTATTACTCTTAATTTTTAATCTTCCCATTTAATCTCCTAAATGTTTATTTTACAAAGCTATTGCCTTGTCTACTTTTATGATATGTGATTGAAAAAAACTGGAATTACAAAAAAAGAAAAAAAATATTTGAGAACTCCTTATATGAAAAAATATTCATAGGAGTTTAAAATGTTTGAGAAATACGATGCTTTAATACCTCAAGGAGTTATCTTTAATTTAAAAGAGATAGAGGAGATGAAAATATTAAAAGTTGATATGGCTAAGAAATTGATTTATAATAATGAAATAGAAGTTGTAAAGATTGGTAAGAAAATCCATATAAGTAGAACTGAGCTTATTAGATTTTTAATAGAAAATACCATTATGGCTGATGAGACTAAAGGAGAACTAGAGTAATCTAGTTCTCCTTTAGTTACTAATATTTTTTTGCATTTGTGATAATAGTTTCAAATTTTTATTTTTAATATTGTTTTTAAAAATAGTTTTAGGTAAACCAGTAATGTCACAAACTTTATCGAGTTCTAATCCTTCAATATCAAGTGATAATAATTTATCTGCTATTTCTTTTTTAATATCAAATCCAATTCCATATCTCATATCATATCCTTTAAAAGTTTTTTTAATATCAGGATAATGTATATTATCTATTAGATTATTAATGGTTTTACTTTTAATTCCTAATAATTTTCTAACATTTATGCCTATTCTTGTATCGCTTAGATTAAATTCAAGAAAAGAAAATTTATATAAATAAGCAGCAAAGTTTGCCGTTAAGATTTTATTTTTTTCTAAAAGCTTTCCACTTTGATCTATATAATTCTCATCCCACATAGGTATATTTTGATAAAAACATTTCAAATATTCATGTCTTTTATCTAAAAAGTTTTTTAAATCACTCTTGTTTAGTTTCAATAATTCATAAAAATCTTCTCTTTTTAATAAATACGAATCTATATTTTTATTATGGATTTCATTATTAGAAGATTCTAGTTGTTTTATAAATTCATCTATAGAATTTTTATTTTTTATTATTATAATACCTCTTTTAAATATTTCTCTATAAAATGTTATATTTATATGATTAACTGTATTGAAAGTATCCCTCTCATGATTCAAAATTAAATTATCACATATTTGTAATTCATGATTACAATTAAATACTTGTAATTTAATTTTATCTTTATAAATCTTCAATATTTGGTTAGAATATAAAAAAACAATTACTTTATTTCCTACACCTTGTTTTAAATTATCAAACCATCTTATTAGCCCATTTTCTTCCATAGCTTTCCTTTAATAAAACATCAAATAATATAATATTTTTTTAAAAACCAGTTTAAACTAGTTTTATTGCCTAGTAAAATATTTTAATATCAAATAAACTAATTTAATTTAATTTAGTATATAATTTTATTTTAGATTAAAAAAGTAAGGAATATTATGGAGTTTTATTTAACTACTAAATTAAATAAAAAGATATGGTCAAATAATTTAGAAAATGTTTCAACTATTCATATTAATAACTTAACTTTCGCACCTAAAACCAAGTAGTTTTCCAGTCACATCTCTTAATAGATCGATTATTGCTGTAAAATCCTCATTTCTATTGACAACTTCTTCAATTTTTGCAATCTCATCTAAAATAGCTAAAAATGCTTGCATAGCAATTGCCAAGGTGTGAAGTTCACATTCTAGATCTTTAAACAATCCACCAATAGTTTTTGGTTCATTACTGATACGATTTATATAGCTAACAACATTGTATGTAAAAAATGAGAGTGTTATGCGAGCAATAAGTGCTTCATAAATTCGATTTTCTTCTTTACCAAACCCAAAGTGTTCACGAAGTTCTTTATACCCTTGTTCTATATCCCATCGTCGTTTGTAAATATCGATAATTTCTTCATCACTCAAGTCTAAGTTTGTAGATACAATAGGGATGAGATTCTCTTTGGTTTTTATAAAAACAATTTTTAATTTTCCTGCTTTTTTATGTTCAACTATGACCCCGAAGTATTCAAACTTTATCTTTTTGCCATATTGACCCATCTTAATAGTTTTAAGCTTTTTAAACTTGTTATAGATACCATCAAGAGTTTTTTTCTCCCCTGTGAAGTTCCAGATTCTATCATTGTTTACCATTCTTGAAATAACTTGCAATCCTAGCTCATTCATTGTTTCTATAAACACAGGTTTAGAATACCAACTATCCACAAGCAGATAATCTGCATATATACCACTAGCTACTGCTCTTTTAATCATCTCTATAGCAATTTGTGATTTCCCTTTTAAGCTTTCCAATCTTCGCTTATGTGCATTGGTTCGATGATCAATAATATTTGTAAACTCTTCTATCTTTACCCTTGCATAATTATTCATAGCAATTGCAAAGTCCAACATAAAATTTGAATAACCATCACTATAGTTTAGTGATACAACATTTACACCTCTGATTTTCCTCTTTGCTTTATTGCTCCAAAGGTTATCACAACTTCCCTCTATATTTTTACCAACTTTATCTTCAACAGTATCATCAAGTATAAGAACTCTTACTAGCTTTGCATCTTGTACTTTATGAAGCAGTGATAAAATCTTTAAAGAACTAAGTGATAATAGTTTTCTCCAGTTGTAGTGAGCATTAGCAAGTAGTCTGTAATAGACATCTTTTTTAAAGCTATCATTACTCTGATCCATAAAAGTTGATATTTTTTTATTCATAACTAGCATATATACAAAGTGTAATACAACCATATGAACAGCAACTCCCTCTTTTTTAGAAAAATTGCTCTTTGTTAAAATCGTTTTCATATTTAATAGTCGCAATGTTTCATAAATTGGATTCTTTAGTTTGTCGTTTATGATACCGATTATCTTAGATTCTATCTGCATTCTTACCCTTTAATATAATAGATATTATAGCTAAAATACCTATTTAAGGGATTTATTGAGAGTTCAAAATAGAAAAATATCATAGAAAAACAACTAAATTATTTTTATGTCAACAAGGATAATATTATTACCTATAGCAGTAATATTTTAGGGAGATTTAGCTACAATTTTAATCAACTTAACGTGCGAAAGTTAAGTAAAATAAGTCAAGACTAAGAATAAAAATAATATCGTTACTGATTTATTATAAAGGATAAAGAAATTATTGATCATTTAGCAACTATTAATATAGGATATTCAGACATTCGTTCTAATGTTATATTATATAATGCTTTAATACTATATATTAAAAAATCTAATTCAAAATTACAACTTACAAGTTTATCAAAATATTTTTGTAATATTAAGAGTTGATCATTTATGTATTCAATACTTAATTTAAATGAAATTGAGCAGCAACAAGTACAAAAAGTGCAGACATTTATTTCTCAATGTTTGTTAGATAATTTATTAGCTGTATATTTATATGGTTCAGCAGTAGAAGATGGATTACAACCTTACAGTGATATAGACTTTTTGGTAGTAATTAAACAACCCTTGTCGTTTAATGATCGTGCATTTCTAATGAAAGGATTATTAGAAATATCTGCTTATCCCTTGAGTTCTAAAATATATAGGGCACTTGAGGTAACGATAGTTATTTATTCAGAAATAATTCCATGGAATTTTCCTCCTAAACGTGAATTACAATTTGGAGAATGGTTACGTGATGAAATGATCGCAGGGCAATATGGGAAGAGTGAATATGATATTGATCTTGTGATTTTATTATCAAAAGTTAGAAATAAAGGCGTTGCCTTAATAGGAGAATCAGCACAAAACCTATTGCCAATTATTCCGATAGAAGATTTATTCAGAACATTTGAAGAAACCTTACAGATATGGCAAGAACCAAAAGATTTAATTGGCGATGAACGAAATATCATTTTGACATTAGCACGTATATTATTCAGCCGAGAAAGTGGTCAAATTATTGGTAAAAGCCAAGCTGCACAATGGTTATTGCCCCAATTATCAGGCACGAATGCAGAAATCTTACAATTAGCACATAATGAATATCTTGGCTTAGAAATTGTTGACTGGTCAAATAAACTTGCAGAAGTTGAAGAATTTGTTAAATTAGCCAAGAGGATATTTAATAGTTATTAAGTATTAACAAATCATTATCTACTTATTAAAAAATATTCATCATTAATATCTTATTAGCAAACATATTATAAAATTACCTTCTTAACTTTCGCACCTAAAACCAAGTAGTTTTCCAGTCACATCTCTTAATAGATCGATTATTGCTGTAAAATCCTCATTTCTATTGACAACTTCTTCAATTTTTGCAATCTCATCTAAAATAGCTAAAAATGCTTGCATAGCAATTGCCAAGGTGTGAAGTTCACATTCTAGATCTTTAAACAATCCACCAATAGTTTTTGGTTCATTACTGATACGATTTATATAGCTAACAACATTGTATGTAAAAAATGAGAGTGTTATGCGAGCAATAAGTGCTTCATAAATTCGATTTTCTTCTTTACCAAACCCAAAGTGTTCACGAAGTTCTTTATACCCTTGTTCTATATCCCATCGTCGTTTGTAAATATCGATAATTTCTTCATCACTCAAGTCTAAGTTTGTAGATACAATAGGGATGAGATTCTCTTTGGTTTTTATAAAAACAATTTTTAATTTTCCTGCTTTTTTATGTTCAACTATGACCCCGAAGTATTCAAACTTTATCTTTTTGCCATATTGACCCATCTTAATAGTTTTAAGCTTTTTAAACTTGTTATAGATACCATCAAGAGTTTTTTTCTCCCCTGTGAAGTTCCAGATTCTATCATTGTTTACCATTCTTGAAATAACTTGCAATCCTAGCTCATTCATTGTTTCTATAAACACAGGTTTAGAATACCAACTATCCACAAGCAGATAATCTGCATATATACCACTAGCTACTGCTCTTTTAATCATCTCTATAGCAATTTGTGATTTCCCTTTTAAGCTTTCCAATCTTCGCTTATGTGCATTGGTTCGATGATCAATAATATTTGTAAACTCTTCTATCTTTACCCTTGCATAATTATTCATAGCAATTGCAAAGTCCAACATAAAATTTGAATAACCATCACTATAGTTTAGTGATACAACATTTACACCTCTGATTTTTCTCTTTGCTTTATTGCTCCAAAGGTTGTCACAACTTCCCTCTATATTTTTACCAACTTTATCTTCAACAGTATCATAAAGTATAAGAACTCTTACTAGCTTTGCATCTTGTACTTTATGAAGCAGTGATAAAATCTTTAAAGAACTAAGTGATAATAGTTTTCTCCAGTTGTAGTGAGCATTAGCAAGTAGTCTGTAATAGACATCTTTTTTAAAGCTATCATTACTCTGATCCATAAAAGTTGATATTTTTTTATTCATAACTAGCATATATACAAAGTGTAATACAACCATATGAACAGCAACTCCCTCTTTTTTAGAAAAATTGCTCTTTGTTAAAATCGTTTTCATATTTAATAGTCGCAATGTTTCATAAATTGGATTCTTTAGTTTGTCGTTTATGATACCGATTATCTTAGATTCTATCTGCATTCTTACCCTTTAATATAATAGATATTATATCTAAAAGTTCCTATTTAAGGGATTTGTAAAGAATTTAAAACAGAAAAACCAAGCAAATCAAGTTGATGTCAACAAGAATGAGATTATTACATATAGAAGTAATTATTTAGGGATATTTAGCTACAATTTTAATCAATTTAACGTGCGAAAGTTAAGTTAATAATTTAAGTTTACTTGGAGATAGTATATATCAAATACTAAATACATTACTGAGGCTATATAATAAAAACATAACTATATTTGTAAATGATAAACAAATTATTTCATTAGATTTTGAAGACATTGAATTCATAATTAATTTCGAAAAAGACAATATAAAAAAAAGACTATCTAAAACGAAAAAAACTTTATTTATTCAAAGCAAAAAAAAGACTCCTACAAGAATAGGAAGAAGTAATAAATCAGTTTTTGATAAATATAAAAAATTAATTTTTCTAAAACTAAATAATAATGAGACTCAAGTATCTATTTTAAAATCAATAAAAATAAAAAATCCTACATTAAACAATCTTACTCCACAAGCACTTAGTCAATATATAAAAAGAGTTAAAAAAGAAACTATAGAAAGGCATCCTATGACATCAAGATTTAATTAATTAAAAATATATATGTAGTTTATATAATTTATTATTATATATGAAAATAAGATTTATTAAAAATCCAAAACATAAAAATAAGGTTCAAAACTTTTTTCAACAACTTTTTTCATAAGTTCTAAAAAAGGTTTATAATTTTTTGTAGTGTGTGCAATATCTAAAGCTTTATAATAGTCTAGTCTATCTTCAAGTTCAATAACAACAGGTGGAAAACCAGCTTTAATAAGTTCTAAATTCATCAATAGTCTTGAAGCTCTTCCATTTCCATCTATAAATGGATGAATCTTTACAAATTCAATATGTACAAAACTAGCAAGTTCTATAGGATGTAATTTACTTCTTTTTTCTTCATACTCTTTTATAAACTCTTGCATTTGACTTTGTACTTCAAAATTACGAGGTGGCTTATGTTCTGCTCCACTTATGATGACATTAGTTGTTCGATACTTACCTTTATTTTCATCATCAATATTTTTTAGAATTAAAGAATGAATTTGCTTAATAGAATACTCAGATAGTATATTTTCTTTTTGTGCCAACTCTTCTATAAAAAGTATTGCATCTTTATGATTTATTGCTTCGAAATGTTCTCTTAAAGTTTTACCACCAATAGTAATACCTTCAAGAGCCACTTTCGTCTCTTTTAGAGTTAATGTATTTCCTTCAATAGCATTTGAATGATAAGTCCATCTAATAAGCAAATCTTCATGTAGATTTTTTACAATAGATGAGCTTAGTGGTCTAAAGGAATCTAATTTTGACTTTAATTCATCTAATTTTCTGAAATCTTCTTTTTGCAATATTTACTCTTTTATTTTTTGTATTAGATTGTATATTAATATAATTTAAAAGCAAGACATTCCTAAATTATATTTACAGATAAATATCCACACTTTTTATCAAAAAAATTCAAAAAGTGTGGATATTGTTTTATGGCTAAATGCTCAATAAAGCCTATTTTTAGGTACTTACTTATTAAAAGAAGAAGAAACTATTGATAGAAACTCATCTTTTGTTTTTTTATCACTTTTAAAAAGCCCTCTTAAAGATGAAGTAACAGTGGTAGAACATATTTTTTGAACACCTCTCATCTCCATACACATATGTCTTGCATCAATAATAACTGCAACACCTTTTGGCTTAAGATATTCATTTAAAGCATCACAAATCTGCTCTGTCATTTGTTCTTGTATTTGTAATCTTCTTGCAAAAACATCAACAACTCTAGGAATTTTAGAAAGTCCTACAACTTTTCCATTTGGAATATAAGCAACATGTACTTTTCCAATAATTGGCAACATATGATGCTCACAAAATGAATAAAATTCAATATCTTTTACAACAACCATCTCATCATTTGATGAAGTAAAAAGTGCTTTTTGTATAATCTCTTTAGGGCACTCTTTATATCCCCCAAACATAAACTCATATGCTTTTCTTACTCTTTTTGGAGTATCAATTAAGCCCTCTCTATTAATATCTTCATCTATATAATTTAAAATATTTTTTATAGAGTCTTCAAATTCTTTTTCATTTTTCATAATCATAATATCCTTTTGAATTTTTGTAAAAACTATATCCAGCCTTTTTTCTTAAATACAATAATTGGTGCTATTGATGCCAAAATCATAACAGCAAATGAGAACACATATCCATATTCCCAAGATAGTTCAGGCATTATTTCAAAGTTCATTCCATAAATACTTGCAACAAGTGTTGGTGGTAGAAAAATCACGTTTACAATTGTAAAAATTTTAATAACCTTATTTTGTTCTGCATTCAAAAGTCCAACAAATATATTTTGTAGATAATCTAATCTTTCAAAATTAAAATTTGTATGTTCAATTAAAGATCTAATATCTTTTAACATAATTCTTAAGTCTTCTTTGTCTTCATGAAAAAGTTGAGATTTTAATAAAGAGTTTAAGATTCTTTGCTTATCTGTTAAATTCTCTCTTATTTTCATATTTAAGTTTTCAAATGCTGACATTTGTTCTAAGATATCTTCATTATCAACTTCCTCAGCAAAAGCTTTTTTTCTTACATTTCCTATATCTTTACTAATCTCTTCAACAATATCAGCATCTGCATCAATTCTTATATCTATAATTTGAGAAAAAATAGAGTATCCATTTCTATACTCTCTAGGACTTGCTAAAAGCTTTTTAATAGATGCATTAAAACTTGCAAGTTTCTTGTATCTTACACTGATTAGTAAGTTATCTTGCAAAATAAATGAAACAGTTTCATTTACTGGTTCTTTATGATCATTAATTAAAAAATAACTATTTATCTCTATTCTATCTTTCTCTTCCCAATATCTTGAACTTAACTCTATCTCTTCACTCTCTTGTTTTGTTGGAAACTCTATATTAAAATATTTTTCTATACTTTTTACTTCTTCAATTGTGGGTAAAAACATATCTATCCAGATTACATTTTTTCTATTTTCAGGATTTTCTAAAAAATCTATCCCTTCAACAACAGTTAATCTATTCTCTTTTCTAACATAACAACTAATCATTAAATCCCTTTCTATTTAATCAAGCTTCCCATCTGCCAAATAGGTGTAAAAATAGCAAGTACTAAAAATAGAATCATACTTGATATTATTATCAAAAAAAATGGTGATATAAAAGAGATCATAAATTTTATACTATTATCAAATCTACTTTTATATATCTCTTTTATTTCAGAAACAATAACTTCTAAATTATTTGAAACTTCACCAGTATTTAAAAGATTTAAGATAATATCATCAAAAACCTCTGACTTATCAAAAGCAAAACTAATACTTTTTCCATTTGTAAGTAACTTATCAATTAATTCAATTCTATCTAATAAATATTTATTTTTTAATAAAAGCTTACTATCAAGAAATGATTTGTGAAACTCATATTTTGATTTTTGCATAATATCTATAAGCAAAAAAAGTTTATAAAATTCTAAATTTTTTAATATTTTACTAAATACAAATAGATATTTAAAACTTATAAAATCTATAAATAATTGAAATCTACTATTAATTTTATAAATAGATATAAATAAGAATAAAACTAAAAAAATTAAAAGTGAAATTATGAAAAAATAATCTAAGAAAAAGTTCTCAAAGTTTAGTAATATTTTTGTACTTGTAGGTAAAGTTTCCATCTGATTATGAAAAATTGACTTAAAACTTGGAATAACAAAATAAAAGATTATAAAAAGCGATGTTATAAATGTAAAAAATAGGAAAAAAGGATAGTATAAAACTTTCTTAAAAGATTTTCTTATCTCTTCTTGCTCTTTTAAAAGAAGATATATAGCTTTTATATTACTACTTAGATTTGAATTTATTTGTGAATTTTCTAAGAAATCTTTTATATAACTATCTATTTTATAATCTTTTAATGCTAAATTTATTGAGCTTGAATTTGAAAAAGCATAGTTTATTCTATCCAAAAACTCTCTAATAGCCCTACTCTTTTTTGATTTTTTAATAATCAAAATTGCATCACTTATATTTATATTTGATTCAAGCATTATATTTAATTCATAAAAAAGTAGATACAAATCTTTTTTCGATACTTGCCGTTTGATTTTAAATTTATCCATAAAATTAGATTTAATCTCATTTATTGATAAAATATCAAATCTCTCTTTATAAAAATCTATCCCTTTTTCATCTACAATTCTGTTTTTTATCTCTTTATCTTCTTGATAAAATATTTTATATCTCTTCATTCTTATTAACCACTCTTTCAAGCTCTTCAAATGATGTTTGACTATTATCAACCTTTTCTAAACCATCATCATACATAGTTTTAAATTCTATCTTTTTTAGATAATTCATAAACTTCTTTTTGCTAGATTTTTTATAGATTAAAGAAGATATTTTTTCATCTATAAGCAAAATCTCTGATATACAAACTCGTTCATAATATTTTGTGAAATTACACTTTATACAAGCTTCTCCTTGGCAATATTTGCAATAAGATAAAACAAGTCTTTGTGCAAGAGAAGCTTTTAGTGATGTTGAGATTAAATATGAGTCTGCTTTTAAATCTATAAGCCTTGTAATAGTTTCTAAAGCACTATTACTATGAACTGTTGCTAAAACTAAATGACCCGTTAAAGAAGCCTGTAAAGCAATATCTAAAGAGAATTTATCTCTAATTTCTCCAATAAATATAATATCTGGATCTTGTCTTAAAATATTTTTTAAAACAAGTTCAAAACTCAAACCTATTTTATTGTTTATAGATATTTGATTTATGGAAGATATTTTATATTCAACAGGATCTTCAACTGTAATTATTTTTTTATTTTCACTTTTTAACTCTTGTAAAATTGAGTATAAAGTTGTAGTTTTTCCACTCCCAGTTGGTCCACTAATTAGGATTAATCCTGAATTTAATTTTAAAATATCTCTTAATTTTGATAAAACACTCAAACTAAATCCTAAATCATTTAATGATTTATCAATATTTTTATTATCTAAAACTCTTAAAACTATTGATTCAGCTTCTATTGTTGGCATTGAAGAGAATCTAAAATCATATTTCTTCAATCCAATATCTCTTGAAAATCGACCATCTAGTGGAATTCTTGACTGTGTCATATCAAGATTACAAATAAGCTTTATATATGATGAAATAACTTTAAAAAAACTATTGCAAATACTAAAAAATATTTGTAATCTTCCATCAACTCTAAATTTAAACAACGTAAGTTCCTCAAACTTTTCAATATGAATATCACTAGTTCTTTGTGAAACACTAAAAACAATTAATTTATCTAAAAATCTTGCTGTACTTTTACTATCATTATTTATAAGATTTGAACTGCTTGCAAAATTAAAAAGTTCAACTCTTGTTTCAATATTTGCCAAAATAAATTCAATCTCATTTTTACAAAACTCTACAAATTTTATATGTTTTATAAAACTATCTTTTACTTCTTCTTGATTAAAACCTTCATAAACTGCAAGTTTTATAGTAACACTATCTTCAATAATAGGCACTATTTTATGTTTTAAGAAGACTTCTAAACCATATTTACTAAACAAAGAGTAATCTATTTTAATCTTTAAGATATTCATTTTTATGTACCTTTAGTTCGATTTTATTATCTTTATCTTCAAGCCATACAATATTTTTATCTATAATATTTACTCTAAAATTATAAAAATTATCTCTATTTTTAATCCACATATCATCAATAAAAACAAAATCTCCAACTATCGCAAAAAGCGTTGGAGTTTTCTCAATAGATTCTTTATTTTTATTAGTTTTTTCTATTTTTTCTTCTTTTAAAACAATCCTATCTTTATGGTTTTTTATATAATATTTTGATAAATCAATATTAAAATCAATAAAGTATTCATTTCCTTTATTGCTTAAAGTAAAAATATTTATTTTTGAGAAATCATTAAATCGTTCAATGTCTTCTAAAAAACTTATTAATTTATAGCTTGAACTTTTTGCAATAACTCTAATTTCATCTTTAAAATTCTCAATCTTTTGAATAAACACCTCATCTTTTAAAGCTATTTGTTCTAACTGTTTTGATATTTTTATTAACTCTTCACTATTTTTTTTATTTATTAATTTATAAAGTTCAATAGTCTCATCTTCCTTTGCTTCTTTAATAAAATTTTCATAAGCTATTATTAGAAAAATAGTTATCAAAAGTGGAAGTAAAAACAACTCTATTTTTGTTTTTCTTTTACTATTTATATAGTTATTATTTAAAGAGTTCAACATCTATTGTAAGCCTAAAAGTTTCTCTATCGCTTATAAAATCGATAGAACTTTGTTCTATTTTATTAAAATTATTTAAAAATTTATTGAAGTTTTCTTTACTCTTTGATTCTAAAATCATCTTCATCTGATCATATTTAAAATCTAAAATAACAATATTTAAATCATTATTCTCAATATTTTCAATTATTTTATTTAATTCATTTGTAAAACTTCTAAACTCTAACTCTTTTGATATAATTTTTGAATCTAAGTTTTTTGTACTATTTTTCATATCTATCTCATTTTTAAAATAGATTGTTATAAAAACAACTACTAAAAAAACATATACAATATATAGAATAAAGCTATAATCTTTTGATAAATTGATATTTTTTAAACTATTTTTATCTTTTTTATGATTTTTATATTTACTTTCATAGCTATTTTTTAAAATCTCAAGTTCATCTTTACTTAGCTCTTTTATAGAAGAGAATTCTATATTAAATTTCTTTTTCAAAAATGATAAAAGATCACTCTTATTTACATTTTTATTTAATTTATTAAAATAGAAGAGCTCTTTATTCTTAAAAATCACAAAAAAATCATCATATATAAATAAAGAGTAATCTAAAAAGTCAAACTCTTTAAACTCTTTTAGAATAGCTTCATATTCAAAATGTTTAAATTTTTTATCTAGTATAAAAATTTGATACTCTTTTGTAATTTCAAGATAATTTATATATATTTTTTGATTTTTTTCTAAAGTAACATTATTTAGATTTAAATTTGTAGAGATAAACTCTTTTAAGAATTTATCATTTATTTTATCTTTGACTTCTAGTTCAATGATTAGGATATCATTTATTAATGCGAAAAAAGACATTTTTATTCCCCTTTATAAAAACTCTTTTAAGCTTAAATAGTAAAAATACCTTTAAAGAAATTAAATATTATTTTAACTATTTATCTCATAGCCCATAGATTTCAATGCATCTTTATTTTTAGTCCAGTTTTTCTTTACACTTACATATAGTTCTAAAAAGCACTTTTTACCACTTAATTTCTCTATTTTTAATCTTGCTGCTTTTCCAATTCTTTTAATTGCTGTTGCATTTTGTCCAATTATCATACCTTTTTGACTATCTTTTTGAACAACAATCTTTGCATTTATAACATCAACATTCTCTTTTTCTTCTATTTTATTTACAACTACATCTGTTTCATATGGAATTTCATCACTAATATTTTCAAAAATAGCTTCTCTTATAAACTCTTTATATATATCTCTTAAATGTTCATCTGTCATTATTTCAGGATCATATAAATAAGGATGTTCTGGAAGATATTTTACAACTACATCTAAAATATCACTCTTTTTTGTAGCTTTTTTAATAGAAATTGGAATTAAAGCTTCATAATTATCACTATATTTTTCATACTCTTTTAATTTCACAATTAATTCATTATTATTTATAAAATCTATTTTTGTAAGAAGTAAGATATGTTTTACACCTTTTTTATTCTTTTCAAGGAAATTTTCATAATATTTCAAACTATCAGTTACAGGAGCTAAAAAGAGTATTAAATCACAATCTCCCATAGCTTTTAGTGCTTCTTCTAGCATAAATTGATTTAGAAGTTTTTCAGTTTCGTGAAGTCCTGGAGTATCTACAAATATTATTTGATCATCTTCATGCATAACTATAATATTTGATCTCTTTCTTGTAGCATTTGCTTTGTGTGAAACCATAGCTATTTTTTCACCTACAAGCCAATTTAAAAGAGAACTTTTTCCAGCATTTGGTCTTCCAATTACTGAAACATATCCGCATTTTGTCATATATTTACCTTTTATTTTTTAATTAATCTTAAATTATACTCAAATTTTCTTTTTATCTTCTTCTAAAATTTAAACTCCTTAATAAATCACTTTTTGTAATTAATTCATTATCATTTATATCAGCTATTGTTCTTGCTACTTTTAAAACTTTATTTATACTTCTAAATGATAAAGAGTAGTTAATTCTTGCTTTTTCAAGAATATCTTTACTTTCATTATCTAGCAAACAATATTTTTTGATATCTTCATCACTTAATTTACCATTTAAATCTTTTTGTCCTCTTTGTTTTTGTATTTTAAATACTTTAATTACAGTTTGATGCAACTCTTTAGAACTTACAATATTTTTGTTGTCTTTAAAGCTATCATTCATAGTTACATATAAATCAATCCTATCTAAAAATGGTTCACTCAATCTATTTTTATATCTTTGTATCTCAAAATCATTACATCTACACTCTTTTACACTTGAAAGTTTATTTCCACAAGGACAAGGATTTAATGCTGCTACAAAAGTAAATTTTGTTTCATAAACTATTTTACTATTTACTCTTGATATTAATATTTTATTATCTTCTAAAGGTTCTCTTAATGCTTCTAAAACACTACTTGGGAAATGTGGAAGTTCATCAAAAAATAGTATCCCATTGTTTGCTAAAGCTACTTCTCCCATTTTTGCATTTGAACTTCCACCTCCAAAGATAGAAGATTTTGTTGAACTATGATGAGGATTTCGAAAAGCTCTTATTGGAGAAAAGTCAACTTCTTTAAAATCAAGTGCTTGTAGCTTTGCTTTTTCAAGTATCTCTTCTTGATCCATAGGCGTTAAGATATATTGTAATCTTTTTGCAATCATTGATTTTCCACAACCAGGACTTCCTTCCATTAAAAGATTGTGATTTCCTGCTGCACATATCAAAGCTGCATATTTAGCCATATCTTGTCCTAAAACATCAGAAAAATCATCTTTATATACTTCATCATAAAAATATTTTTTATTTTCTAGTTCAAAAACTTTATATTCAAATATTTTAGTATTAAATATAAATTGTTCTTTTGTATTGCTTTTTATAAACTCTATTGCTTTATTTAAATTGTCTGCTACATATATTTTTATATTTGGTATATTTGCTAATTTTTCTGCACTCTCTTTACAAACTAAAACTTTTTTTAACAATCCTTTTTTTGCCAAAGATAATACAATTGGGAAAATATGGCTTGTATCTTTTATAGTTCCATCCAATGCTAATTCTCCAAAAAAGAAAATATCATCAAAATCAATTTTATTTTCATTAAAAAATACAATCTGTAAAGCAATTGATAAATCAAAATGTGTACCTTTTTTATTTAATTCACTAGGAGATAGATTTATTGTTATTTTTAATGGTGGAAATTTAAAATCATTCAATAATAAAGCTGATTTTACTCTATCTTTTGATTCATTAATACTTGTACTAACCATACCAACAATCGTAAAGCTAGGCATTCCTTTTGTAAAACTAGCTTCTACATCAATAACTGTAGCTTCTATTGTATCAAGTGCTGCTGATTTTATAATTTTCATTTTTTGTTCTTTGTGCTTTTTCTTATTCTACTCTATTTAAAAGTTATTTGCAAAAAATAGTTATTTTTTATTTATACATTTTGGATTTTATTAAAAGAAGTAACAAGTAAATAAAGATATTATAAGAGAAGCAAATTTTTATTTGTTTATTAATATTTTATAAAGATTGGAATTTTATATGAAAAATAGCTTAGAAGCTTGTCCTCAATGTGAACACTTAATACTAAATAGAATGGGAACAATTTGCCCAAAATGTGGATATACCAAAGGATATTTTAATGGAGAAAAAAGAAGAAAAGCTTATGCAAAACTATTTGCATTAAATGTTTTTGCACCATTTATCTCTATTTTTACAATAATTTTTGCACAAATATCAATATATAGCTTTATTATTGGAGTTATTTTATCAATTTATATCTCTTATAAATCATTTCCACTTAGATTTTCTAATGTTTTTTCAAATAACTTTGAAAAATTCTTTTTTTTATCTCTTTGGAGTTTTGTAAATATATTTTTGATAGTTTTAATTATAAATATTATTAGTAAGTTTTAAAGCTAAAAGATTAACTTCTTTTGGCTTTTTGTTTTGATTTCCACTCTTTTTCAAATTTCTGTCTTTTTATAAAAGATAGGTTTTCTATAAATACATGTCCACTCAAGTGTTCCATTTCGTGTTGCCAAGCAACAGCTAAAAAATCTTCATACTCTTTAATCTGTTTTTCACCATATCTATTATAAAACTCAACAACAATATGTTTTGCTCTTTTTATATTTTCATAATAACCTGGAATACTTAAACAACCTTCTTGATTGATTTGTACACCATCTTTATGTGTTATAACTGGATTTATAACCTCTATTAAATCTGCTTTGTCTTGTATATCATCTTCATTTACAAGATTAATGATTAAAACATTAAGTGGAACTGCAACTTGAATAGCAGCTAAACCAACACCTGATGAAGCTATCATAGTATCGTACATATCATCTAAAAGAGTATGAAGTTCATTGTCAAACTTCATAACATCTTCTGATTTTGTTCTAAGTAATTTATTTGGATAAGTAATTATTTCTCTAATCATATTTAGTCTTAATTATGTTTTTCAATAACCTTATCAATCAATCCATAAGAACAAGCTTCTTCCGCACTCATAAAATTATCTCTATCTGTATCTTTTTCAATAGTTTCAATCTTTTGACCTGTTTGAGAAGCAAGAATAGCATTTAATGTATCTTTTAATCTTTGAATCTCTTTAGCTTGAATTTGAATATCAGTAGCTTGTCCTCTAGCTCCACCTAAAGGTTGGTGAATCATGATTCTTGAATTTGGTAAAGAGTATCTTTTCCCTTTTGTTCCACTACTTAATAAAAATGCTCCCATAGAGGCAGCTTGTCCAATACAAATTGTACAAACATCAGGTTTAATATAGTTCATTGTATCAAAAATCGACATTCCTGAAGTCACAACTCCTCCTGGAGAGTTTATATATAAATATATATCTTTTTCAGGATCTTCTGCTTCTAAGAATAAAAGTTGAGCTACTACTGTTGAAGCAACAGCATCATTTATCTCACCACTTAACATGATAATTCTATCTTTAAGAAGTCTTGAATAAATATCGTAACTTCTCTCTCCTCGACCTGTTTTTTCAACTACATATGGTATATAACTCATCATCTATCCTAAAATTATTTTGCTTTCTCATCAAAAAGTTTAGATAAAACTTTCTCTTCTATAATTGACATTTTAATAGCTGGTAAATATCCTGCTTCTTGATATTGTTTAATAACTTCTTGTGGATTTTGACCCATTTGAAGTGCTTCAAAATATAAAACCTGAGAAACTTCTTGATCACTTACTTCAATTTTTTCAGCTTTTGCTAATGCATCAATAATAAATGTTGCTTTTACAGAGTTACTAGCTTCTTCTTTAAGCTCTTCTCTTATTTTTTCAACTTTACTTGCATCTTCTTTTAACTCATTTATTTCAGCTTCACTCATAGCTCTAATTTTATTATTTAGTGCATAATTAATCTCTTGCTCAACTATTGTTTTTGGTAAAGCAAATTTAATCTCTTTAATTAATTTCTCAATAAACTTAGGTTTTAAATCTTCTCTATAATATGTAGCTTTTTCAGTTGCACTTAATTGCTCTTTAATTTTATCTCTTAACATATCAATTGTTGCATCTTTTTCATTTGGAAGCATTTGTTTAGCAAATTCATCTGTTAATTCTCCAGCAACTCTTTCTTGAATTTCATGAAGTTTTACTTTAAATACTGCTTCTTTTCCTGCTAAATCTTTAGCTTGGTATTCAGCTGGAAATGATACAACTACATCTTTTTCTTCATCATATTTCATTCCAATAACTTGTTCCTCAAATCCAGGAATAAATGAATTTGAACCAACTTGTAAAGGATATTTCTCTGCTTTTCCACCTTCAAAAGCAATATTATCAACAAATCCTTCAAAATCAATTACTGCATAATCTCCAGATTTTACAGCTCTTTTTCTTGAAATTTTTGTTAAAGGTGCTGATTGACTAGCAATTTCTTCAATTCTCTCATCTATCTTTTTTGCTGCAACTTCAATAGCTTTTACAGCAGGAACTAGTTTTTTATAATCTCCAAGCTCAATTTTTGGAGTTGTTGCAACTGAAATCTCAATTTCAATATCACCATTATCTTTTTTATCAAATTTAGTAATACTTGGCTCTCCAACTAAATCACTACTTTTAACATCTAACTCTTTTAATCCACCATTTAAAACTTCTCTAATAGCTTCACCTTGTGCATCTTCTTGTAACTTATCTGCATATCTTTGTTTTACAACATTTACAGGAACTTTTCCTTTTCTAAAACCTTGAATATTCATTGTTTTTGCAGCTTCTTTTGCTACTTTATCAAGATTTTTTTCTATCTGTTCTTTTTTTAATGTTGCAGTTATTTCGATATTTGCTTCATCTAATCTGTTTGTCTTAAATTCCATTAAGTTTACTCCGAATTTCAAATTTAGAGAATAGTTTATCTAAAAAACAATAAGTGTTTTATTAAAAGTTTTTATTTTATGAGTAATTGAGAAAGAAGATTAATAATCTTTTGACTTTCTCATTTGCAGTAGTTCTTTTTGTACAGAGATATTTACATTTTCATTTGCCTCGAAATTCAAAGCAAAATTTCTTCCATCATAATCAACAGAATTTAAAATAATTTTTAAAGCTTCTAGTCTTGATAGATGTTTATCATCACTTCTTACAATATGCCAAGGAGCACTTCTTGAGCTAGTTCTTTTTAGCATCTCATATTTCTTTTCTGAAAATTCATCCCATAGATCTTGAGCTTGCATATCAACTTCAGAAAACTTCCACTGTCTTAAAGGATCGTTTACTCTTCTATCAAATCTTCTTTTTTGTTCCTCTTTAGAAACAGAAAAATATAATTTGATTAATATCATTCCTTGTCTTACTAAATCTTGTTCAAAATTTACAATATCTTCCATAAATATTTCATGTTCTTCAGCTGTACAAAAACCAAAAACTGGCTCAACCATTGCTCTGTTATACCAAGATCTATCAAATAAAACTATCTCTCCACCTGTTGGGAAATGTTCTACATATCTTTGCATAAACCATTGATTTTTTTGTGTTTCTGTTGGTTTTCCAAGAGCTACTATTCTATAATGCTTATTATTCATATATCTAGTAATTCTTCTTATTGCCCCACCTTTTCCTGAAGCATCTCTTCCTTCAAATATAATAATCATTCTTTTATTTACTTTTTCAAGCCAATCTTGAAGTTTTATTAACTCTATTTGATAAGGTTTTAAATCTTGAAGATCATATATTTTTTGAATACCATCAACTAAAATATCATGATTTAATTTTTTATAATCTTTTAAAATAGATTTTAAAAAACTATTTTCTTCTTTTAATTTTTTTAATTCTTCACTAGAACTACTATTTATATTCTTTATTATAGGTTTTTTCTCTTCTTGTTTTAAGTTTATAGTATCAATTTTTTTCATAATAGTAGCTCTAAAACTTTCTATTAATACTTTTGCATCTTTTAAAGTAATATTATCTCTTTTTTCATATCCTAAAACTTTGACATATCTTTTTTTATCATATTGAAATCTTGCTATATATTTTTTTCCAAAAGTTGGATGTGGCTCTTTTGAAACATATAGTCCACTATGATTTGTTATATCAAAGTCGCTCAAAGTCATCTATCTACCCTCGATACTTCATGACTTTGTTCCATATTTTCAATTTCAACTGCTCCATTTATAATAATATCTCTATCTATTTTGAAAATATCTTCTTTTGTTTTTTCATCATAATTAATAGTATTTAAAATATGTCTTATACAATTTATTCTAGCCCTTTTTTTATTATCACTTTTTACAATAGTCCATGGAGAAACTGGTGAATGAGAAGCCATAAGCATAGAGTATTTTGCTACTGTATATTTATCCCAAACATTTTGTGCTTCTTTATCTATTGGAGATAGCTTATACTGTTTTAAAGGATCTTTTTCTCTTTTTTTAAATCTCTTTTCTTGCTCTTTCTTTGAAACTGAAAAATAAAATTTAAACAAAGTTATTCCAGATTCTACAAGCATTTTTTCAAAAAGTGGTACATCTTTTAAAAATTGCAAATGCTCTTCTTTTGTACAAAACCCCATAACTGGTTCAACACCTGCTCTGTTATACCAAGATCTGTCAAATAAAACTATCTCTCCTGCACTTGGAAGATGATTTGCATATCTTTGGAAATACCATTGAGTTCTCTCCTGATCATTTGGCTTTTCAAGAGCAACAACTCTAGCTCCCCTTGGATTTAGGTGTTCTGTAACTCTTTTTATAGTTCCACCTTTTCCAGCAGCATCTCTTCCTTCAAAAATAATTAGTACTTTAAGTCCTTTTTCTTTTACAAAACTCTGAAGTTTTAATAATTCAATTTGCAATTTAGTAAGTTTTTTTTGATAGTCTAATGTATCTTTTTTAACCCAAACTTGAACTTTAGTCTCACCATCTTCAACTTTTTCTTTAAGATCTTTTCTTATTCTATTTTTATTCTTACCATGTTCAATATCTTCTTCAGTATCTATTACAATATCCTCTTCAAAAGTATGTTTTATTAGACTTCTATCATGCCCCATCTTTGCTCCCTATATTTTTTATTTCTTAAGATAATCTTGACGAATAATCATTATATCCAAAGTTTTTTATGATTTTATAAAAATTTTCTTTAGTTTTTAAAACTATTGAAGGCAGTTTTATTCCATTAAAAGTAGTTGTTTTAACCATTGTATAATGTATCATATCTTCTAAAATAATTTTATCTCCAACTTCTAATGGTTTATCAAAAGAGTAATCACCAATTATATCTCCAGATAAACAAGTATTTCCACCTAATCTATAAGTATATTTTTTTTCATTTGCAAGACCACTATTTCTAATCATTGCACGATAAGGCATAGCCAAAGTATCTGGCATATGTGCTTCAGCACTTGTATCAAGTATTGCTAAATTCATCCCATTTTTAAAAACATCTAAAACAGTTGCAACTAAATAACCTGTTTGCCATCCTATAGCTTCTCCTGGTTCCATATATACTTCTAAATGTGGATATCTCTTTTTAAACTCTTTTAATAATTTAATTAATCCTTCAACATCATAATCAGCTCTTGTAATATGATGTCCTCCTCCAAAGTTTACCCATTTTAATTTTGGAAGATATTGTGAAAAATTCTCTTCAAATTTATCTAATGCTCCTTTTAAAGCATCTACATTTTGTTCACAAAGAGCATGAAAATGTAATCCTTCTAAAACTTCAAGGACACTTTCATCAAAATTTGCTTTTGTTGTCCCCATTCTTGAATATGGTGCACAAGGATTATATAAATCAACTTCCACACTTGAATATTCAGGATTTATTCTTAATCCCATTGATACTTTTCCAAAAGCTTTATCTTTAAATCTATTAATCTGATTTATTGAATTAAATACAAGATGATTTGATAAAGAGATAATTTCATCTATCTCTTCATCTTTAAAACCTGGGCTATATGTATGAACTTCTAGCCCAAACTCTTTTTTTGCTAATATTGCTTCATGAAGTCCTGAAGCACAACAACCTTTTAAATATTTCTTACAAAGTTCAAAAGTTGAATGCATAGCAAAACCTTTTAATGCTAAAAGAATATTAACTCCCGTTTCATCTTGAACATATTTTAAAAGCTTTAAGTTTCTTTCTAAAAGTTCCTCTTCACAAACAAAAGCTGGACTTGGTAACTCCTCAAAACTTTTAACTATTTTATAATTTTTTTTCATTATTTAGCATCTAATTCTAATATTTTCCAAGGTAATCCTTGAGTCATAAGTTCATCCATAAATGCTTGTGCATCAAACTCTTCTATATTAAATACACCTTTATCTTTCCATATCTCTTTATACAACATTTTTGAACCAATCATAGCTGGAACTCCAGTTGTATAACTTACAGCTTGAGCACCTGTTTCTTTATAGCACTCTTGATGATCACAAATATTATAAATATAAACTTTTCTTGGCTTACCATCTTTAATACCTTCAATAATACAACCAATATTTGTTTTTCCAACTGTTCTTGGTCCAAGACTAGCTGGATCTGGAAGTAGAGTTTTCAAAAATTCAATTGGAATAATTTGTTGACCTTTGTGTTCTACTGGTTCAATCCCAAGCATTCCAACATTTTGAAGGCAATTCATATGTTGAATATAAGAATCACCAAATGTCATAAAAAATCTAATTCTCTTTAATCCTTTAATATTTTTTGACAATGATTCAAGTTCTTCATGATATAGCAAATAAGATGGCTTTACTCCTATTTCTGGATAATGATGATCAACTCTTATTTCCAAAGGTTTTGTCTCTATCCATTTTCCATCTTCCCAATATCTTCCATTTGCAGAAACTTCTCTTAAGTTAATCTCTGGATTAAAGTTTGTTGCGAAAGGATACCCATGATCACCAGCATTACAATCCATAATATCTATATAATGGATCTCATCAAAAAGTTTTTGTTGTGCATATGCGCAAAATACTCCTGTAACTCCTGGGTCAAAACCAGAACCTAAAAGTGCCATAATCCCAGCATCTTTAAATGGTTTATCTCTTGCCCACTGCTCTTTGTATTCAAATTTTGCTTCATCTGGATGCTCATAGTTTGCAGTATCTACATAATCTACTTTACATTTTGTACAAGCATCCATTATTGTAAGATCTTGATAAGGTAATGCAACATTTAAAACTAGTTTTGGATTAACTTTTTCTATAAGTTTTACAAGTTCATCAACACTATCTGCATCAACTTGTGCAGTATCTATCTTTACACCTTGATTTTTTAAAATATAATCTGCTATTGCATCACATTTGCTAATAGTCCTAGAAGCCAATGTTATTTTTTCAAAAGTATCAATATTCATAGCACATTTAACAGTCGCAACTTGACTAACTCCACCAGCCCCAATTATCAAAATCCCTTTTTTGCTCATTTTAATTCTCCAAAAAAATATAATATTGACTATATTATATCTTAATTTTTATTTAATTCTCTTTTTCTTTACTTTATTAAATTTTTTAGATAAAATTCCAATCTCAATTCATGGGGATGACTTGGTATCGATTAGAGTAGTGAGTTTTAGTTGCATGTCGGCCTGAACATGCCGTTACGCGGTTCATTTTTTTTAGACGCAAACAATACAAATTACGCTCCAGCTTACGCTAAAGCTGCGTAAGTTTTAACAACTTATTGACTCGCCCAAAAGGCTTGAGTCTTCGGAGACTTGCACTATAGATGCTATCTATATAGATAAACGCAGGTTCACAACAGATAGCTTATTTTTTTGAAGATGATTTGGTCAAAAAAAGAAATTCTTAAATCTTAGCTTTTTATTTGCTTTTGGAAGTTGAGTTGATATGAAGCGAAATTTTTCAACTTTGCTAAACATGTAGACGCTACTATGAACTATTTTAAGACTGCGGTTCAATCCCGCACATCTCCACCAAAAATTTAAAAACTAAATCCTCCAATAAAAACTTTTATTTCAATCTTTTATCAAATGTTCATACTTTTTATCTGTTAATAATTTCATAAAAGCAACAAGTGCATCAATTTTTCTATCATTTTGAGCATTTGCCTTCAACTCTTTTAATGCTATTGTATCCTTATGTTCAGCTTCATCCCAAGGAAGATTTGTTTCAGGATTTATAGTATTATTTTTATTGTTATATTTATCATAAAACAAAACAACTGTTCTTAAATCTTGGAATACTCCATTATGCATATATGGTCCTGTAATTGCAACATTTCTAAGAGTTGGTGTTTTGTATTTTCCAATTTGTTTTTCATCATTTATATTTGGATTTGCCAAAAGACCTAAATCTTTCTCTTTTTCACCATTTTTTGCTCTTAATTTATGATTTATAGGAACCCCTATATTATGAAACTCATAATTTGAAAAAGTTTCTCCTTCTCTATCTTCACCTTTTAAAACATGACATGTTGCACATGAATTATTATTGTTTGAAAAGAATATTGACATTCCTAAATCTTCTAAAGGAGTTAAATCATACTCTCCTTTTAAATATCTATCATATTTTGAATCAAAAGGAGAAAACTCATCTGTCCTTTCAAAACTAGCAATAAGTTTTGTCATTGCATCATAAGCTTTTTTATCATTAGTAAAAATATCATCTCCAAAAATTCTTTTAAAATTATCTACATAAAAACTATTCTCTTTTATTCTAGCTATAACTTTTTTTTCATCTTTCATTCCCATTTCTACTGGATTTAGTGGTGGTCCTCCTGCTTGTTCTTCCAAAGTAGATGCTCTTCCATCCCAGAATTGACCTCCTACATAAAATCCTTTTTTAGAGTCAAAATGAAATTCTGGAGAAAATTTTGCATAAGTAGCTGTTGGAGCTTGTCTATCTCCTAAAGATTTTAAATCATCTCCCAAAGATGCCATTTTAGAGATTCCATTATCTCTATCATCAATAAATCCAAACTGTGGATTATGACATGTTGCACAACTTTGAGTTCTATTTTTTGATAGATTTTGATCAAAAAAAAGTGCTCTTCCTATATCTTCTTGCGAAATATTATTTGCATTAAGAGTTGTAAGAACTATTGTACTTAGTAAAAATAGTTTTAAATTTTTCAAAATACCTTCCTTTTTTTAATAAATTTTTAAATGGTCTGAAATATAAATCTTTTATACTAAGATACTCATTCATTTGATTTTTTCTAAGTCCAAATTTTAATACTTTTACATCTTTTGACAAAGTTAATGTTCCAAATACTCTATCCCAAATAGCTATATATCCACCAAAATTTTTATTAAAGTGCTTTTTATCATGATGTATTTGGTGCTGTTTTGGAGACAAAAACCATTTCTCTATAAAAGAAAAATAAGAAAAAGGAACATGGGAATGTCTTAAATTTGATCCAAATATTGAAGTTATAAATACAAAAATATTTACTCCTAATATCATCTGTATATTTATTTTTGCACCAAATAAATATATAAAAATTCCTGTAACTAATCCCATACTAAAAGCATATCTAAGCCCAAAAAGAAAATTTTCAACAGGATGAACTCTATAAAAAGTTATTGGTGTTAAAACTTTTGCACTATGATGAACTTTATGAAACTCCCACAAAAAAGGAATTGTATGCAGAAATCTATGAAGCCAATATCTTGTAAAATCACTAAAAATAAATATACTTGCTGTATATAAAATAGTTATTTGAAAATATGTGAAAATAGTAGTTTCAAAATATCCAAAATAACTATAAAGAGCCTTGTTTATAAAAAGGGCAACACTTTTTGCACTTAAAATAAGAGGAATTAAAAGCAGAAGATTTACAATATTTGCAATAAAAAAGTATATATAATCCAATTTTGCACTAGGATGTAGCCATAATTTTGAAGAAAAAATTACTTTTGTACTTTTTTTTGTATAAGCAAAATAAATTATTGCTAGAAATATTGAACTAATCGAATAGAGCCAATAGACTCTTTTATTTGGATTAATTAAAAAATCAAATGCTATATATTCCAAATCCTAATCTCCATCAGCATCTAATATTTCAGGTTTTAAAGCAAGTTTTTCAATAATAGTTATATAGTATAAATCATGAATATATGATGCTAATTCAAATATTCTTGAAGCATTCGAAAAATCATCTTTATTTAATTTATTTATCTCTTCTAAAGTCTGTTTTATAGTATTTGATACTTTATCAATCTCTTCTTTTGCACTTTTTTCATATGAAAAACTATAAAGATTTTTATATTCTTGTTTATCAACAACTTTTAATTGAGTTTCTAAAATTGAGATTATCGCCTCAAAAGAGTTTTGACTTAGAAAATATTCAGCTCTATTATTTTTTTGATCATTCTTATACTTAGTAGATAATCCAGCTGGGTTTCCTATTCTCCACTCTTTTAATCTATATGAAGAAGCAACTAAACTATTTACTAAAATTGCTATCTCTTCTTTTTCATCTTTTGTAGGATTTGTTAAATAAGCTTCATAAACCTCTTTTATATCTTCTAAATGTGAAATTATAGAGTCCAAAATAACTTTTATTATCTCTTTATCTCTACTATTTAACTCTTTTTTACTAATTACATATTCCAAAGCATTTATCGTTTTAAATGAGTTTTTATATAAAGATGTTTGAACATTTTTAGAAGAATCTATAACTCTTTGCATTTGTGAATTTAGATCCTCTTTTAAGTTATTAAAAACATCAATAAATCTTGGAGTATCAATATAATCATAATCCAACTCTCCAGCTAAATAAAGTGTTTCAACACTTTTCCAATCTTTTAAAAACTTTTTAAAGTTTTCTTTACTTATACCTTTTTGCAAAGCTTTTGCACTATTTATTGCATTATTTGTATCATTTATAGATACATTTCCTAAAATACTTTGAAATACACTACTATTTGCAAATAAATTTATTGCAAATAAAGCAACTATTATTAGTTTTTTCATTATAACTCCTCTAAAAATTTAATTAATTTTTCTCTATCTTTTTTATCTAAATTCATATAAGCTTCTTTACTATTTTTTGCCTCTCCTCCATGCCATAAAATAGCTTCTTCAACATTTCTTGCTCTTCCATCGTGTAAGAAATTTGCTCTTTTATTAATTTTAATATTTAATGCTGTTCCCCAAAGTGGAGCTGTTCTCCACTCATTTTTATTTGCAAGAAACTCTACTCTTCCATCTGCTAAATCTTCCCCCATATCATGAAGTAAAAAATCTGAAAATGGTTTAACTTCAAAACCTAATTTTGTTTTAAAACTACTTATATGACACTTATTACAAGATAATATATCAAATATCTTATAGCCATTTTTATAAATCTCACTATTTTTATTTAAACTATATGTTTTTATATTCTTTAAATAAAAAGTAATAGCATCTAATCTAAAATCAGGTAAATCTATTTCATCTAATCCTTTTGGAGCTTCTAAACACTCTTTTTGAAACTCTGTGCACTTTTTATCAGATTCAATGCTAGATGTAAGTCCTATATCATTTGAAGCTGCAAAAGCAACTTGTTCTTTTAGTTTTGCAACACTAGCTTTATGAGTATATCTCCCTAATTCATACTTTTTTGAAATAGGAGAATATACAAAATTTGCTTTTCCTCTTATTCCATCTTTGTTTTTATCTTCTAAATCTTGATTTTTTAATATCTCTTCATCTTCAATTAAATCTATTAATGCCATTCCATTTAGAGATTGAGCAACTCTATATGAAACAAGCGTATTTTTTGATAAATTTCCATAATTTAGATTTTCTAAACTATACTTTGGTTTTCTTAAAACAGTTTTTGTTTTATCAGGAAAAACAATTTCAATATCTTCAAAATCTATTTTTATATTTCCTTCAAAAGGTACACCATAAACTCCATTTATAGCAAGTTGTTCTCCATAAACTAAATCTGGAATAAAACCTTTTTTGTAAATTATTTCTTTATATTTATCTTCATCACTATTTATTGAAAGTCTTGCTAATAATCCTCTTAAAGCTTTTCCTTCATCACTAATAATCATAGCTCTACTATTATTTGGATGACAAGAAATACATGAATTTGCATTAAAAAGTGGTCCTAAACCATCTCTTGCTCTTGTACTACTTGGTGCTTTTACCCAAGGAATATTAAAAAAACTTCGTCCTAATATAAATTTATCTATCTCTTCATCCTCTAATTTATCTCTTTGTTTTAATAATAATTTAGAATCTTTTGAAGAAGATATATATCTATTTTCTATATTATCAAAAGAAAAAAGCCCTGTACAAAATATTATTGTAAGGGCTTTAAAAAATATAATCTTTTTAATCATATATTATAGTTTTGTCTCTTCAGGATCTGTTACATCTTCATCTGTTAAAGATATATTATTTGCTTTTGCAACAGTTACCATTTCATTTCCAAGTTTTCTTAACTCATTTTTTAATTTTACTAAAACTTTTGACATATAATGTTCTGGTCTAATTTGATGATCAAAATGTGCTTCCGTTTTAGCAACTCTATCAACTTGCTCAATTTTTTCTTCAATAGAACTCATAAGTTTTATAATTCTTTGTTTATCTTCTTCTTCTAGTGTATCAAATAAAGAATCTCCATATTTTTTACCTTTATAAGTAGAAGTTAATATATTTTTAAAACCTTCATAGTTTTTTACTAAATCTCTATGAGTATTATCAGAGAAACAAGAGTGTTCATCCTCTTCACTTGGAGTTAAAACAGCAACCGCAATTCTTTCATTTGCAAGTTCAGATTTTATAAAGATACCCATACCTGAGATTATCTGTTTTAATGCAGTTTGAGTATCAATATTTTTTTCTGTTTCTTTTGATTCATTTAATAATACAGCTTTATAAAGTCCTCTATTTCCATCTATTTTTTCTTCCCAAGCACTATAAACCGTCTCTAAATCTTCTACAAGTTTTTCTGTAACAACTTTTAGATATTGTAATCTTCTTTTAGAATCTTTATCACTTGTAAAATCACTTAGTGGTCTTTGTCCAGCATTCATAGCACCTTTTGATATTTTATCTTCTAAGAAGTTTTCATAATCTTGATCTTGTCCCCAAAGTAAAAACTCGATTGCATGATAACCTGTACTTACATTTGCTTCTCCACCATTTTCATTTAAGGCTGTTAAAGCTTCTTTAGTAATTTCAGTAACATCTACTTCTTCTGAATCCTCTCCACCTGGATTAAATTTTCCAACAGTATCGATTATATTTCCTGATGTTCTTTTACCATCTGCATCAATTATATAATCAATCATATTTTCATCTAAAGGCCAAGCATTTATTTGTCCTTCTAAAGCTCCATAAGCTTCTTCGATCCACTCTTCTTCACTATCAATTGGTCCATTTGAAAGTCTAAATGCTTCTGTTGTTCCATATGATTCTCTTGATTCAAGCCAAGCTAATTTAGCATTATCATAAGATTCTTGTGTAGGATTCTCTACAAAATTATTTATAGCAATTTGAAGTTTTTTAGCATCTTCTAAAGCATCTTTGTAGTTTTCTTGAGCAATCTTTGCATAGTTTTCTACAATCTTTTCTTGCTTACTTTTAGTTGATTTATTTGCACAACTACTAAAAGTTATTGATAACATAATTATCAATAAAAGTGAAAGTTTTTTTCCAAATTTCATTTTATTTACCTTTATATTTTATTCTAGGTATTAAAACAAAATCTTACTTTACTTTAACTTAGGATTGATAATAATTATCAAGATAGCTTAAAAAAGATACTTAATTATATTTTGTACATCCTTATTTTCATCAACACCATTTTTTTCTAATATTCTATTGATCTTCTTATCAATTTTTTCATTATTAATATTTTTCTTTATAGTATCTTTTAAAATATCTTTAATATCAAACTTATAATCTGGATTATCAATATTTCCACTTAATAAAATTGCAAAATTAATCTTATTAAAATTTACATTTAACTTTGTATCAATTTCATTTTTTCTAAAATCCATTATCCCATTTTTAGAATCAATAATACTTTTATCAGCTTTTATATGAAAATCACTTAATAATTTATCATCTTTAATTTCACTTTTAAGAATTCCCTCTTTATAAATCTCTTTAGTTATATCAATTTTAGATAAATCATATATTTTTTGAGTTAATTTTGTCTTTACAAAATGCCCATCTTCAATTTTTGCATTAAGATTTCCATATGAACTTATTAAATTATATTTTAAATCTAAATCTATTTTAGAATCAAAAAATTCATTTTTGTTTATCATATTTAAAAGTTTTCTACTATTTGCTCCATCTATATTTATATTTAAATCATTATTTAGTAAATTTAATTTAAATTTTCCACCAATTAAATCTGAAAAACCATCTACTTTTAAACTACTATTATCTTTAAATATATTTCCATCTAATACAATATTACCACTAAGAGGAATTATTGTAAAATCATCTAATTTTGATAAATCGCTTACACTTAATTTATAATCACTTTTCAGTAAAAAACTTTTTGTATCAAAAATCATTTTTTTTGTGTAAATATTTGCTAAATTTGATAAGAAAGATATTTTGCTATTTATTAATGAATCTTTTAATATATTTTCCATATGTAAACTATAATTTATATCTTGTTTAATTATTTGCTTGAATTCTTGTTCAATAACTTTATTATTTAATTTTGCATTTTTTATATCAATTTTTACTAAACCATCAAAAAATTTACTACTATTGTAAGTTAAATCAGAAGATAAATTTATATTCCCACTTGTATATATTGGTTGTTTAACTATTGCTAAAATATCATCAATTTTTGCATTTAAAATATTTACTTTTACTTTATTTAATAAAAAATCTTCTAATATAATCTCATATTCTGTTTTACTTTTTGCTATATTTGATTTCCCAGAAATTGTTGTAATTTTATCTTGATGTTTTACTTCACCAAAAACTTTTAAATCACCATTTAAATCCATTTGAGCTAAATTATTAAAAATTGAAAGGTTTTCAATATCTGCTTTATATTCCACATCTGCAATTTGATCAAAAATAGAAAAAATTGCTTTGATTTCTATCTTTGATTTTTCATTTAAACTAGCTTGAAAAACTAATAAATTATGATTAATAATTAATTCATCAATTTCTAAGATAAAATCATTTTGTTTGTTGTTTATAGTTCGTTCAATATAATTTGCTAAATAATAATTTCCACTCTTTGTAAACAAAACAACATATAAAGCACCAATAGATATAAAGATAAATACAAACAACACAATAAATAATTTTTTCAATTTTTCCTCTTAATCTTAAAAATGAGATTAATTATATCAAATTTAAAATAAATTTACATATTTAGATATATTTTATATTATTTTGAGTATAATATCGAGTTAAAAGTTCTTTGTAGGGATACGCAAGCCGAACAGACTTTTAAAAAATTTATATAAGGATTTTAGAATGAAAAAAATCGTTCTTTTAATGCTAGCTATCGCTGGTATCGCATTTGCTGCTGATGAAGCAGTTGCTAATGAAACTTTAAAAGCATACTCTGTAGTTGCTGCTGGTATTGGATTAGGTTTAGCTGCTCTTGGTGGAGCAATTGGTATGGGTAATACTGCTGCTGCAACAATTGCAGGAACTGCAAGAAACCCAGGTCTAGGTGGTAAACTTATGACTACAATGTTTATTGCATTAGCTATGATTGAAGCACAAGTTATTTATGCTCTAGTTATTGCAATGATTGCATTATATGCAAATCCATTCCTATAATAGCTATTTATAGAGATAATAAAAATTAAAAGCTAGGAAGTTTTAACTTCTTAGCTTTTTTTATTTTATTTTTATAGAGTCTAGGTTTTTATTATTATTTTCCATATAATTTTTAATATTGTTAATAATAGAGTCACCGAAGCCTTTAATATTTCTAAGATCATCAGGTTTAGAGATAGTATTAGATTTTCTATATTCAATAATAGAATCAGCTTTTTTATCACCAATACCTTTAATAGACATTAGTTCTGATTTAGAAGCAGTTTGTAGATCAATAGCTCCTAAAAACAAAGCACCAAACAACATAATAAGTACAACAATTTTTCTCATAATTTCTCCTTTGTATGAATGTAAAAAATTATAACATAAATAATCGTTAAATAATAGATTTAATATTTATTATGATTTACTACAAATCTTAATTTTTTAATTATTAAGAGATTAGGGGAAGTTGTTGGGGTATGGGTATAAAAAAAGCTTAGCTTGCTTTATAAAAAGACATATAAAGAAAGCTAAGCTTTTGTAAAATATAAAATAAATACTCAAGAGTTGGCAGTGACCTACGTTTCCACAGGGGGACCCTGCAGTATTATCGGCGATGAAGTGCTTGACTACCAGGTTCGGAATGGGGTCTGGGTATTTCCACTTCTCTTTAACCACCAACAAATTTGAGTAGTAAAAGCTTATATCAAACTCTTAATACTCAAATCAGATTGAGTTAAATCTAATGCTAAAGTCTTCTTCATATAATATTGTCTAAAACAAACTACTAAGTATACACTTAATAAGATAGTAAAACCAAAGAATTCATAAAAAAAGCCAAACGTTCTATTAGTACTGGTCAGCTAAAGGGCTTACACCCATTACACATCCAGCCTATCAACCAGCTAGTCTTGCTGGGAACTTCAGGGAAAGTTCATCTTAGAGTTGGCTTCGAGCTTAGATGCTTTCAGCTCTTATCACATCCCAACGTGGCTACCCAACGATGCTCTTGGCAGAACAATTGGTACACCAGTGGTTGGTTCATCCCGGTCCTCTCGTACTAGGGACAAATCTCTTCAACTTTCCTACGCCCACGGAAGATAGGGACCGAACTGTCTCACGACGTTCTGAACCCAGCTCGCGTACCGCTTTAAATGGCGAACAGCCATACCCTTGGGACCGACTACAGCCCCAGGATGCGATGAGCCGACATCGAGGTGCCAAACCTCCCCGTCGATGTGAGCTCTTGGGGGAGATCAGCCTGTTATCCCCGGCGTACCTTTTATCCTTTGAGCGATGGCCCTTCCACACAGAACCACCGGATCACTATGACCGACTTTCGTCTCTGTTCGACTTGTAGGTCTCACAGTCAAGCTAGTTTATGCCATTATACTCAACAAGCGATTTCCATCCGCTTTGAACTAACCTTTGTAAGCCTCCGTTACTATTTAGGAGGCGACCGCCCCAGTCAAACTACCCACCAGACATTGTCCTGAATGAGGATAACTCATCGCAGTTAGTAACTCGAATATTCAAGGGTGGTATCTCAAGGATGGCTCCGACTCTACTTGCGTCTAGTCATCATAGCCTCCCACCTATCCTGCACATGAATATCCAAGCTACAGTGTCAAGCTGTAGTAAAGGTGCACGGGGTCTTTCCGTCTTTCCGCGGGTAGGAGGAATTTTCACCTCCACTACAATTTCACTGGATCCCTCTTTGAGACAGCTCCCATCTCGTTACGCCATTCATGCAGGTCAGTATTTAACTGACAAGGAATTTCGCTACCTTAGGACCGTTATAGTTACGGCCGCCGTTTACTCGGGCTTCGATCAAATGCTTCGCTTACGCTGACATCATCAATTAACCTTCGAGCACCGGGCAGGCGTCACACCTTATACATCCACTTACGTGTTAGCAAAGTGCTGTGTTTTTGGTAAACAGTCGGGAGGGACTCTTTGTTGCAACCTCTTTGGCTTTCGAAAGCAAGTTTCTATACCATAGTAGGCACACCTTATACCGAAGATACGGTGCTATTTTGCAGAGTTCCTTAAAGAGGGTTCTTCCACGCGCCTTAGAATACTCATCCCACCCACCTGTGTCGGTTTACGGTACGGGCAACATATAATATACTTAGTGGCTTTTCTTGGCACGACAGTATCATCGATTCTCCATCTCCTCCGAAGAGTGTCAAGAGCCTGTAAGATCTCGGTCTAATGTTAAGCGGATTTTCCTACTTAACAACCTACTTCCTTCGACCCACTATTCCATCAGTGTGCTCGATTAACTCTATGCGTCCCCACATCGCGCTTATATGTTGGTATTGGAATATTAACCAATTTGCCATCGTCTACTCTTTTCAGACTCGACTTAGGACCCGACTAACCCTACGATGACGAGCATCGCGTAGGAAACCTTGGGTTTTCGGCGTTAAGGATTCTCACCTTAATTATCGCTACTCATGCCTGCATGCTCACTTCTATCCGCTCCAGCACTCCTTACCGGTATACCTTCAACGCTGAATAGAACGCTCTCCTACCACTCAATTAAAAATTGAATCTAAAGCTTCGGTGTACATCTTAGCCCCGTTATATTTTCCGCGCAGAATCACTAGACCAGTGAGCTGTTACGCTTTCTTTAAAGGATGGCTGCTTCTAAGCCAACCTCCTGGTTGTCACAGTAACTCCACATCGTTTTCCACTTAGATGTAACTTAGGGACCTTAGCTGTTAGTCTGGGTTGTTCCCCTCTCGACAATGGATTTTATCACCCACCGCCTGACTCCTGTGATTACACATATAGTATTCATAGTTTGATAGGGTTTGGTACCGCGGTAAGCAGCCCTAGCCCATTCAGTGCTCTACCCCTATATGCTACTACACAAGGCTATACCTAAATATATTTCGGAGAGAACCAGCTATCACGAAGTTTGATTGGCCTTTCACCCCTATCCACAAGTCATCCCAAGACTTTTCAACGTCAGCGGGTTCGGTCCTCCACTGGCTCTTACACCAGCTTCAACCTGCTCATGGATAGATCACTTCGTTTCGGGTCTGCAGCATCTGACTATGTCGCCCTATTAAGACTCGCTTTCGCTACGGCTTCGCACTCGGCTTAACCTTGCCAGACACCACAACTCGCAGGCTCATTATGCAAAAGGCAGTCCATCACCCTGATAAATCATAGGGCTCTGAATGATTGTAAGCTAATGGTTTCAGGTTCTATTTCACTCTGCTCGCTGCAGTACTTTTCACCTTTCCCTCACGGTACTTGTTCACTATCGATCTGTAAGTAGTATTTAGGATTGGAGGGTGGTCCCCCCAGCTTCAGTCAAAATATCACGTGTTCCGACCTACTCAGGATACTATTAGTATTATTGAGAATTTTAATTACAGGAGTATCACCTTCTATGCTTTAGCTTTCCAACTAATTCTTCTATTCTCTTTAATTACACATTATAGTCCTACAACCCCCTATACAAGTATAGGGTTTGTCCTAATCCCAGTTCGCTCGCCGCTACTATGGGAATCTCAATTGATTTCTCTTCCTCTGGCTACTGAGATGTTTCACTTCACCAGGTTCGCTCCCCGCAGGGTAATATATATCTCTATATATTGGGTTGCCCCATTCAGAAATCCCCGGATCAAAGCTCTTTGGCAGCTCCCCGAGGCTTATCGCAGCCTAATACGTCTTTCATCGCCTCTTACAGTCAAGGCATCCACCATTAGCCCTTAATAGCTTATTTTTTGCCTATAAATATATATACTTAATATATATTTATAATTTGATAATATTCTTTGGCTACTATCTTATTAAACATACATCTAATAATCTAGTTGTGTTATATCATTATTGATATGAAATTTATTTTTAAACTCAAATATCTCTATTTAAATTTACGAAAAAATTTTAAAGACTTTAACATTATATTTTTAAATATCACTCTAGTTATGAAACCAGATATAAATTCTTAATCTCTCTTAAAAACTTATATCTAATCTCTTTTTCACATATATGGTGGAGAATAGCGGGATCGAACCGCTGACCTCCTGCGTGCAAAGCAGGCGCTCTCCCAGCTGAGCTAATTCCCCAAAAGATTATTTAATGGTGGGCCTATCAGGACTTGAACCTGAGACCTCACGATTATCAGTCGAGCGCTCTAGCCAGCTGAGCTATAGGCCCCTTCACCTACATGTGTTTCTCTAAATAACCTTTATAAACCGAACATATATTGTTAATTGTTTATCTATTAATAAGCAAATATTAATAGTTTTTCTTTGAAAGGAGGTGATCCAACCGCAGGTTCTCCTACGGTTACCTTGTTACGACTTCACCCCAGTCGCCAAATCCACTGTGGAAGGTAGCTACTTTAGCATCCCCGCTTCGAATGAGTTCGACTCCCATGGTGTGACGGGCGGTGAGTACAAGACCCGGGAACGTATTCACCGTAGCATAGCTGATCTACGATTACTAGCGATTCCAACTTCATGTAGTCGAGTTGCAGACTACAATCCGAACTGGGAGATATTTTATAAGATTTGCTCCACATCACTGTATCGCAGCTCACTGTATATCCCATTGTAGCACGTGTGTAGCCCTGGACGTAAGGGCCATGATGACTTGACGTCGTCCTCACCTTCCTCCTACTTGCGTAGGCAGTCTGTTTAGAGTTCTCAGCCAAACTGTTAGCAACTAAACACGAGGGTTGCGCTCGTTGCGGGACTTAACCCAACATCTCACGACACGAGCTGACGACAGCCGTGCAGCACCTGTATATAAGTTTCTGCAAGCAGACACCAATCAATCTCTTGAAAGTTCTTACTATGTCAAGTCCAGGTAAGGTTCTTCGCGTATCGTCGAATTAAACCACATGCTCCACCGCTTGTGCGGGTCCCCGTCTATTCCTTTGAGTTTTAATCTTGCGACCGTACTCCCCAGGCGGTACACTTAATGTGTTAACTGCATTACTGCAAGATCAAGTCTCACAACAACTAGTGTACATCGTTTAGGGCGTGGACTACCAGGGTATCTAATCCTGTTTGCTCCCCACGCTTTCGCATCTCAGCGTCAATAGTGTTCCAGTAGATCGCCTTCGCAATCGGTATTCCTTCTGATCTCTACGGATTTTACCCCTACACCAGAAATTCCATCTACCTCTCCCACATTCTAGATTAACAGTTTTCAAAGCAGTTCTATAGTTAAGCTATAGGATTTCACTTCAAACTTATCAATCCGCCTACATGCTCTTTACGCCCAGTGATTCCGAGTAACGCTTGCACCCCCCGTATTACCGCGGCTGCTGGCACGGAGTTAGCCGGTGCTTATTCATATAATACCGTCATTATCTTCTTATATAAAAGGAGTTTACGCACCGAAATGTGTCATCCTCCACGCGGCGTTGCTGCATCAGACTTCCGTCCATTGTGCAATATTCCCCACTGCTGCCTCCCGTAGGAGTCTGGACCGTGTCTCAGTTCCAGTGTGACTGATCATCCTCTCAAACCAGTTATGCGTCATAGTCTTGGTAGGCCATTACCCCACCAACTAACTGATACAATACAGGCCAATCTCTTACCGATAAATCTTTCCCTAATATACTTCTGCATATTAGGAATATAAGGTATTAGCAGTCGTTTCCAACTGTTATCCCTTAGTAAAAGGCATATTACCTATACATTACTCACCCGTGCGCCACTTAGCTGACAACTATAGCAAGCTATAGCCCGTTCTCGTTCGACTTGCATGTGTTAAGCACGCCGCCAGCGTTCACTCTGAGCCAGGATCAAACTCTCCATAAATTTTTATTTATTGATGTCTGAATCTGACTTTTTTGTTTTTAATTACTTAATTACAAAATTATCACTCAAAAGTTTATAGACAAGTTTCTATCATATTTATATCTCTATAAATACTAACTTGTACAAATTTTTATTTTTTTAACAATTATATATTCGGTTTATAAAGATTACTCTCTAAAAAAAACCTATCAGATTTTAAAGAACTTATTTTTTTACTAAAAAATACAAAATGGCTCCGGCACCTGGGATCGAACCAGGGACCAAATGATTAACAGTCATCTACTCTACCGCTGAGCTATGCCGGATTAAATATTATCAAAAAAGTGGCTCCGGCACCTGGGATCGAACCAGGGACCAAATGATTAACAGTCATCTACTCTACCGCTGAGCTATGCCGGAAACATTCTTCTTCGTTAATGGGGTGGAATTATAGTAAATAAAAAAACAATTGTCAAGAGTTTTTAAGATAAATTCTTAATTTCGTATAAAATTCAGAATTTATCGAAGTTCTACCTACTTTTTACTAACTCTTTTACATTCATTTATAAAGTGAATTGCATTTTCTACTGGCACATCTGGTAAAATACCATGCCCTAGATTAAAAATATGCCCCTCTCCTTGCATAACATTTTGTATTGCTTCAACACATTTTGTTGTCTCTTCTTTTGAATATAGCCTACAAGGTTCCATATTACCTTGTAAAACATATTTATCTCCTAGCTTTTCTTTTGCTAATGCCATTGGAGTTCCCCAATCTACACCAAATACATCAAAATTTCCATATACCATACCTCTTTCTATAAATGAAGGTATTCCTTTTGGAAACATAATTACTGGGATATGTGGATATTTTGTTTTTATATACTCTGAGATTTCAACCATATATTTCCATGAAAACTCATCATATCTTCCTGGTTCGATAGCTGCAGCCCATGAATCAAAAATCTGAACAACATCAGCACCTGCGAGAATTTGTTTTTCTAAATATAACTTAATAATATCTGTAAGTTTTCTTAAAATTTTATGTAATAATTCTGGATTTGAGTACATTATTTTTTTACATAAATTATATGTTTTTGTACCTTGTCCTTCTATCATATATGTTGCCAATGTCCATGGAGCTCCTGTAAATCCAATTAAGGCTTTATCTTCTGGTAATTGAGTTTTAAGAAGTTTAATTGTTTCATAAACATAAGTTAATTTATTAGCAGCTTCTTCACCACCAATTAATTTATCTAAATCTGACTCATTTTTAATTGGATCTCTAAATATTGGTCCTTCTCCTTGAACAAATTCTAAATGCATACCCATTTCATTTGGAATAACTAAAATATCACTAAACAAAATTGCTGCATCAACTCCTACAATATCAAGTGGTTGAATAGTTACTTCTGCTGCCATCTCTGGATTATGACAAAGATTCAAAAAATTACCAGCTTTTCTTCTAACTTCCATATACTCTTTTAAATATCTTCCTGCTTGTCTCATCATCCAAACAGGTGTATAGGGAGTTGGTTTCCTAAAACAAGCATCTACAAAAATTTTTGACATATTATTCCTTTTATTTTTTTCCAACTTTACCTGTAAAGTAAAGTCCTATAGCTAAAGCAACAATTGCTAAAGCAAAATAGAGTAATTCCAATGGAGTTTCATAGCTAGTATGTAGAACTCTTTGGAAATAATTTACTACTAAAACCATTATTATTACTTTTGCAATTTTATCTTTTAATTGATCAAGTGAACTTATATTTAGAACTGAATTACAATCATCTGGAGAACAAGCAGCATCTATTTTTGATATGAATAACTCATAAACTCCAAAAGAAAAAATCAAAAGTACAATTGCAATAAGATATAAATCAATAGCTTCAATAACTCCTGAAACTATATCTTCATGAAAATGTTCGGGGTGAATTCCACTTACTAGACTTGTTATAACCATTTTTGCTACATTTATAACATCTATACTTGCAACAAGAAAAAGTATTACTGAACCCATAAAACTAAAGATTACAGCTAATATAACTATAAATCTACTTTTCCATAAACTATTTTCTAGAAATTTACTTATCATTTAAATTTCGCTTTCTAGCTCTATCCATTTTAATCCAATTCTAACTGCATTTGTAGCAGCTCCCACTCTTACTTGATCTGCAACATTGAAGAAATGAACAATATTTGATGCATATATATCTTTTCTAATTCTTCCTACATAAGTGTAATCCGTATCAGTAGAAATTATAGGCATTGGGTATTTTTTATTTTCTAAATCATCAATAAGCTTAATATTTTCAAAATTTGCTAAAGCATTTCTAACTTCATCAACATCAACAGTAACTTCATCATTAAATGTAACTGTCAGTGATTCACTATGAGATCTTAGAACTGGAACTCTTACACATGTTGCTGAAAGTTCAAAATTTTTGTGCATAATTTTTTGAGTTTCATTAACCATTTTCATCTCTTCTTTTGTAAATCCATTATCCATAGCAACATCTATTTGAGGAATTACATTAAGTGCGATTTGATGTGCAAATGCTTTTATTTCACTTTCATCAAGTTTAAAAGCAAAAAAATCTTGCATTTGTTGAACCAACTCTTCCATTCCAGCTTTTCCTGCACCTGAAACTGCTTGATAAGTAGAAACATCTACTCTTTTTATCCCATAAAGTTCATCTAGTGGTTTTAAACTCTGAACCATTTGAATTGTAGAGCAATTTGGATTTGCAATAATTCCACTCTCTCTCCAAAGTCTAATATCTTCTGGATTTACTTCAGGAACAACCAATGGAACTTTTGGATTCATTCTAAAATGACTTGTATTATCAATAACAACTGCTCCTGCTTCTACTGCAAATTTTGCATACTCTTCAGAAATACTTCCACCTGCACAAAAAAATGCTATTTCTACTTCTTGTTCTTCAAAAACTGTTGATGTTAATTCTAATACAGTAACTTCTTTATTTTTATATTCTATTTTACTTCCAGCACTTCTAGCACTTGCTAATGGTACAAGTTTATTTATTGGAAAATTAAAAACTTCCATAACTCTAAAAAGTTCTTCTCCTACAGCTCCTGTAGCACCAACAACTGCGACATTAAATTTTCTCATTATTCATCCTCTTTATTTTCTAATTCATTTTCAAAAATATCTGATTGAGTTTCATTAATATTTTCTATTATCTCTCCATCTTCGTTGTATCTAATCACATTTCCATTTTCATCTAATTCTATCTCTTCATCTTCTTTTGGACATTTTGCAATTGATACAACTTTGTCATCTTTATCAACATTTACAATTATTACTCCACTTGTATTTCTTCCTGCTTTTCTAATTGTTTGCATATCAACTCTAATCATTTTTCCAATAGATGTTAAAAGCATTAAATCTTGTGTATCATCAACTAAAACTTCACCTATAATATTTCCTGTTTTAGGAGATAGTTTCATAGCAATAACACCTGAACCAGCTCTATTTGTAAGCCTATATTCTTCAACTGTTGTTCTTTTTCCTATTCCTTTTTCAGAAACTGTTAATATCTCTTGTTCTTCATTATCAATAATTTCAGCATCAACAACAAAATCGCTATCTATTTTAAACTTAATAGCTCTTACTCCTCTTGTGCTTCTTCCTTGTTCTCTTGTTTTATCAACTTCAAATCTAATACATTGTCCAAGGCTTGTAAATACCATTAAATATTTTGTATCAGCATTTGCAATTTTTGCAGTTACTATTTCATCTTCATCATCTAAAACAATAGCTCTTACACCATTACTTCTAATATTACTAAATTCTGCTAAACTAGTTCTTTTTACAACTCCATTTTTAGTAAAGAATGCTAAAGATTTCGCTTCATCAAAATCACTTGTTGGAATAATTGCCATTATTTTTTCATCAGCTCTTAAGTTAATTAAGTTTACAACTGCTTTTCCTTTTGCAGTTCTGCTTCCTTCAGGAATTCTATAAACTTTTAACCAATAAAGCTGTCCCATATTCGTAACAAACATTAAAGTATCATGAGTATTACTTACAAAAAATCTTTCAATAAAATCATCATCATGAGTAGTAACAGCAACTTTACCTTTACCACCTCTTTTTTGTCTTTCATAAGATTTTATAGGAACTCTTTTTACATATCCATTATGTGTAATTGTTACTACCATTGGCTCATTTGGAATTAAATCTTCTATATCAATTTCATCATATGAATCTTCAATTTCTGTTCTTCTTGGATTTGAGAACTTCTCTTTTATCTCATTTAATTCTTCTTTAATAATTTCATTTAATTTTTCTTCACTTCTTAAAATCGACTCTAGTTCTGCTATTAATACCAATAACTCTTGATATTCTGCTTCTAATTTATCTCTTTGAAGTCCTGTTAGTCTTCCTAATCTCATATCTAAAATAGCTTGTGATTGAATTTGGCTTAAATCAAATCTAGCTTCTAATTTCTCTCTTGCATCTGCATCATTTGAGCTTGATCTTATAATTTTTACAACTTCATCAATATTATCAACAGCGATTTTTAAACCTTCTAAGATATGTGCTCTTGCCTTTGCTTTTTCCAAATCAAATATTGTTCTTCTAATAATTACAGTTTTTCTATGTGATAAGAAAATATTTAAAATTTCAGGAAGATTAAATACTTTTGGTTCTTTATTATAAACTGCAAGTAAAATAATTCCAAATGTTGTCTCCATAGGAGTTGATTTGTATAGATTATTTAAAACAATTTCAGCCATTGCATCTTTTTTAAGCTCAATTACAAGTCTAATTCCTTCTCTATCAGATTCATCTCTTACTTCTGAAATTCCTTCTATTTGCTTGTCTTTTGCAAGTTCAGCTATTTGTTCTATTAATCTTGCTTTATTTACTTGATATGGCAATTCATCAATTACAATTATCTCTTTCTTTGCTCTAGTTTCAATATGATGTTTTGCTCTTATTTTTACTCTTCCACGTCCTGTATTATAAGCATCAATAATTCCTCTTCTTCCAAAGATTGTTCCACCTGTTGGGAAATCTGGTCCTTGTACAAAATCCATTAATTCATTTGCATCTGCACTTGGATTATCTATTAAATGTAAAATTGCATCTAGAAGTTCAGCTAAATTATGTGGTGGAATTTTTGTAGCCATACCAACTGCTATTCCTTCACTTCCATTCAATAAAAGTGTGGGAACTCTTGTAGGAAGAACTGCTGGTTCTTTCATAGTATCATCATAATTTGGTACAAAATTTACTGTATCTTTATCTAGATCTCTTAATACCTCTTCAGCAATTCTTGTCATTCTAGCTTCTGTATATCTCATAGCAGCTGCATTATCACCATCAACTGAACCAAAGTTCCCTTGTCCATCTACCAATGGTGCTCTCATTGAGAAATTTTGTGCCATTCTTACAAGAGCATCATAAACAGAACTGTCTCCATGTGGATGGTACTTTCCTATAACATCACCTACAATTCTTGCTGATTTTTTATATGCAGTTTTACTAGTAAGATTTAAATCATGCATTGCATAAAGTATTCTTCTATGAACTGGTTTTAATCCATCTTTAGCATCTGGTAATGCTCGTCCAATAATAACACTCATCGAGTAATCTAAATAAGAAGTTTTTACACTATCTTCAATATTTACATCTATAATATCCTGATTTTCAAAAAGGTTTTCCATAAACTAAGGCCTTTATAATAAAAAATTGACTTGATTATATCTAAATGATGCTTAGTTCTGCTTTATTTAAGGAGATAAAAAAAGGAGGGATAAAACTATCCCTCCTTTTTATTAAGTAAGTTTGTGTTGAATTATTTTTCTGAGTTGTATTTAACAATCATAGAATAGATTTCATCTTTTAATTTTAATTTCTCTTTCTTTTTTGTATCAATCAAGAATTCATCTGCATGTGATTTTTCTAAATTAATTATCTCATGATCTAAATCATTATGTTTATCAAATACTTTTGCAAAACGAGTATCATTTTGTCTTAATTCTGCGATTGTTTCTCTATGTTCGTGAAGCATTTATTATCCTTGTTTGAAATTTAATTTTGGATTATATATAATATTTTCTTAAAATTAACTTCTATAATCTGCATTAATTTCTACATATTTATAACCTAAATCACAACCATAAGCTGTAAATTTTCCACTACCAACTCCTAAATCACAAATTATTTTATATTTATCATTTTTAAGAACATCTCCTGCTTGTTTCTCAACTTCTGCATCAAAACATATCTCACCTTTATTAAATACAACAACATCGTTATATGATATTACTAATTTTTCATCATCACAAATAACTTGTGATGCTCCAATTGTTGAAGCAATTCTTCCAAAATTTGGATCTTCTCCAAAAAGAGCTGTTTTTACTAATAAAGAATTAGATAGAGCTTTTGCAGCAATTTCAGCTTCTTTATCATCTTTTGCATTTATAACTTCAAATGCAGCAACTTTTTTAGCTCCTTCTCCATCAGCTACCATAAGCATTGCCATATCATTCATAACCAATCTTAGAGCTTCAGTAAAAGCATCTTTATCATAAGCATCTGATTTTCCATTTGCCAAAACTAAAACTGTATCATTCGTTGAAGTGTCTCCATCAACACTAATTGCATTAAAAGTTGTATGTTTATTGAGTTCTAATGCATTTTTTATATCTTCATAAGGAGCATTTGCATCTGTACAAATAAAACAAAGCATAGTTGCTAAATTTGGATTAATCATTCCAGCACCTTTTGCGACTGCTCCTATTTTAAATGATTTTCCATCTTCAAGCTTTACTTCATACATACAAGCTTTAGGATATGCATCTGTTGTCATAATAGCTTTTGATAAATTCTCTCCACTTTTTGCACTTAAATCAAATTTTTTAGCACCATTTACAAGTTTTTCTATTGGAAGTCTATTTCCTATAACTCCTGTACTACTCATAATTGGATTATATAAATCAAAATCTAATTTTGAAAATAGATTTTTAATATCTTCAATACCTTTTTTTCCTGTTAATGCATTTGCATTTTTTGAATTTATTAATACAAAATTTGTTTTAAAACCTTCTTCATATTGTAAAAAATGCTTAAGTGGTGCTGCTTGAAATTTATTATTTGTAAATATAGCTGCAACTGTACAAGGCTCTTTCGTATATATAAATCCCAAATCATTATTTCCATTTGGTTTAAGTCCTGCATGAATTCCATCACAAAAGAAACCATCAATTTGATCTATATAAGCTTTTATTGGTAAAATTGTAAACATTTTTATATCTCCCTTGGTTCATTTATTAAATTTAATACTCTTTTTGCTCTCACAATTCCTTTTTGAGAGCCAACAATAAGAAGTTTTGAATTTTTATTTATAACTTTATCACCTTTTGGTAAATGTATAAAAACTCCATTTTCTTCAGTGATTCCTATAACTGATATTTTCAATTTTTCTCTTAGATTAAGATCTTTTAACTCTTTTCCTACAATCCATGCATCATCTCTTATAAAGAAATCTTCCATTGTAATTGGGCTATCTTTTTTATATAAGAACTCATCTAAAATATTTTCCATATCTGGACTAATAGCCATTGCACTAACTCTTTTTGCCATCAATGATGGAGTTGCAACAACTTTATCTGCTCCTAATTTTTTTAATCTTATTTTCTCATTTTGTGTTTCAGCATTTGAAATAATTAAAAATGGAGCTCGTTCTAACTCTTTTTCATATAGTCTTACTGAAGCAATTAAAGTAATATTATCAGAAATATTTTTTGATAAAGAGATTGCTCCTTTTGCTGAACTTAGATGTGATTTTAAGAATGATGTCTCTTTATATGGTTCATCTTTTACAAAATATGGATATCCATGCTCTTTTGCAATATTTTCTATATCATCACTTGGATCAACTACAACAAAAGGAATATGATTTTCTCTAAACTGTTTTGCAACTTGTGCTGTATATTCATTGTGATAAAAAAGTACAAAATGTTTTCTCAATCTCGCTATTTTATAAAGCATTTTTCTCTCCTTTAGTAAAGCTCTTAAATTTCCATTTGTAAAAACATCGATTACCACTCCAACTGCAAAAATCAAACTTGTAAATCCTGCAATCATTAAAAATACAGTAAAAAGTATTGTCTCATTTTTGAAATTTGACTCATTTAAAGCACCAAATCCTGTATTAGTAAGTGTATATGATGTTTGAAATATTGCATGCATTATTGAATAATCTTCAAAATATACATATCCTAAAACTCCAATAATCATAAGAGATTGAATTAGAATAAGTGGTAATCTAATTGGTTTTAATTTTGAGTAAAGTAAGGGATTTAAATCATATTGCGGTTTAGAGCTAGTAAGTTCCCAGCCTAAACCTTTCTTAATTTTTGTAAAAATGCTCATAAAAGCACTTTTCTAAACAATTATGAGTGTTTTTTAAGAGTTCTTAGCTCTTTTGCAGAAATTTTTAATTTCATAGTTGAACCATCTTCTGTCATAACTCTAATAGTTCTAATATTTGGTAAAAATCTTCTTTTTGTTCTGTTTTTTGCGTGGCTAACGTTGTATCCAACCATTGGCCCTTTTCCTGAAATTGCACATCTTCTTGCCATTTTCTTATTCCTTTTTTATAGTGAAAAATATTTGCGTATTGTATCTCAAAATTCTTAAGTTAGATTTAAATTTTCTCTATAATCTCTTCAAATTTAAGAATATTTCTATTTAATTCAAGCTCTTTTGCTATTTTTCTATTTTGTTTTTTTATATTATTTAACTCATTTACATCGTGTAAAACAGCATCTATTTTAAATGGTGTACTTGGATCATTTGGTCTATCCATAGTAGAAAAAACATCTATTAACTCTTTTATATCATTGTTAATAGTAGAAAAAACCACACATTTACAGTACATAGCTTTTATTACACTTGAAGCTATATTTTTACTATGACTTGGAAGTAAGAATATATCACTTGCTGAAAATATCTCATCAATATTTGAGTTTTTATTATCTAATAAAATTATCTTATTTTGTAATCTTTCATATTTTGGTAAAGAAAATTCTAAATTTTTCAACTGCTGTTTTGAACCTAAAATTAAAACTTTATAATCTATATAAGAGATATTTGAAACAATATCTAAAAACTCTTTTATTCCACTTGTTTTAAAATTATTTGCAGAAAATAAAATAAGTTTTGTATTATCACTTAATTCAAACTCTTTTTTATATTTCTCTTTTACTATTTTTTCTTTTGAATAAATAATATTTGCACTAGGATAGATTACATCTATTTTATTTTCTTCAATCTCTGCTTTTTTACTAATCTCATGTAAATTTGAAAATGAGTTTGTAATAATATGTTTTGATTTTTTTGCATAAGCAATAGCTTCATCATCTATACTTCCACTATGAAAATATATATCAATATTGTCATTTTTGTTTCCAAATATTTTTGACAAAAGAGGTTTTTTGTATATTTTAATCCAAGCATTTTCTTTTATTTTTTCTATTAAACTATTTATTGTTTTATAATGTATAACTATGTTTTTCAATCTTTTATCCTATTTTTTTAAAATGTAATTATAGTTAAAAGTGCTTTATGTTATTATTTACTCTTATTATGAAAAGGTTTTATATGAAAAAAAGATTAATCTTTCTTGATAGAGATGGAGTTATAAATGAAGACTTTGGATATGTTTCAAAAATTGAGAACTTTAAATTTTGCAAAGGTGTTTTTGAAGCTTGTAAAGAGTTTTTAAAACTTGGTTTTGAGATAGTTATTGTAACAAATCAATCAGGAATTGGTAGAGGATATTATACAATTGATGATTTTAAAGATTTAACTAATCATATGTTAAATGAATTTAAAAAAGAGAATATAGATATTTTAAAAGTATATTTTTGCCCTCATAATCCTGATCTTGATTGTTCATGTAGAAAACCAAAAAATGGAATGGTTTTAGAAGCTTTAAGTGATTTTGACATTGATTTAAATAACTCTTGGTTAATTGGTGATAAATTAAGTGATATAGAGTGTGCAAAAAATGCTAATATTCCAAACAGAGTTTTAATAAATGAAAAAGATGAAAAGAATAAAGACTTTTTTGTAGCAAAAAGTTTATTTGATAGCTTAAAATATATAAAGGAAAAATATGAAATATAACAATATAAATTTTAATAAAAAAACAATTTTAATAACTGGTGGAGCTGGTTTTATAGGTTCAAACTTGGCATTTTATTTTCAAAAAAATTATCCAGAAGCAAAAATTGTAGTTTTGGATTGTTTTAGAAGTGGTGAAACTTTTTCTAATGGAAATTTAAAAAGCTTTGGACACTTTAAAAATTTAATTGGCTTTAATGGAGTTGTGATAAGTGGTGATATAAATGATAAAAAACTTCTAAAATCTTTAGAAAATGATTATAGATTTGATTATATTTTTCATCAAGCAGCTATATCTGATACAACTGCACTTGAACAAGATATTATGATAAAAACAAATGTAAATGCTTATGAAGATCTATTAAAAATTGCAATTAAACATAAAGCAAATATGATTTATGCTTCAAGTGCCGCTACTTATGGAGATAGTGATAGATTTGAAGTTGGATTTGAAAAACCAAACAATGTTTATGGATTTTCAAAAGTTATGATGGATAATATTACATATGAGTATTTAAAACAAGATTTACCAATCTCTATTGTAGGGCTTAAATATTTTAATGTTTATGGTTCAAAAGAGTTCTTCAAAAATAAAACTGCTTCAATGGTAGTTCAATTTGGACATCAAATTTTAAAAGGAGAAACTCCAAAACTTTTTGAAGGAAGTGATAAAATATTAAGAGATTTTATCTATATAGAAGATATTATTCAAGCAAATATAAAAGCAACAAAACCAAAAAAATCTGGTGTTTATAATGTTGGAACTGGAAAAGCTAGAAGTTTTGAAGATATTGTAAATATTCTACAAAAAAATTTAGAAATAGATAATGGTAAAAACTATATTCCAAATCCATTTATTGGTTCTTACCAATTTTTTACTGAAGCGAATATAGAAACTACAAAAAAATTCTTAAATTATGAACCAAGATTTTCTCTTGAAGATGGAATAAAAGATTATATACCTGAAATTAAAAGATTATTTACAGAAGAGATAAAATGATAGATATAAGTAAAAAGCCAAATATACTTGTAGTTGGTGATTTGATGATAGATCACTATTTATGGGGATCTTGCGATAGAATTTCACCTGAAGCACCTGTTCAAGTTGTAAATGTAAAAAAAGAGAGTGCAACTTTAGGTGGAGCTGGAAATGTTATAAATAATCTTGTTGCTTTAGGAAGCAAAGTTGAAGTAATTAGTGTAATTGGTGATGATAGTGTTGCAAATGAACTAAAAATTCTTTTAGAAAAAATTGGTGTAAATTCTAATAATCTAGTAATAGAAGAAAATAGAAAAACTTCTAAAAAAAGCCGACTTATGGCATCAAATCAACAAGTTTTAAGATACGATAGCGAAAGTGTTGAAAATATAAGTGATGAAAGTTCTAAAAAAATTTTAGAAGCAATATCAAAAAATATTAAATCTTACAATGCAATTATTTTATCTGATTATAAAAAAGGTGTTTTAACATCTTCTTTAACTCAAAATATAATCAAAATTGCAAATGAAAATAAGATTAAAGTTTTAGCAGATCCAAAAGGAAAAGATTTTTCTAAATATAAAGGTGCTTATACTTTAACTCCAAATAAAAAAGAGGCAATTGAAGCTACAAATATTGATATCAAAGATGAAAACTCTTTGATTGAAGCTTTAAAAAATTTAAAAGAAAAGTGTGATTTAGATGTTTCACTTATAACTTTAAGCGAACAAGGAATTGCAATATTCGATGAAAAACTTTTTACAAGTCCAACTGTTGCAAGAGAAGTTTTTGATGTAACAGGAGCTGGAGATACGGTTATTGCATCTATTACTTTTGCTCTTTCTTGCGGACTTGATATTAAAAAAGCTCTATATTTTGCAAATTTAGCAGCAGGAGTTGTTGTAGGAAAAATTGGTAGTGCAACTGCATCTTTAGATGAAATCTATGAATATGAATCAAGTTTAAATAAATCAAGTTCATCAAGCCATATAAAAACTTTTGAAGAGATAGAAAAACTTGCACTTAAGTTTCATAGTCAAGGTAAAAAAGTTGTTTTTACAAATGGTTGCTTTGATATTCTTCATGTTGGGCATGTAAAATATCTTCAAGAAGCAAAAAGTTATGGCGATATTTTAATTTTAGGATTAAATGCAGATAGTAGTGTAAAAAAACTAAAAGGAGATTCACGACCAATAAATAATCAAGAAGATAGAGCATATATTTTAGCTTCACTTGAAAGTGTTGATTATGTGGTAATATTTGAAGAAGAGACACCTTATGAATTAATTAAATTAATTCGTCCTCATATTTTGGTAAAAGGTGGAGATTATGAAGGTAAAGATGTTGTTGGGCAAGATATAGCAGATGAGTTAAAACTTGTTCAATTTGTAGATGGAAAAAGCACAACAAATACTATAAAAAGGATAGAAGAAAATGCAAAATGCAATAATTAAAGAGTTTTTAGCTCACCAAGAAACAATAGCAAAAGTAATAGAAACTATGCAAGAACCTCTTTTAGAAGCATCGAAACTTGCAGTTGAAACACTAAGAAATGGTAATAAAATTCTTCTTTGTGGAAATGGTGGAAGTGCAGCTGATGCACAACATATTGCTGCTGAATTAACAGGAAGATATAAAACTGAAAGAAAAGGTCTACCTGGAATTGCTCTTACAACTGATACAAGTGCAATAACTGCTATTGGAAATGATTATGGTTATGATAGAGTTTTTGATAGACAAGTTGAAGCTTTAGCAAATAAAGGTGATTTACTTATAGGTATTTCAACTTCTGGAAACTCAAAAAATGTTTTAAATGCTTTAGAAGTAGCAAAAAAAATGGGTTGTAAAACTTTGGGATTAACAGGAAGAGATGGTGGAGCTATGAATGAGCTTTGTGATATAAATTTAGTTGTACCTTCAAATGATACACCAAGAATCCAAGAGATGCATATACTTTTTGCACATACAATTTGTCAAATTATTGACAATGAGTTAAGCTAAATTGTAATCGTTTTGTAATAGTGTAGAGCTATTATTACTCTACCTATTCTATAAGGGTTATTTGATTTTATATCATTTAGCTCGCTTTTTTTATCTATATTCAGGGAAATTTATGAAATTTATTTTTGAACTTCTAAAAACTTACTTACTTTTTGTTGCTCTTTTTCTTTTAGGAAGAGTTGCTTTATATCTAATCTACTTTGATAGATTTAGTGAAATTGCATTTGAACAAACTCTTCTTACTTTTATTTATGGCTTAAGAATGGATACAATTGCGATATCAATAATACTTGTAATTCCAACTATTATTTTAGCTATTTCTCCTAAAAATATATCTGGCTTTTCTTCAAAGCTTGTATCATATTTTATTTTAACATTTTTAGTTTTAGCAATATTTATAGAGTGTGCAACTTTCCCATTTTTTGATGAATATGATTTAAGACCAAATTATCTATTTATAGAGTATTTAGAATACCCAAAAGAAGTTAGTAGTTTACTATTTAAAGATTATAAACTTGATATTTTATTTGCAACAATTTTAATATTTGTTTGCATTAGTATTTATTTAAAATCAAATTTTATAAACTTCTCAAAAGTATTTGAAAGTAATTATAAAACAAGATTACTTCTACTTTTACCTCTTTTATTAATATTATTTATTGGAATTCGTTCATCTTTTGCACATAGAGGTGCAAATATTTCTGATGCTCTATATAGTAAAAATAGAGTTCTAAATGAAATTACAAAAAACTCTTTACACTCTTTAGGTTATGCATATTATTCAAACAAAAAATCAGAAAGCAATATTTCAAAATATGGAAAAATTGATTTAAAAACTGCATATGCACTAGCCTCAAATGCTTTAGGTATAAAGTTTGAAGATGAACTAAGACCATTTTATAGAGAAGTTAAAACAATAAACAAAGAAGCCAAGCCAAAAAACTTAGTAATTATCATAGAAGAGAGTTTAGGTGCACAATTTACAGGTTTTATTGGTGGAACAAATCTTACTCCTAATCTTGATAAATTAGCAAATAATCATATATCATTTACAAATCTTTACTCAAATGGTACAAGAAGCATAAGAGGTTTAGCAGCTCTTTCTAGCGGAACTTTACCAATAGCAGGAAATGGTATATTAAAAAGAAATAAATCACAAAATGACTTTTTCACAGTTGCATCTCTTTTAAAACCTTTTGATTATAAATCTAGTTTTATTTATGGTGGTGAAGCTAGGTTTGATAATATGAGATCTTGGTATTTAGGAAATGGTTTTGATACTGTTATTGAAGAAAAAGATTATAAAGACTCAATTTTTAAAAGTACTTGGGGAGTTAGTGATGAAGATTTAATGATAAAAGCAAATGATACTTTTAAAGAACATTTTATAAAAAATGAAAAGTTTGTAAGTGTTGTATTTACATCTTCAAATCATATGCCATTTGAACTTCCTGATGGAAAAATAGAATTTGAAAAAAATATTCCAAGAAATAGTGTTGAGAATGCTATTAAATATGCTGATTTTGCTATTGGAAGATTTTTTGAATTGGCAAAAGAGGAAGAGTATTATAAAAATACTATTTTTGTAGTAGTTGCTGATCATAATGTAAGAGTTTATGGAGATGAAATTGTTCCTATTGATATGTTTCAAATTCCAGCTGCAATTATTGCAGAAGGTGTAAAATCTCAAGTATTTACTAAATTAAGTTCTCAATCTGATATTTTGGCAACAGCTCTTGACCTTTTAGGACTTGATTTATCTTATCCAATTTTAGGGAATTCAATATTTAAAGATAATAAACAAGAGATAAATCTTATGCTTTTTGATGAAACTTTTGCATATAGAAAAGGTAATAAAGTAGCCATTTTAGTACCAAATTTACCTATAAGAACATATATTTATGAAGATAAAAATCTAATAGAAACTGAAGAGGATTTTTTATTAGAGCAAGAGGGATTAGCTCTTATATATGTACTTGATGATATGTATAACAACAAATCATACAAATAGAAGTTCTAAAACTTCTTAATCTCTTTTAAAACATCATTAGCAGTAATAAGTTTCATACAGTTATGATGTTTTAAAGGACAAGCTCTTTTCATACAAGGAGCACATTCAAGATTTTTTGTAACTATTAATCCATTTGGATTGTTCCACTGGTTTGTCTCTGTAAATTTAGTAGGTCCAAAAATTGCAATAGTTTTTACTTTATATGCAGCTGCTATATGCATTGGTCCACTATCATTTGTAATAAATAGTTCAAGTCCAGCAATTTTTTCTATAAGCTCTTTTATAGAAGTTTTTCCAGCAAGATTTTGATAGTTTGTAACTCCATTTTTTATGAGTTCATTTTCTATATCTTTTGCTATATCAACTTCAGATGGTCCACCAAAAATCACAATATCGTACTTTGAGGCAAGGTTTATAGCAACTTTTGAAAACTCTTCAGGATACCATCTTTTTGCACTTCCATAAGTTGCTCCTGGATTTATACCAAGTGTTGCTTTATCATACTTAAATGCTTCAAAATATAGTTTTAAATCCCCTACTTTATTATTAAGATTCAAAAACTTATTTATAAAATCATTATATCTAATTGCAAGATGAATCTCTTTTTTTGTAAGCCTTTTGTATCCTAATTTCTTTTTTGCATTTATAAAAAATAGTAAAAACTTTGAAGTAAAACTTCTTCTAAAAGATATTGCAATATCAAAATCACCTAAACTTTTTGCTAATTTTATGAGATTTAAATATCTATTTCCATCTTTTTTTGTATTATCTACTATTACTTTTTCTATATTTGGATAATCTTTATAGGCTTGTGTAGATACATATGATCCAAGAAGAGTTATTTTTGCTTCTGGATAAGATTTTATAATATTTTCTATAGCTGGAGTCGCCATAATTGCATCTCCAAGCCAAGTTGGAATCTCTATAAATATTTTTTTAATCATTTCCTAAAAGTTCCTTCAAAGCATAAAATTGTGGATATTTTTCTATTTTTCCATCCCTATTATCAACCAAACCATAACCAGGTGCGATTAGTTGATGCCAGTAAACTCTTTTTATTTTTTTAGAATTTCTTGAAATATTAAAATAATCAATCATATATTTTGTATACTCTTCATTTGTCACACACTCTTTTTCACTTGTAGGTGCATAAGGTGCTGTATTTTTTATTGGCCAGTTTGTTTCAGTTATATAAATATCATCACTTAAAGTTTTTGGACTTAATTTAACCAAAGAAAAAAGCATATCAATCTTATTTTTCAGATCAAATATTCCATATTGTTTATTTTGTGGAGCTCCTCTTCTATCTACATAAAGAAGTGCTGAAGTTATATCATATTTTATTTTTTTCATATTGAACATAGCTCTTGCATTATAATAGTACTCAAAATCTATAACTGATGGTCCAAGAAGTTTTATATTTGGAAATTTTTCATCTCTTATTTTCTGTGCTTCCATAAAAAAAGGAATATAATCCTCTTTTATACTAAAAAAACTCCATTTTAGTCTATTTATTGTTGTTCCTATTTGAAACTCATCTGAAATACCTTCAAAGTTTGTGAATATTTCTTCTAAATTATTTTTTAATATATCTATATTTTCAATATTTTCTTTATCTTGAATAATATTTATTAGAATATTCTTTTTTGAATTTATATTAAAACTATTTGCAAAATTAACATAAGATTTTAAATTCTTTATATCAAATAGAGGTACTCTTATAATAAGATTTTTAACCCCTAACTCTTCTATTAAGTCTTGCTGTATATTTTGTCCATCATCTTTATCTAAATTTACTCCAAGACCTATTAAATCTTTATAACTTGTTTGAATTTTTCCTTTAAAAAACTTCATAAAAAGCACTGAAATTGGCAAAATAAATAAAGAAGTAAAAAGCATTTTAATATTATCATTTAAATGGTATTTTCTAACTCTTTTTTTAAACTCTCTATTCTTTATAACTTCAGGCTGATCAGAGTATTTATCCCAAGCAAGAAGATTATCGTAGTGAATATCTGCTTCATTAAAAAACATCTTTTTAGCTTTTTCCCATTGTTGTTTAGTTTTTCTTTTAGCTAAAAATTTAAAAGCTAATCTAATATGAAATTTACAATCTATTTTATATCTTCCACCTAAACCATCAATGACAACCATTTTATATCTATTTTTTTCATACTCTTGAAGTAGTACATTATATAAACTAACATCCACAAACAATATATTATTCTCAAACAAATATATTCTAAGTTCTTTTCCTAATTCCTCAAAATGTTCTTTTGATATAATTTTTTTTTGAAGAGCCTCTTTTACAGTAAGAGATTTCGTTCCATCATAATTAAATATTTTCTCAAAAACTAAACCTTCACCTAAGTTTGTATTAACTTTTCCATAAAATTTAGTTATATGCTCATAAGATATATTTTTATTTTTTAAATATTTAAAATAACTATATTCTAATTCATTTTGGCTATTATTCCCACATGAAATTTTAATAATCTTAGAATCATCACTTGGATGGTCATATACTCTTCTTAAACCACCTTCTCCATAAAATATATCTTTTTCTAAAAAAATCATATCTTTCATAATTCACCTCTAATTTTCTATATACTATTTATCTCTAAAAGTAAATTTCTTTTTTTTCTTTTCTTTCATCATATTTTTTTGTTCTATATTATTATTTTCATCAAAATAAAGTTGTATATATCCACCTATACCTGTTAAATCATTACCAGTCACAAAATAGTCTTCTTTTTTATTAAATTTATTATAAGAAGATTTATATCCTAAAATATTTGCAATTAAATGAGAAATTTGATAATGAGAAATGTATTCAAATTCTTCAAAATGGCTTGAATAATTTTTTTTCGTATTTAAAGAATATAAAAAAAATGGAACTTTATATACTGAACTATTTTCCAGTATTCCATGTCCACTCCTGTTTTTATCTTCTAAACTTGTTGCATGATCTGAAGTAAAAATTATATACGTTGGTTTTTCTGATTTCTTTTCTATTTTCTGAATTAATTTTTCTATCACACTATCTGTATATGCTATACTATTTATATAGTCTATAATATATTCATCTTTCCCTATAGAGTTTTCTTTATTAAAAGGTCTGAAGTCAGTAGGAATAAAATTTAAATATGGAGTATGTGAAGCTCTAAAATTCAAAACTAAAAAATTATTTTTTGTAAAGTCGACAGCATTTATTCTCTCTAATAATGTTTCATCTAATGCTGATTTACTAACATCATTTGTATATGACGTACCATCTTCTAAAATATCTATATTTTTTGTACATAAAAAGTTTTTTATCTCTTTTAATTGTTCTCTAGCTTGTGAACTATAGAAATATGTATTAAATCCATTGTTTTTTGCCATTTTAAATAAACAAGTATTATGTGAAAATATCTGAGGTGTACTATCTGGTTTTTCTAACATATTAAAAAAACTTGGAATTGAAACACTTGTCATAACACCAGAAGATATTGCTTTTTTATATATAAAATTTCTATCTTCTTTTTTATTGTCTAAAAAAGGTGTTGTTTTTAAATCATAACCATATAAAGACATAAAATCTCTATGTGATGATTCTCCCATAATAACAATCAAATTTATATTTGGGTTTTTCTCAATAATATCTGGTGTATCAACTATCTCTTGTTCTAATCCACTTTTTCCTGAAATTTTTTTTGGTATTACATTACCAAAAAGATTTGATAATGTAGTAATTGTATTTGCTACTGGACTATACTCATAATTTGGATTGCTCCATTTTCCATAATCATCATTTATATATATTCTAATTGGTAAAAAGATCAAAAATATCAAGATAATATATCCTAAATATTGTATCTTTATTCTTCTTGAATTAAATCTTTTTATAAAAAAGAAACTTAATAAAAATAGAACTATAACAAGAAGTAAAGGAAAAAATGAAAGATGTATTACAGAAGAAAAAGTAAGATATGTTTCTTTGAATTCAACAAAAAACAATAAGTACTCTGTAGGAAAAATCCAAGTACCATAATAAGAAAAGTGAACAAATTGGAACCATGTAAAAAGTGACATTAAAAAATAAGAACTTATAATCACTCTTAAATTTACAATAGATATAACTAATAAGTGGAAAAAGAATTGCTCAGCAAATCCTCTTAAACTAATTGTTGGGATTAATATATCATTATAAATTCTATAAAATTGTTCAATAGATATAAATAATATGGATATTATTATAGCAAGAATTATATTGTATTTTATTTTCTTAAGTTTGTCATATATCATAGATCATGATTCTCCTCATATAATTTTAAATATTTATAAAATACACCATTTGCACCAGATACACATACCAGTAATCCTATGTATCCATCCAAGAAACCTCTCCTAAATATATAGTTTTTTATAAAAAAATATGTTGCTCTAAAAAAAGCTTTTAAAGGAGTAGATTTTTTCTTATTTTTATAATCATTTGCAAAAATAGAAGAATATTTATCTGTTTTTTGTAAAAAATCAGAAATTGAAGAGTAACTATAATGTTCTACATTCCCTTCTAAAACTTCTAGCTTTAGTCCTTCAATAATTATATCTTCATGAACCATATTATCATTTATTTTAGTCACTTTTTTATTAAACATTCTTTTTATCTTTTGACCACTCCATCCACAGTATTTTACTTGTTTTTCTTTATAATATGCATTGAAATTTAGAAGATATACAGTATCATCTTCTAATTTTTTATTTTGTAAAGTATTTAACAATTTAGAATCTACAACTTCATCGCTATCCAAGATTAAAATCCAATCATTTTTTGCGTAACTAATAGCTTTATTCTTTGTCCAGCCAAATCCCTTGAACTCACCTTCTACTAAATTTACATTTTCAAATTCTTTTGAGTGTTTTATGGTATTATCAGTTGAGCCATTATCATAAACAACAACATCATTAAAATCAACTAAACTTTTTAATGTTTTTTCTATTGTTTTTTCACTATTTTTCGCAATTATTACTACACTTATATTCATTGTTTATCCAATCTTTTAACTAAACCCTTAAGTTTATATTTTAAAATATTAAAAAATCTAAAAATTTCATCATGAGTTTTTAAATTATCTCCATCTATTCTATAAATTGCTCCATTAATTCCATTAAAATCTTTATGTATTGCATTTCCTATTCTAAAATTGTATTGATAATATTTTTTAGACTCTTTTAAAATATTTTGATTGTATTTTCCAAAAGGAAATACAAAACTATCTATTTTTATATTTAACTCTTTTTCTAAAATTGTTTTTGAGCCTTGAAGTTCAATATTTAAATCAACATCTTTTTCAAGTAAATTTACATGAGAATGTGAATGTGAAGCAAAGACAATTAATCCACTATCTCTCATCTCCTTTAACTCCTTATATGTACAAAATGTTGCTTTTTCATAATTATCAAACAAGTCATCATGTTTAAAACTAAGTCTATCTAATTCAGCTTCATCTGTGTCTTTTAAAATATATTTTGTTGGTATTGCTAAAAGTGCTTTAAGATTATATTTTTTCAATAGTGGATAAATAAGAAAATAAAAATCTGCATAAGCATCATCAAAAGTTAAACAAACACTTTTTTGCTCTATTTTTTCACCTGGAAAAATAGTTTTAAAATTTTCTTTTATATATTTTAAATGTTCTTCGAAGATACTTAAATCATTTGAGCAGTAATCACTATTTACATGATGATACATAATACTAATCAACAACTTCTTGTCCTCTTAATCTTTTCTTTAAATTTATTTTTGCTTTATGTTTTTGTGAAAATTTTAAAGCTTTTGAAACTAATTCATTTTCATCTTTTTCCCAAAGTTTTGCATATTCTTTTATTATTACTTTTAAATCTTCATCATTTATCCAAAGTTTTGAAAAATTTTTCATTCTTAAATTTATATTCATATTTAAGAATTTCATTCTATTTATATCTACAACTTTAAATATATAATCATTATTATCTTTTTTTATTAAAATATTCCCAGGACTATAGTCAAGGTGGTAAATATGATTATTATGTAAATCAAAAGTAAATTTTGCAAATGCTTTAAATATATTGTTTTTATTAAAAAATTCTTTATCTCTAATTGGCTCTCTAATCGTAAAATCATAATCAAATTTTTCACTAATAAAATAGCTTTCATTTAGTAATGATTTTTCATAAAACTCAATATATCCGATTGGTATTGGTGTAAATTCTCCAATTTTTAAAGAATATTCGTAAGATTTTTTTGCTTTAGTTGAACGAAAAAATGTATAAACTATTTTATTTATAAAATTTGGAATTTTAAAAGACTTTACTACAAAATCTTTATTTTCATAGTTTATAACTTTTATTTCATTTCTTGCTTTATGAATTATATTCTGACTTTTTACAAAATACTTTTTTATATTCTCTATATAGTTTTCAAAATTTTTAAATTTATTATTTATATTAAATTTAAAATTTTCCATAATTTTTCCTTATTCATAAAATTTATTTATACCATTTTTACAATATGTTAATTTTTTATCAATTGTATTTAATAGTAATATATCATTTTCTTTGAGAGATTTTCTTGAATTTTCATTATGGTATAAATGAAATGCAACAGCTGCAAACTTTAAATATAATCTTTTTTTACCTGCATTTAGCATTCTTATTACAAATTCACTATCTTCTCTTCCCCATCCTACAAAATCATTATTAAATCCATTTACATCTATAATATCACTTTTCCAACACCCAAAATTACAAGTTCTAGTTCCCTTATCACTATTTCTTTCATATGAAAATATTTTTGACAAAATTTTATTTGAAATACAATTTTTTCTATTTTTCAATCCTTTAGAAAATAAACTTGGAAGATAATCATCATTAATTAGTTTTTCACTACAATGAATATCAGTAACAACTCTTCCACCTTGAATAAAATAACCTTTTTTCGCATTTCTCTTATAATCTTCAACAAACTTTTTTGATAGAATCATATCTCCATCTATCATTATAATATAATCTCCAGTTGCTTTTGAAATGGCTTTATTCCTACTCTCAGCTGCTCTAAAGCCCTTATCTTCTTGCCAACTATGAGTTAAAGGTATTGGAAATATTTTCTCCCATTGTTCTATTAATTCCTTTGTATCATTTCTTGATCCATCATCTGCAATAATTACTTCATCAGGCAAAATAGTTTGTTTTGTGATACTTTTTAAAACTACATTTAAAGCTTCTTTCCAATTATATGTTGTTATTATTAAAGATATTTTCATTTAAGCTCTTTTATTTTTTTTTTTGCCCCTGCTATTGAAAAGCTTATAATAAATAAAAACAGCATCAAAGTAAATTTGAAATCCAAATGAGGTTCTGCAATAAATGCAATCATAAACACTGTAATTCCAATTACACTATAGTGCTTTATTGTTTTATCTTCAATTTCTAATTTATATATTTTATAACACATTAAGAGAAATATTAATAACCCAATAAAACCATTTGCAACTAATATCATTAAATATTGATTATGGAAATGTGAGCCATCCAAAAATTCTCTAACATCTTTTGAGAAATATCCATATTCATTTGCATTTAATAACTCATTTGTAGCTAAGGTATGATTACCCACTCCGTATCCAAATAAAGGTTTATTTTTAATTGCATCATAAGTTATAATCCAGAAACTTGCTCGAAGTCCCCATGAACTATAAAAATCATTTTTATCAATAGCTTTGTTTACATCTGAAATTGCATGATCAACTCTTATTTTAAATTGGTCTATACCAAAATAAGAACTAAAAGCTATAAATATAAAGAAAAATGTACTAAGAAAAAAAGACTTAATTGAAATTTTATACCTCATAATAAATATAATAAATAAAGTAAAAAAGAAAGCTAGTTGACCTGTTCTTCCAGTTGATATCATTAAATTTATCATTGTAATTAGAAAAAATAGAAATAAAAAAAATTTTGTTCTAATTGAATCATCTTCAAATAAGATTTTATACAAAAGAATAAGTGAAGTAAAAGCTAAGAAAACACTATATCTAATAGTATTCATAAAAGGTGCAGGAGCTGTAGGAGAAGATCCTTTTAAACTCCAAAACTCAAAAAAGATACCATATGAGATTATTTCACTAATAAACATACCTACTAAAAAAGAACCAATTATCTTATGTATCCATTGTTTTTCAATTAAAACTACAAGTATAGGAACTAAAAGCCAATAACAATATTTACCTAAAAGACTTAAAGTATTCTCATTTATATCAATAAATAAACAACTGATAAATATATACAATAAAAATATACTTATATATATAAAAATCTTATTGCTTTTTATTATATATAAAGAATTTCTATAGTCTCTTTTAAAAATAATAAGTATTACAAACCAAAAAATAAAAAAACTTATTGCAGCCTTTGACAATGGTAATACTAGTGCAAACACTATTAATGAATAATAAACTATTTTATTAAAATCTAATACCATGTTTTTATTTAATCTCATTGAAATCCTTTTATCTTTTACTTGTTAAATCTACTAATTTCTTTTAACGCTTCTTTATATATTTCTTTATATATTTCTTTATTCTTTATATCATTATTTCTATTATTATATATTCTATATTGACCAATATCAGATATCTCAAAAATTTCTTCTCCTGTTATTATTGCATATTTACTATAACTAGAAGATAAAATCCAATTTCTATTTTTATCATATTTATAAAGGTCAACTCCACTAGAATAATCTTTTATATCATTTAGTATTCCTAAATGGTTTTTTAAAAGTGTTGGTACAATATCATTATGTGTTGTTAAAAATGATTTATTTATAGATAATAGACTGCTTTTATTAATGTTATCTATAATTATAAATGGTACATGTACTTGATAACTTGTGAAGTTACTATTATGTCCCCAATAACCATCATTATTATCATTAAACTCTTCTCCATGGTCTCCAGTTATTATTATTATAGTATTTTCAAGTGCATTATCTTCTTCTAAATTATTAATTACTTTTTTTATTAAGCTATCTGTATAATGTACACTAGTTTTATATCTATTAAAATATATTTCTGAATTAGTATCTTTTGAAAGATTTAAATAATCTATATTTTCAGAGTAAGGTTCTATAACATCTGGATATTCATCAGGAAAAGATGTTCCATGTGGTGAATCATAAAATAGAAATGAAAAATTAGATTTACTTTTATCTCTATTTTTATACCATTCTAACCATTCATTTGTAATTGAAATATCTTTTTCCCAAGGTTTACTTCCATTTGATTCCATTCTCAGATTTGGAATAGTTCTAAAAATAGTTTTATCAAACTCTGGCTTATGAAGTTTTGCAGATGCAAAAATTCCTATTTGATAATCTAATTCTTGAAGTCTTTCAATGAATATTGGTGCTATATTATTATTTAACATACTCATCCAATATGTGCTTGTTATTCCATAAAACAATCCAAATAATCCTGCTCTAGTACTGTTTCCTGAAGACATATGTTTATTCAGAACAATTCCATTCTTTGAATATTCAAATAAATTTGGAGTTATTTTCTGATTAAATGTATCATATCTCCAAGAATCAATAACTATAAAAACTATATTTGGAGAATCTATATTATCATTTTTATCAAGAGTTCTGATTGGATATTTAACATCATTATTAAAACTTCTTTTTAATTCTTTTATTCTTTCATATTCATTTGCATCAAATAATCCAAGCTTTCTCATAAGAGAATTTGAAGTTATAGGATAGTACAAAGGTAAATATTTTCTAAAAGAAGTTATAGGAGAATATGAATATGCAGATGCATATATATGCATTACACTAGATACTAAAAATGATAATATTAGAATAACTATAAAGTATTTTGATATTTTATACCTTTTTACTAGATTTATTTTTCTTTCTATGTAGATAAGTAATAATATCTCTATAGATAGTATTAAAATAAATGAAATAATAACTTTAAATATTGTATTCTCAGAAAATTCAACTATACCTCCTGATAAAACTAATTCAAGTAATGTATAATTTATATGAAACCTATATATAGAAAAAACAACTGTATCTATATATAAAAGTAATATTAATAAAGCAGAAGAAAAACCTATAACGATATATTTTAATATATTTTTAAAACTTAAAGATATGTATATTATAGGACTAAAAAGCAAAACTAAAATAGAAACATGAGAGAAAGTAGAAGTTATCATAAACAATATATCTGAAATTATAAAAGAATTATCTGGTAAAAAAGCTAAATTTGTACTTATTATTATTATTGACAACATTATGTTTACAATAATAAATATAAGAAAAACTTTATTTTTATTTTTTATATCCATTTTATTATCCAACATTTTAAATTATTATAAAAACCCAACAAACAACATGCAAAGTAATTGTTACCATAACAGCAGTTGAGCCAATATCTTTTGCATTTTTTGCTAAAGGGTGAATCTCTTTTGTACACAGATCAACAACATTTTCTATTGCAGAATTAATAAGTTCAACAATCAAAACCAAAATACCACTTATAAGAAGTATAAGCTTATTTGTTAAACTTGTATCAATATACAAAATACCAGCAATAATAAATATTGCACAAAATAGTTCAAGCTTAAAAGAGCTTTCCGTTTTTATAGCTGTTACTAAGCCATCTATCGCATATTTCCAATTTTTAAAAAAATTATATTTTGGTTTATTGTGCATATATTTCCTTGTTGAATGCTTTAAATCTTTTGTGTTGCCAAAACCAATAATCTGGTTTTTTTAATATTTGCTTAGCAACAATATCATTTTGAATTTGTGTAAGTTCTTTGATTTTATCTTCAGTTTTAAACTCTAATTCTTTAACATCAATTGCTTCTTGAACCTCTATTGTCCAATCTCTAAAACCATTATTTACTGTGAATATTGGAATAATTATTGCATCAAATTTTAGTGCCATTCTTGCTGTTGAATCTGTTGCTAAACATCTTTGTCCTAAAAATTCAATCTCTATCCCAGTTCCAATATGTTGATCAATTACAACGGCTATACTTTTATTCTCTTTAAAAGCCATAAGCATACCTTTTGCAGCTGTTTTTTTATCTAGCATTGTAATTTTATTTTTACTTCTTGCTTCTTCATATTTCTTTTGCATAAGAGGATTATTCATTCTTCTATTTACAACTGCAATCTCTCCAAACATCATAGCAATATATGGTAAAGTAATCTCCCAGCCACCATAATGTGCAGTTATATATATTATTTTTCTATTCTCTTTAAAAGCTTTTTCTATGATATCTTTATTTAATATATTTGCTTTTGAAAATAAAATATCCTTATTTTCTCTTTGATTTTCTATATGTTCATACATATTAAAAGCCAAAGATTTATATGAATTTTTTATAATCTCTTTTTTTCTATCTTCATCTAAACTATCTTTATATACTAAATCAAGGTTTGCTTTTGCTATTTTATAGTGCTTTTTGTTTATTTTTGTGGCTAAAAATGCTAAAAATATTAAAAAATATTTCATTATAAATTTTGGAGTAATTTTAAAAAGTAATAGATAAAAATTATATAAAAAAAGTATTAAATAATCTTCTATTTTTCTATACATAAAAGTTCCTTTGCCATTTTTACTATCTTTTTTTCATCTATATTTTGAATAGAGAAATCATTTTTATCAAGTTTTAGAGGATTTACCTCTTTTTCTGATTTTATAGTTTTGTTTATTTTTGTTGTATATGTATTTCTATATGCTGGAGTATTTCCAAAGATTGTAATACTAGGAGTATTTAAAGCCCAAGCCATATGAGTTGGTCCTGTGTCATTTCCTACTACTAAATCAACTTTTGAAATAAGTGCTTTTAAACTATTTAAATCTATTTTTGGAAGAACTTTTGCATTTGAGTTTTTAGATATAAACTCTGCAATCTCTTTTTCTTTCTCATTTCCCCATGCAATTATGAAATTTTCATCAAAACAAGATACTATTTTAACAAATTTCTCTTTAGAGTACATTTTACTATCCCAACTAGCTCCAACAACAAGTAAAACATTTTTTTTATTATTACTTAAATACTCATATATTATTTCGTCTTCATTTTCAAAAAATAAAAAAGGCTTTTTATTTAATATATCCTCTTTTCTTATAGAAAAATCCAAAGCTTTTGAAAGCAAAAAACAGTTTCTATCTATAACATTTTTCTCATATTCTATACTTATTTTATTTTTATAAAAAATAGAAGCTAATCCTTCTCTTGTAGAGTTTTTACAAAACCCTGCTCTATTTTTAGTAAGAAAAAAACTCACAAGTGCTGATTTTATAAGACCTTGAGCATCAATTACTAAATCATAGTTATTTTTACTATACTCTTTTATAAGTTTTATTTGATTAAAAATCTCTTTTTTATCTTTTTTTATAGCTTTTAAATTCACTTCATAAATATTATTTATATCTGGATTGTATTGTAAAACTTTTGAAAAAGCTTTTTCTACAAACCAATCAATTTGTAGATTTGGATTGTGTTTTTTTATAAATTGCAAAGCACTCATTGCATGAATTATATCTCCCATAGCTGAGAGCTTTACAATAGCGATTCTTTTCATAAAATCTCTATTTCTATTCCATTTGGAAGTTCTAATTTTTCTATATGTGAATTTACCATAAATGAACTATTTTCTAAATCCAATTTTAGCTTTCTTTCAACTAATTCATATTTAACTTTTGGTGAAGAGAAATCTATATTTATACCTAAATTTAATGCTTGCATAAAAGACAACCATTGTAATTTTTCTAAACTTGGTAGAAGCTCTTTATATTTTAAAATATCTATCTCTTTTGGTAAAGACTTTTTAGAAAACTTTAAAATATATGCAACAGTCACTCTTGAAGTGTGTTGAAAATCATAGTTTAATCCATTTAAAATAAAATCAAAAGCATTATCATTTGATTTATAAAAGTTTAGTTTTGTACCTATTGAATGAAGTTTTGAAGCAACAACTAAAAGAGGCATAAAGCTATCATCAAGCTTGTGAAGAGGTTTTAAAACTTCAAAAATAGCTCTTGCGTTTTTTCCCAAATATGTACTTTGTTTTTGATTTAATTCAAATCTATCAAGAAGACTTTTTACACTTATATTAAAATTATTTGGAAATCTATGATTTTGATTTCTTAGAAGATCAGTTAAATAAACACCTTCTCTAACTCCAACTCCTGAAGTAACAACTTGTGAAACATTTAAAGCATCAATTATTGTTTTAAATATAAAAGTACCCTCTTTTATAGTATCAAATCTATCTTTTTTTACTCCAAGTGCTTCTAGTTCTTCATTTGAATTTGTATTTAAAATATCAGAAAAAAGTTTTTTCTCATTCTTTGCATTGTATGTAAAAGCATGTATCATATCAAGCGGATATTCATTTCTTTGCATTATTAATTTTGATAAAAATCTAATACTTCCACCAATTCCTACAACTTTTTGTGGAATTTCAATTCCACTATTTAAAACTTTCTTTAAGCTTTCAAGTATATATTTTTCTGCACCTTTTACATCATTTTTATTAAAATACAACTCTCTTAATCTTACAGTTCCAACATCAAGTGAGATAGTTTTTACTATTTTTTTGTTTTGTACAAAACAAAATTCAGTACTTCCACCACCAATATCAACTGTTACAAACTCGTCATCATGAAGCAAATTTGAAGTAGCAACTCCACCATAATAAGCCTCTTTTTCTCCATCAATTACTTTTATATTTAATCCTAAATCTTTTTTTACTCTTGATAAAAAAACTTTAGAGTTTGGAGCATCTCTTAATGCTGAAGTTGCAACACATAATATTTTTCTTGAATTTAAAGCTTTTGATATATTTAAAAATGATTTTAGAGCTTCATAAGCTCTTTGCATAGGAATTTCTTGAAGATTTCCACCATTTTCATAGCAACCTTCAGAAATTTTAACTCTTGATTTAGTCTCATTTATAAGACTAAATGCAAAACGGCTAGATTTTTCCAAAACAACCATTCGCATTGAGTTTGACCCAATGTCTATGATTGTTGTAATTTTCGACATTAAATCTCTTCTTCCATTAGTTGTTCATATTTGAACTTCAACTCTTCCATAGTCTCTTCATTATCTGGATCTAAAATAATACAGTCAACAGGACAAACTTCAACACATTGTGGTTCTTCATAATGTCCCACACACTCAGTACATCGGTCTGGATCTATAATATAAATTGGATCTCCCTCTTCAATCGCTGTATTTGGACACTCCTCTCTACAAGCATCACATGCAATACATTCATCCATAATTATTAGTGCCATATTTCTTCCTAGTTATTTTAAAATTTTATGGAGTTATATCCAAGAATTGTTTAATACTTTCTTTAAAATCATAATAAAAATTCTCTTTTTTTGTCACGAAAACCAATTTTTCATCTTTATAAATATATAAATCACTACTTATAAAAAGTCCAGCTTCCAAATCAAACTCTCTTAAATCTCCAATAAATAAAACAAAATCATAATCTTTTGCATTTGCTAAAGATAGAGCTGTTGCTCCAAGGATTCTAAATTTAAATCTCTTATCATTTAAAAATTTACAAATTTCTGGATATTTGTAACCTCTTTCAAAAACTCCAACTTTTGATTTATCATTTGAAACTCTTATAAACTTCTCTTTTTTATCCAAAGAAAAATATCTAATCTCATCATTTGCAACTCTATAAACCATAGTTTTATTTGCTAAATTTGCTACAAATCCAGCTATTACCTCATCTTTATATCTTATTGCAATAGATGTTCCAAAATATGGTAAATCTGAATAGAAGTTATTACTTCCATCAAGTGGGTCTATAACAAAAGTTATATCTTTTTGTTTATCTATAAATCCACACTCTTCACTTAATATATTTCCATACTTTTCTAAATGTTTTATAAATATATTTTCAAAAACAATATCAGCATTTAACGAGTTATCTCCACCAAAACCAATTTGAGAACTAAATAAAAAATCATCTTTACTTAGTTTGTTTGTGAAATACTCAAAAACTTCAATATTTGCTTCTTTTATACTATTTGTTAATTTTTCTAAATTGTAACTCATTTTCTAAGCTCTTCTAATTTTATAAAATATAAATGACTTAAATATATCACATAAAAAACTGCCACAAAAAGTGTTATAAATGGAATAGTTGATATAAAATAGAGTCCCAAAGTTCTAAGTCTAAAATAGCTTGAATTTTTTGTATAAATTTTTTCATATTCATCTTTACTTAATATTGTTGAAGCTACATCAAAATTTAATAATTTATGAAAGAAATAATATAAAGGAAGATAAAAAGCTAGTAAATTTATAAGAGGAATAAAATATAAAGGAATAAATAAAATATACAAAAACAACATAACAAATATTGCTTTTAAGGTAGTTGTTGTAGCATTAAGAATATTTCCAAAAGCTTTTAGTTCCAAATGTGAATAATATTTTTTATGAAGATTTCCAACAATTAAAGGAGTCAAAAAACCAATTATTAGTAGTGTAAATATTATAGAGATATGAAAAATAAATATTGTTCCTACTGTATAAAATAAAAACCCAGCTATCCACGCTGTGATTGAGTATTTAAATATAAAAACAAGAAAATATGTAAACCAAACTGTATAAAATGGTAAATTTTCATCAATTATTATCTCTCCATTACTTTGTGCATTTTCTGCAATAAGCTTTAAGCCTTCTATTCCAAAACCTGCAAAAGTAAAAAACATAATATATAAAAGTACCATAGTCAAAATAAGTGGTACAAGTGCTATTTTAAGCATTGATGAAGAGAAAAAATCTTTTACACTTTTACTTATAAGTTCTATTTCATTCATTTCTATCCTTTTCAAATCTAGTTCTATATTCACATTTCTGGCAAAGTTCTTCTACTAAAATATTTTTTTTAAATCCATTTATCATATCTTTTGCTCTATTTGAATTTAAAATCTCTTTTATACTATTATTTTCAATATTTCCCAAATTTATACTTGCATCTAAATCTAAACAACAAGGAACAACTGAAGCATTTGACAATATTCCAAAATGAGAACTTAAACCATGACAAAAACCACTTTTACTCACTACTTCATTTTTCAAACTTGGCCAAACAAAATATTCATCAAAGTTTATAAATATTTTTCTAGCTACTCTTATGTTTTTTGGTCTATTTTCATATATCTCATCTATATTTAAATCTAGTTCAAAAAATATATTTAAACTATCAAAAACCTTTTTATTAAACTCTTTTGCACTTTTTTCTTCATCTAAATTCCAAATCCTAAAATTTATAAAATATTCGTGATTTTTCTCTTGTGCATATTTTACAAAGTTTAAAATTGGTTCTAAATATTCTTGAAAACTCTTTTTATGTGAATTTGCATTATATGAATTTAGTGAAAAATTAATCTGCTTTATTGTGCTATTCAATAGCGTTTCATAATGTCTATTTGAAATATTATTTGCTGTTGTTGTGATATTTACTTTTAGATTATGTTTTTTACTAATATCTAAATACTCATTTAGATTTCCTAGAACTAAGGGATCTCCAACAATATGATAAGCAAGTTCATTTGTAAACTCTTTTAGCTCAAAATTCAATCTATCAAAAAGCTCTAAATCCATAACTTTGTTTGGGTGCAATTTTGGAGGACAAAAAGTACATTTAAGATTGCAAATATTTGTAAGTTCTATATGAACTTTTCTAAACTTGTTTATCTTCATTCCTTTTTTTTGGCTAATTATAACAAATATTCAGAAACTATCACTTTGAGGTTCTAATGATTTTAGGAATTTTTGGTATCTTTCTTCTGTTTTTCCTCTATTTGATTCTATTATTTCATCATTTTTTACAAATTTCTCTTTTTTATATTTTATATTTTCTTGTTCTTTTTCTAAGTTTTCTAAACTTTGAGCTAAAAACTTATCTTCTATATCTTTTAGCTTTGATAGTTTTTCTCTAATAAAACTAACTCCTTCATCTTTTGGAACAATATATGGAGTTACAATTACAACTAAATTGCTTTTCTTGTTTTTTGTATATTGATTTCTAAAAAGTGCACCAATAAATGGAATATCTCCTAAGAAAGGTACTTTATCTTCTAGATTCTCATTTTTATTTTCTATTAAACCACCAATTATTACACTCTCTCCATTGTTTAAAATAACACTTGTACTTATCTCTTTTTTTAAAGTATCAGGATTTTCTCCAACTCCTACTGAATTTATTTTCAGTCCTTCTAGTAAAGCATTTATCTCTAAAATCACTCTATTTTCTTCTGAAATTCTTGGTTTTACCTTTAGTGTAAGCCCTACATCTTCTCTTTCATAGTTTGATTTACTTGTTCCTCCATCTGTTATGCTATTTGAAGTCTGCATTGAGATTTTCTCTCCTACATAAATAAAGCTCTCTTTATTGTTTATTGCTAAAATTGAAGGCTCAGATACAATATCCAAAGCTCCTTTTTGATTTAAAAGATTTAAACTTGCAGCCAAAGATATTCCACTTTTTAGGTTTTGATTTTTTATATCAATTCCTAAAGCTGAAATTGCACTGTCAATCGCACTTGAACCACCATTTAATTTTGTGCTCAAAGCTACAATTCCTCCACTTGAACTTGAAGCTGCTGTAAGTCCATAAGAGACTCCTACATTATTTACAAGTTCATTATTTACTTCTATAATTTTTGCTTCAATATAGACTTGCAATTTCTCTTTATCCAAACTATTTATTAATTTTTCATAGCTTTTAAGTTCTAAAGAGTTTGCAAATATTATTATTGAGTTTGTTTCATCATTTTTTGTAATAATTGCTTTTTGATTATCTTGTTTTGAAATAAGCTCTTCAAGGATTTTAAATACTGTTTGCACTTCACTATTTTTTAATTCATATATTAATATCTCTTTTGTAAAATTTGTAGAATTACTTTTTTTAGAAATCTTATAAAAAGAGTTAAAATCTTCCAAAAAGTACCCTTGTTCTTCTAATATTGCATTTAAAATATTAAATAGTTCAGATTTTTTTATACTATTTGAAGAGATATAATTTATTTCAATATCGAAATTTTCACTCATTAATATATCTTTATTTAATATTTGTGAACTTATTTTGATTAACTCATTTAACTTTAGCTTTGAAAAGTTTATATTTATCTCTTCTGCAAAAAGATGAGATTTTATAAAAATATTTACATAAATAAAAAGTAGTACTAAATTCTTCAAAATTTCCCCCTAAATTAAAAAGAAAAGCTTTATATGATAGCTAAAAAAGAGTTTTTTGCAAATGAAAATTAAGTTAAATTTTATTTTGTTATAATTGAACTATAAAATATTTAAGGTAAAAAATGAAATCAAGTATTGAGTATATTGCAAATTTTAAAACAACTATTGATCCTTACAATGGAGTAACTATTGATAAAGATAGTTATTCATCTTTAGTAGATGATTTTGAAAAAAACATAAAACTTTTAATAGAAGATACAAAAAATAATAAAAATTTAATCTGGATATATGTAGATATAAAAAACTCTCATCTTATTCCAATTCTTACAAATCTTGGATTCACTTTTCATACCTGCTTTAAAGAGTATTTAATGCTTGTAAAAGTTTTAAAAGAGGGAGCAATTGTACCAAACTTGGCAAATCATACTTTAGGAGTTGGTGCTGTTGTTATAAATAGTAAAAATGAGATTCTTTTAATAAAAGAGCAATTAAGAGATCAATTTTTTAAACTTCCAGGTGGGCATGTTGATGATGCTGAAATGATTTCAAGTGCTTTAAGCAGAGAAGTATATGAAGAGACTGGAATTGTAGCTGAACTTGAAAAAGTTATCTCTTTGGGTCATTTTTATCCTCATCAATTTGGGAAATCAAATTTTTATATACTTTGTTTGGCAAAAGCAAAAAGTAGTAAAATAGAAATAAAAGATAAAGCTGAAATAAAAGAGGCTATTTGGTTGAATATTGATGAAATGTTTAAAAAAGATGATATTCATCTTTACACAAAAACTATCGTAAAATCTGCACTAAATGAAGCTGGTTTATATAAAGCACAAACTCCTATTTTATTGCATATTAAAAACGAATTTGAACTATATTTTTTGAACTACACATAAACTACACACAAAGAAAGTAATATTTTAGGCAAAAAAGGATCTAAAATATGAAAAAAACTATTTTTTCTCTACTACTATTATCAAATTTCATTTTTGCCATGGAAAATAAAACAATGACTGTTTTTAAATCTCCTTATTGTGGTTGCTGTACAGAGTGGATAGATATTATGAAAAAAGAAGGCTTTAATATAAAAGCAATAAACACAAATGATGTAAATACAATAAAACAAAAAGCTGGTTTACAAGCTGGACAAGCTTCTTGTCATACAGCTTTTGTAGATGGATATGTAGTTGAAGGTCATGTAAATTATAGTGCAATCAAAAGAATGCTTGAAGAAAAGCCAGATATTATAGGAATTACAGTTCCTGGAATGCCAATTGGAAGTCCTGGAATGGAACAAGATAATATAAAAGAGCCTTATGATATTTTATATATAAATAAAGATGGGACAACTGGAGTTTATGAATCTCATTAAAAGATTAAACTTTAAGTAAGAAAACAACTCCATCTTCTATATTTTGAGCTTTTATTTCTCCTTTAAAGTGAGTTTCAATTATCATTTTTGACATATAAAGCCCTATTCCACTACCTTTATCTTTTGTAGTGAAATAGGGATCAAAAATCAGTTCAGAATATTTCTTATCTATTCCTCCAGCATTATCAAAAACTTTTAATATTGATTTTTCTTCTTCTAAATCTAAAACTATTTTTATTTTTGGTTCTTCTATTTTGTTAAGTATTAAAGCATCTTTTGAATTTGTTATAAGATTTAAAACTACTTGTGAATAGTCATTTTTATAAGAGTTTATCTCTTTATCTTTTATGATTTCAAACTCTATATCTATCTTTTTATCTTCTAATATTGCTTTCATTATATAAATTGCTTTATTTATTGCTTCACTTATTAAAAAAATGGATTTTTGTTTATTTGGTTTATAAAAATCTGTAAAATTAGGAAATGGTACAACTAAAATTACTCAAGATGCTTTTGTAACTACTGATTTAATGGCTGGATATAAAGCAAGTAGAAATTTAGATTTTCAATTAAATGTAAATAATTTATTTGATAAAAAATATTATGATGGAATTGGAGCAAACTCTATGGTTTATGGAGAGCCTAGTAATATAAATTTCAATATGAAATATCAATTTTAACTGAGAAAATTTAGAATTATGTCCGTTTTTATTAAATCTTTTTATCTTATAGACTGATATAGATTATTAAAATTATTTTTTATTATAAAGGAGTTAAATAAATTATGATATTAAAAAAAGAAGAAGAAGAAAAACTTTTTAAACAAATGTTACAACGAGTTCACGTTGTAACTGGGATAAGTTTTTCTTTACTTATGTATATAGCAGTATTTTTTGGAATTTTTGCTATTTTGCTTCCTTATATTCAAGTTTGGGAAAAGCCTTCACGACATTTTAAAATGGCAGATATAACAACAATTAACTATGGAGCGATGATAGACCCAGTTTTAGCAGATAAAGAATATCCAAAAGTAAATCCAATTACTATTACATTTCCAGGATATATGAATGATCCTGCATTAAAAATAAGCACACAATTTGTAAAAACAAAAATATTTAATCCAAATACTTTAGAAGAAGTAGAAAATGAAGGTGATTTATCAGAACTTGCTTGGTTTTTAAATACTATGCACTATGGAAGACCTTTTAAAGATTTTGGTCTTTTAACTTTTGGTTTTATGGCTGTTGGAGTTATGTTTTTGGTGATTGGTGGAGTATATTTAGTATTTAAAATAAATTATAAAAACAATGCCCGAACCAAAGCTAGTAAATTCTCAAAATGGCATAGAAAGATATTTATTTGGGTATTTGCACCTTTTATAATAATTACTCTAACAGGAGCTCTTTTAAATATAGGTTATAAAGGTTCAGCACCAATGACTTATATTGCTTCAAAAGGAGATACTCATGAAATTTGGGACTTAACAGGTCCTGTTTTATTTCCTCAACAAGAAAGATTAGAATTAAAAAACAATCTTGTGCAAATGCTTCCTATAAACGAACTTCTTAAAATTGCAAAAGATATAGCACCTCAAATTGATTTTCAAAGAGTTAGAATAACAAATTGGAATGATAGTAGTGCAATAGCAAAATTTGAAGGATACAATCCATATATGCCTTTTTTAAATGGTATTTCAAACAAACCATATCTTACTTTAAGTGGTGCTGATGGTAGTTTAATTCATCAACAAAAAGTTTTGGATAAGCATTGGAGTGGAATTTTTTACGATAGTATATATTTCTTACACTTTTTATTTGGTGTTGATACATTTACTAGGTTTTTTATTCTTACTCTAATGACTTTTGCTATATTTGCAATAGGTTTTGGAAACTTATTATATTTAGAGAAAAAATCAAGAAAATTCTCAAATGAAAATAATATTTATCAAGGATATGGGAAATTATCATTAGCAGTTATGATTGGGGTAATTCCTGCTACTGGATTATTGTTTGTTTTACAATGGTTATTACCATTTCATTTAGAAGATAGAGTTTTAATTCAAAAAGGTCTATTTGCAACTTTTTGGATAGCAACTTTAACTTGGAGTTTTTATAGATTAAACTCTTATAAAACAGCAAAAGAGTTTTTATATATTGGTGGAGTTTTATTTATTCTTAGCCCTATAATTCACTTTATAAATAGTGGGTTTACTCCTATTGAATTGTATTCTTCAAAACTTTATACGATTTTGTCAGTTGATATTGCACTATTTATTTTTGGTTTAATTTTATTAATACTTGCAAAAAAACTACCAACAAGAAAATATGATATTGATAAATTTTTATTAAAAGGTAAAGAATGAAACAGTATATAAATAATCTAAAAATAGTAGAAAAAAGTGGTAAAAAAATAGGATTATTTAGAACTATTTGTTCTATATTTGGTGGACTTCTTCTTGCATATTTAGGAATGACTCTTTTAGTATTTATTATTCCTGGAAGTGCTGGAGAATCTATTGTTGTTCCATTATTATTAAATACTTTTGCTTGGGCAAGTGTTGCACTTTGGATATCTTTATCAAAATCAAAATATATAGCACTATTAAGATGCACTATTCCAAGCTTAATATTTTCAATAATTTTAATAATACTTTATAACATTTAAGGAGAAATAATATGTTAAAAAAAATATTTATACTTTTTGCTTTAGTAGGAAACTTATTTGCTCATGATGAGTTAATATTAGAAATAGTAGATAATAAAAATAACACAATTACAATAATTGGAAATGAAGAGCATAATCAAGGTTTAGCAGGAGCTTTAATAAGAATTGAGTCTTTAATAAGTGGTGATGTTTTATTTAAACAAAGACTTCCTAAAGAGAGTAAATTGACTATTGATATTCCAAAAGAGCCATATCAAGTTGTTCTTGATGCAGAGTTTGAAGTTTTAGTGGAAAAAGGTATTGCTCCACTAGAAGGTTTCAAAAAAGAACATATGATAAAAGCTGATGAAGTTTTAGCAAAACTATCAAAAGAAAAACACGATGAACATGAGTGGGATACTCTTACAATAATATTTTTTATTTTAGCACTCTTACTCTTTTTATTTACAATATTTCTTAGCAATAAAAATACGAATAAAATTATAGAAAATATAAGAAAATAGTTTTAAAAGAAGAAAATAGTATTTCTTCTTTCTATTTATAAATATAACTTGTGTTAAAATCCGCCCTTTAAACTATATTTTAAAGGTATTTTGTGTCTATTTTTGCTTTACAATTTTTAGCTGGTGGTTTTCTTGATGAAGATTTAATTCATTTTAATAAAAACTTTGATGATTGGTGTGTTCAGTTTAAAACTTATGAAGATGCTATGAAAACACTCAAAACATTGGATAAACAAGATTCTATTGATATTGTAGAGATAACTCCTCTTTCTTATCCAAAATATTTTTTTAAATCTATTCAAGGTACAGTTTATACTACAAGACAAATTGAAGATAAAATTATTTGTGTTGTTGAGCCATTTATTGGTTCTAGTTTTAGAATTCTAATATGTGATTTAAAAACAAAAAATATCAAACAAACAAAAACTTTGTATAAAACTATTCCAAGTGTTGAAGCTGCTTTTGCAAACTTTAAAGAAGAGCTCAAAGAGTTTTAAAACTCTTTGAATATATTTTACTAAAAACCTTGTTTATCTAAATCTTCATAAGCACTACAAGCATCTTCAAGTCCATTATTACAAGCTTTTTTATACCATTGTTTAGCTAGAGTTTTATCCTCTTTTACACCTTCAGCATTTTCATACATAATTCCTAAATTAAACTCTGCACTATTGTATTTTTGTGCTGCTGCTTTTTCCCACCAATACTTAGCTTTTTCATAATCTTGTTTAGTAGCAATTCCCTCAACATATATAAGCCCTAAATTATATTGAGAATCAGCATCTCCACGATTTGCTGCTTTTTCATATAGTTCTATAGCTTTTTCATAGTTTTTTGCTACACCTTTTCCATCATAGTAAAAAAGTCCTAAATAAAATTGAGCATTTATATCTCCACTTTTTTCTAACTCTTCAAATAGTTTAAATGCTTTATCATAATCAGCTTTTGCAAAAGCATCAAATGCATCATCAAAGCTTGTCCCAAATACTAAATTTACAAACAAACTTAAACTTATTAATAGTTTTTTCATATTATTCCTTTAATTACATAATTTATTTAAAAAAATAAAAGGCTGGAATTCTACAATTTAACTCATAAAAGAAAATTAAATAAAAGGTAGAGAATTCTAACATCTAGCATAAAACCTTCATTTGTAGATGCTTATTTAAAATGAAAATACTACAACCACCCATTTTAATACCCAAAAATAAGTTTTATTTGTAGTTTATAAATGATTATTTAAAAAGAAGTATATCAAAAAAGTAAAGTATTTAGAACTTTACTTTCTATCTACTAAAAGACTTTTTTCTGCTTCTTCGATATTAAATACAGTTATTTTTGGAGTTATCTTTTTAGGTGTTATTCTTCCTTGTTTGGCAAAAAGCCACACCGTAGATAAACCTATTCCTAAATGCTTTGCCAAGTCTTTTGCTCTCATATATTTTGGTGTTTGTTTCTCAAGTTCTTTCATTATCTGCACCCCTCATAATCTATAATTTTTTGTAAAGTGTTTGAATTATCAATCATCATTAAACCTATGCTCTCTATAAATTCTTGCACATTGCTTTAAACTTCAATAATATCTTTTTCTCTAAAATCAAACATTGGTGTATTTATTGCAAATTCTTTTAATAAATATCCCATAGATTTTAATTTTAAATTTGTATTTAAAACTTCTAAGAACATCTTGTCATAATCTTTTTTTAATACTTCCAGCTCTTTTGTTACTTTTTCTAAATCTTTTTTTTCATTCATTTCTATTCTCCTTTAATTTATTTTTTTGGTACTACTATGTATTTTCTTATTTTACATATTAGTATTTAATTATTTAGCAGAGTCAAAAGTGCCATTTTATGGTAACTAGAGAGTTTTATCGGCTACTTTTTTAGAACCTACGGCTACTTTTTTAGAAGCTTTTTTACTCTATCGGCTACTTTTTTAGAACCTACGGCTACTTTTTTAGAAGCTTTTTTACTCTATCGGCTACTTTTTTAGAACTTGTGGCTACTTTTTTAGTATCTAAATAGAGTTAAATATTTTTGTATCTAGCTCTTTGTTTATTTCCTGCAAATCACTATCAAAATTTAAAGTCCCTTGTAAAAATTTTTGATAAAGTTTTTGTTCATATTTCAAAGGGTCTTTTATATTTTCGGCTCTTGCAATACTTCTTTTTATTTGTTCTTGAGCTATTTGTTTGTGTTTACTTGAAATTTGAAGATTTTTTTTATAATTTTCTTTAAAATTACTTCTTATCCTATCACTATTTTTAAATATAGTGATTCTCAAGCTTTTAACAGCTCTATTTGCTTTAATCTCTTCATATTCAAAGAATATATCAAACTTGGTTTTTAATTCGTTTTTAGCCACTTCTAAAACTTTTCCCTTAAAGTTTTTATATAGCTTGTAACTACTAGGCACTTCAAAAACTCTTTTTTTGTTGTTATAACTACTTGTAAACTTATTTACTAACTCATCTACACTTATCTCAATATTGCTATATTTTGGGTTTTTGTAAGTTTCATAAAGGCTTGAGTTGTACTCTAACCACTCATAAAACCTAAGTGTATAAACACTTTCAAATTTAGAATATTGCTCTAGCTTGAGTTTTGTAAAATTGTTTTTAAGCTGTAAATAGTGTGATTTTAAAGAACTATGAAAACTAAACTCTAAAATATCATTTGCCTTATCAAGTTTAAAATGACTTAAAAATGTCGTGTACTCTTCTACTTTCTCACTATTTTGTAAGCAAACCATAGTTGTAAGAAGTTGTTTTAAACTCTCACTTAACCAGTTTATATTTTTTCTTTCTATTTCTAAAAAATCTAAAATTACTGGAATTCTTACACTATAAGTAAAAAAGTCTTTATCATAAGCATTTATAAGGCTACTAACAAAGGCTATAAATCTAGCTTGAGTTAAAGTAATATTATATTTACTATTGATTAGATTATTCGATTTGTATATCAAATCTTTACTCTCTTTTTTACTTATTCGTACTAATTCCATTTTAAAATCTTAAATAGCTATAAAGTCTTAACTTGACTTGAAACTATAAAATCAGCAATAGCACTTTTTGGGTACAAAATTCTTCTTTTACCAAGTCTTAAATAAGATGGTCCAAAACTTTCTCTTCTCCATATCTCAAGCTGAGTTATAGAAACTTTTAAATACTTTGATAGCTCTTTAGTATTTAACCAGTTTTTATTTTCTGAATTCATAGTAATAAGCTCTTCTAAAATACTTTCTTTTATTTCTGTAATATTCATTTTTATTTCTCCTTTTTTTGATTATTTATGTAAATAAATGTAAGTTTATGTAATATCTGATATACTAATTGTTACTATTTTGCTTTAACAGTGCAATTTAAAAGAATAATACATAAAAATAAGTATATTTGAGTAATTATAAGTATTAATATATTAAATATTACTTAAATATATGTATAATTACTTAAAAAAGGTTTTAAATGAATAATTTTTCTAATTTTTATGATAAGTTACTTAATTTTTATAATGTAACCAGTTTGCAAAGTCTAAGTAATGAAACAGGGATTCCAGTTTCTACAATTTCAAGCATTAAACAAAGAGAATCAATAACTGCATTAAAGAAGAAATGCCGTGAACTTGGTATTTATAATGAGATTTTTGGAGATTTAAACTCAACAATCATTAATCAAGGTAATAATTCAAGAGCAGCTGGAAGAGATTATATAAAAAATTCTAATGATAAAAAACAAGAAGATATGTTTGATGATATTACTATTGGATTAATTAAAAAAGCTATTGAAAAATTTGGAAGTGAAGAAGAATTCCAATTCCAGTTTATGAATTTTTTAAGAGATAAGTAGTGCAAACAACAATTAATCAAGGTAATAATTCAAGGGTAGCGGTAAGAGATTATTATGAAAATTGTAATTTTACAATTAATAAACTCCAAGAACTAAATAATCTACTAGAATTTCAAAAAGTAAAACAAAAAGAGATTATAAATAAATTTGAAAAACCAATACCAATAAAAATTAATTTTAAACCTAGTAAAAAAATCATCATTTTTTTTATGCTAACTATTTTTATTTCTTTAATATCTTTTTTTTATACTATTACTTATTTAACTTTTATCTCTTTTTTTTGTTCATTATTAGTTTTTATATATGCTCTATTAGTAAAAAAAAATCTAAAAATAGTAGAAAATAAACTTATTTTTAGTGAGTATTCAATAATTTTCAAATATAAGAAATATATTGAAATTTATTTAAAAGATATAGCAGACTTCAAAAAAGAAGATGAAATTAATAAAAATAATGAAATTATAGGAGTATGGTTTTTAATTTATTCTAAAAAAGAAGCATATCCAATGGTAGTTTTTAGTTCAAAGGATTATCATCATATTAATCATTTAACGGATTTACTTAATATTACTAAAGAAATGAATTATTTAGAAGAATTAATAAAAATTGAAAAATCTAAAACTCCAGATAATGAAAAGGTAGTATAAAAATTTTATACCCCTATTAAAAAAAGATACGGGGTATAGTTTTAAAATATTGACAACTATTTTTAATTCTTGTATAATTTCACCGTTAAGAAAATGCACAAAATAATTTTTTAAGTGGGCTGATAATCCACAAAGTCGTGTAAAGGTAGAGCTTTTTAGCTTTACCTTTTTTTTTGCGGGTAGTGTAGCAATTTAAAGGGTGGGAGCGACTTTAAAAGGATTATTGTGAATTTTCTTATAGTGGTAATAGTTTTAATATGTATAGTACTTATTACTAAAGCATATTAAATAAAAAGGATAGGACTTATCACCCTATCCTGTTACCACTACTCATTAAATCATCTTTTAAACTTTTCTTTTCTTAATCATCTTGTCTAATTCTTCTGTAATCATTTTATTTTGTGCTACAAGATATTTAACTTCTGGAAGTAGATTTTCTCTATTTGCTAAATCTCTTTCTATCCATCTGCTAGGATGCTCTCCACTATTATAAGCTTTTAGTATTTGATTTATATTTGATGATAAGTTTGCAATAGCTTGTCTTGTTCTCATAGTATCTATTCTTAATTTTTCAAGCTGCTCTATTTCATTTACATAATCTTCTGATAAACTAGACTTTAACATTTCTCTTGCAAATGTAGAAATATTTTTATATCCATTATCAAAAGCTTTTTTAGTAAACAAAGCTTTATCTTCTTCTGTAACATTAAACTTTATATATTTATTCATACTTTTATTTTCGGAGTTTAAATCAAATGTATTTAATTGGCTTCTATATATTTCTGAAAAATCTTTTTTCATTTTAGCTCTAAAAAATTCTGAAAAAGTTTTATATCCTTCTTTTTTTGCTATCTTAAAAAGCTCTTCTTTCTCTACTTCACTATTTAATCTTACTTCAATTCTTATACTTTTCATTTAATTCCTTTTTTGAATTATATCATTAAAGAAATTAAAACCGTACAATAAGAACCAATACCCCGTATCCTGCCTCTCTTAATTATTCAATTTTTTCTACAAATCAACAAATTTGGAGAAAAAACAGCTTTTTTGAGGTAACTATCTCATTTTTATAGGTAACTATTTGATTTTGCAAGGTAACTATTATGGTTTTGTAGGTAATTAATTCATTTTATATGGTAACTAGCTTTTTTTGTGCTTGTTTCTCTTTTTTATCTGTTTAGGGGAAAATCAAAGATTTTCAACAAACTAATATTTAGTTAAAATTTATAAATCCTTAATATATTAAATTTTTGTTGTTATTTTTTCCACTCGGCTACGCCTTATATTACTTTTTTAAAAAAAAGTAATACAAAAAAAACAGATTTAATCCTTTAGGCTTAAAATATAATCACTCCAAAAATCCATTAAAGGTTTAAGCCTTTCAAAATAATCAGCTTTATTGTTATATGCTCTTACTACTTGATTATTTTCTTGATGGTCTAAAGCTCTCTCTTTTACTTCAAAACTAAACTTATTATCAATATCTAAAGTATCAATTAAACTTCTAAATGTTCCTCTAAAGCCGTGCAACCTTTGTTTTTTTCCTTTTCTCTCATCGTTGTAGCCCATTCTTTTTAAAGCCATATTAGGACTTTCATTATTTAAAGGATTTCTATTATCAGAACCTAAGAAAACCCATTCTTGATGACTTGTAAATATTCTTTGGTCATTTAATATATTTATTACTTCATCACTCAAAGGTATTTTAAAATCTTCTAAGTTTTTATTTTTTACTTTCATAAGTTCTCTTGGAATTGTTAAAGATTTTTCTTCAAAATTTATATACTTCCATTTTAAATTACAAAGATTTTCAGCTCTTAAAGGTATATGTAAAACGAATTTTAAAGCATTTCTAATAGAATGCATACCTCTATAATTATAAATATCTTCTACTAATTCCTTTAATATCTTTTCATCTGTAATTTTAGAAAAATGTTTGACTTCTTGTTTTTGTAAATAAAATCTACTCTCATCTTTTGAATTACTAAAAAGATTTTTTGTTAAATATTCTTTAAATATTGCATAGTTAAATAATGCTCTTAAAAATGCAAATATTCTTGAAGCAACATTTGGAGCTTGTATCTCTTTTGTTTTAATAATTCTTACAATATCTTCTTTTGTTATTTCTCTTAAGTGTTTATCTTTTAAAAATGGATTTATATCTTTTTCAAAAATTCTCACTTTATTTTGATGAGTATTTGATTTTACTTTTTGACTTTCTAATTCTAACCACTCTGTAACAACATTTAAAAACATTCCTTTATTGTCCAATAATAACTCTTGATTTTTTTCTCTATTTTGCTCTATTGGGTCAATGCCTTTAGCTAATAGGTTTAAAAACTCATCTCTTTTATACCTTGCATTTTCCAAGCTTACAATTGGATAGCTTTTAAATGTAGTTACTCTTCTTTTTTGATTAAATGTATATCTAAATTCCCATATTTTATTACCATTTGATTTTATTCTAATTCTAAGACCTCCACCATCATTTAAAAAGAAATCCTTATCTTTTGATTTAATTTGTCTTATTTGAATATCTTTCAAAGTATTTATAGTAGCCATATTATCACCCTTTTATATCTTTTGGGTGGTGTTTTAAATTTATTGGGTGGTATTTTCTACTAACACCCATAAAAACACCCAAAAATATTTATATTTAAGTAGTTTATTATAGATTTACTTAGATTAAAGATTGTTTATAAGTGTTGATTTTTAGGGAGTTTTTAGACTATTTTGTATCAATTTGGAGTATCTATGGCGAGAAGGTAGAGGAATCGAACCTCTCTTGGCGTTTACACAAAAACCAACAGTCAGGGTTGAAGCCTGTGGTGCTCACCAGATACACATACCTTCCATAAAGGTTAAAATAGTATAATACTTCTCTTTAAATAAGCATTAAATCGTGTTTATCTTGCTTATATATAATTTTTAAAAGGTAAAAAATGTTACTAAAATCCATTCCAAAGGTTGATAAGTTTATCACAAACAAAGCTTTTGAAGGTTTAGCAAAATCTTTAATTTCAAAAATATCAAAAGAGCAAATTGCAAAATTAAGAACTGATATTTTAGAAAATAAAATAAAAAAAATAGATGAAAACCTACTTATAAATAGTGTTTTAAAAGAGTATGAAAACATCTCATCATCTTCACTAAAAACTCTTATAAATGCAACTGGAGTAATAGTTCATACAAACTTAGGAAGAAGTTTATTAGATAAAAGTAGTTTAGAAAAAGCAATAAATATCGCAAGTTCATACAACAATCTTGAATACAACTTAGAAAAAGGTCAAAGAGGTGAGAGATATGAACATATTACTAAAAGTTTAAAAGAGCTTTTAGGCTGTGAAGATGCTTTAGTTGTAAACAACAATGCAAGTGCTGTATTTCTTATTTTAAATACTTTTTGTAAAAATAAAGAAGTTATTGTAAGTCGTGGTGAGCTTGTTGAAATTGGTGGAAGTTTTAGAGTTCCTGAAGTTATGAGCCAAAGTGGTGCTATTTTAAAAGAGATTGGAACAACAAATAAAACTCATTTAAAAGATTACAAAAATGCAATAAATGAAAATAGTGCAATGCTTTTAAAAGTACATAAATCAAACTATGAAATAGTTGGTTTTTCAAGTGAAGTTAGCTTTGAAGATATTTCAAGTCTAGCAAAAGATCAAAATATTATTGATTATTATGATATGGGAAGTGGTCATATAAACGAACTTCCTTATAATTTAAGTAAAGATGAACCAAGCATAAAAGAGCTTATGAAATCAAATCCATCTTTGCTTAGCTTTTCAGGTGATAAACTTTTAGGAAGTGTTCAAGCTGGAATAATTGTAGGAAAAAAAGAGCTAATTAGTAAACTTAAACAAAATCAACTTTTAAGAATGCTAAGAGTTGATAAAATCACTCTTTCTATTTTAGAAGATACAATAAATTTATATATAAAAAATGATTTAGATAAAATCCCCACTTTGAAAATATTAAATACAAATTTAGAAGTACTTAAATCTAGAGCTTTAAATCTTCAAAAATCTTTAGAACATAGTTTAGAAACTAAAGTTTATGAGTCAAAAACCGTAGTTGGTGGTGGAACAACTCCAAATAAAACAATTCCAACTATTGTTTTAAGTCTAAATTATAAAGATTTTAAAGCAAATCAAATAGAAGAACTTTTAAGAGAAAACTTAATTATTTGTAGAATCGAAAATGACAAAGCAATTTTAGATTTTAGGACAATAAAAGAAGAAGATTTAGAAAAATTAGAAAAAAAACTAAAAGAGATTTTTAAAAATGGCTAATATAATAATTGGAACAGCAGGTCATATTGATCATGGAAAAACAGCTTTAATAAAAGCTCTTAATAGCTTTGAAGGCGATAGCACAAATGAAGAGAAACAAAGAGGAATAACTATTGATCTATCTTTTTCAAACTTAAGTTTTGGACAAAGGAATATTGCTTTTATAGATGTTCCTGGTCACGAAAAACTTATAAAAAATATGATTGCTGGTGCTTTTGGTTTTGATTATGTAATGCTTGTAATTAGTTCAAAAGAAGGAATTATGCCTCAAACTATTGAGCATATAGAGATTTTAAATCTTCTTGGAATAAAAAATATAATAGTTGTACTTACAAAAAAAGATTTAGTAGAAGATGAGTTTTTACAAGAGCAAGAAAAGAATATTTTAGAGTTTTTAAGCAAATATGATTTTGATATAAAATTTGTAAAAAAAGTATCTATTTTTGATGAAAAATCTATAAATGATTTAAAATCTGCACTTTTTACAATAAATAACAATCAAAAAGAGGAAGAAAATTTCTTCAGATTTTATATAGATAGAGTTTTTAGTGTAAAAGGTATTGGAACAGTTGTAACAGGAACTGTTCTTGGAAAAAGAATTGAGCTTGAAGAGAAAGTATTTTTACCCCATATTCAAAAAGAGACAAAAATAAAAAACATTCAAGTACATAATGAAAACTCTTTATTTGCAGATATTTCAAATAGAGCTGCTTTAAATCTTGCAAATATAGATAAAGAGCTTCTAAATAGAGGTGATATTATCACAAAGAAAGGATTTTTAAGAGGTTTTAACTCAATTGATATCAGTTTTAAAACTTTAAAAAACAAAGAACTAACTCATAATCAAATTTATACTTTATTTATTGGGGCAAAAAAACTAGAAGTAAAAGTTTTACTTTTTGATTCTGAATCAAGCCTTGAAAACGGTTTTGCAACAATTAAAGCAGATGAAAATATATATTCATTGTTTGGTGAAAAACTAATTTTAAGAAAACAAAATGAAACAATAGCTGGTGGAGTTGTTTTAAATCCAATTATTGATCCAATGAATAAAAATCAAAAATCAAAATTACTTGCAAAACTTTACAAAAATAGTTTTAAAGATGCTTTCAAAACTCTTTTAGAAGCACATAAAAAAGGTTTAGGAGTAATTTCTTCTACTCAAAGATTTGCTTTAAGCCATGAAGAAGCACTTAGTTTTGCAAGAAATTTAGATGATGTTTTTATAGATGAAAAAGAGTTAGTAATCTATCCAAACTCTACAAAAAAAGAGATAGAAAATTTTATAAAGAATATTTATAATAAAAACCAATATGCCCTGCTTTCTAGCTCTTCAATAGCACTTAGAATTCCTTGGGCTAGTATTTCTTTTATTCAAAATGCAATTGAGATTCTAATAGATGAAAATTTTTTAGTAAAAGATGGAAATCTATATAAAAGTGCAAATATAAAAGAGGATATTAAAAAAGATTTAGAAGATATTTTCTTAAAAAGATTAAAAGATGAAAATTTAAATCCAACTGCTCCTTATAATATCTATGATGAATTAGATATTGATAGAAAGCTAGGAGATGATATTTTAAAATCTTTAACAGCAAAAAAACAAGTAATAAGACTTCAACACAATCTTTTTATACATTTTGAAAGCTTAAATTCTATAATAAAATCTATGAGAGAAATCATCAAAGAAGATGGCTATATAGAGATTTCAAATCTAAAACAAAGATATGATTTAAGTAGAAAATATCTTGTAGCTTATTTGGATTATTTAGATAATTTTAGTGATATAAAAAAATTAGAAAACAGAAGAGTTTTTGCCTAGATGCAATTAACCAAAGAGCAGGAAACTATTGTAAATAGTTCTTTAAAATCCTTTAAAATAAATGCAGTTGCAGGAAGTGGAAAAACTACAACTCTTCTTTTGTATGCACAAAAAAATCCAGAGCTTAGGATTTTATATCTTGCATATAATAAATCTTTACAAATATCTATTTTGGATAAATTAAAAGAGTTTCAAGTTCCAAATCTTACAACTAGCACAATTCACTCTTTTATTTATAAAAGAACTAGAGCTTTAAATTATAATCTAACAAATGAGTTAAAAACAAATGTTCTTGATAGATTAATTTCATATTATGAGTTTGACACAAACAACAACTCATATTATGCTTCAAATGAATATCTAGCACTTCTAAGAGATTTAGTAAATTTTTATTGCAATAGTAGATTAAAAGAGCTTAATTTAAAACTTCTTGAAAACTTTATAAAGCAAAGTGATTTTATAGCAAAAACTTTAGAACTTTTAAATAAAAATGAAGAAAAACTTTTGGAGCATTTAAAAGTTGTTTTAAAAGCTATGAAAACTAGACAAATTGATGCTACTCATGATTTTTATCTAAAAATGTATTATCTAAGTAGTGCTTTTAATAAGTCTTTAGATTTTGATCTTATTTTAATTGATGAAGCACAAGATATAAGCGATGTAATGATTGCAATTGTTGAAGAGTTTAAAACAAATAAAATCTATGTTGGTGATAATTTTCAACAAATTTATAGCTTTAGATATGCAACAAATGCTTTAGCAAAAATTGATTTACCCTCTTATAATCTTACAATTAGTTTTAGATTTTCAGATTCATATGCTTCTTTTTTACAAAGATATTTAAACAAAGCATATAGTTTAAATCAAAGTCCTAATCTTAAAATAAGTGGAATTGATTGTGAAACAAATATTGGTCTTTCATATATTGATTTTTCAAAACAATTTTGTATAATTTCAAGAACATCTTTTGCACTAATAAGTCATCTTATAAAATATATTCAAGAGAAAAAAAAGATCTATTTTGAAGGTGGATATAGCTCTTATTCATTTATGAATCAAACTGTTTATTCAATATTTTATTTAAAAAATAGAAAAAATGAGAAAGTCACAGTCGAAGACCTAAAGCCTTTTTCTACAATTTATGAGCTTGAAACATTTGCAAAAGAGACAAAAAATCAGGAATATCTAAATATAATTAAATTTATAAATACTTATGGTGATAATATTTTTGAGATAAATAAAAAAGCAAAAGAGCTTGTAGTAAGTGCTAAAGAAGAAGCAGATGTTATATTTACAACAACTCACAAAGCAAAAGGAATGGAGTATGAACAAGTTATTATGACTGATGATTTTATTACAATAAAAGATATAACAAATCCAAAATCAAATCTTAGTTTTCTTAAAATAAAAGAAGAATTAAATATATTTTATGTTGCAGCAACAAGAGTTAAAAGCTCTATTGTTTTGGCATCTTTGGAGTAAGTTTTGAAAAAAATATTAATATTTTTATTTATAGTTTTGGCTTGTTTTGTACTACTATTTTCTTTTTATAAAAAAGAGAATAATTTTGAACTTTCATATTATTCATGGGAAAATAGCTATAAAGAAGAAGTTTTAGATGAGAAAATGTATATTAAAATTTTGGATATAAAGTATTCAAATAAACTTGAAATAATAGAAACAAATTTCATAAAAAACCCTCCAAAAGATTTTATACCTGTAATATTTATTACAAATAAAACTCTTCAAAATATCGATTCAAAAGAGTTAGTAAAAGCAATTCTAGAAAGTTTGAAAAGATTTAACTTTTCTTATAGCGAGATTCAAATAGATTCAGATTGGAGTATAAGCACAAAAAATAACTTTTTTATATTCTTAAAAGAGTTAAAAAAAGAATCAAATAAGATTTTAAGTGCAACAATAAGACTTCATCAAATAAAGTTTCATTCTAAAACTGGTGTTCCACCTGTTGATTATGGAGTTTTGATGTATTATAATATGTCAAATTTAGGAGATTTTGATACAAGAAATTATATTTTAGATAATGAAAATGCAAAAAAATATCACTATAATTTTGATACTTATCCTTTAAAATTAAAATTAGCACTTCCACTTTATTCTCAAGCCGTTCAATTTAGAGATAAAAAAGCTGTAAATCTGTTTGAAAATGTCAGTAAAAATGATTTTACTAAGAATTTCAAAAATCTAGGAAATAGCAGATATAAAGTCTTAAAAAGTCACTATTTTAAAGGAATTTATATTTATGAAAATGATATCTTAAGATTTGAAGACTCAAAAGAAGAAGAGTTAAAAATAGCTTTTAATGACTTTATAAATTTATCAAAAAACCATTTTAATGAAGTAATTTTTTATACTTTTAAATATAAAAATAGATATAATCTGCAAAAATTAATAAATAATAAAGGTTCAAATTGATTAAAAAAATAGTTTTTTTCTTAGTTTCATTTCAAATATCTCTTTTCTCTTGTGCTGATTATTGGGATCCAAATTCTGTTTACTATCTTTTTTTAGATAAAAGAGATAATGTATTTCTATCTTATTCTGAAGATTTAAAAAGTCCTGGAATATATAACACAATCATCTATAATTATGATTTAGAAAATAAAAAAGAGAATTTAAAAGAGTGGCAAAAAGAGTTCAAAGGTGAATTTAAAGTTGAAGAAATTGAAGAATTTTTATATAAAAGAAAAAATCTTGATAGAGTAAAAAATAAAGAAGTTTTAGATTATATCAATTTTGTTGCAATGCAAGAAGAGTGTGTATATCGTGATTATTACTACTATTATAAAAAAGATGAAAAAATAGAGTGTGGAACATTTGTAGAAAAAGCTTTAGATAATTTAGAAAAAGTAAACTCAAACTATTTAAAACTAAGATATTTCTATCTTGCTTTAAGATTAGCTCACTTTGAAAAAAAAGAGCCTTTAATTATTTATGAAAAATATAAACATCTTTTAGAGAATAGTGAAAAAACTATTGTGAAAGATTGGATTCAAGGGATTTATGCAGGTGCTTTAGTAAAAAGTGGTGAAAAGGTAAAAGGAGTTTTTGAATTTTCTAAACTTCTTGATAATTCAATTAATCAACATTTAGCACTATATAATTTTCATCATATAACAAGTGAAGAAGAATTCAATGAACTTTTAAAACTATCAAAAAATGATGAAGAAAGAACAAAGTTCTATGCTTTGAGAGCATTAAATAGTTCAAGTAATAGAAATATAGAGATTCAAAATATCTATAATCTTGATAAAAACTCTAAATGGCTAGATTTTTTACTATATAAAAATCTTTTAGAGTCTCAAATATATTTCAATCTTGATTCAATTTTTCAAAGAAAACAAGAGACAAGTTTTTACACAAACTATATTGAAATTTTAAAGAATTTAAAAAGAGATGACAACTATTTAGTTGATATCTCTTTAGCATATTTTTATATTTTTTCAAATCAATTAAATCTAGCAGAAGAAGTTTCAAAACAGCTACAAAAAGAGTACCCAAATTCTCATGAAGTAGAAACTCTATCATTTATTATTTATCTTAATTCTTTAAATTTAATAAATGAAGATACTGAAAATGAGATTTTTGAAAAACTAAAACCATTTTTAAATGAAAATCATCACTCAAATGCTGTTTTTAGATATACAGTTCAAACTTTAGCATCTTTATATAAAAACAACTCTATGCCTTTTGAAGAACTTTTACTAAATAATACTTTGTATTTAAATTTTGAAAATTTAGATGATTTAGAAAACTTTAGAAAGTTTGAAGAGTTTTTAGTTACAAAGCAAAATTCTAAGCTAAAAGAGTATATTCAAGAATCTTTCAAAAAAAGATTTGAGAAAGAGAATAGTTATTATCAAGAAGCATTTGAAATGGCAAAAGTAAAAATATTAATAAATAATTTAGAATTTAATGAAGCTCTTAATACAAATTATGAATTTCTGAACCAAGAGTTGGAGTTTAATCCTTTCAATGTTTTTATAAAAGGAAACAATAGAAATAAAGCTAAAAAAACTATCAAAATAAAAGATTTTCTAAACAATATTTTAGAAGTTAAAAAAGTATTAGAAAAAGATGAAAATAGTTCTATGGACAACTATCTTTTTGCAAATGCTATGTATAATCTTAGTTATTTTGGGAACTCAGATAGATTAACAACTTTTTATAGAAGTACTTATTATATTCATACAAAAAAACTACAAAAAGATAAACTTGAACTTGCTGTAAAACATTATGAAAAAGCATATGAAAATAGTGTAGATAATGAATTTAAAGCAAAAATTACATATCATATTTCAAAAGCAAAACTTGCATTATTTGATTTAAACTATGATGAATATCCTCAAAATCTTGGTTGGTACTGGAATAGTAATAATATTTATCTATATGGAAATGATAAGTTTTACAATGCATTTTTAGAAGATAGTGGTGCCGTATATTTTGATAGAATAAGAAATGATTTTAAAGATACTAAGTTTTACCAACAACTTCTCTATGAATGTGGAGATTTCGGAACTTATGTACATTATAAAAGGGATAACTAATGCAATATTTTGGAGAAATTCAGACTAAATATGAAGAAGTTTTTTTAACTCAAAGCTATATGTATTTTGGAGAAAACGAAATAACAGTTAAAGAGTTAAAAGAGCTTATAAAAACAAAAGATAGTAGAAAGAAAAATATCATAGGTACAGTTTTTTTATATAATCCTGTTGTAACTCCTATTGGATTTGATTCAAATAAATTCTTACTAGATCAAAACTTTAATAATTTTGATGAACTAATTGAGCTTAAAAGTGAAACATATATTACAAGCTTTAAACAAGCATTTAAAGAGAGTTGTGCAGGAAAGATTGTAGAGATAAAAAACCTTTTTAATTTAATAGAACCTCATATAGATTCATCTATTTTATTAAGTAAGTTTAATGAAGATTTAGAAAAATATTATTCAAATCAAAATACAGAATTTGAAAGAGATATTATGTACTTAGATCCAAGAGAAACTCCATTTTATGGAAAATTTATCTTCTTTTGTTGGGGAGATAAACTAAATGCAAAAGAGTTTCCAAATATTTATGATTATGCAAAAAATATCTATGATAATTGTATAAAAATGGGTAAAAAAGTTGCTTTTACTTATAAAAAAGAGAGATCAGTAGATGAATCAATAAAATATCTACAATTTTCTCATCCTTTCCAAAATGTTAAAAATAAAAGCCAAATAGAGTTTGCTATTAAAAGAGCTTTTGATACTTTTCCTCCACTTCCAGCATTTTATGAGTAATTTATAAAAACTAGCTAAAAAAGCCAAGTCTTTTTATCTAATTTTAATATTATAAAGTATATAATTTCGTCCACTTAAATTGCTGGGGTATCGCCAAGCGGTAAGGCAACGGTTTTTGGTACCGTCACCCGAAGGTTCGAATCCTTCTACCCCATCCAAATTTAAGTTTTTTTATGGTGAGGTTGGAGAGTGGTCAAATCCTGCGGACTGTAAATCCGCTGCCTACGGCTTCGAAGGTTCAAATCCTTCTCTCACCACCACTTTTATTAAGTTTGGTTCGATAGCTCAGTCGGTAGAGCAAAGGATTGAAAATCCTTGTGTCGACAGTTCGATTCTGTCTCGAACCACCACTTAAAATCTATCATTAAATTAACCTTTTATTATAGTTCTTTTGTTATAATCACTTTTTATTTACAATTATTAAAAGGATTATTTATATGGCAAAAATAGGAATATTGGTTGGTAGTTCAAACAACAATTTAAAACTTGCTCAAGAATTTAACAAAATCATAATAGAAAAAAATTTAGAATGTGAAATTATAAACTTAGTTGATTATAATTTACCTTTATATAGTACAAATGAAGAAGAGAAAAATGGAATTCCTGAATCTGTTCTTGATTTAGCAACAAAAATTATGGATTTAAAAGCATTTATTATAATTGCTCCTGAGTATAATGGAGTTATGCCTCCTGTACTAAACAATGCAATGGCTTGGACTTCAAGATCTACTACAAATTGGAGAGATGCTTTTGATAATAAAATTGTAGCTTTAGCAACTCATAGTGGTGGTGGAGGTCAAAAAGGTCTTCAAGCTATGAGAATAATGTTTCAACATTTAGGTGCAAATATTCTTGCTAGAGAAATAATTACAAATTATGAAAAATCTCTAAACAGAAGCAGTGCAGAAGCTATGATTGATACTCTTGTTAAGTTAGCAAATGCATAATAATTTTTAACCATACTACTATTTAGTATGGTTAATTATCAATCTTTTCGCTAGGAATATGTATAAAATATCCTTGAATATAATCTACACCTAACTCTTTTACTTTATCGAATATTTCTTGATTTGAAACAAATTCTGCAACTATTTTAAAATTCTGTTCTTTTGCAAATCCAATTATCATGCTAACAATGTTTTGATGTCCTTTACTAATCATAATATCTTTTATTAAAGAACCATCAATTTTAATATAATCTGCTTTCATTTTTAAAAGATATTCAAAATTTGAATATCCACTACCAAAATCATCTATTGCAACTTTACAAGATTTAGTTTTTAATCTATTAATAAATTCTTCTAATAGTTCAAAATCTTTTATCTCTTCACTTTCAACTATTTCTACAACTAATCTTGAACCTATATTATATTCATCAATTTTATTAAATAGATAATCTTGTATATCTTCATCATTAATATCTTCAAAAGTTAAATTTATTGCCAAATTAATATCTCTATTTTTAAACTCTTTAAAACTTTTTTCTATCATTATCTTTGTTATATCTTTATATTGTCCTGATCTTTTTGAAATTTCTAGAAAATATGCTGGAGAGATTATTTCATCACCATCTTTTAGCCTAACAAGAGCTTCATATCTATCTATTTTTTCATCTTTCAAATTATAAAGTGCATGATAATAAGGTATTATATTATCATCTTCAAGAGCTTTCTTTATTTTTTGTGTCCAATAAATATTGTTTCTATACTCTTTTTCTATATCTAAAGCTTTATCATATATAAACTCTTTTTTATTCTTTTTAGAGTGTTTTTTCATAATATTTGCTGTTTCTAAAAGCTTAGATTTTTCTTCAAAAGAAAAATAGTAATTGAAGCCAATATATAACTGTTTTTTATTTGCATTAAAATATCTTTTGGACATACTTTTTATTATTTTTCCAATATTAAATATAAAAGTATCTTTATCTTCATTATTAGATAATATTGCAAATACATCAGAATTTACTCTATATAATTTATAATTATTAAACTCTTTTATAAGCTTTTCTATCTCTTTTGCAACTAATTTTAAAAAAGTATCTCCTATTTCATAGCCAAAATAGTCATTAATTTCAGAAAAATTATTTATATCTATTAAACTTAAAGAAGGATTATTACTTTTTGATATATCTTCAATTAATTTGTGTCGACTTCCAACTTTAGTTAGATAATCCTCTTTTAAAATTTTATTTAATTTATCACTTTTTTCAACTATATCTGTAATTTCATGCCTTATTGCAACATATTCAAATATTTTTCCATTTTCATCAAAAATAGGAGAAATAGTGCTATTTATATAATAAAAACTTCCATCTTTTTTTGCATTCCTAAGATTTCCTCTCCACACTTTCCCACTTTTTAAAGTATCCCACATCTCTTTAAAAATTTCACTATTTTCTTCACCTCTTAATACACTATGCGGTTTGCCCAATATCTCTTCTTTTGTATATTGAGAAACTTCGCAGAATCTATCATTTACATAAGTTATATTTCCTTTTAAATCACCATTTGAAATAATATTAGATGTTTTAGTAGCTTGGTTGTATTGATTTAATATATGATTTTTTTTATTTAATTCATAAATTTTGTTTAATAACTTTGATTTTTCTTTGATTTTAATAATAAAAAATAGAATAAGAATAATTATAATAATGGCTAAAGTAATAGTTGAATTTATCAAATAAAAACCTTTTTAAAAACTTGAAAGATTATTATACTATAATTTTAGTAAAGATTAAAATTATGGAGCAGAACTTGGATTTAAAAAATATAAGAGGTAAATATACTACAAAAGATTTTGATATAAAAGATTTAAATTCAAATCCTTTTAAACAGTTTGAAGTTTGGTTTAATAATGCAATAGAAGAAAAACTTTTAGAACCAAATGCTTTTAGTTTAGCAACCTGCGGAAAAGATATGATGCCTAGTATAAGAACTGTATTATTAAAAATATTTGATGAAAAAGGATTTGTGTTTTTTACAAATTATGATAGTAAAAAGTCAAAACAAATTTCAGAAAATAATCAAGCTGCAGCTTTATTTACTTGGTTAGCATTAGAAAGACAAGTAAAAATCGAAGGTAAAGTTGAAAAAATATCAAAAACAGAATCTTTAAAATATTTTTTATCTCGTCCAAAAGGTAGCCAACTTGGAGCTTGGGTTTCAAGACAAAGTGAAGTTATAAGTTCAAGAGCCCTTCTTGAACAGAAATTTGATGAAATGAAAAGAAAATTTCTAAATAAAGAGATTCCGTTCCCATCTTTTTGGGGTGGATATATTATAAAACCTATTAGAATAGAGTTTTGGCAAGGTGGAGAAGATAGACTTCACGATAGATTTTTATATGAAAAAGATGAAAAAGATGTTTGGAGTATAAAAAGATTAGCTCCGTAAATAAAATATAAAGCAAGTTTAGAAAAATTCTATTGCATTTTTTCCTTGCTTTTTAGCACTATACATTGCAGTATCTGCTTGTTTTATAATATCTTGAACTGTTATACTTGCATCATTAAATAGTGTAATTCCAATACTTGGAGTTGATACATTTTTGTGTCCTTCGATATGAGTTATACTATTTAATGAATCTTTGATTTTTCTTGCAATAAAATCAATATTTCTTCTTGCATCATTACTATTATTCCCAATATTATCAAGAAGTACAATAAATTCATCCCCACCAATTCTAGCAACTGTATCCTCTTCTCTTACACTAGATTTTATTTTTTTAGCAACAGTTACAAGAAGAATATCTCCTAAATCATGTCCTAAAGTATCATTTACCTCTTTGAAATTGTCTAAATCAATAAATATAAGTCCACCATATATCTTATGTCTTACTGTTCTTGTAATTGCATGTTCTATTCTATCTGTTAAAAGAAGTCTATTTGGAAGTCCTGTTAAATTATCATGAGTTGCTTGATATTGAAGTACTTTCTCTTTATCTTTTTGTTCACTAATATCCATATATTGACCAAAATAGTTTGTTATTTTTCCATCATCATCTTTTAAAATTGTAATTGCACTTTTTAAAGCTATTAAACTTCCATCTGCTTTTTTATTATAAACTTCTAAACTATGATGACCTTTATCTAAAAGATTTGACCATAAATCTCTTGCTTTATCCATAGTTTGATGTGCAGATTTAAATATTCTTGGATTTTGTCCCAAAAGCTCTTCTTTTGAATATCCCATAATTTTTGAAAATGCTTTATTTACTTTTACTATATTATTTCTTCTATCTGTAATTATCATAGGTACAGAAGATGCTTCAAATGTGTATGAAGTAAGTCTTAATTCATCTTCTTGAGCTTTTTTCTGTGCTTTTAAATCTAATGTTTCTAAAAGTGTTGTAATATCAAAAGCTAATTTCTCAAAAATATCTTTAATATCTTCATCAAAAAAATCCTTATGTTTTGAATAAATTATTAAGAAACCAACATTTTTATCAAACATTTTAATTGGAATTGAAAGTAATGAATTTAGATTAAATTCCTCTGTATGTCCTGAAAATAAAGAGTTTTTTTCCTCTTTTAAATTGTTTACAATTATACTTTTTCCACTTTTTATAACTTTAAGAATTAAGCTCTCTTTCTCAAAATCAATATGAGATGATCTTCTTGTTATAAAATCTTTTTGTGGACTCTGTTTAGATATTATATCTTTTGTTTCAATATCATATATAAAGCTAAAAGATATATCACTATTTTTTATTAAGATATCAGAAACTTCTAAAAAAGCTTCCTCTTTACTTTTAAATTTTAGCAATGTTTTATTTATTATATTTAGTGTTTTATATATATTTTGATGTTTTCTAGCTTCAAAATAGAGTTTTTGTTCTTTTCTTACTACTCTTTCTAAAATAAATACTAAAAGAGTAAATATTATAGAACTTATAGTTATTAAAACTATTATTATCTCTTTATTTAAAAATATTTCACTCTTACTAAAATCATATAAAAATAGCGTGAAAATCATTATAAATGGAATAGACAGTATCAAAAAATATTTTAAGAATACTCTATTTATAAACATCTTTTCCCCTAAAAATAATTTAATTTAGTATTTTATCATAAAAAAATTAAATTTTTACTATTTTTCATATATCTTATAATATTTACCTTTAATTCTATTATTTGGTAATTTTTCTAAAACTATATTCAATTTATCTTTATTTATTGCTACATACGAGCAAAAATTAAATATATCAATTCTGCCTACATCTTCTTTATTTAAATTTATTCCAGCTGTTAAGCTTCCTAAGATATCAGCTTTTCTAAGTTTATCTTTTTTACCACCATTTATAAAAATTGTTCTATAACTAGAATCTATTTTATAATCATTATTTTGTTCTATATCTTTAATATAACTAAATTTAATATCATCAAAAATATTTTTAACTAAATCTACTCTTTCATACTCATTCTCTTCATAAAATGTTATTGCAACTCCACCATTTCCAGCACGTGCAGTTCTTCCTATTCTATGTGTATGTATTTTTTCATTTAAAGCAATATCATAATTAATAACTAAATCAACATCAGCAATATCAATTCCCCTACTTGCAACATCACTTGCAATTAAAATTGGATAACTTTGATTTGAAAAAAGAGTTAAAGTTTCATCTCTATCTTTTTGTTCTAAATCACTATGCATAGTTAAAACATCTAATCCATTTTTATATAGTTCATCTGCTAATTCTTCGCAAGTTTGCTTTTGATTACAAAAGATTATTGTACTTTTTGCCTTATATTGCTTTATAATTTTTTCTATTTGTCTATTTTTTTCAAATCTATTTACTTCATAAAAAACTTGTGAGATTTTATTTTTCTCTTCATTTTCAACTTCAACAAAGAATGCATTTTTTGTAATAGTATTTGAAAGATTTTTTATATTTTCTTCATATGTTGCTGAGAAAAGTAAAGTTTGTCTATTGTTTGCTAGACGATTATTTATATCCATAATATCATCATAAAAACCCATATCAAGCATTTTATCAGCTTCATCAAGAATAAAAGTATTTACTTCTTCTAGTTTTAAGTTTCCCTCTTTTATATGCTTTAAAACTCTTCCTGTTGTTCCTACAATAATATGTGCTTCATGATTTAAAGATGCAACTTGTGGCTTAAAAGGAACTCCTCCACATAAAGTAAGAACTTTTATATTTGGAATAAATCTTATGTACTCTCTTAAATTACTTGCTATTTGATTTGCTAATTCTCTTGTTGGTGCCAAAATCAAAGATTGAACTCTAAATCTATTTTTATTTAAATTTTGTATCAAAGGAAGACAAAAACTCAAAGTTTTTCCACTTCCTGTTTTTGCTCTTGCTATTAAATCTTTTCCTTTTAAACTATGCTCTAAACTTTTTTCTTGTATTTGTGTAAGATTTTCTAATCCCAAAGAGTTAAGATTATCTATTAACTCTTTTTCTAAATTTAACTCTTTAAACTTCACTTTTATTTGCTCTTCTTCTTTTTTTCTTTGGTCTAAAACTAAAAATTAGTATTGTTAAAACTATAACTACTGTTATTAATCCTATATATTTAAAATCATCTGCATAACTTAATAATAACTCTCCTGCTATATAGCTTATATATCCAATAATAATTGCCCATAAAATTGATGCAATACTATTTAAAATAGTAAATTTTACACTACTATAATCTGAAATTCCCATAACTAAAGGAACTAAAGTTTTGATTCCATAGATATATTTTTGAATTATTATGATAAATGAACCATATTTTCTAAACAGAAGTTGAACTAAAGCAACTTTTCTTTTATGTTTATTCATCATATCTTCTGCATAATTTTTATTGTTTCTTGCCATAAAAAATAGAAACTGACTACCAATAATATTTGAAATAGCAGCAACAATAATTGTAATAAATATATTTAAATCTCCTGCATAAGAGAATGCTCCTGCTATTGCAAGTGCTAAAAATCCACCACCAAAAGAGTATAAAAATAGAGCTACATAGCCCCAATCTTGGATAAACTGTTCCATAAAATTCCTAATTTTTGTTATAAGTCGATATTTTATCTAAATATTATTGTAAAGTAGTTTTGAGTAAAAAAGCCCTTATTAAAAGGGCTTTTATTAAATAGCTTTTGAAGTAATTTTTGTAAGTCTTTGAGTAAATGCAACTCTATCACTTACATCATTTCCATCACTTATTTTTGCTAAATCAAGTAAAATCCAAGAGATATCTTCAATCAACTCTTCATCTTTTGTAAGATTTAGTTTTTGTACAATCTCATGATTTGGATTTATCTCTAAAATTGGTTTAACCTCAGGAACATCTTGTCCCATTTGTCTAAACATATGAGCCATAGCTGCCATTTGTGCATCTTGGCTATCTTTTGTTATACAAGAAGCATAATCATTTAGCCTATTTGTAATCTTTACCTCTTTTACCTCATCTTTTAGCTTATCTTTGATTCTTCCTAATAAATCTTGATATTTCTCATCTTGCTCTTTTTTTTCATCTTCATTTATCTCAACTTTTGGAGCTTCACAAGTTGTTATATCTTTAAATTCCCACTCTTTAAATGCTCCAATAGCTGGTGTTATAATCTCATCAATCTCTTTATCATCTAAGATTAAAACTTCTATACTATTTTTCTTGTAGCTTTCAAGTAAAGGAGAGTTTCTTAATACTTTTTCATTCTCTCCAATTATATAATATATAGCTTTTTGCTCACTATTGGCTCTTTGTTTATAATCTTCAAGTGAAGTCATTTTTGCTTCATCATTTGTTGATTTATATCTTAAAAGTTCTAAAATAGACTCTTTATTTGTATAATCTTGATAAACACCCTCTTTTAATGCTCTTATATATTGACTTATAAACTTCTCGTATTTCTCTTCATCTTTTGAAAGTTTTTTAATCTCACTTAAAATCTTTTTTACACTAGATTGTTTGATATTTGCTAGAATTCTATTCTCTTGTAAGATTTCTCTACTTACATTTAAAGGTAAATCTTCACTATCTATTATTCCTCTAACAAATCTTAAATAAGTTGGAAGTAGTTCTTTATCATCATCTGTTATAAATACTCTTTTTACATATAGTTTAATTCCACTTTGATAATCTGCTCTATACATATCCATTGGAGCATTTTGTGGTATATAAAATAGAGTTGTATATTCGTTTACACCTTCTGTTTTTGTATGGATTGTAAGCATTGGATCATTTGAGTCTTGAGAGATTGTTTTATAAAAACTATTATAATCCTCATCTTTTAGTTTTGATTTACTTTGTGTCCAAAGAGCTGTTGCAGCGTTTATTTGCTCTTTTTTTCTCTCAGTCTTTTTAAGGGCTTCTTTTCCTGCTTTTTTATCTTCTTCGCTTAACTCTTCGCTTACTTCTTCATCATAATTTAAGAAAATTGGATATGCAATATGATTTGAATATTTTTCAACTATATTTTTAATTCTATATTTACTAGTAAACTCTTCTGCTTCTTCATCTTTAAGTTTTATATAAATAACTGTACCTGTACTCTCTTTTGTACAAGGAGCTAAATCAAACTCTCCTGTTCCATCTGAAGACCATTTATAAGCAATATCTTCTCCAGCTTTTTTTGAAATTACATCTACTTTTGATGCCACCATAAATACTGAATAAAATCCTACTCCAAATTGACCAATTAAGTTTGAATCTTTTTTTGCATCACCTGTTAATGCTTCAATAAATGATTTTGTACCTGACTTTGCAATAGTTCCGATTGAAGCTATCATATCTTCATCATTCATTCCAACACCATTATCAATAATAGTAAGTGATTTATCTTTTTCATCAAAAGTGATATTTATTTCACCTTTCCAAGAAGCAAAACTATCTTTTAACTTCTCATCTGTAAGTCTTAGATAGTTTAATTTGTCTATTGCATCACTTCCATTTGATACAAGCTCTCTTATAAATATCTCTTTATTTGAGTATAAAGAGTGTGTCATTAGATTTAATAATTGTCCTACTTCTGTTTGAAATTGATGTTTTGCCATCTTTTTTCATCTCCTTTTTTAATACTATTTGTAAATTTTTAAAAGAGAATTTTATCAAACCTTTATTAAACTTGGCTAAAGTTTATATAAAATTTAGCACTTTTATACATTGAGTGCTAACTCAATTTCTCATCTATTATTGTAGTATCATCACCATTATAACAACCTCCATTATTTTGATTTAAATTCCTATTAATAATATTCAGAATGTTGTTTCTCTTAAATTTGAATTAAAATGACAAAAAGAGATATTGCAGGATACTTAGGAAAAGAGTTTGATCAAAAATCCAAATAAACTTCTTTAATCCTAATTTTTGATAGAATATAAACTTTTAAAAATAAGGAATAATATATGACAAAAAAACAATTTTTAAATGATTTACAAAAAGTTTATGACTATTTAGATAATCAAAAAGCAAAAATAAACGAACTATTAAAATATTTAGAAAACAAAGAGTTTGACAAGTTATCACTTATAAATGAGTTTGCAAATAATTTAGAGCTAAATATGACAGATGAATTAAGATTTGCACTTCTTACAAGATTGGTAAATTTAAGAGATGATAGTTTAGTTCAAGTTTTAAAGAAAATTGGCAAAAATGAAAAAGAGATAATAGAACTTCAAGAAAAAGCATTTTTATTTGTAAAAGATTTTTGGCACAAAAAGCATAAAGATTTAATCGATTTTATAATTCAAAACAATCTTTTAACTCCTTTTTATAAAGAAATTTTCATTGGAGTTTATAATGTTGGTCTTGCTATGTCATCTTGGCAAAGTTCTTGGACAAAACAGATTATAAATGGTGTAAATAAAGAACTAAATCATAAATTTGATGGAGATGAAGCAAAAATTATGAAATATCTTGAAGATGAAAATCTTTTTGATAAAGGACATGGTGGAATAAATGCTGATAGATCATATTCAGCTTTAGTAAAAACAGAAGATGGATATAAATCAGAAGCTTATATAAAAGCTTTCAAAAAAGAGACAACTGCTGTTATTGATGCTTTAGAAGAGTTTGCAGACAAACTAATAGAGCTTGAAGATGATATTTATAATCAAAAATGGGACTATATTTTATATCTTCAAGCACTTATAAAAGCATTTGCTGAAAGAAGAACAGATGAGTTGGTTTCTCAATGGGCAGATGTTGATAGAGCTTGGATGAAAATAAAAACTCCTATTCAAATAGGACATCCTTTAGAATATTATGAAGATCATTTCAGAAAAGCAGTTGCACTTGAATGGGATATAAGAGTTACAAATCCACAATTTGCACAAAATGACCACAGAGTAAATAAGATAAAATCATCATTTACAAAAATATTTAGCAGTTTTGAACAAAATGAAAACTACAAAAGAATCTTTGATTTTAGCTTCAAATCACTTGATAAAGTTCAACTATACATTGGAAGACCTGCACTATTTTTTGGTGCAGAGTTAAATGGCTTATTTTCAGCTCAAGTTGTACCAAATGATGAAGTAGTTTCAAAAGAAGAGGGTAAAAAGATATTTGCTTTTTCTGATGAAATTTTACAAAGTAGCAGAGCTAAACCATTTTTAAAACTTAGCCAAGAGATTTTTGGACAAGAGTTTTTAAAAAAAGATAGAGAGTTTTTATTTAATGAAACTTCATCTTGGCATAGTGTTTATGATATTAGTACAATTGGGCATGAATATGGTCATATTTTATGGTGCGATGAAGAGACTGAAAGTGTTATGAATAAAAGTGGAAATTTTAAAAACATTGAAGAGTTTAAAGCAACAACAGGTGGTTTAATATCATATTTCTTAGATGATAACAATGATGAAAAATATCTACAAGAACAAGTATTAATTGACCTTGTAAAAAGAAGTGTTGGTTTAATAGCTTGGATGGAAGTTGATGAAGTTCAGCCATATTATTGTGAAGGTCTAATCCATTTATCTGGACTTTTTGAAAGCAAGATTTTAATTTGGGATAATGAAAATAAAAAACTAAGTATAGATTTAAGTGATTTAAAATTTGAATCTTTAAAATCTTGGTATATAAGAAATTATACAGCTTTAGCACAACACTATTTAGATAAACTTGATGCTACAATTTTCTTAAATATCTATGCAAAAAAAGATGGAAAATATTTTATGCCAAATGATGAAAATATAAATTCATTTGTAAAATATTACTTCAAAAGATATCAAGAAATTGGACAAGAGTTAGATAAAGAAGATAAAAAAGATAACTATTTAAAAGGATAATTAATGCAATTTAATATTACAAAAGGAGTTTTTGGAGAAAGACCTGCTGTAAAAACTCCAAATAAGAGATTTTTAGAAGTAGTTGGAGAAGAAGGTATGAGAAATTTAATCTCTGCTCATTATGATATTTTAGTAGAAAGCGAAATAAAAGAGTTATTTCCACCTAAAGGACCTGCTCTAGAAATGGCAAAAAAACACTCAGCAGATTTTTTTATACAAATTTGTGGTGGTCCAAAATATTTTAATGAAAGTAGAGGAGCGCCTATGATGTTTGTAAGGCATCAACCATTTAAAATAACTCCTGAAGCAAGAGAAGTTTGGCTGAAATCTTATATTCCAATATTAGAAAAAATTGAAATTGAAGAAGAACTTATGATATCTTTTTGGAACTATTTAGATATTTTCTCAATCTGGATGATAAATACACCTAGTGAGAATTAAAATTTAAGAGCTAAAGTCAAGCTCTTAAAATGATAGTTTTATAGCTAAACCTGAAGTATTGTAAGTATATTTTATATCACTTTTTTTCATATCAATCTCTTTGTATAAAACTTCCAAAGCAAAATTTCTATTTACTTTGTATTCAACACTTGCTCCATATCCAAAACCATAATAAGTACTATTATCATAAGTTTGTAAAGCTGTTGTTCCCAAAATATAAGCTCTTAACTCATCATTTATTTGATATCCTAATTTTAAATCCAAATCATAAGTTGTAATACTATTTGAATTTAATGTTCCATAATTTATACTATTTGCGAAACCCAAAATCACATCATTATCAAGTTTCTCTTTTGTTGTTTGTCCAATAGTTATTTGAGAGTAATTTTCTCCATCAACTTTTGCTCCTGTAAATCCCAAAAACATTGTTGTATCTAAAGCATTTGCATAAGTTAATGAAAAAAAGATAAAAATTGAACTTAATATTTTTTTATTCAATATATTCTCCTAAAATTTTCTTAAAGTATATAAAAGATTCTCTTAAAGTGCCTAAAAAGGAACTTTGAGATACAATCCAAAAAAAATTGAAGGTCATTTATGAATTTGCAGACAAAAGGTATTGTATTAGCCGTAGTTTCAGCCATATTTTATGGTACAAATCCATTAGGAGCATTAATACTATTTCAAGAGGGATTAAATGTAACATCTGTTGTATTTTATAGATTTTTATTTGCTGTGATACTTTTAGCCCTTTTTATGAAACTTTTTAAAAAATCGTTTTATGTAACAGTTCAACAACTATCTATTTTATCCTTTCTTGGTATTCTTTTTGGAATATCAGCAATTTGCCTTTTTAGTTCATTTTTATATATGGATGCTGGTCTTGCTAGTACAATATTATTTGTTTATCCAATATTTGTAGCAATTCTAATGGCAATATTTTTCAAAGAAAAAAGTTCAATAGTTGTTGTTTTATCAATTATTTTATCATTTGCTGGTGTATCTTTACTCTTTGATAGTAATAGTGCAAATATAAGCTTCTTTGGATTATCTTTAGTTCTTATCTCTTCATTATGTTATGCAATTTATATAGTTGTAATAAATAGATATTTAAAAATATCTTCTTTTAAAACAACTTTATACTCTATGCTTTTTTGTACACTTACAATATTTATCTACTCTTTTTCAAAAGAGAGCTCTAATATTATGCCTTTAATAAATTTTAATATGTGGTTTTATTCTATATTCTTAGCTTTAATTCCTACAATATTTTCTTTGATATTTTTAGTAAAAGCAATAGAGTTAATAGGTTCAACAAGTGCTTCAATATTAGGAGCTTTGGAGCCTTTAACAGCTGTTTTTATAGGTGTTTTTATATTTGGAGAAAGTTTAACACTAAAGATTGTTTTAGCTATTTTTACTATTCTTTTATCTGTTATTTTGATAGTTATAAAATCTTATTTAGAAAGATTATTAAGATTAAATAAAAGAGTTTAAAACTCTTTTATTTTAGTTATTGTTTTTTACTGGAATTTGTGTTTTCTCTTCTATAATTTTTGCTTCTTCATAAATTGGTTGTTTAAAATATGTTAATACAGCTCCAACAACAAGCAATAAAATTATAATTAATCTTACAGTATTTCTTTTCTGTTTTGATTCATTTCCATTGTAGTCATCAATTTTATCTAAACTTGGTTCACCTTTATTTTTTGCCATTTTTGCTCCTTTTTAATTTTACGCAGTTACTTTAGCTACTTTTGCCTTTAATATAGTTTCTAAATCTTTTACTTTTACTTCAATATCCAATCCTCTTTTTCCACCACTTATAAAAATATTCTCAAATTTTCTTACACTTTCATCTAAAATAGTTCGCAAAAGTTTTTTTTGTCCAAGTGGAGAAATTCCACCTAGTAAATATCCAGTTACTTTTTGTGCTTCATCTTTTTGTGCCATTTGAGCTTTTTTTACATCAAAAGAGTTTGCAACATCTTTTAGACTAAGTGTATTTGAAACTGGAAGCACACAAACAACCAACTCTTTTGGACTAAGTTCCACAAGTAAAGTTTTGTAAACTTGATTTGCATCTAATCCTAACTTCTCAACTGCTTCATTCCCAAAATTTGTACAAGCAGGATCATGATCATATTTGTGAATTTTAAAATCACATTTATTCTTCTTTAATATATTAATAGCTGGTGTCATATTAGATGAAATTCCTTTTTTACTAACTCTTTTCCATTTAGTAAAACTCTTATAAAATGTTTGCCTAAATAGTGTTTTCTTGTTGTTAAATTCCTAAAACTCTGTTTTTTTATAAACTTTCTTTGATTCATATTAAAATCATTTTGACTTATCATAAAAACTTTTTTACTATATTTATTATTTTGTTTTAAATAATCTATTTGATACTCAACTCTTATATTACCGAGTTTCTCTTTTGATATTAATTCAAATGAGAAATTTAAATTTTCTTCAATCTTTACAAAATCATCACAACTAAAATTTGAAATATCTATATGTTTTGCTTCTTTAAAAGAAAAAAGTTTTAATATTTCTTGATTTCCAGCTTTAAGTAAAGTTCTACTTCCATGCTTACAAATCCAATCAAGCTCTTTTGAAATTCCCAAATTATTCTTTACAAATTCTAAAACAAGGTTTGGATTATCTTTTGAAATATCATTTAAATTATTTGCTACACTTTTTTGAACATATTTTGAAGAATCATTTTTCAAAAGTTCTATTATATCAAATACTTTTTCTGGATTTTGTTTAAACTTTGGTAAAGCAATAGCCCAGGGAAGCCTTGGTCTGCAACCTTCACTTGCAAGTCTTCTTATATGCTCATTTTGTGATTTTGACCAAAGCTTCATTTGATGCATAGTTTTTTCTTCATACTTTAAAATAAATTGTCTTATTGCAAATTCACTACTTGAATCTATTGTAAAAGCTTCCAAAGCTTTCATAGAACATTCAAAATCATCAAGCCCAAAAACCTCAACAAAATCTTGAAAAATAATAGCTTCAAGAGAAGAAAACTCTTCTTTCACTTTTTTCAAAATCTCTATTTGCTCTTTATATGAAAATACTAAAAAAACTCCCAAAGTTTTTGAGATATGTCGCATCCTTTGTTTTAGCTCAAAACTTTCCCAAGTATTTATAAAAATAGCTTTTTTGAATTCATCTTTTTTAAAATCTTTATAGTTTTTATATAAACTATTTGATAATTTTTCTATAAATTCTTGTGAATATATTTTTTTTAATTGTTCTGCCATTTTTATCTTTTTATTTTATTTTATAGAATTTATCATTTTATTATAATTAAAAGTAATAAACATTTTTCTTCTTTATTACAAATTAAAGCATAAGTTTGCTTTTATAATCTCTTTAAGATAGAATGATCAATCATACCAATGACTTATGATATATAAACTCCATCTTAAACTTTTTAAATTGGTTTATAAAATTCAAGAGCTTATATTAAAGGAGGATTTATGGTAGAAAAAAATATTAGGTATAAATACCAAACTATCGAATTTGACGATGAAGATATACACTTAAGAACTCTAAAAGACACTCAACAATTTAGTGATAAAAATAACATAGCAAAAAACTTAGGAATTTCAAGTGCAGTTTGGCCTCTGTTTGGTGTGGTTTGGCCATCTGGAGAAGTTTTGGCAAATTTCATTCAAGATTATGACTTTAAAAATAAGAGAATATTAGAAGTTGGTTGTGGAATTGGACTTTCTAGCCTTATTTTAAATAAATTAGATGCTGATATTACTGCAACTGATTATCATCCTGAAGCTGAAAATTTTTTAGATATCAATACAGAACTAAATAATGATGAAGAAATACCTTTCGTAAGAGTAGATTGGAATAAAACATATTCTGAAAAGCTTGGAAAATTTGATTTAATAATCGGTAGTGATTTACTTTATGAAAGAGATCATGTTGAACTTTTATCTTCTTTTATAAATGCTCACTCAAATCAAAAATGTACAGTAATTTTGGTAAATCCAAATAGAGGACATCAATCAAAATTCAATCAAGAGATGGAAAACTATGGTTTTTCTTTAAATGCTTTTAAGCCTGAAAATACAGATTTTTTAGATGAACCATATAAAGGTAAGATTTTTGAGTTTAAAAGATAATAATTATATATAATTTTGTGATAAAGAGAGCAAAGCTCTCTTTATATTTCTTAAAAATCCATTTTCATAGAAAATGCAATATTTCTAGGATTACCTAATTGCCAAGTAGTAGCCCAATAATCTTCTCCAGTAAGATTTGTAACATTAAAATTGAATGTTGTAGAGTATTTATCTAATTTTGTTTTATATCTTAAACCCACATCATAAATAGTATAATCATCAATCTTATTTTTATTTAAATTATCTTGATATTTACCACCCGTATAATATGCTCCACCAGTTAATGTTAAACCACTTAAAAATGGAAGATTATACTCTGCATAAAATTTTGCCATTTTAGAAGCTGCTCCAGTTGGTTTTTTACCTTTTAAAGAAGGATTTGTAGCTTTATCTATTTCTAAATCCATCAATGTTCCACCCGTCATAACTGTAAGATTATCAGTAATCTTTCCAGTAACTGTTAGCTCTAATCCTTGATGAATTTGTAATCCATCTTGGTTAATTGTTTTTTTACCATTTGATGTTGTTTCTTCATAAGAGTTAGCTTTTTCAATTCTAAATAAAGCTGAACTCAAAAGTAGATTTTGCGAAACAGAATATTTTGCTCCAACTTCATATTGTTTGCTTACATAAGGGTCTAATATCTCTCCAGCATTATTATATACATTTGGGTCATTTGGAACTACACTACCTCTTTCCAAACCTTCAATATAACTTGCATAAGTAGTTAAATCTTCAAAAGGTTTATAAATTAAAGATAAGGTTGGAGTTAATTCTGATTCATCATATTTTGATGTTTGTGTACCTGAAGTATTAAAAACTTCATTTTCTACTGTTGAATAGTTAAATCCAACTAAAGCACTCCATTGTTCATTAAAAGTAATATCATCTCCAATAATAATATTTTTACTTGTTGTTTCATTTGCTTTATATTTAGAACTATAATCTGATGAAAAACTAGGTGAAGCCAAATCCATAAGTTGTTCAGATGTTAATCCACTTGGTATTCCACTAGGTATAACATAAGAACTATTAGTTATATTACTATTTATATGTTTTCGTTCTTTATATGTTTCTCCTGAAATACCAATAGTTAATTTATGTGAAATAGAACCAGTATCAAACTTACTATCTAAATAAGCATAAGCACTTTGAGAAATAGTATCATAAGGGGCTGCTTTAACTGGATTATACATTGTCCAACCATTTGGAGTATATATAGGATATATTATTATACTTTCTCTATCATCCTTTTTATACATATATGCTGTTCTTAGTGTAAAAATATCATTTATATCCCAAGTTGCATTTAGTCCAACTCTATCAGTTTTAGTTTGATTATAAGTCCAATCAGGAGAAAAAGTTTTTTCATTGTCAAAAGCTTTAGGCCAACCAGTTATACCTTGTGTATAAAATCTATTATCAGGTCTATCTACTCTCCAAAATTTATGTGCAGCTTCTAATTGAAGTTGAAAATCATCTGTTACATTCCAATCTAATGCTCCACTTATAAGTTTTTTTTCTACATTTTGGTCATCTTTTGAAGTTTCACCATCTTGATAAACAGCATTTAATCTATATGCGAACTTACCTTGTTCATCTATTTTATTTCCTAAATCAAGGTGAGCATAGTATTGTTCTCCACCATAATTTCCTAGAGTTAAGTTTGTAAGTCTTTGATAAGTTGGTCTTTTAAGTACATAGTTTGTTATTCCTCCAACATTTCCTGCTCCATACATAAAACCAGATAAGCCATTCATAACTTCTAATCTTTCAATTTCTTCTGTACTTATACCATAAGTATATGAAGACATTTTCATACCATCAACTGCACTTGTACTTGTGCCAAATCCTCTAATTACTGCATTTGGGTAACCCCAAATTGTAGTTGGTGCTGATTCTTGAATAGTTGGTGTCATTTTAAATAGTTGGTCAATATTTCCTGATACTGTATTTTCTATAAGTTCTTGAGGAATTACTGTCATTGAGTAAGGCGTATCTTGAAGTGATTTTTCTCCCCAAGGTCCAACTTGTTTGAGTTCTTTTACTACATACCCACTTTCAGCAGTTCCATTACTGTACCCCTCATTTACAGAAATTTCATCCAACAAAGTCCCATTTTCAATAGTTTTCCTACTTTTTATAATAATTACATTATCTTCTATAGAAAATATTAAACCACTATCTTTAAGCACTTCTATCAAAGCATTATTTGTACCTTTGATATTTTTTATTTCATTTGAACTCTTACCATTTAATAAACTACTATCTACCAAATATTGTTTATTTGCTTTTTTTGATATAGCTTCAATTGCATTTTTTAAAGATTGTTTTTCAAGTGAATATGAAATATCATCAGCAAAAGTATTTGTAGAAATGAATAGTGCAGTAACTGAACTTATTATATATCTTTTCATAAATTTTCTTCTCCTATAATTTTAAAATCAATTATGATAATTGTTTTTATAATATATAAGAGTAATTATATTTATTAATCGGACATAAATTTCATAAAATTTAATACTTTTCTGAAATTTTTATACTTTTATCTTTTATTTCAATATTTAATGGATATATTTTTTTAAGTTTATTTAGGAAAATATTAAATTGCATTGTTGAGAATTCTCCTGTAAGAAAATATTTCTCTTCATCATATATTGAATAATCAATACTAAAATCATTATATTTTAAAAACTCTTCTATTGCATCTTTTATATTACTATTATCTAAACTTACTATATTTTTTCTCCAAAGAGCAATCTTATTTATATCTATTTTCTTCTGCTCTATTATTTCTCCATTCTTTGCAAGATAAGTTATACTATCCTCCTTTTCTAGTAGTTTTTTATTTTGTTTATCAATAAAATATTTAGAGTAATATGTTTTTACTTTTCCTTCTTCTACTCTTACTGTAGTAGAGTTTTCTTTATGTACTACTTCAAATTTTGTACCAACAACTTCTATATTTATATCTTTGTTTCTTATTATAAATGGTCTTTTATCATCTTTTATTACATTGAAAATTGCTCTTCCTTCATTCAAGTTTACAAATCTTTTATTTTCATAAAACTCAACTTCAATATCTGTTTTTGCATCTAAATGTATTTTTGAACCATCTGGTAACTCTGTTTCTAAGAAAGAGTTTAGTTCTGTTTTAAACTCTTTTGAAAAATGTATTTTAAAACTATTCTCATATACTTTTATACTAAAAAAACAGGCAAATATGAGACTTGCAGCAATAGTAAAAGATATTCTAGATTTTTTAAATAACTTTCTTTTACTTATTGTTTTATGTGTATTTTCTAGTAATTTATTTCTATTCTCATTTGAAATATTATTTGATAAACTATGAATTAATTTCATTCTATTAAAAGCTTTTTGATGCTCTTCATCTTCTAAAAGCCATAAACTAAATCTCTCTTTTTCATCTTTACTAAAACCATCTTTCTCACACATTATCCAGAAAATTGCTTCTTCTTTGATTTTAATCTTTCTATTCATTTAAAATCCCCTCTTTTCTAATTCTTCTTCAATCTTAAGAGTTGCTCTTTTTATAAGTTTTTCAACTGCATTTGATGTAATATCCATCATTTCAGCTATCTCTTTTCTACTATATCCTTCAATTGTAAATAAAATATAAGCTTCTTTTTGTCTAGGTGCTAATTTTTCTATACTTTGTAAAAAGATATTTTCCTGATCTTCTTGAATTAAAATCTCTTCTGGTTGTTCACATTCTGGCGAAAAACAAATATTTTCTTCATATATTGTTCTTGATAGTTTTTTATTTTCCATAGCTTCTTGAACTACTATGTTTTTTGCTATTTTATATAAATATGCTCTCTCATTTTTTATCTCTTTTCTATTTTTTATCTCTATAAATCTACTGTAAGACTCTTGTATTATATCTTTTGCTTTTTCTTGATCTCCAACTAATCTAAAAGAAAAATAGAGTAATTCATTATAATATTTCAACAATTTTAAACTCTCCCATTTTTTATATTATTGATAATAGTTATTCATATTAATTTGAAATATTAACAAAAAATCTTTAAGTATATCTTACTTATAATTGCACTAAATATATATTTAGGAAAATTATGACTTATAGAAATTTAAAAGAAGAGATAGAAGTATTAGAAAAAGGTCTTCCACCAAAAAAAGATGATGGATTTTTGGGTGGAAGATTAAATCCAGAAGAGGCAAGTTTAGTTTTATTACCAGTTCCTTGGGAAGCTACTGTTTCCTTTGCAGATGGAACAGCAAATGCACCTGATAATATAAGAACTTCAAGTCATCAATTAGATGTAGAAAATTATCACTATATAAAAGCTTATCAAGCTGGAATTGCAATGCTTGAAACAGATAAAAAGATTTATAAACTTAGTAATAAAGCAAGAAAAAAAGCTATAAAAGTAATTGAAGCTCTAGAAGATGGAAAAATAGATAATAAATCTTTAAAATTTGTAAATAAAGCATCAAAAATATTAAATAATAAAGTTTATGAAAAATCTTTAAATCTTTTAAAAAATAATAAATTTGTAGCTCTCGTAGGAGGTGATCATTCTTGTCCTCTTGGGCTTATAAAAGCTTTAAATGATAGTTCAAAAGAGGAGTTTGGAATACTTCATGTAGATGCTCATCACGATTTAAGAGAAGCTTATGAAGGTTTTACTTATTCTCATGCATCTATTTTTTATAATGTTTTAAATGAATGCAACAAAGTATCAAAACTTGTTCAAGTAGGAATTAGAGATTATAGCAGTGAAGAAGCAAATAGAATGCTTGAATTAAAAGAAAGAGGCGCTTGTTTATATGATAGTGTTATGCAAAGTCAATTAGCAAGTGGGAAATCTCTTGAAGAAATTTTTACACCATTTATAAACCAACTTCCACAAAATGTTTATCTATCAATTGATATTGATGGATTAGAACCATTAAATTGCCCTAATACAGGAACTCCTGTTCCTGGAGGATTAAGATATGCAGAACTTGAACATCTTATATTTATGATTGTAAAATCTGGGAAAAGTATAATTGGATTTGACCTTTGTGAAGTTGGAGATAGTATTGATGGATGGGATGCAAATGTTGGAGCTAGAGTTTTATATCAACTTTGTGGAGCATTACTTGCAAGTCAAGGGAAAATAGAGTTTAAATAGAGATTTAAAAGTTGAGAATTAACTCAACTTTTATTTTGAAACTTCTTATATAGTTCTATTATTTCATCTTTTTCTAACTCTCTTTTTAATCTATCTGATCTATTCTTAATCACATTAGCAAACTTTATAGTTTCATCTTTGTTCATATTGATCCCAAAAAATTCACTTATTATAAAACTAATTCCACCTTTTCCAGATTGTGAGTTTATTCTAATAATATTTTCATACCCTCTTTTGATATCTTTTGGATCTATTAATAAATACGGTACATTCCAAATTTTACTTTCACTTTGTCTATAAAAATCTATCCCTTTTTTAATAGCATCTTGATGTCCACCACTAAAAGCTGTAAATATCATATCTCCAACATAAGGATGCCTTTGATCTACTTTAAAGTTTGTTTTCTCTTCATACATAGCTTTTACTTCATCAATTATTGATAAGTCTAATTTAGGATCAATTCCTTCTGAATAAATATTAAAAGCAAAATTTATAATATCTAAGTTTCCTGCTCGTTCACCATTTCCAAATAAAGTTCCTTCAACCTTATTTGCTCCTGCAAGAACAGCTAACTCTGCACTTGCAACAGATGTTCCTCTATCATTATGTGGATGAACACTTACAATTAAAGCTTCTCTATATTTTAAATGCTTACACATATACTCTATTCTATCTGCATATACATTTGGAGTACAAGCTTCTAAAGTATTTGGTAAATTTATTATCATCTTTTTTTGTTTTGTTGGTTTTACAACATTTATAACTTCATTACATATTTTTATAGCAAAATCCAAATTCGTTTGAGAAAAACTCTCTGGTGAATATTGATAAATAACATTTCCTTCAAAATCTTTTGTAAGTTCAAGTAAATACTTCATAGAATCAACTGCCATTTGGATTATTTCTTCATCACTTTTTTGAAAAACGACTCTTCTTTGAAACTCATTTGTTGGATTATATAAGTGAAAAATACCATTTTTTACACCTTTCATAGCTTCAACACTCTTTTTTATAAGCTCTTTTTTTGCTGGAACTAAAACTTGAATAGCTACATCTGAAGGAATTAAATTTTCTTCTATTAATTTTCTTGTAAAATTAAAATCTGTATCACTAGCACTTGGAAAACTAACCTCTATTTGTTTAAAACCTATTCTCACTAAATAAGCAAAATATTCTAATTTTTGCTCAACAGTTAAAGGATTTATCAAAGCTTGATTTCCATCTCTTAAATCTACACTACAATAAATTGGTGCTTTTTCTATACTTTTATCTGCCCATTCTCTTTGAAAGTTTTCAATTTTAGGGTATTTCTTATATTTTGTAAAACTCATAAGTTTTCCTTTTGTTATATTTTTATTTTGTAAATTATTTTGATTGATTGAAGATTTAGAAGAGAAAGAGAATAGAAAAAGAGATAAAAGTTTTTGTAATATTTACACTCATAACAAACTCCTATTTTTAATTTTCTTAATTATAACTTTTTAAAAAAATTAAATCTTGTACAAAATTAACATTATTTAAAAATATTATTTTGATACTCTTTTGGTGTAATCTGGAAAATTCTTTTAAAACTTCTATTTAAATGACTTTGATCGAAAAATCCACTATTTTGAGCAACTTCAATAATAGGTTTATTTAAAGATATTAAATCTTTTGCTAGATGTACTTTTTTATTTAAAATATATGAGTGAATTGGAAGTCCAAACTCTTTTTTAAATACTCGTATTAAATGAACTACACTTAGTTTAAACTCTTTTGCTAAATCATTTAATATAAACTCTTCAAGATAGTTTTCATCTAAATGTTTTTTAATATTTAAAGCCAATCTTGACTCTTCTTGGAAGTTTTTTATCTTTTGTTCAAATGAAAAGAATGATAAACAAAATATATAAAAACTTTCTTCTTTTTCTATTAAAGAAACTTTTTTATCAAGTAAACAATCACATAATTTAATAAAATTTTTATAAATGTTTTTCTGATTTATTAGTTCATAAGATGAAAAAAAGTTAAAATCTATCTTTTTTAAATACTATTTTTCTAAATACAAAACATATCCATCTTTTGATTCTTTATTTAGTGTTGCACAATGTGGAATTTGACTATTTATAATAGCTATTTCGTTTGGTTTTAGTTCACAAGAAGTATCATTGAAAATAAGATTTAGTGAGCCTTTTTTTATTGCAGTTATTGTAAGTTCTTCGTGTAAATGCATCTTTACACAATTTTCGATATCTTTTACATATCTTAATTCTAAAAAATTTAGTTTTGAATTTTTAAATATTCCTGATTTCATTTAAAAAAGTATGGAGAGTTCCATACTTTTTCCTTTAGGATTATGCTAATTTACTAGCAACTACATCCCAGTTTACAAGTTTCCAGAAGTTCTCTAAGAATTTTGGTCTTGCATTTCTTGTATCAATGTAGTATGCGTGTTCCCACACATCACATGTTAAAACTGGTGTTAAACCATCAGTTATAGGACATCCTGCATTTGATGTAGTAACAATTTTTAAATCTCCACTTGCATCTTTAACTAACCAAGCCCAACCTGAACCAAATTGTCCAATAGCCTTAGCTGTAAACTCTTCTTTGAATTTCTCAACACTTCCAAAAGTTTTTGTTAAAGCAGCTTCAACATTTGCTGGAATTGCACCTTGAGTTGGTGTTAAACCATTGAAGAAAAAATCATGATTAAATACTTGAGCAGCATTATTAAATAATCCTCCATCAGAGTTTTTAACAATCTCTTCAAGACTCATATTCTCAAATTTTGTTCCTGCAATAAGATTATTTAAGTTTGTAACATATGTATTGTGGTGTTTTCCATGATGATACTCTAAAGTTTCATCAGACATTAATGGTGCTAAACTTGCGTATGGTAATTTCATTAATTCGTGTTTCATAATAATTCCTTTTTAATAAATTTAAACTTTAAAGGATACAATATTTTATCTTTGTTTATAGTTAAAATTATTTTTATCCATATTGATATGGTTTTATACCAAACTCACCTAAAACTGAATAGATATGATCGAAAATATCTGATTGAATATTTTCATAATCAATCCAAACTGTTGTAGCTGTAAAACAATATATTTCAAGTGGTAAACCATACTCAGTAGGTGATAGTTGTCTTACCATTATTGTCATAGATTTATTTATTTTTGGATGATTTTTTAAATATGTTTCAAGATATGCTCTTAAAGTTCCTATATTTGTAAGTCTTCTTCCATTTACACTAACACTTAAATCAAAATTATTTTTTTCATTGTAATCTCTTATTTCATCAATTTTGTACTTTAAGTACGGAGCTAAAAGATTTGCCTTTTCTAATTTTTTTATATCTTCATCTTTTAAAAACTTTATACTATTTATATCTAGTTTTACTGCTCTTTTAATTCTTCTTCCACCTGATTCTCTCATTCCTCTCCAGTTTTTAAAAGAGTCTGAAACAAGTGCATATGTTGGAATAGTTGTAATTGTTTTATCAAAGTTTCTAACCTTTACAACATTTATTCCTATATCAAAAACATCTCCATCTGCACCATATTTTGGCATTTCAATCCAATCTCCTATTTGTACCATTTTATTTGTACTTAATTGAAGCCCAGCTGTAAATCCTAATATTGTATCTTTAAAAACCAACATTAAAACAGCTGACATAGCTCCAAGTCCACTTAAAATAGCGACTGGCGATTTATCTGCTAAAATAGATATAACATAAATTAAACATATAATTCCAAAGATTAATTTTATACTTTGGATTATTGTTCTCATTGCGAAAAATGGAACTTCTGTCGCTGTATGTAGTACTTGAAAAACTTTATCTATGATTGAATATAAAGCTAAAAGTCCAAATATTGATATCCACACAGAAGATAAAGTTGTCAATATTTCATAAATATTTCCACTTTCTACCCAAATTTTAGTCTGCCAATGAATAACCATACCTTGAAAAAGTAATGACAATCTTTGAAAAAGACTATATTCTAAAAGCGTAGATGTTATTATATTTGCTTTCGTTTCATTTATTTTATTTATGCTTTTTAAAATAATTTTATGTAAAACTACATAAATAACTATCGCTGTAAGAGCCATAATCAGTAGTATAGATATACTTAGTGTTAGAAATGTTGGTTCTATTCCAACATCATTTAAGAAATTTATTAAAAGTTTTTTCATTTTGTACCTCTTATTTTTGTTTATTAAAAGGGTACAGAGATTTTACTCTATACCTTATGCAAATGCAGGTTCTAAAAAAGGAATAATCTGTTTTTTTCTACTTAAACATCCGTCAAGCCAAATTTTTCCATTTTCTAGTTTACAAGAGAATGCTTTTTCAAAAATAGCAGTATCATCTGAAACTACTAAAACTTCACTTCCCTCTTTCATAATATCAGTCAATAAAAGTGCAACTGTATGAAGTTTTTGCTCATCTTTTACTTTTTTTATATCTGACATAAGTTCATCTTTAATTTTATCAAATACAGAACCATCTACAACTTCAAGTTGACCTACTCCAACTTTTTTACCATGCATATCAAAGTTTTTGTAATCTCTTAATACAAGCTCCCTTATAGGTGTTCCTTCTACTTCTGATTTCACTTTAAACATTTCCATACCTAAAGCACCATAATCTTCAATATTTGCAATTTTTGCAAGCTCTTTTACAACTTGAATATCAAGTGGTGTACATGTTGGAGATTTGAAAATAACGGTATCTGATAAAATTGCACACATCATAATAGCTGCAATATTTGCAGGAATTTCAACTTTATGATAATCATACATCTCTTTTACAATAGTATTTGTACACCCAACAGGTCTTATCCAACACTCAAGTGGAGCTGATGTTGTAATATCCCCAAGTTTATGATGATCAACAATTCCTACAACTGTTGTTTTATCCATATCTTGTGGAGCCTGTGCCAAATCTGAATAATCAGTTATAAATAGTTCATCTCCTGCAAATGAAGTTTTAAGCAAAGGTGCTTCAAAACCAAACTTATCTAAAATGAATTTTGTCTCAGGATTTAATTCACCTTGTCTAGCAGGAATTGCTTCTCTTCCAATTTTATTTAATAAATATGCTAATGAAATAGCTGAACAAACAGAATCTGAATCTGGAATAATATGTCCACATGTATATAAAGCCATAGCTTTTATCCTTTTTTATCTTATTTTTTATTTTTAAGTATAGATTTTATCTAAAAAGAGGTAAATTTCTTTTAAAATTAAAACTTTAATAATTTTAGAAAGAATAATTTAATTATTTTAATATAAAGGAATATTTTGAAATCTAATGTAAACTCTCTTTGCCCTTGTGGAAGTTTAAAAAAATATAAAAAATGTTGTAAGATTTTTCATGACAATATAAAATTCCCTTCAAATGCTTTAGAACTTATGAAATCAAGATTTAGTGCTTTTGCCTTTTTAAGAAGTGATTATATTATGAAAACTACTCATAAAAAAAACTGTGATTTTTCTTTAGATACTTTAGCTTGGAATAAAGACATTGAACAATTTTGTAAAAATACAAATTTTAAAGAATTAGAAATTTTAGATTTTATCGATGATGACTTTGAAAGCTTTGTTACATTTAAAGCAAACTTATATCAAAACAAAAAAGATCTCTCATTCATAGAAAAAAGTAGATTTTTAAAAGAGAATAATATTTGGCTTTACGTAGATGGAGAGTTTTTTAATATAGATTAATATTTAAAATATTAATCTATATTAGTTTTATCTATTTCATCCTTCTTTTCAAACTCTTTTGTATTTACATTTTCTATTATTACTTGTGATATATCATTTACACTTATTGCAATTTCATTTGTTTTTGAAGCTATTGAAGCATTTTGCTGTGTTTGAATATCTAGGCTATTTATTGCATTTGTAATTTGTTCAATTCCTAATTGTTGTTCTTTTGATGAGTTTGCAATATTTTCCAAGATATCTAAAGTTTTTGTAATATTGTCATTTAATTCTTTATAATCTTCTATCATACTATTTGCTATATCTTTTCCTTGATGTGATTTAGAAGTTGCAATCTCAACAATATTTTTAATCTCTTTTGCAGCCTCTGCACTTCTATTTGCAAGGTTTCTTACTTCTTGGGCTACAACTGCAAATCCTTTTCCAGCTTCTCCTGCTGTTGCTGCTTCAACAGCTGCATTTAAACTTAAGATATTTGTTTGAAATGCTATTTGATCAATTACTTCAATAGCTTCATTTATAGAGCTAACTTGTGTATTAATCTCATCCATAGAGTGATTTGTTTCACTAGCTAATAATTCACCTTTTTTTACAGAATCTCTTAAAACTTGAGCATTTTTAGACATTAAAACTACATTATCTGCATTTGAATTAACTGTGCTCATAATTTCTTCTAATGCAGCAGCAGTCTCTTCAAGTGAAACAGCAGCTTTATTTGAAGAAATATTTAAAATATCTACATTTTTTAATAAATTACTAGCACTACTATTTAAGATATTTCCATTAGATTTATTCTCTTTTAACATCTCAATAATTGTTTTTCTTAAAATCCCAATCTTACAAATAAGTTGTTCTACTGTACTATTTTTATCTACACTACAAATATCTAGTTCTTTTATATAATTCATTGATATATAACCATCTAAAGTTTGATTTATCTCTTCAAAATTCAACTTCAAATTCTTTAATCCTGAGTTTATTGTATCTTTTAAGTGTATTAATGTTTTTGTTGTAGGGTTTACTTTTATATTTTGATTAAAATAACCAAGCTCTATTTTAGACATAACTTCTTGAACATCATTTAAAAACTCTCTATCGCTTTCTAAAGTTTGTTTCACTGATGAAATACCTTCATTTATCCTACTTGCCATCGTATAAAATTCATCTTTTGTATCTATTCTTATATCTTCAATCTCTTTACTATTTCCTTTTAAGTATTCAAAGAAATTTATAACTCCTGCTTGAAGTTTTGGAAGTGGAGTTAAGGCACTATTTAAAATATAAATAAATCCTATAACTGTTAAAATTAAAAATAAAATTGATATTAAAAAGAATTTAATTAAATCTTCATATATTGGAGCAAATGCCTTTTTCTTATCTATTTGAAGAATCAATGTCCAAGAACTTGTAGAAATTGTAGCCATTGAAACTAAAATATCTTCTTCGTTTATTTTTATCTCTGCAAAATTTTGTTTAGTATTTCTTAACTCTTTAAAAATAGGACTCTCTTTTCCTATTAATTCTTCATTCTTATGAACTAAATAGTTTCCTTCCTCATCAACTAAATAAGCAAAACCTTCTGAACCTAAATCTATATTTAAAACATTATTTACAATATCTTCTAAAAGTAAATCTGAACTTACAACTCCAATTAAATTTTTATCTATATTTATAATTGGTGAATATATAGAAATAGCTAATTCTTTTGTAGCACTATCAATATATGGTTTTGTAAATCCTGATTTTAATGAACTTTTTGCATCTTTATACCAAGGTCTTGTTCTTGAATCATAGTTATCAATTTTTGGAGAACTATCTTTCCCACTCCATCTAGTCATTAGTCCATCATCTTCATAACCAATATAGACAGATGAAAATCCACCTGTTTCTTTCGATAAATTTGAAATTGTTCTTATTTTCTCTAATTCATCATTTTTATCAAATACTACAATCTTATTAGACATAGAATTTATAAGATCTTTCCTAAATTTTAAAAACTCATCAATAATATGAGCTTCTCTTGAAACAATCCCTATCTCTTTTTCTTTTATATTTTTATAATTTATTTCATAATTATTAGATAAATTAAAATATCCTAATATAATATATGAAATAGCAATTACTATTACTACTGGTACAAATATCTTAGCCTTTAAATTCATTCTCTTCCCCTAGATTTTATTGATTTATTATAAAATAATTATATAAAAATACCCTTATCTTATTAAACTAATTTAATAAAACTATTAAAGTTTTATAATCTTTATCTATTGATATTTCTTTCAATCTTTATTCTAATATTATGCAGATCAAATATTATATCTTTAAAAAATCTTTCATCAGCTCTATTGTCTACTTTTTGTTTATTTTTTATTGATATATTTTCAAGCTTAAAAATAAGCTTTAGTAGATTTTTATATGCTTTATCTTTTTTCATAAATGTATACTTTTTTTGATTTATTTTATCCCCTAGGATAAAGACTTAAATATTCTATCTTATTAAAGTTTACTTTTTATTTAACCCATAGGATAATTTTTGCAAGATGTAGATTTTAGTAACAGTTCAAAAGAAGAGATAAATAAATTTTATAAAATAATTTCAAATAATATAAAAAAGTGTAGATTAAAAAAAGGCTTATCTCAAGAGAAGGTAGCTCTTGATATAGGAATAAAATCAATAGCATTTTACTCTAATTGTGAAAATAATAGATATAACAAAAAATTTAATTTGGAACATATTTATAAGATTTCAAAAACTTTAGATATAAAAATAGAAGAGTTGTTTAAAGTATAATTCTATATGTTTAAGAATTTACCCTCTTCTTTATTTTTTATAAGATTTTTGTAGTTTTTTACACTTCCATGCATTGAAATATAAATATCATTTTTAATATTTGAATTTAAAAATCCAACTGCTTGTGAGAAATTTAGAGTAGCTTCTACTTTATTTATAGAAATAGGAAGCATAGCTCCTGTTAAAACTATATTTTTATTTTTTATTTTTTCATCTAAATATTTTGCAGTTAAGTTCATAGTATCTGTACCATGAACAATAATAATATTTTGATTTTTACAATTTTGTATAGTTTTTGTGATAAGTTCTCTATCATTTTCATTCATTTCTAAACTATCTTTTGAAATTATACTTATAACTTCAAACTCTGTATTATATGAATAATTTATAATTTCTTGAAGTGCCAAAGCATCTTTTGGTACTTCAAGTTCTCCAGTTATAGGATTGTACCTTTTATTAAAAGTACCTCCTGTATTTATAACTGTTATTTTAAATTTTGTCATAGTTATGAACCATGTTTTTTGGTTGTAATAGTTCATCTAGCTCTTTTTCTGTGAAAAGTTTTTGCTCTAATAAAATATCATAAACTCTTTTTCCAGTTTTTAAAGCCTCTTTTGCAACAGCTGAACTTCTTTCATATCCTAAAATTGGATTTAAAGAAGTTACTAAAGTTGCAGAATTTAAAACATTATTCATACAAACTTCAGGATTTGCTGTAATTCCTTTAATACATTTTTCAGCTAAACTTTCAAACGCTCTTCTCATCATATTTATAGAGATAAATAGTTTATATGCAATAATTGGTTCAAATACATTTAATTGTAATTGTCCATGCTCACTTGCCATTGAAATTGTAACATCTGCTCCAATTACATCAAAAGCAACTTGATTTACAACTTCTGGCATTACTGGATTTACTTTTCCAGGCATTATAGAACTTCCTGGTTGCATTGGAGGAAGATTAATCTCATTTAATCCAGCTCTTGGTCCTGAACTAAGAAGTCTTAAATCATTACAAATCTTTGATACTTTTATAGCAATAGATTTAAATCTACCAGATATTTGTACAAAAGTACTTGTATCTTGTGTAGCTTCAATCATATCTCTAGCCATAAAATAATCTGTTTTTGTAACATCTTGAAGATGTTTTATTACAAGCTCTTGATACTCTGGTTTTGTGTTAATTCCTGTTCCAATAGCAGTTGCTCCTAAGTTTACCTCTTTTAAAGTATCTTGAGCTTTTGCAAGTCTATTTATATCATCATCAATCATTGTTGCATAAGTTTTAAATTCTTGTCCTAAAGTCATAGGAACAGCATCTTGAAGTTGTGTTCTTCCCATTTTTAAAATATCTTTAAACTCTTTTGCTTTATCATAAAATGAATCTCTTAAAATTTGTAAACTATCTTGAAGTTTGAAAATTAGCTCATATAATGTAATTTTAATAGCAGTTGGATAAGCATCATTTGTTGATTGACTCATATTTACATGGTTATTTGGGTGAATAATTTCATAAGAACCTTTTTTCTCACCTAAAATTTCTAAAGCAATATTTGCTATTACTTCATTTGCATTCATATTTGTAGAAGTTCCTGCTCCACCTTGAATTGGATCTACTATAAATTGTTCATGAAACTCTCCAGCAATAATTTTATCACAAGCACCAACAATAGCATTTTTTTGAGTTTGCGTTAAATCACCTAATTCAAAATTTGTTAAAGCACAAGCTTTTTTTACTTTTGCTAAAGATATTATAAAGTTTGGGAATAAGTTTATACCAATTGTAGTTATATTAAAATTCTCTTTAGCTCTTAAAGTCTGAATTCCATAATATTTATCATTTTCGATCTCTTTTTGACCTAAGAAATCTCTTTCAATTCTGTGTAGAGTATCCATATAAATCCTTTAAAAAATTTATGGAATTATAGAACATTCCTACACAAAAGAGTATTAAGCTATTTTTTTATAAGTTCATCAATAATTTTTACTAAATAGTCACTAGAAATCTTTGCACTACTATGTAAAAATTCATCAAAATCAAAGTTTGCTTCACCATTTGCACTATCGCTTATTGCTCTTAAAATAAAAAATGGTACATTTAAAGCATCACAAACAACCGCAACACTTCCACCTTCCATCTCTAAAGCATCAGCTTTAAAAGTCTTTTCTATAAATTCTTTTCTCTCATTTGAATGTACAAATTGATCACCAGTTGCAATAATTCCTTCTATTACTTTTAAATTATTATTTTGTGCAACTTTTTTTGCAAGTTCTAAAAGTTCTTTTGAACTATCTACAAGAACCTTTCCCCCTGGAACATATCCATTTGGATGTCCAAAAGCAGTAATATCTAAATCATGTTGGCAAAGTTGTGTTGCTATAACCATATCACCTATGTTTAAATTAGGATTTACAGCTCCAGCAACTCCTGAAAAAAGTAAAGTATCACAAGAAAATTTTTGAATCATTGTACTTGCAGTTAAAGAAGAAAAAACTTTTCCTATTTTTGAATGAGCTATTACAATATCAAGTCCTTTATATCTTGTTTCATAATACTTATTATCAGCATATTCAACTACTTTATATTCTTTAAAAAACTCTAAAAGTGGATCTATCTCTTCTTGCATAGCTCCCATAATAGCCAATTTAGTCATTTAAAGCCTTGATTGTTTCATTTAATGTTTTCATATCTGACACATTTAAAGTTGCTACATCAGTAATTTTTCTATTTAAACCTTTTAAAACTGTACCTTGTCCAAATTCTATAAAACAATCAACTTTTTCAGCAAAAGCCTTAACAGATTGCTTATATTTTACAGGACTTACAAGTTGTGAAGATAAAAGTTCTATTGCTTCATCTTTTGTTGAATATATATTTGCACTAACATTTGAAATAACATTTAAAAACTCATCTTTTAAATATTCCATTAAGTATGGTTTTAAATTCTCAACAGCACTTTCTAATAACTCACAGTGAGATGCAACACTCATATCAAGTACCAAGGCTCTTTTTGCACCAGCACTTTTAAAAGTATCTACAAGGCTTTCTAAATCAGATTTTATTCCTGCAAGAACTAATTGTCCATCAAGATTATAGTTTGCTGGCCAAACTTGTTTTCCTAAAGCTCTTTGTTCTGTACAAATTGTTTCAACTTTTTCATCATCAATTCCAACAAGAGCCATCATTCCAGCATTTCCACCTTCACAAGCTTCACTCATAAAAATTCCTCTTTTATTTACAAGTTCAATAGCATCTAAATAATCTATTGCTCCTGCTGCTACAAGTGCTGAAAATTCACCTAAAGAATGTCCCATTACAAATTCTGGTTTTATATTACATTTCTCTTTAAAAACTGCAAGTGCAATACAGCTTACTAATAATATAGCTGGTTGCGTAAACTCTGTTTTTCCTAAATTATCATTCTCTTCAAAAAGTAATTTAGAAAAATCAATATTTAATCTTTCACTTGCCTTTTCTATCATCTCTTTTGCAATATCACTATTATCAAAAAAATCTCTTCCCATTCCAAGGCTTTGGCTTCCTTGCCCTGGGAATATAAAAGCTACTTTTTTCATTTTTAACCTTTTTTATAAAATAGATTTTAAAATCACTTTTTAAAGTTTCTTAAAACCCTAAAAAATAATTTTGCCCAAATACACTTAAGTATCTGAGCAAAAGTTTATATTTTTGAATTATTGAATTAGTTACAACCACATCCACCTGAACCACATCCACCACCGTGGCTATGTCCATGATCTTCTTCTTCACTTGAGCATCCACAACCACCGTGTCCACCACCTGTTCCACATCCACCTTGTGATTGAGATCCACCACCACAACATCCACCTGCCATTGCAGCCATTCCACCTACAACACCAGTTTGTACTTCTTCTTCTGTTGCATCTCTTAAACTTAATATAGCAACACTAAACATTAAAGTTCTACCAGCCATTGGATGATTATAATCAATTGTTACTTCTGAATCTGTAAATGATTTAACTACAACTTGAATTGTTTCTCCATGTTCACCTTGCCCATAAAGACTCATTCCTTCATTTAATTCAATTCCAGCAAACTGCTCTTTTGGTAAAGTTTGTACAGCTTCTGCATTATACTCACCATATCCATCTTTTGGCTCAACTAAAACATCCGCTTCTTCATTTGCTGACATTTTTACAAGTTTATCTTCTAATCCTTGAATTATTTGACCTTTTCCTGAAACAAATTCTAAAGGAGCTTGTCCCACATTTGTATCTAATTGTTCACCAGTTTTTGCATCTTTTAGAGTATACTCTATTCCTATTACTTTATTTGACATAAAATATTCCTTTTATAATTTATTTAAATTTGTTTTTGCTTCTTTTGCTTCATTACTTTTTGGATAATGTTCAATCAAAGTTTTATAAAAACTCTTTGCATTTTCATTATCTTTCAATCTCTCAAATGAAATTCCACAATTTAATAGAAGCGTTGGCATATAACTTGCCTTATCATACAATATTGCAGATTTCTTATAATATGAAATTGCATCTTCATATTTCTTTCTCTTAAACCACATCTCACCTAAATGAAAATTACTCTCAGCTGGTTTATAATTTACCTCAACTAATTTTTCAAATTTAGGGATAGCGAAAGTATACATTTTTTCACTAAAATCTTTCTTAGCTTCAGCCATTAAATTTGCTTTTTCTTCAGCAGTTTTTGGTTCTTTTAGATCATTTTTCTGTGCATTTTTTGGACTAACAGCAGTATTTAAACCCAAAGCTTTTTTTAATGCTTCAAATTCTTCTCTTGTAACAAATTGTTGCATATTGTTCTTAAATTCATTAGAAGATACATATTCAGAGTTTATTTTATTTATAAGCTCTGTTATCTTTTTTATATGTTCATTTAAAACTTCTATCTCTTTTTTATTTTCATTCACCAAGATAGTTGTATTATTTAATTTTTGAGAATCACCTTCATAAACAGAATTTAATCCTTCCATTCTATTAGAAAGAGTTTCTACAAGGGTATTTAATTCTTCTACTTTTGAAGATAATTCACTAATATTTGATTGATTTTTTAATATATGTTTTTCTGTATTTGTAAGACCATAAGTGCTTTCTTTTGTCGCTTCATAGACCGAAACCTCTTTGGTTACGGCTATTGAAGCTATTACAAGTAGTAATAATAATTTCTTCATATTTGAATTATTTTGCTAATTCTTGCTCAACTCTTCTGTTTTTTGAATAACAAGATTCTGTTGCTTCTGTACAAACTGGATTGCTTTCACCTAATGATTTAATAGTAATATTTGCTTTAACACCATTACTTACTAAAATATTTTTAACAGCATTTGCTCTTTTTAAACCTAAAGCATAGTTATATTCATCACTTCCTCTTTCATCAGCATTCCCGTATACTACGATTGTTTCTGATTTAACTTTTGCAAGTTTAGAAGCATTTGAAACTGCTTTATCTTTGTTTGCATTTGATAAAGTAAATTTATCATAATCAAAATATACATGCTCGATAAATGTTCTTTCACCGTTAATATTATAATAGTTTCCACCATCAGCTTTTTCCAATAAAGCACCTTCTGCTGCTTGATTGTTTACTGATTTTGAAGAAGCATTACTATCTTCAGAACTTACTGTATTATCTGCATCTACTTCTTTGTTTGCACAACCTGCTGTAAATAATAATCCTGCTACTAATAACGAATATAGACCTAGTTTTTTCATTGTCTTTCCTTAAAAATAAATTTAGCCACCATACTACAAGAAAAAAACTTAATCTATCTTTATTTTACCAATCAATAGATTGTATCTTTTTCCCTTTTAATGGAAATAAATATGTTTTATCAAGATTCAATCTTATTATTCCTAAATCGCTTGAATTGTTTACTGTTTTTAAAAAAAGAAGACTTTCACCATCACTTGAGAATTTAGCAAACTGATTAACACCATAAGAAGTTAATCTTTTTAAATCATTAGATTTAGTTGATGCAAGATATAAATTAAAGCTTTTTGAGAATGAATTATCGCTATCTCTACTACTGAAAACTATCTTATCTTTGAATGTTGTAACTGATGAGTTATTACTGCTATGAAATACAAATCTTTCAACTGCACTTTTTCCAATCTCTTGTACAAAAACATTTGGTCTTCCTAATCTATCAGAAATAAAAGCTATTTTTGTATCATTATCTACAAATTGTCCACCCACATCAATTTCACCATGATATGTAACTTGTTTTTTTGTTTTAGTTTTTAAATCAAATAGAAATATATCTGCTTGACCTTCAGGAGCAGCTGTAACTAAAATTTTATCTTCATTTTGGTTTACATCTGAACATACTACCATTCCATCTGAATCCATAATAATCTCTTTTTTACCACTATATATATTTAGTTTCATCAAAGTTGGTTTTTTATAATTATATGTTGTATAAAAGATTGAATCTTGTTTCTTATTTGCCCACTTAGGAAATATATTTAATCCTCCACCTACAATCTTCTTTGTATATGCTAAAGTATAATCTCCTATCATGATATTTGCTCTATTTGCTCCATCATATGTTGAAAATAAAACATACCTTTCCATCCAATCTATACTTGGTGCTTTTATATGATTGTTTATATTTATAGCTGTTTTATGAGCTAAGAAAATATATCTATCTTCTGTTGGAGTTGTATAATTTTTTTCAAGAATCATAAGTTTTTTATTTATATCAAATAGTTTTGTCATTAATGTATAAGAACCATTTTGTTCTTTATTTGCAGTAATATTAAGATATAAATCAATTTTTGAATTTGTTAAAGTTAAATAATTTGGTGAACTTGAGTATGAACTTTCACTAATAAAATCTGAAACTTCAAAATTACCACTAATATTTAAATCATCAACTATCGTTTTTCTTATTTTACTTAAAATTAGTCTTTCATTACTTTGTATATCCATAGAAACAACTATTTTTGGTTTGTTTGCACCTTGTTTTACAATTTCTAGTTTTGCATCAAATGCAAAAACAATATTAATACTTATTAATAAAATTAAAAAAAATCTAATCATTTTTATCCTTTTGTTTGAATTCAACTTCTATTCTTATAATATTTTTCTTTGGTATTGGATATTTTATAGTAAGCTGTTTTTTTAAAAAATCATCTAATGCTATATCAAAAAGTTCATTACCACTTTTTCTTGAAACAGTGTATGAGAATTTTCCTAAAGAATCAATAGAAACTACCACTAAAGATTTTAACTCTTTGTTTCCACTAATTGGTACCCATTTTGATAACAGTGAATTTACTTCTTTTAAATATTCATCATCTGAATTATTATTCTCACTATTACTTAAGCTAGTTGTTGTTTTATTATTTTCAAAAACTCTATCAAAAGATATACTTTCTCTTTGTTCTTTTTCAAATTTACTTTTAAATCTTTTTGGATCTATCGATTTATTAATATTTTTTATATCTTCTTCGCTTAGCTCTTGACTACTCTCTTTGAAGTTAGCAAAAAGAGATTTTACATCAACTTTTTTATTTGAATTTGAAGCTTCTTTAATCTCTTCTTTTATCTGTTCTTCAACTTTTTTCTCAATCTTTACAATTTTTTCTTCTTTTGGTTTAATACTTTCTTTTTCTTTTGATTTATCTTCAAATACTTGAAGTTCTATCTCAAATGAATCATCTTTAAAGCTATAAAGTTTTGCTTGTGGAGAGATAACATAAAAAGAGAATAAAAATAGAAGTATAAAATATGTAAAAAAGGCAATTATTCCAGATAAATAAAAATTATTACTATTTTTCATATTATCCATCTGTTAAAAGTGAAACTTTTGTAAATCCTGCCTCTTTTACAGATTTTAAAACAAATATCACATCATTATATTTAAGATTTTTATCAGCTCTTATTGTTACCGAACTTTTTTGATCTTTATCTTTTGAGTATAATATAAAATCATCAGCAAATGTTTTTATATCAAAACTTTTTTTATTTATACTTACTTTTCTATCTTTAGATATTGTAATAGATATATTTGCAATAGTTTGTACTTGTTTTGTAGCACTTCCTTTTGGAAGATTTATAGGTTCTTCAAACTCTATTACAGGTGCTGTTACCATTAATATAGCTAGAAGAACCAACATAATATCAACTAATGGAGTAATATTTAAATCTGGTTTTTGGTTGTAATCAAACAAAAAATTAACCTTTTGCTATTAAAATTTCGCTTTGTGCTTTTAAGTAAACATTTAACTCATAAACTTTTCTTGAGATTATTTGATGAAATGTATAAGCAAAAATAGCTACAAAAATACCAGCTGCTGTTGCAACAAGAGCTTCACTAATAGCAGGAGCAATTACAGAGAATGCAACTTTTGACTCATTTGCAAATTTTGCAAAAGATTCTAATATTCCAACAACTGTTCCAAACAATCCTATAAATGGTGAAGTTGAAGATATAATAGCTAGCCAAGATAAGCCAACACTTGCATCTTTTATTGTATTTATCTCACAAGCATGTAAAATTTCTTTAATATTATTCCCACCAGAACACTGATTTAGAAGAGATAAAGAAGTAAATCTATTTTGTCCAGATGTTAATCCATCTAAAACTCTTTTCTCATTTTCAATAACTCTTTTTAGTGTATTAAATCTATAAAGAAATATCCAAAAAACAATAATTAAGTAGATTGACAATAGCGCTAATACTATTAAAGTAATAGCGCTACTATTTGTCAAATAATTTAGTAATGTAGAAATCATGTTTTATTTATAGTGCAAAAGAGTTAATTCTTGCTTCAACTGATGCAATAGAAATAGTAGTATCTTTTACAGAGTTTACTAGTTCTTTAGCTGCTTCAATATTTTTAGCAATTTCAGAATCTTTTCCACTTGTTAATGCAATAGCTCCATCAACTAAAACATCAACACTATTTTCATCTACTTTCACATGTCCCCAATTAATAGCAACAGCTTCAGTAGAATCAACTTTTTCTATAATAATTACACCAACACTTAAAGTAGATACTAGTGAAGAGTGACCAGGAAGAACTCCAAACTCTCCCTCTTTCCCAGGGAGAGTTACACTTTTAATTTCACCAGAAAACAAACTTCCAGATGGAGTAACTATTGATAATTTCATTGTATCCATTTTAGACCCTTATGGTTTATTTCATTTTCTCAGCTTTTGCTAAAACTTCATCAATTCCACCAACCATATAGAATGCCATTTCAGGAACGTGGTCATATTTACCATCTAAAATTCCTTGGAATCCTTCAATTGTATCTTTTAATTCAACATATTTTCCAGGACTTCCTGTAAATACTTCAGCAACGAAGAATGGTTGAGATAGGAATCTTTCAATTTTTCTAGCTCTTGCAACTACAAGTTTATCTGATTCTGATAACTCATCCATACCAAGAATTGCAATTATATCTTGTAAATCTTTATATTTTTGAAGAACAGATTGAACACCTCTAGCTGTAGAGTAATGTTCTTGTCCAATAATATCAGCACTTAAAATTCTTGAAGTAGAATCTAGTGGATCAACTGCTGGATAAATACCTTTTTCTGCAATTTTTCTATTTAAAACTGTTGTTGCATCAAGGTGAGCAAAAACTGAAGCAGGAGCTGGGTCAGTTAAGTCATCTGCTGGTACATAAACAGCTTGAACAGAAGTAATAGAACCTTTAGATGTAGATGTAATTCTCTCTTGTAATTTTCCCATCTCACTTGCAAGTGTTGGTTGGTATCCAACTGCTGATGGAATTCTTCCTAAAAGAGCTGACATCTCAGAACCTGATTGTGCAAATCTAAAGATATTATCAATAAACATAAGAACATCTAGTCCTTTTTCATCTCTAAAGTACTCAGCCATTGTAAGTCCTGTTAGAGCAATTCTATTTCTTGCACCTGGTGGCTCACTCATTTGTCCGTAGCACAGAGCAACTTTATCAAGAACATTTGAATCTTTCATCTCATGGTAAAGGTCATTTCCTTCTCTTGTTCTTTCTCCAACTCCTGCAAATACAGAATATCCAGAGTGTTTAAACGCAACATTATGAATTAATTCCATAATAATAACCGTTTTTCCAACTCCAGCTCCACCAAATAATCCAACTTTTCCACCTTTTGAATATGGTGCAAGAAGGTCAACTACTTTGATTCCTGTTTCAAACATTTCTGTTTTTGTTGATTGCTCTTCAAAACTTGGAGCTGCTCTATGAATAGACCATCTTTCAGTTTCAGCTGGAATTGCTGCACCTTCGTCAACTGGATCTCCAATAACGTTAAAAATTCTTCCTAGAACTGCTTCACCAACTGGAACTTTAATAGGACCACCTGTTGCAACACACTCTTGTCCTCTAATTAGACCTTCTGTCATATCCATTGCAATAGCTCTAACTCTACTATCACCAATATGAGCAGCAACTTCTAATACAAGTCTATCTTTATTTTTATCAGCTAAAGTAACATCAATAGCTTCATTAATTTCTGGTAAGTACCCGTCGAACTCTACGTCAACAACAGGACCCATTACCTGAATAATTTTACCTTTCATTTAGGGCGTCTCCTTCTTAAATTATTTTAATGCTTCAACACCACTGATAATCTCTATCAGCTCTGTTGTAATTGCAGCTTGTCTTGCTTTGTTATACTCAACCGTTAAACTATTAACTTTCTCTTTTGCATTCTTTGTAGCAGCTTCCATAGCTTGCATTCTAGCACTATGTTCAGCAGCTAAAGAGTCAATTAATGCATAATACATATTAAAATCAATATATTTATCAGTTAATTCTCTTAAAACTTCGTCATCATCATCTGGCTCAATATTAAGCATAGATGTAGCTTCAGTAATCTCAACTTTTTCTAAACTAATAGGTAAAAGTTCTCTTACTCTCATCTCTTGAGTAAGCATATTTAAAAACCCATTATAAACAATTATAACTTTATCAGTAAGTTCATTTTTAAAGTCTTCAACAGACTCTTTAATAAACTCTGAAGCTTTTTCATATGATGGAGCTGAAGATAACTCTATTGCTTTTTGTTCTAAAGTTTGCCCTTGAAATGTAAAGAAATCAATCCCTTTTCTTCCAGCAGCTCTTAATCTTACTTTTGAGCCTTTAGCTTCATATTCGCTTATTAATTTATTAACAGTTTTAATAGTATTCATATTAAAACCACCACAAAGTCCTTTATCAGCTGTTACAAAAACTATATCAACTGTTTTTGGATTTTCATTTTGAACAAATGCTCGTCCTAAATTACCATCCTCTTGAACTTTGCTAACTCGTGCTGCAATATCAGATAAAACTTCATTAATCTTTACTGCATAACTTCTAGATTGTTCAGACAATTGTCTTGTTCTAGTAAGTTTTGCAGAAGATACAAGCTTCATAGCTTTTGTAGTTTTCTCTGTATTCTTTACACTTCCAATTTTTATTTTTATCTCTTTTAAGTTAGCCATAGACTAATCCTTAATTTGCATTAAATACAGTTTTAAACTCTTCTAATGCAGCTTTTAATTTTGTTTCTGTACCTTCGTCAAGTTTTTGACTTGATTTAATAGCACTTAAAATATCTGAATATTTTTGCTCGATGAATGGATGTAACTCGTTTTCAAATCTTACAACATCTTTAACTGCAATGTCATTTAAATAACCTTTTGTTCCAGCATAAATGATTACAATTTGTTTTTCAATAACAAGTGGTTTATTTACACCTTGTTTTAAAACTTCAACCATTCTTTGTCCAAGTTCTAACTCTTTTCTTGTAGCTTCATCAAGATCAGATGCAAACTGTGCGAATGCTTCTAGCTCTCTATATTGTGCTAAAGAAAGTTTTAGTGTACCAGCAACTTGTTTTGTAGCTTTAATTTGTGCAGCTCCACCAACTCTTGAAACTGATAAACCAACATTAATTGCAGGTCTAATTCCTGAGTTAAATAAGTTTGTTTCTAAGAATATTTGTCCATCAGTAATAGAAATTACGTTTGTTGGAATATATGCAGCAACATCTCCTGCTTGAGTCTCAATGATTGGTAGTGCAGTCATAGAACCAGCACCTTGTTCATCACTCATTTTTGCAGCTCTTTCAAGTAGTCTTGAATGTAAGTAGAATACATCTCCTGGGTAAGCTTCTCTTCCTGGAGGTCTTCTTAAAATTAATGACATTTCTCTATATGCAACAGCATGTTTTGATAAATCATCATAAATAATTAATGCGTGTTTTCCATTATCTCTAAAGAATTCACCCATTGTAACACCCGCATATGGTGCTAAAAATTGTAATGTTGATGAATCAGCAGCACTTGCATTAACAACAATTGTATAATCCATAGCTCCTGCTTCTTCAAGTGTTCTTACAACTGAAGCAACTGAAGATGATTTTTGACCAATTGCAACATAAATACAAATTACATTTTCACCTTTTTGGTTTAAAATTGTATCAATAGCAACTGTTGTTTTACCTGTTTGTCTATCTCCAATAATAAGCTCTCTTTGTCCTCTTCCAATTGGAACTAATGCATCAATAGCTTTAATACCAGTTTGTAATGGTTCGTGAACAGATTTTCTAGCCATAATTCCAGGAGCTTTTTCCTCAACATATCTTCTTTCTGTTGTAGCAATAGCACCTTTACCATCAATTGGTTCACCAAGAGCATTTACAACTCTTCCAACTAATGCTTCTCCAACTGGAACTTCAAGTAGTTCTCCAAGTCTTTTACAAGAAGTACCTTCTCTAAGTCCATTTCCACTTCCAAGAACAACAATACCAACTGAAGATTCTTCTAAGTTCGAAGCCATACCTTTTTCGCCATTCTCGAACTCAACCATTTCACCAGCCATAACATTTTTAAGACCGTAAACTTGAGCAATTCCATCTGCATAAGAGATAATCTTACCAGTTTCATTTACATCTACATTTAATTCAAAGTTATCAATTCTTTCTTTAATGATCGAACTGATTTCGTCTGCTTGAATCTTTGCACCCATTCAATTTCTCCTTTATTAAGTTCTAAACTGCTTTTAAAATATGATTGATTAACTGAGTTTTTAATCTATCTTTAGAAAAAGATATTTCAACACCAAGCCCATCAATATCAACTTTAATTCCATCATAGTCACAAACATTTTGTGATAATGAAAGTTTTACATCAAATTTTTTACTAAATTGTTCTTCAATAGAAGTAATACTTTTTGTTGGAAGTTCTTTATTTGTATAAATAACACCAATAAAATTATTATTTAATTTTGCAATTTGATTTTCTAACTCTGTTGCAACAAATGGAATAATTTCTAATCTTCTTTTTTCACCAAGAAGTTTAATAAAATTTTCCAAAGATTTTTCAGGGTTTTCAATTATAGATAAAACAAACTCAACTTTTGCAACTTCATTTATCTCTGAAGAAGCTAAAATTGATTTAAATTTATCATTAGAAAACGCTTTTGCAACACTATTTAGTTTTTTACTAAAACTACTAATTTCTTTAAGATCTCTTGCTTCAAGTAAAGCTTTTACATATCTTTTTGCTACTAAATCCTTCATTATGCTACCTTTTTAAGAACAATATCAACTAATTCATCTTGTGATAAATTAATAGTATCAGAATTTAATAGTTCATCAAGAATTGAAGCTACAACATCTTTTTTCACTTTTGAAAGTTCAACTTTCATCATCTCGTCAAAATTTTTATTTAAATTTGCAATCTCTGCTTCAACAGCCACTAAAACTTTTTGTTTAATAGCATCAATATCAGCTTTTGCACTTTCAATAATTTCAGCTGAAATTCTTTTTGCATCTTCTGATTTTTTAACTGCTTCTAGTTTTTTCTCTTCTGAAGCTTTTTTTGTATCTTGAACTTTATCTAATTCAGCTTGAATACCTAAAGTTCTAGCAACAAAAAATGCTTTAATTCTATTAGCAAGTAAATACCAAATAATTGAAGCAAAAATTATAAAGTTAACGGTTCTTTGAACTATATCATAGTTCGTTTCCGCACCATCATTTGCAAATATTGCAACTGGTAACATAGCTAGGGCTACAATTAAAATCGCTTTATACATCATCACTTCCTAAATAGAATTTAGCTTGTTTTTCAAGCTATCATTAAATTGTGGCATTGATGACAATAAAGAGGATTTTAATGCTTTTGCTTCGTCCTGTAAGCTATTTTTAAATTCAGCCACTTTCGTATCTAAATTTAATCTTTCACTTGCAAGTTTAACATCTGCACTATCTTTTGCTTCTTTGTAAGCTTGTTCTCTAATAGCTGCTGCTTCTCTTTTAGCTTTTGAGATAATCTCATTAGCTTCCACTAAAAGCTCATCAACATCACTGCTGTTTGATTTTGCTTCTTCTAAATCATCTTTAATTTGAGAACTTCTCATATCCATATGATTTAATAGTGGTTTGAATAGACGACTATTTAGTATAACAAGAACTATAAGAAAGATAATAGCTGAGCTAAGCATTAGTATAGGACTTATGTCTAACATTCATTCCTCCATATTTTTACAGTTTAGTTTAACTAAAACGTTTATATTTTAGCAAATAAATATATAAGGAAATATTAAAAAGGGATAAATTTATAGTTTTTTTTATTTATTGTATATTTAAGTAACTAATAATTCTATCTATATCCTCTTGAGAATTAAATGTTATTTTAATTGAGTTTTTATCTATCTTAGCTTTGATTTTATCTTCTTTTAATATATTTAAAAAACTCTCAAGAGTTTGAGTATTGTAACTTTTTGTAACAATATTACTTTTTACTTTGTTTTTACTCTCTTTAAAATCTTTGATTAGTTTTTCACATTGTCTTACAGATAAATCTTCTTCAATAATTTTATCACAAATAGTTTTTTGCATTTCATTATCTAGACCAATCATAACTTTTGCATGACCTGCACTAATTTTTGAAGATGATAAATATTGTTGAACATACGAACTTAATTGTAATAGTCTTAATGTATTTGTAATAGAAGTTCTACTTTTTGAAACTTTTTTTGATAACTCTTCATGAGTTATATTATGTTCATTTAAAAGCTGTGCATAGCAAAATGCTAGTTCTATTATATTTAAATCTTCTCTTTGAATATTTTCTATTAAAGCTAATTCTCTTAACTTTAGTTCATCACTATTCATTATAACAGCATTTATTTCATCAATAGATGCCATTTTATGTGCTCTTAACCTTCTTTCTCCAGCAATAAGAGTATAAGTTTCATCATCATTTTTTGTAACAACAATAGCTTGTAAAAGCCCATGCTCTTTTATAGAATCACTTAATTCTTTAAGTTTATCTTCATCAAATATTTTTCTTGGCTGATTTGGATTAACTTTTATTAAAGAGATTTTTATTTTATTTATATCATTATTTGATACATTTTTATTTGAATTTGAATTCCCATAAGCAGTTTCAACTTCTCCTAAAAGTTCTCCTAATCCTCTTCCTAATGCCATTTTACTTCCTATTTTCATAACAATTAACCAATTATTGCTTTTGCTAAATTTTCATAAGCTTTTGTGCCAATGCTTGAGATATCATAAAGCATAATAGGTTTACCAAAACTTGGACTTTCTGCTAATTTGATATTTCTTGGAATAACAATATATGAATCATCATCAACCTTAAAAAGTTTATTCTCAAAATGTTGTGCAAGATCTGCAAAAACTTGCTTTGAAAGATTATTCTGAGAAGAGTACATTGTTGGTAAAAAACCTTTTATCTCTAAATTTTTATTAATAGTTTGTCTTACTAATTTTATTGTATTTAAAAGCTGTGCTAAACCTTCTAATGCAAAAAACTCACATTGAATTGGTATCAAAACAGAAGTTGATGCACCTAAAGTATTTATTGTAATTGGTCCTAAAGCAGGTGGAGAATCAATAATTACATAATCATAATCATCTTTTACCGTATCAATTTTTCTTTTTAAAACAAGTTCTCTCTCATTTGTATTTTTGTAGAATTCTTTTTCAATTCCAACTAAGCCAATATTTGAAGGAGCAACTTTTAGATTTTCTATTTCAGAATCTAAAATAATTTCTGATAGTTCTTTTGTTCCTAGCATAACATGATAAATATTATACTCATATGTATCTCTATGAAAACCTAAAGAAGTTGTTGCATTTGCTTGTGGATCTGCATCAATTAAAAGCACTTTCTTACCATCAAGTGCAAGAGCTGCACTTAAATTTACAGCAGTAGTAGTTTTTCCTACTCCACCTTTTTGATTTGCTATTGAAATAATTTCTGTCATCTTAAACTAAACACCTTTTTATCTTCAATTTGTATAGAACCATCGCTATTTAAAATAGCACTCGCAAGTGAATGTTTCTTCCCATCAATATTTACTTGGAATTCTTTTGAATGTCTAAATTCTATCTGAAAAATACTAAAAATTTGCTTCCATGAGATTTTTTTCTCTACTATTTCGAAATACTCTTTTAGTAAATCTTCTATATTAACTTCTATATCCAAAACCCCAAACTCTTCACTTGTTTTTACAAGATTTAAACCTATTCCACAAAACAGAAAATCTTTTGTTGTTGATGTAATTGCCCCACCTATTTTCTTATTTTCTAAGTAAAAATCATTTGGCCACTTTATAAATAGTTTTGATGATTTTTTAGACAATATATCTTTTAAAATAGTTGTAAAATAAATTGTTGCACTTTGAAGTGGTAAATCTTCTGGCAAATCTTCTCTTTTTACAACAAAAGAAAAAAGAAGATTTCCTTCAACAGCACTCCAAGAATTTCCTCTGCTTCCAACTCCATCTGTTTGCATATTAGCAAGGATACAAGTTGCTTCTTCAAAGCCATTTTTTTCTACATACTCTTTTAAATACTTTTGTGTTGAATCAACTGTTTTTAATCTTAATATTTTCATTTTGTAATTATATATAATTTATTTAAAAGAGTTTATTAATTATAATCAAATCTTTTAAGGAGAATAAGTATGCTAGACCCCGTTTTACCGATAGCTGTTTTTCTTTTGATTGGTTACTTATTTAAAGTATTCTTTCAAGACAATTCAAAACAGCTTGTAGATTTTATTATCTATTTTTCGCTTCCAGCGATTGTTTTTTCGAAAATTTATCCACTTGATTTAAATTTGAATATATTGTGGTTAATTTTAATGTTTAATGCAATAATTTTTGCTAATTTATTTTTATCTTATTTAATAGGTAAGTTACTAAAACTAAACAGAATATCACTTGCTACATTTATGATTATGGCTACTTTTGGTAACACATCTTTTATAGGTTTTTCATATATTGATGCATTTTATGGTCAAGACTTTATTGTATATGGTTTGATTTATGATATTTTTGGTTCATTTTTAATCTTAGTTTCTGTTGGAATGATGATAATTACTTGGGGAAGTGGAAGAAAAAATAGTATTAATTCTATATTCAAATCTATTTTTCTTTTCCCACCAGTTATTATGTTTTTTATCACTATTCTTGCAAAAAATTTTGAAATACCTAAGTTTATACTTTTTACAAGTGAAAACTTAGCTTCAACTTTAGTTCCAATAGCAATGATTGCAATTGGTATGAAACTTGAACTTAAAAATATTTTCTCAAAATTCCATATTGTAACTATTGCTGTTATTCTAAAAATGATTTTCGTACCTATTGTTGTACTTTTTATATTTAATCATTTTTATAATATTGATGAAACTTGGATAAAAGTAACTATAATTGAAGTTGCTATGCCACCTATGACTATGGCTGCTGTTTTGGCTATAAAAGGTGGATTAGATGAAAAGATAGCTATAAATTCATTGGTTTTAGGTGTAATTGTAAGTTTATTTACAATTACTTTATTTACAAACTTCTTGGCATAAAAAAAGCTCAGTTACAAACTGAGCTTTTTTATATTTATTAATATTTTTCTATTTTAAAATATCTTTAATTTTTAATCTTTGACCTTTTATATAATCAACACTAGATATTGTATTTTTTGAAGGAGCTTGAAGAGTTTTTATTTTTATACTACCTTTTTTACATCCTACAATAATATTATCACTATTTATATCTAAAATTTCACCTTCAATGTTTTGTGAATTCTCTTCTATTAATTCAATCTCTTTTAATTTTAATCCTGAAGATAAAAATATCTGTGGCCAGAAACTATATGCTTTATATTTTAGAAATAGATCTTTAGCACAAGAAAAATTTACTTCTCCATTATCTTTTTTGATTTTTTTACAGTAACTTGTTTTGCTACTGTTTTGTTTTATTGGACTCAATTTATCATAATTATCTAAAGTTATTATTGTAAGATTTGCAGCTATTATTGACAACTTTTCAAAAGCCTCACTCACATATAAATCTTTTTGATTCTTTAAATATGAAAAACCTAAAATATCTCCACAATCTAATCCTTCTTCCATAAACATAGAAGTAACTCCAAGATATTTATCATCATTCAAAATTCCTTCTTGAATAGGACTAGCTCCTCTATATTTTGGAAGAATTGAAGCATGTAGATTGATACAAGGAGCAATAGCTAAAATCTCTTTTGGTAATATCTGTCCATAAGCTGCAACTATGATAAAATCGGGTTCAAGCTCTTTTATTGAAATATATGCTACTAGATTATCTTTTAATTTTTTTGGCTGTAAAATAGGAATATCTAACTTATTATCAAGGCAATATTGCTTTATATGTGGTGGAGTTAAAATCTGTTTTCTTCCTACTGGTTTATCTTCTTGTGTAAATATTCCTACAACTTCATATTTATCATTATTTTTTAATAACTCTTCTAAAATTTTACTTGCATAAGATGGAGTTCCCATAAAAACTATTCTTTTCAAATTCTCTCCTTACTTAATTACTATTTTTTAAATAGTGTTCCACTATTATGTTTTCCATAAAATAAAAAATCATAAGCATTTGTTAAATCAAAACCACTACTTAAATACATTGGTATATTATTTTGCATTAAAAAATCTGCTGCTTTCAGTTTTGTAACTATTCCACCTGTTGCAAATTTTGAGTTTGCACTTGGTTTTTTATCTAATTCTTCTTCGCTTATACTATTTACTATTTTAAACATTTTAGCATCTTCATTTTCTCTTGGATTTTTATTATAATATCCATCAATATCAGTAAAAATTGCTAAAATATCTGCTTCAAAATAGTGTGTAACATAAGCAGCTAATTGATCATTATCTCCTATTAATTCATCAGTTGAGATTACATCATTCTCATTTATAATTGGTAAAATTCCATTTGAAAGAAGAGTTTCCATAACATTCTTTGCATTTTGTGATCTTTTTCTTGAATCAAAATCATCAGCTGTAAAAAGCATTTGAGCAATAGTTATATCATATTCTTCAAACATTTCTTGATAGCTTCTCATAAGTTTTGGTTGCCCTATTGCTGCTAAAGTTTGTTTATTCGACATAATCGACTTATCTAATTTTATAGTCGTATATCCACATCCAACAGCTCCTGAACTTACCAAGATAACTTGCATATCCTTCTCTTTTTTTAACTTTGCTATAAGTTCTACTAGATTTTTCATTCTATTTGTTGCTAAAGCGAAATCTTGAGTTAAAACAGCAGTTCCAACTTTAATAACTACTCTATTATGCATCTTCTTTCCCTTGCATATCATATAAAGCATAAGTCAATGACTTAATATTTATTTTTGTTAAAGATGAAATTGGTAATACAAAATATGGTTTTGTATGATCAAATTTATTATAAACTAAATCTTGAACATAATATGGCAAAGTTTCATCAAATTTAAACTCATTTTTAGATGAGTTTTCAAGATTTATAGCTTTTAAAAATTGTTTTATATCTTCTTCTAAGTTTTCACCATAATATCCATCAATTTTACTTAAAACTATTGCAAAATCTCTTCTACTTAAATCTTCTGAAAATTTTTGTAATTCACTCTTTAAAACACTGTATTGGTCAATCATTGTTCTATAATTTGAAACATCTATTACAAATAGAAGTGTTTTTGTTCTTTCAATATGTTTTAAAAACTCTAGTCCTAAACCTTTTCCTTCACTTGCATCATCAATTATTCCTGGAATATCAGCCATAACAAATGAACTATAATCACCAACATTTACAACTCCAAGCTTTGGAGTAAGTGTTGTAAATTCATAATTTGCAATTTCAGGACTTGCATTTGATGTTACAGAAATTAAAGTTGATTTACCAACATTTGGATAACCAACAAGTCCAACATCTGCAATTAATTTAAGTTCTAATCTTATATTTCTTGTAATTCCTGGAAGACCTGGTTGAAAATATGTAGGTGCTTGATTTCTTGAGTTTTTAAAGTGTACATTTCCCAATCCACCTTTCCCACCTTCAAGAAGAAGAACTTTCTCTCCAACTTCTACTAAATCATATAGTACTTCTTGTGTATCATCATCAATTACTTGTGTTCCTGGAGGTACGATTAACACCAAAGATTCAGCACTTTTACCTGTTTTTTGTCTTCCCATTCCTGGTTGACCTTTATCAGCTTTAAAAACTCTTTTACCTTTATAAAAAGATAGTGTATCTGTATTATTATCTACTAAAAAATATACATCTCCACCTTTTCCACCATCTCCACCATCTGGTCCACCTTGAACAATGAATTTTTCTCTTCTAAAAGATGCACATCCTTGCCCACCTTTTCCCGAACTTACACTAAATTTTGCACTATCTATAAACATTTTTTTCCTTATAAATAAAAAAAGGGTGTATGACAAAGCATACACCCTTTTATAGAAAAGCTAATTATCTACTTACGAAGCTGCGTAAACAGATACTTTTTTTCTTTTCTTATCTTTAATTTCAAATTTAACAACACCGTCAATTAAAGAGTAGATTGTATGATCTTTTCCCATTCCAACATTATTTCCTAAGTGAACTTTTGTTCCTCTTTGTCTAATAATGATGTTTCCAGCACTTACAACTTCACCACCATATTTTTTAACCCCAAGTCTTCTACCAGCTGAGTCTCTATTATTCTGAGTACTTCCTTGACCTTTTTTGTGAGCCATTTTGTTTCTCCTTAATCTTTTTTAATGCTTACGCAGCAATTTTTGTAATTCTAATTTTTGTGAAGCTTTTTCTGAAACCTCTTTTTAATTTAGAATCTTTTCTTCTTAATTTTTTGTAAATAACTACTTTTCTAGCTCTATTTACACCTGTTCCATCTAAAACTACAACTGCTTCAACTTTTGCTTTAGATACTGCTTCACCTGTTTTTAGCTCTCCATTGTTGATAGCTATAACATCAGTAATTTCTAAAGTCTCTTTTGCAGTCTTTCCTGTATAATCGATATCTAAAACATCACCTTCAGATACTTTATACTGTTTCCCACCACATTTGATAATTGCGTACATCTTTTTTCCTCTTATTTTTTACAAGCATAATTTAGGTTAATTTATACTACTTTTTTTATTTTAGAACGGAAATATTATCCAAGTCTTTATTAAAGTTTCTTTAATTATAGATTGAATTTTATAAGTTTTCCTTGCTTTAATTCATATAAATTATCTTTTGTCTTTTTTATTAGGCTAACTTTCTCTTTAAAATCCAAAATATTGTTATTTTGTAAACTTATTAATTTATTTGAATAAAATCTATGTAAAAGAGGTAAAAGCTCTTTTGATAATCTTTCATCATCATAAACTTCCAGTTTTTCATTTAATATAATTTTATTTAAAGAGCTGTTTTTTGGATCATTTAAAATTGTTTCAAACTCCTCTTGATGATGTTCAAACATTGAAGGAGTAACTAAATCTAAAACAATATCTAATCTTTTTGGTTCTTCAAGTATAGTTTTTAAAATACAAAGTTCTGCAATATCATATTTTATAAAACTCTTTTCATCTCTTTTTACTCTAATATTTTGAGTTCTTATTAAACTCTCTTTTATATTTAACTTTTGTGCAATATATCTTTTATACTCTTCTTGCAATAGTTTATCAAGAGTATTTAAATATTCATTTGCTTCCTCAAGAGCTTTTTTCTTCTCTAAAGGGTCATTTAAATCATAATTTAAAACAATATAATCTATACAAAAATCTATAAAAGGTTTAGTATCTGATAGTTTTTTTGATAGTTCTTGAACTCTTTTATCTTTTACCATATCAGCTGGATCCAATCCATCTTCAAAAACTGTAACTCCTCCTGCAAATCCAGATTGACTTAGCATTAAAGATGCTTTAAAAGCAGCTGCTAATCCTGCTTTATCTCCATCATAAGCTAAAGTAATTTTAGGTTCACCTCTTCTTAAAAGTGGTAAATGTTCTTTTGTAAGTGCTGTACCAAGTGTTGCAACTGCATTTGAAAACCCAGCTTGATGAAGCATAATAACATCTAAATAACCTTCACAAACTATAAGTTCTTTTACTTTATATATTTTCTCTTTTGCCAAAGAGTAACCATATAAAAGTTTTGATTTATTAAATATTGGAGTTTGTGGAGAGTTTACATATTTTGCACCATGATTAGTAAGTGTTCTTCCACCAAAACCAACAAGTTTTGAATTTATAGAATATATTGGAAAAATAACTCTATCTATAAATCTTGCATAAAGTCCATTGTCTCCTTGGCTTATAACTCCCAATTCTATTGCATCATTTAATTTATAATGATTTTGTTTTAAAAATTCAATTGTACTTATAGAGTTTCCTGCATATCCTATTTCAAACATCTCAATAGAACTTTCATAAACTCCTCTATCTTTTAAATAATCTATTATTGATGAATTATCTAAAAGCTGTTTTCTATATAACTCTTTTGTAGCTTCTAAAACTTTTGTATCTGTTCTTTTATTTGTCTGTGTTTCATAAGAAAGTGTAAAATTTGTGATATTTGCTAGTTTTTCAATAGCTTCAGGATATGAATATTTTTCATACTCCATAACAAATTTTATACTATCTCCACCTACTCCACAACCAAAACAATGATAAATCTGTTTTGCTGGACTTACTACAAATGATGGTGTTGCTTCATTATGAAATGGACAACAAGCTTTATAGTTTGCACCATTTTTTTTAAGTTCTATGTATTGGGAAACAACATCTACAATATCTAAGTTATTTTTTAAATTTTCTATTGACTCTTTTTTTATCATAAATAAGATTATACTCTTTTATTTTTTTATATGTACTTTTATGTTAGGATATTCCTTATAAATTCAAAAAGGAACAAAGTGGATAATTTAGTTTTAGAGTTTAGAGATCCAATTGTCAGCATAATATTTTTCTTTTTTCTTATATTTTTAATTTCATTTATTACTTATTCATATGGTTTATTTAAAGAGAGAAATTCAAGAAAAGAGTATAGAAAACTTTCAAAAAGATTTGAACTAGGAAAACTAAAAGAGAATGATTATGTAAATCTATATAAAACATATAATCTTCCTTTTGATTCCATTTTACTTCTAGCAAATACTTTTTTACATAAAGGTGATTTAAATAAAGCAATATCAGTATATTTAGCGCTATTAGAAGTAGTTAAAGATAAAGTAAAAGAGGAAGAGTTACTTGAAATTCTTGGAACAACTTATCTAAAAGGTGGATTCTTACAAAGATCAAATGATATATTTCTAAAAATATTAAAATTTTCACCAAGAAATAAAAATGCTTTAAAAAATTTAATTTTAGTAAACGAAAAGATGAAGAATTATACAAAAGCAAGAGAAATATGTAATTCTCTTGAAGAGTTAAATATAGATTTGAGCCTAGAGAAAATATATTTTGATGCAATGATTACTTTAAATGATCCTGTTTTAACAAATGAAAAAAGAACAAAAATTTTATATAATCTTTTTTTAGAAAATAGAATTCTACAAAGAATTTTTGTAAGTTTTATAATAACTTATAATAAAGAGTTTTTTTATAAGCATATAAAAGAGTTTGACTATAAAGAGTTCATAGATATTTTATGGTTTTTACAAAAAGAGGATATTGATTTTAATAAAATAGAAAATATAAGTTTTTTACAAGAACTTTATAGTGCAAAAGCTTATTTAAATAGTGCAAATAGTAGTTCTGACTTTGATTTAGATGTTTTAATTTTAATAAAGAATCATAAAAAAGAGCAAGGGAATCTAAGTTTTAAATTTATATGTAGTTCATGTAAAGAGTCTCATCCATTTTTTGAATCAAGATGTCCAAATTGTCACTCAATTTTGAGTTTAAATGTTAAACATCAATTAGTAAAGAGCTTTGCAAATTTAAACCAATCATTACAATAGATAAATATTTTTGTGATATACTTATAAAAAATTTTAAAGGGGCTATTTTGAGCGATTATTCAAAGCTTGAAAAGTGTTTGGCTTATCAGTTTAAAGACAAAAACCTGATAATCGAAGCACTTACACATAAAAGTTATAAAAAACCATACAACAATGAAAGACTAGAGTTTTTAGGAGATGCTGTTTTAAACTTAATTGTTGGAGAATATCTATACAAAAAATTTCCAAAATCAAATGAAGGTGAACTTAGTAAAATAAGGGCTAGTTTGGTTAATGAAACTGGTTTTACAAGACTTGCAAATGAGATAAACTTAGGTGATTATATATTTATTTCTGTTGCTGAAGAGAGAAATAAAGGAAGAACTAAATCATCTATTCTTTCTGATGCCTTTGAAGCAATAATGGGTGCAATTTATCTTGAAAGTAGTCTTGAAACTTTAAAACCTATAATTCTTAATTTATTGGAAAACTCTTATGACAAAATAAATCTTGATGTACTTTTTAGTGATTATAAAACTGCTTTACAAGAGATAACACAAGCAAAATTTGGTTCTATTCCTGAATATATTATTGAAGGTTCATATGGTCCTGATCATAAAAAAGAGTTTGAAGTATCTATTTGCATAGAAGGTAAAAACTATGGAAGAGCTCAGGGTAAAAGTAAAAAACTAGCTCAACAAGCTGTTGCTAAAATAGCTATTGATAAATTAAATGAGGAAGAAAATTGAATAGTTTTGGACATAGATTTAAATTTACAACATTTGGAGAATCACACGGAAAAGCTTTAGGTTGTATTGTTGATGGTGTTCCAGCTGGTATAAAAATTGATTTAGACTTTATTCAGGCTGAAATGAATAGAAGAAAACCTGGACAAAATGAGTTTGCAACAAAGAGAAATGAAGGTGATGTTGTTGAAATTTTAAGTGGAGTTTTTGAAGGAGTTACAACTGGTACAAGTATCTCTATGATTATTTTTAATGAAAATCAAAAATCAAGTGATTATTCAAATATTAAAGATCTTTTTCGTCCAGGTCATGCTGATTTCACATATTTTAATAAATATGGAATCAGAGATTACAGAGGTGGTGGAAGAAGTAGTGCACGAGAAACAGCAGCAAGAGTTGCAGCAGGTGCTATTGCGAAACTTCTATTAAAAGAGTTAAATATTGATATAAAAAGTGGAATTTGTGAGATAAATGGTATCAAAAGTGAATCTTTTGATTTTGATTATGTAAAAAAAAGTCCTATTTATGCTCTTGATAAAAAGTTTGAAGAAGCTCAAAAAAATGCTATTTTAGATGCAAAAAATTCACATAATAGTGTTGGTGGAGTTGCTTTAATAAATGTAAAAAATTGCCCCATAGGACTTGGTGAACCAATTTATCATAAACTTGATAGCCAAATTGCATCTGCTATGATGAGTATAAATGCTGTTAAAGCTGTTGAAATTGGTGATGGCATTTTAGCTTCAAGAGTTTTAGGATTTGATAATAATGACCAAATAAGAGAATCTGGATTTAAAACAAATCATAGTGGTGGGATTTTAGGTGGGATTTCAAATGGTGATGATATAAATGTAAAAGTTTACTTTAAAGCTACACCATCTATTTTTATAGAACAAGATACGATAGATACAAACAATAATGAAGTTATTTGTAAATTAAAAGGAAGGCATGATCCTTGTGTTGCTGTAAGAGGAAGTGTTGTTGCTGAATCTATGATGGCTTTGGTTCTTGCTGATATGCTTTTATTAAATTTATCTTCTAAAATAGAAAATATTAAAAAAGTTTATAATTAACTTTTACACAAGGTTTATATTAAACCTTGTGTAATTCCTGCTTTCTTTTTATAATCCATAATTTCTAACTCTTTTTTAGCTGTAATTACTATATCTTTATCAATTTCATAATCAAGTCTTGGATCTCTTCCTTCATAATCAACAGAGTTTAAAATAACTTTTATAGAGTTAAGTCTTGCTAGAAATTTAGTATCACTTCTTATAATTGTCCATGGAGATTTATCTGTATTTGTCTGCTTCAACATATCATATTTTTTTTGAGTAAACTCTTCCCATCTACTTTGCATCTGCATATCAATTTCACTTAATTTCCACTGTTTTAATGGATTTTCTTCTCTCTCTTCAAATCTTCTTGCTTGTTCATCTTTTGAAACAGATAGATAGATTTTTAGAAAATGTATTCCATGATCAATTAATTCCTCTTCAAATCTAGGCACACTTTTCATAAAAATTTCATACTCTTTTTGTGAACAAAAACCAAATACAGGTTCAACCATAGCTCTGTTATACCAAGATCTATCAAAAATTACGATTTCTCCACCTTTTGGAAACTGCTCAACATATCTTTGATAATACCACTGTGTTTTTTGAACATCTGATGGTTTCCCTAAAGCTACAACTCTATAATGCTTTTCATTCATATATCTAGTGATTCTTCTAATAGCTCCACCTTTTCCAGAAGCATCTCTTCCTTCCATAAGAATTATCATTTTTTCTTGATTTTTCTCTAAATGCTCTTGAAGTTTAATAAGCTCAACTTGATATGGTTTTAATATTTCATCTTTAGTTCTATACATATATTTTGAATGCAATTCACTAATAAAACTTCCATTTGCATCTTGTATTTTTTCTGTAAACTCATCTAAACTTAAATTTACATTTGCTCTATTACTTTTTTCATAAAATTTATCAAATGACATTTTTCCCCCTAAATATTGAATTAAAAACAAAATTATACTAAAAACTCTATCCTATTTAAATTAATTATATTTTAAATTACAGAAAAGTTACAATTAAATCAAACTTTGCACAGATTCAATTTTACTTTTCATTCTATTAAGACCCTCTTTTCTAATATCAAAATTTACACTTATATATACTCTATCACATCCTATTTCATCTAGTTTTAAATAACATAAATCTATTAAATCTAAAAGTTCTTTAAGTGTTTTTGCTTCAACTATTGTGTTCATTGAAGTAAGTTCATAGTTTAATCCACTATCTCTTATCACTTTTAAGATTTCACTTACATCTTTACTTTTACTTCCAATTTTGTTTGTAGGAAACATTGCTAAACTCATTATAACTGACATTTATTTATCCTTTTAAATCAAATTTTTAAATTTCTTTTGCTAGTATATTAAAATTTCAATAAAAAGGATTTTTATGCAAATAGAAATATCTGCTGAAGTAATATTATCTCAGCTTGCTTATTCAAAAAATGAAGCATCTTTAAATCAAGCTCAAAAAACAATAGACAATACAAAAAACTATGAAAAATTTGCAAAACATATATTAACTTTAAATGACCACTTAAAAAAGTTGAATGCCTATGTTGCACTATCAAATTCAAATGATTATTTTAAGATAAAATGTGAAGAGAATGACTCAAAAGAGATTATAGATGCCTTTCACGATATAGTTTGGAAGTGGGCAAAAAAATACAATGTAGATTTAGAAAGATTAGATAAAAGACCTGTTTATTATATTTTAGGAGCTTCTAAGTAAAAATCTCTTTTTTACTGTGGCAATATGGTATTTTATTATATCTTTTATAGTAATTTTGATGATAATCCTCAGCTTTATAAAAAGTTGTTTCAAAGTGCAAAGTAGTTGCTACTTTGTACCCTTTTTTATCCAATTCTAAAATCAAATTTTGTGCTATATTTCTTTGATTTTCATCTGTATAAAAAATTGCACTTAAATATTGACTTCCTATATCTGGTCCTTGCCCATTTGTTTGAGTAAAATCATGAATTTCAAAAAATAGTTTTGCAATTTTTTCATATGATATTATACTTTCATCAAAAACAAGCTCAACTGCTTCAAGATGTCCACTAAATCCACTACAAACTATCTCATAACTAGGATTTGGTATATGTCCACCCATATATCCAGAAACCACACTTAAAACTCCTTGCTCTTTTTGGAAAAAGTACTCAACTCCCCAAAAACAACCAGCACAAAAATAAGCTTTTTTAATACTCAAATCTCTACCTTTTTATTTTATATCTTTAAAACTATAACAAGAGTCTTCAATCCCATAGTCACAAGCTTTTTTAAAAAACTCTTTTGCTTTTACTAAATCTTGTTTTACTCCATCAGCATTTTCATACATAAATCCAAGATTATAACAAGATAAAGCAACTCCATCTTCACAAGCTTTTATAAAGAGTTCTCTTGCTTTAGAAAAATCTTGTTCAACTCCTTGTCCTGTTGCATACATAGTTCCTAAATTATGACATCCTAAAATGTTTTCTCCATCACAAGCTTTTTTATAATAGTTTAAAGCTTCTTTATAATCTTGCTCCACTCCTGTTCCATTTTCATAAATAACTCCTAAATTATGACATCCTGAAAAATTATTACTATAACAAGCTTGTTTATGAAGTTCCACAGCTTTTAAATAATTTTGCTCTACTCCTTCACCATTTTCATACATAACTCCAAGGTTATAACATCCTAAACTTTTACCATCATTACAAGCTTTATTAAATAGCTCTGATGCTAATTCATAATCTGCTTTTACATAAGCTTCTGCTCCATTATAAACATCATCTGAAAACAACAATACAAACATTCCAAATAAAAATACAAATACTTTTTTCATCTTTTACCTTTTTTAACTTTGTTTTACAATAATATTTACAATTTTTCTAACTCTAGGGGCAACAAAAGCAATTATAGGAATAGCACAAAAAGCTGCTTTATAAAAAGCTTCCATCCATCTAAAAAAGAAATTATCCACAAATCCTAAGTTTATAAAAGTAATTATAAAACTCATAATACAGCTCATAACTGTTCCCATAATAAGTGCAAATACATATTTATCATATTTTTTATCTATCATTTAAAATCCTAAATTAATTTTTTATAAATTTTAGTGATATTGAGTTTACACAATGTCTTATATTTTTTGAAGTAAATCCTTCATTTTCAAAAATATGTCCTAAATGTCCATTACAATTTGAACAAACAATCTCAACTCTTCTACCATCAATATCAGGAACTCTTTTAATAGCTCCTTTTATCTCATCATCAAAACTTGGCCATCCACAAGCTGATTTAAACTTATCTTCACTTTTATAAAGTTCTGCTTCACACTTTTTACAAATATATAAACCATCTTCATAAAAATCATTATATATTCCTGTAAAGGCTCTTTCAGTTCCTTTTTCTTCTATTACATATCTCTCTTTTTCATTTAATTCATTATATTTCATATCTTTTTCTTAACTTACAACAAACTCTTGTTTTAATATAACTTCATTTTCATATAGAATTTTTCCTAAAAAAACATCACCTTTTATAAGTTTTCCAACACCTTTTGGAGTTCCACTCATTAAAATATCTCCATCTTCAAAACTTGAAAATGTTTTAAACTCTTTTATAATATCTTTTGGCTTGTGTATCATCATTGAATAATCTGCTTTTTGCTTTAATTCATTATTTATATATAATTCAATTCCTAATTTTGAAATATCATCTTTAAACTCTATAAAATCTGAAAAAACAGCAGATGCATCAAAAGATTTTGCTCTTTCCCAAGGAAGTCCTTTATTTTTTAACTCTGTTTGAATATCTCTTAAAGTTAAATCTAAACCAAAAGCAAGTCCAACTATTTTATCTTTTTCTATTAAAAATGATATTTCTGCTTCATAATGACAAGAACTATCTATATTTGGTATAGATAATTTATCTGTAATGGAAGAGTTTGCTTTCATAAAAAAAACCATAGAAGATGGTAATTCATTGTTTAATTCTTTTATATGTTCTATATAATTTCTTCCTATACAAACAAGCTTTGAAGGAGTAACTTCTATTTTATTAAATATTATCTTATTCACTATAAACCTCTATTCCTTAAAAAGTGTATTGTAACATATTGAAACTAGATATTTTAAAGATAAAATAGTTCTAAAAATAGTATGATATTGCTTTTAAAATATTTATTTAATTTTTTAAGGAGATAATATGCAAAAAGAGAATTTGCTATTGGTTTGGACAAATGGAGATATTGAAGTTGCAAACAACTTTCCTCTTTTATATTCAAGTGTTGTTTTAGATAGAAATTATTGGAAAACTGCTCACTTAATGTTATGGGGTCCTTCTATTTTACTTGTAAAAAATCATAATTTTATAAAAGAGAAAATAATACATATTTTATCAACTGGTGTAAAAATGAGTGCTTGTATAGTTTGTGTTGATGATTATGGTGCTAAAGAAGAGTTAGAAAAACTTGGAATTGAAATTACTCATACAGGAGAGCTTTTAACAAATGCTTTAAAAGACCCTAGTTTTTCTGTTTTAACTATTTGATTTTATAAAGAAGAGATATTTTTAGCTCTTCTTTTCTAAACTATATATAGCTTTTACCATAGTTTTACATATTTTTTTAAGCTCTTTTTCTTTGATTGTATAAGATACAATAGAGTAAAAAAGTTTTCCAAAAGGACGAATCCAAATACCATTTTGTACACAAAAATCTTGAAGTTTAGCTGCATAAATATTATCTTTTAATTCAACAACTCCGATACTTCCAATAACTCGCACATCTTTTACAAAATTATTATCTTTTAAAACTTCTAACTCTTCTTTAAATATTTTCTCTATTTTTTTAACTCTTTTTTCCCAATTTATCTTAGTAAAAGCTTTTATAGCAGCATTTGCAACACTACATGCAAGTGGATTTGCCATAAATGTTGGTCCATGCATTAGAACTCCAATTGAACTATTTGAAATTGTATCACTTATCTCTTTTTTTGTAAGCATTGCAGCCATTGTCAAAGTTCCACCTGTTAATGCTTTTCCAATAGTTAAAATATCTGGTCTAATATCTGTATGCATAAATGCAAACAATTTCCCAGTATGTCCAAATCCTGTTGCAACTTCATCAAAAATCAATAAAACACCATATTTCTCACAAAGTTTTTTTGCTTCATTTAAATATTTTGGATTATATATTCTCATTCCACCAGCACCTTGAACAACAGGCTCTACAATAAAAGCAGCTACTTGTTCATGATATTTTTCTAGCTTATTTTCTAAATCTTTTATAGCAAAAGAATAATCTGCTTCAAAACCTAAATTTGGAGTTTCTACAAAGATATTTTGACTTAAATAATCTCCATAAAGTGAATGCATAGAATTTTCTGGATCACAAACACTCATTGCTCCTAAAGTATCTCCATGATACGAGTTTTTTAAAGCAATAAATTTTGTTTTCTCTTTTCCTTTTGACTTTTGATATAAAATAGCTGTTTTTAGTGCAACTTCAACTGATACTGAACCACTATCACACAAAAATAGAGATGGATATCCTGTCATTTTTACTAAACTCTTTGCAAGTTTTACTGCTGGTTTATGAGTTAATCCTCCAAACATAACATGAGGCATAATTTTTGCTTGTTTTTTTATAGATTTATATATATCTTTATTGTTATATCCTAAAATTGCACTCCACCAAGAGCTCATTGAATCTATTAAAACTCTTCCATCTTCTAAATATATTTTGCAATTCTTTGTCTTTTTCACAGCCAAGATTGGTGTTTTTGTTGGCAAAGAGTTATATGGATGCCATATATGTTTTTTATCAATTTCTAAAATATTTTTCATTTTTTAATCACATCTAAAACTATTGTTAGTTTAGCTCCTTTATATTTTTTATTTTTATATTCAAAATCAATATTTTTCATAAAAATTTCACCTTTCATATGTTTAGTTACAATTTCACTTGACATATATAGCCCTATTCCTGTACCACTGTACTGATGTTTTGTAGTAAAATATGGTTCAAATACTTTATGCAATATATCATCTTCTATTCCTAAAGCACTATCTATAAACTCAATATACACTTTTGAGTTCTTTTCTATTAAATTTATAATTATTAATTTATCTTCAATATTCTTTTGTGTCAAAGCATCTTTTGAATTATTAATTGCATTTATAAATACTTGAATAAGTTCTGTTTCATATCCAAATATATCTATATCTTTCTCTTCAAATATAAGTTTTATATCACTATTTTCAAAGCTTAATTTAGAAAGCTCAATACTTTTATAAATAGATTTACTTAAACAGAATATATCTTTCTCCTTTCTTGGTCTAAAAAAGTCTCTAAAATCATCTATTGTTTGTGAAAGATATGTTGCTGTATTAAGTATTTGTTCAAGAGCTTCATTTAATTCATCTTTTTCAAGCATTTTAAGATCATTTTTAAGCTTTATCATACTTGCTCTTGTACTGATTATTGATAAAGGCTGTCTCCATTGATGAGCTATATTCTCTATCATTTGTCCCATTGATATCATTTTTTGTTGTTGTGCTAAAATTCTATCTTTTTCTAAATTTATCTCTAGCTCTTTTTTGATTCTATTTGCTAATTTTTGATTCATTATTTTTAATCTATTTGTCTTTATTTTTACTAGATTCTTGAGCTTTTTATTTACTTTTGTTATAAGGTATTGTCTATATACAACTAATATTGATAAAACAAAAATAACAATTATCATATTCCAAATAAATGCTAAATCTATTTTTTCTATAATATTTGTAATTATCCATCTATTAAATTTATTCTCTTCTTTTGTAAAAATAAAACCATCAATATTTGAATCCTTTGGAACTAAACCTAAAAGATTATATAAATCAAAAATTCTTTGAACTTTATCTTGCTTTATCTCTCCTAATTTACTTCCATTTAAATAGGATAGATATTTCAACTCATTTGCTTCAAATATAAGCTCATCTTTTGTTAAGTTTTGTCTATTATATTTTTTTAAAATTAAATCAACACTTTTTTCTATATTATTATAAGCATATTCCCAACCTTTTAGTGATGCTTGTTTAAAATTATTAACACTTTTATAATTATGTTTTACAAAATTAATATTTGTTATTAAGAAATCACTATACATATCAAAACCATAATCTTTTGGATAAAAGACATTATATTTAATACTATTTTTTTGAAGTATATATGGTGATTTTGAAGTATATGCTGAGATAATATCTACTTTATTATTTATTAAATCATATATATTATGTGTATGTTCTATAAATTTCATAGATTTTAGATTTACATTATTTGAAACCATCATAGCTTTTAATGATATCTCATTTTCATCATCTTTTGTTGCCATTATAGTTTTGTTTTTAAATTTAAAAATAGAATCTATTCCAGATTTTTCTGTTGTTAATAAAATAAGTGGACTTGCTTGAAAAATTGAATAAAGTGCAGTTATATTTTTATATCTAGTTTTTTCTAGAATTAAATTTTCTCTTCCTATTGAAAAATCAACAATATTTTCATTTACCATTTTTGGTATATTTAATCCAAATTCAAAAGGAATTATCTCTACATCTAAACCTATATCCTCATAATATCCCATCTCTTTTGCCATATAATATCCAGCAAACTGAAATTGATCAAACCAAGATAATTGTAATGTTACTTTTTTTAACTCTTTTGAATATATATTTGTATGTAAAAGTAAAAGAAAAATATATATATAAATCTTATGCTTTATAGAAAAATTCAATATATGTTCCTTTATAAAATTATTCATATCCTAAAAGGATATGAATTTTAATGTAAGAAGTGTCTAATTCCTGAGAAATAAAGTGCCATTTCATATTCATTTGCAGCTTCAATAATTTCATCATCTCTAATACTTCCACCTGGTTCAATAACACATTTAACACCAGCTTTTTGTGCTTCATCAATACTATCTCTAAATGGAAAAAATGCTTCACTTGCCAAAACTGCTCCCGTAACATCAATTCCCATATCACTAGCTTTTCTTAAAGCAGCTTTACTAGCATCAACTCTACTTGTCATTCCCATTCCAACAGCAAGCATAGCAGAATTTTTAACATAAACTACGCAGTTTGATTTAGTCAAAGATGCAATTTTATAAGCAATTTCCATATCTTTTATCTCTTGCTCACTTGCAACTCTTTTTGACATAAGTTTAGAGTTTCTAACTTCATCTTCTAAAACTTTATCTGATTCTTGATAAACAAATCCACCATCAACTCTTTTAAAATCAATATCATCATTAGCTAATTCTAAATATTCTGTATCTTGTGCAAATAGTTTAATTCTTTTTTTACTTTCAAATACTTCAATAGCTTCAGCTGTAAAGTTTGCAGCAAATACAACTTCTAAGAAAATTTCATTCATCTTTTGTGCTAATTTTTTATCAACAGTTCCATTTACAGCAACTACTCCACCAAAAGCAGAAACTGGATCGCATCTTAAAGCTTCAACATAAGAATCAAATAGTGTTTCTTTTATAGCAAATCCACATGGATTTCCATGTTTTACTATACAAACTGCCTTATCTTTCCCAAAAGATGCAGCAATTCTTGCAGCTCCACTTATATCTCCCATATTATTAAAACTAGGTTCACCTTTTACTATTTTGAATTTATTAGAAAATTGCTTATCAAACTCATATAAAGCACCTTTTTGATGTGGATTTTCACCATATCTTGTATCAAATACTTTTGAACCAACAATAAATTGTTTATCTCCAAAACCATTATTAAATCTTTTATTCATATAATTTGCAATCATAGAATCATAAGAAGCTGTATGCTCATAAGCTTTAATCATTAGATCTCTTCTAAACTCAAGCGTATTTGTATTGTTTTTAAGATTATTTAAAACTAAATCATAATCAATAACATCTGTTACAATAATAACTGAATCAAAGTTTTTAGCAGCACTTCTTACCATTGCTGGTCCGCCAATATCTATATTTTCAATAATCTCTTCGAAATCATTAGTTTTTTCTATTGTTGCTTTAAATGGATATAAATTTACACAAACAAGGTCAATACCTGTAATTCCAAGCTCTTTCGCCTGATCTAAATGTGATTGTTTATCTCTTCTATGTAAAATTCCACCGTGAATAAACGGATTTAGAGTTTTTACTCTTCCTTCAAAACACTCAGGAAATTTTGTAACTTCATTTGCTTCAATTACTTTTATTCCTTCATCTTTTAAAACTTTATATGTTCCACCTGTTGAAATAATTTCATATCCTAAATTTACAAGTTCCTTTGCAAAATTTACAACACCACTTTTATCGCTTACACTAATTAATGCTCTCAAAACTCAATTCCTTTTTTTTCTTGATTTTTAAATATAAAATAAAAAAAGTCAAACCTTATGGTCTGACTTTTAAAAGATTTCTTAGTTATCTTGTTCTATAACTTCTCTGAATTTATTAAAATAGATATCACTTACTTTATCTAGCTCTTTATAGATATCATTGATGATTATCTTATCTCCTCCTGTTTTACCTATTGCTATGCAAGTAATATTATTTGAAGAAGCAAGTTTTTCAAAAGTTTCACAATTTTTTAGTTCAACTTCAACTATTGCTCTACTTAAAGACTCAGCAAAGATATCTTTTGATTCATTTAGTGATATATTTGCTTCAACTCCAATTTCTCCAACTACTGCCATTTTTGCTAAAGCTACTGCAATTCCACCAACATTTACATCTTTTGCAGATTTTAAAAGCTTAGCTTTATTTGCTTCAATAACAGTATTCCAAAGTGCTAATTCTTTCTCAAAATTTACTTCTGGATGAGTACCAGCTACTTTTCCAAATAGTTTTTTAAGATATAAACTTCCACCAAATTCAGATTTTGTATCTCCTAAAAGATATAATATATTTCCACTAGCTTTAAATTTTGAAGTTAAAACATTTTGTGAACATTCATTTACTCCAACCATAGCAATTGATGGTGTTGGGAAAATACTTACACCATTTGTTTCATTATATAAAGATACATTTCCACTAACAACTGGTGTATTTAAAGATTTACAAGCATTCTTAATACCTTCACAAGACTCTTTAAATTGCCACATAACTTCAGGATTTGTTGGATTTCCAAAATTTAAACAATCTGTAATAGCTTTTGGAACAGCTCCACTCATAGCAACATTTCTTCCACTCTCCATAACAGCTGCAGCTGCACCTAATTGTGGATTAATATAACAAAATCTTGTATTACAATCAGCACTCATAGCTAAAGCTCTTCCTGTCTCTTTTACTCTAATTGAAGATGCATCTAAACTTCCAGGACCTTTAATTGTATTTGTTTGCACCATTGAATCAAATTGAGTATAAATCCAAGATTTATCTACAACTTCCATATCACTAAAAATTTTATCAAATGCAATTTGATTTGATATCTCTTTATCCATAGATATATTTTTAATAGTCTCTAAATATTTTGGTTCAGATATTGGTCTATCAAGCATTGGAGCTTCTTCAGATACAGGTTGAACTGGCATATCAGCTACTTTTTCACCGTGCCAAAATAATTCCATATTTCCTGTATCTGTAACTTCACCAATAACAGCAACATCTAATTCCCATTTTTCAAAAATATCAATAACAGCTTGTTCACAACCTTTTTTAGCACAAATAAGCATTCTTTCTTGTGATTCGCTAAGCATAAAATCGTAAGGAGTCATTCCCTCTTCACGTGCAGGAACCTTATCAAGATGCATAATCATACCAGAACCACTTCTTCCAGCCATTTCAAATGAACTTGAAGTAAGACCTGCTGCTCCCATATCTTGAATTCCAACAATTAAATCAGTTTTAAATAACTCTAAACAAGCTTCTAAAAGTAATTTTTCTGTAAATGGATCTCCAACTTGAACTGTTGGTCTTTTGCTTTCACTATCTTCATCAAATGCTGCACTTGACATAACTGCACCACCTAATCCATCTCGTCCTGTTTTACTTCCTACATAAATAACAGGATTTCCTATTCCTTCAGCTTTTGCATAGAAAATCTCATCAGCCTTTGCAAGTCCAAGAGTAAATGCATTTACAAGATTGTTTCCAGCATAACACTCTTCAAAACTTGTTTCTCCACCAATAGTTGGAACTCCCATACAGTTTCCATATCCACCAATCCCAGCAACAACACCTTTTAAAAGATATCTATGTTTTTTTGAAGTTTCACTATTTCCTTCTATTGAAGCAAATCTAATTGAGTTTAAACTAGCAACTGGTCTAGCTCCCATTGTAAATACATCTCTTAAAATTCCACCAACACCTGTTGCTGCTCCTTGATAAGGTTCTATAAAACTTGGGTGATTGTGTGATTCCATTTTAAATACAGCTGCATATCCATCACCAATATCAATTACTCCAGCATTTTCTCCTGGACCTTGAATAACCCATGGTGCTTTTGTAGGGAAACCATTTAAATATTTTTTACTTGATTTATATGAGCAGTGTTCGCTCCACATTGCAGAGAAGATTCCTATTTCTAAATAATTAGGCTCTCTTCCAAGAATTTTTTTAATATGTTCAAATTCATCTTTAGTTAAAGAGTGTGCCAAAGCTATCTCTTCTATACTCATCTCTTTTTTTTGCATTTTTCGCCTTAAATTTTGGAAATTTTAAGGCGATTATATCTAAAAAAGAATTAAAATAGTTTTTAATCCTCGTTTAAAATCTTTATTTTACCATTTATCACTTCTAGATATAGTTCTTTTTTACCAATATATTTAACTGCTGGACTATAATACTCTTCATCCATAACAACTCTATATAAATTTTTACCTAAAGAGTTTGGATATGGACTTATATCAAAGTTAAATAATTTAATAATTTTATCCTCTTTTTTAGCAAATATATTTCTTTTTTGTGCAGAGAAAAATTCAAAATCAGTTTTATCTATTCTTTTAAAATCTTTTGAATAAAAAGATAAATATGTTTCAAGATCTGAATCTTTCCAAGCATCTTTCCATTTAAAAATTGAACTTAGTATAATAGCTAAATCCTCTTTTTTAGCCTCAATCAAATCATCATGACTTGTTAATAAAACAGATTTTCTAAAATCAATACTTGATTCTAAAGTTTGTAACTTATCATTATTTATTGCTAAACATCCTTGTGTAAAAAGCTCTCTATTTCCATTTAAAGGCATACCATGTATCCATATTCCATGTCCTTTTTTATTTAAACTTCTATCAAAAGAGTTTGGATATGAAGTTACAAGAGCAAAAGGTCCATAAAACTGATCTAAACCTGTTCTTTTTTGTGTTAAATCATAAGCACCTTCAGGAGTTTTAAGATCTCCTTCAAATACTTTGTCACCAGCTTTTTCTCCAATAATCATATTATCATTTGATAGCTTTATAAAATTTGTTCCTTCTTTTTTATAAAGTGCCATATCTTTACTATGTTTTGTTGCAACAATAATAAAGTTTTTATTTTCATAATATCCAAATCTTGTATCTAGTTTTTCAAGATATTTCATCCAAGAATCTTTTTCTCTTAATTCAGTTTTTAATTCATTTTCAACACCACTTATTCCCTCTGTTTTATAAATAGTGAAATAATCTTTTGCAAAAAGAGTTATTGCAAAAAAAGTAAAAAATAGTATTTTTTTCAAGGGTAGCTCCGTATAGTTTTAAGTTAGGTGATTGTATAATGTTTGTCCTAATTTTTTGATAAAAGAAGAGCTGTTTATGTTTAAAAAAATTATATTATTGTTTTTATTATCTTTTAATACACTTTTTTCATCTCAAGTAGAAGAGTTATTATGGCCAAAAGGAGATAGTTTCTTATCATTTCTAGAAAAAAATGATATTCCTCTAAGGCTTTTTTATAATTTAGATAAAGAGGATAAAGAACTTTGTAGTGAGATTCAATCTGGAAGTAGATTCTACTTATATTCAGATAGTGAAGGTAATTTTCAACAAGTTTTAATCCCTGTATCAAATGAAATTCAACTACATATTTATAAAGACGATGATGAGTATAAATTTCAAACTCTTCCTATAAACTATACAGAAAAAACAGAATTAATAGCAGTTCCTATAAATGAATCTCTTTCAAGCGATCTTCAAAAAGCAACTGGCGACATTGCAATACCTGCACTTATAGGACTATTATTTAAGCATAGTCCAGTTGATTTTAAAAAAATGAAAAAAGGTGATTATGTTGTTGTTGAATATACTCAAAAAGTATATTTGGGTAAACTTTTAGGTTTACCTAACATAAAATCTGTAATGGTTGAAATAAATAAAAAACCAAATTATAGATTTAAAAATGAAAAAGATGAAAAATACTATGATGATAAAGGAATTTCATATACAAAAACTTACCCTTTTCAAATTCCTTTAACTTATACTAGAATATCTAGTCCTTTTCATAATAAAAGATATCATCCTGTCTTAAAAAGATATAGAGCTCACCTTGGAACTGATTTTGCAGCTCCAACAGGAAGAAATGTTTATGCAGCTTCTGATGGTAGAATAAGCTTTGTTGGAAATAGAGGTGGTTATGGTAAAACAGTTATAATTAATCATGCAAATGGATACAAAACTCTTTATGCTCATCTTAGCCGTTATGCTTCAAATGCAGTTTCTGGAAGAACTGTAAAAAAAGGAACTTTAATAGCACATGTTGGTTCAACTGGTGTTAGTACTGGTCCTCATTTACATTTAGGTTTATATAAAAATGGTGTAGCAGTTGATCCTATGAAAACATTAAAAAAACCAAAAGTTGAAGTTTTAAGTAAAAAAGAGAAAGATATTTTCATGGCAAATAGTAAAAAAACCATTGAATTATTTAAAGAAAAAATTGATCTAAATGAACAAATAAATCCTGAGAAATTAGATAGAATTTATGATAGAACTATAATAAATCTATTCTAGCTTTATTTATCTTCTAAGTTATTATTACTCTTTTTAAAGAAGCTCTCTATAAACTCTTTTTTTTGAGTTTTATTTACTACTTTTGTCTCTTCTTTTGAGTTCTCAAGCTCTTTTCTATATTTACGATCTTCTAAATATACATATGTTGAGATAAAAGTTAATAATATAAATATACTAGCGATTACTGTATAAATTATTATATTTTCTCTCATCCCATAATATCCTTTTAGTTAAGTTATATTTCTTTCTTATAACTATGTATTCTCTCTAAAAATAGATATTATTAAACTTAATTACTCATTTTTATTTTTGTAAGTGTGTATTTTTAGCTATTTGCTAATAGTTTTATAGGAACTATTTGTATATTATCATAATCCCAAACTTTATTTATAACATAAACTTCATTTTCAAGCCATTTTTCAAGTTCATCATCACTACTAAAATCTACAAAAAGTGATGAACCTACCATTTTATCATTTTCTATTAATGCACCTGCATTTATAATCTTTTTTTCATTCATTAATTTCTTTGTATTTTTTACATGTTCATCTCTACAAGCCATTCTTCTATCAAGAGCATCTTCATAATCATATGCGATAACCAAATATTGCATTTTATTCCTTTTTTTAAATTTAGTAAGTTGACAATAAGAACAAACTAGGATATAAAAATACATTTAAATATTTTAAAGTTGCTCCTATTTTAACATCAATTGGTATTATTGAATTTAGTTCTTCACCTTTTGAGATTTTATTCATAATTGATAATTTAAAAGCAATATCAACAAACTTTAGCACAATTATAGAACTTAAAAAAAACCCAAAATTATTTAAAGTAACAGCTAAATATATAGTATAAATAAATGAGCTATGAAGTATAAAATATAAAAAAATATTTCTTTTATATATAGTAAAATTATTCTTTAATATTCCATATAGTGTGTCAGATTTTTGCCAGTTTGTTTCAAAAAGTTCAATAGCAATAAAAAATATAAATAGGTAGAAAATTGTCATTTATAAATATATAGGGTAAAACCCTATATATTACTCCGCTTCAGAGAATTTAATTTTTTTATCTTTATAAAGACCTGTTCCAACAGGAATTGTTCTTCCTATTACAACATTCTCTTTTAAGTCTTCAAGCATATCCATTTTTGCACTAATTGCTGCTTCTGTTAATACTTTTGTAGTTTCTTGGAAAGATGCAGCTGAAATGATACTATCACTTGTAACAGCAGCTCTTGTAATTCCTAAAAGAACTGGTTCAGCAATAGCTGGTCTTCCACCCATTCTTACTATTTTTTCATTTTCAATTTTAAATCTCTTTTTAGAAATCATATCACCCATAATGAATTTTGTATCTCCTCCATCAAGAATTGATACTTGTCTTAACATTTGAGATGTAATTACCTCAATATGTTTATCAGCAATATTAACCCCTTGAGATCTATAAACTTGTTGAACTTCAGAAACAATAAAATAGTGAAGAGCTTTCTCACCCATAATTCTTAGTACATCATGAGGAGAAACTTGTCCATCTGTTAATGCTTCACCAGCATGAACAAACTCACCTTCATGTACTAAAATCTGTTTCCCTTTTTCAACTAAATATTCACTTTGTCCACCTGTTTCATCTGTTATAACTAATCTTTGTTTATTTCTAAGTGGTTTTCCAAATGTTACAGTTCCATCAAATGATGCTAAAACTGCAATATTTTTTGGACGTCTTGCTTCAAATAATTCAGAAACTCTAGGAAGACCTCCTGTAATATCCTTAGATTTTTGAGTTGCTTTTGGTGTTTTTGCAATAATATCTGCAACTTCAACTTTACTTCCCTCTTGAATATTTAAAGAAGCTTTAGAATCTAATGAATATCTTATAATTTCATCATTTGCTGTTGCTAATAAAACTGTTGGTTTATATCCACTTGGAATATATTCATTTACAACTAGTTTTGAAGTTCCTGTTAACTCATCAAATTGTTCAGAAACTGTTACTCCTGGAATAATATCTTCAAAAGTTACTGTTCCAGCTTCTTCAGCAATAATTGGATTTGCATATGGATCCCACTCTGCAATAACAGTTTGTTCAGCAACAGTTGGAGCAGATATTAAAGCTCCTTTTTCAACTTCACTATTATCATTTAATATAATAGAAGAACCTCTTGAAATATAATATCTTGCTGCTTCTCTATCTTCTTTATCTGCAACAACAGCAAAAAGACCTTTTTCTACAACCTTATCACCAGATTTTATATCTTCTTTTCTCTCTAAATGATCCCCTGTTAATTTATAATATTTAACAATACCTTTTGATGCTGAAAGAACTTTAGATGTTACAGGAGCTCCATCTTCAACTTTTAACTCAGCTGCAAATGGAATTCTATTTGGAACATTCCATCCATCTTTAATTATTTCAACAATAGAATCATTATTTTCTACTACTGCACCATCAGTATGTGGTAAATATAGTTTTCCTTCAATTTTCCCAGAAATTCCAGCAAGCTCATTTACTTTTGCAACATCACTTTTTCTTAAGAAATATTGTTTTTTATCTTTATCATTTGTAATAGTTAAAATAACTTCATCATGAATAGTTTCAACCGAAACTTTTCCTTTAAATGGAGCATTAATTTTTGGTTCAACTAATAATACCCCAGCATTTCTTCTATTTGCTACAATAGCTTTTCCATCTTTTGTATCATATTTTTTGATATTATAATATCTAATAAACCCTTCTTTATCTGCTTTTAATTCTCTTTCTGTTTGAGTAGCACTTGCTGTTCCTCCAACGTGGAAAGTTCTAAGTGTCAGCTGAGTTCCAGGCTCACCAATAGATTGTGCAGCAACAACTCCAACAGCTTCTCCTGGTTTTGCTTTTCTTTGTTCACCAAGGTTTAATCCATAACATTTTGAACATAATCCATTTTCACTTTTACAAGTTAATGGTGTTCTGATAATTACAGATTTAACTTCAGATTCTTTTACAATTTTTGCATACTCTTCAGTTATTAAACTACCTTCAGCAAATAAGATCTCATTTGAAATTGGGTCAATTATATCTTCAGCAATAACTCTACCTGTAATTCTCTCTTCTAAAGTTTCAATTAACTCATTTCCAGATGTAATATCTGTAATCTCAATTCCTTCGTGAGTTCCACAATCTTCATCAGTAATTCTAACATTTTGAGAAACGTCAATCAGTTTTCTTGTTAAATATCCAGCATTTGCTGTTTTTAAAGCTGTATCTGCAAGACCTTTTCTAGCTCCGTGAGTAGAAATAAAGTATTCAAGTACATTTAGTCCCTCTTTAAAGTTAGAGATAATTGGTGTTTCAATAATAGTTCCATCAGGTTTTGCCATAAGACCTCTCATCCCTGAAAGCTGTCTAATTTGTGTTGCACTACCTCTTGCTCCTGAATCCGCCATCATATATATTGAGTTGAATCCATCTTTATCACTTTTAACAAGTTCCATCATTTCAGAACCTAATTTATTATTAGCTTCTGTCCAGATATCAATAGTTTTATTGTATCTTTCTTGCTCTGTTAGTAATCCTTGAGAGAACTGTTTTTGAACTTCAATTACATCTTTTTTAGATTTTGTAATATGATCTGTTTTACTATCAGGAACTCTAATATCATCAATTGAAATAGAAATTCCAGCAGAAGTTGCATATTTAAACCCAAGATTTTTTAAGTTATCTAAAAATCTTGGTGTTACTTCATATCCAGCTTCTTTATAAATATAATCAACTAAAGCACCTATATCTTTTTTCTTTAGAACTTTATTCCATAAGTTCATAGGTACAAATGGTGGTAAAATTTCATGAATTAATAATCTTCCAACAGTTGTCTTTACAACTTTATTATCTAATTTTGTTCTAATTTTTGCATGAAGATCAATTAAATTCATATCTAATGCTATTTTAACTTCATTAACATCTGTAAATAATTTATGAGAACCCTTAACTGATTCTTTTTCTAAAGATAGATAATATATACCTAAAATCATATCTTGTGAAGGAACAGCAATCGCTCTACCTGAAGCTGGTAATAATATGTTCATTGAACTCATCATTAATATTTTTGCTTCAGCAACAGCTTCTTGTGATAATGGAACGTGAACAGCCATTTGGTCACCATCGAAGTCAGCATTAAATGCAGCACAAACAAGTGGATGAAGTCTAATAGCTTTTCCATCAATTAAAACAGGGTGGAATGCCTGAATTGATAATTTATGAAGAGTTGGTGCTCTATTTAATAAAATTGGATATTCATCAACAATTTCACTTAAACATTCCCAAACTTCATTTGTCTCAGCTTCAATCAATCTCTTTGCAGCTTTTAAAGTCGTTGCATAACCTTTTTCTTCAAGTTTTGCCATTAAATGTGGTTTAAATAACTCTAGTGCCATCTTTTTAGGAATACCACATTGATCCATATTTAATTCAGGTCCAACAACAATAACAGATCTTCCAGAGAAGTCAACCCTTTTTCCAAGTAAGTTTTGTCTAAATCTTCCTTGTTTACCTTTAATAATCTCACTTAAAGATTTAAGAGGTCTTTTATTTGCACCTTTAACAGCATTTGCTGTTTTACCATTATCAAAAAGAGCATCAACAGCTTCTTGAAGCATTCTTTTTTCATTTCTAATAATAATTTCAGGAGCATCCAGTTCAGTTAATCTTTTTAATCTATTATTTCTATTTATAACTCTTCTATAAAGATCATTTACGTCTGAAACAGCAAACTTTCCACCATCAAGTGAAACAAGTGGTCTTAAATCAGGTGGAAGAACTGGAAGTTGAGTAAGCATCATCCACTCAGCTTTATTTCCACTATTTATAAAGTTTTCTACAACTTTTAATCTTTTAATTATAGTTTTTCTTTTTGCTTCTGATTTTGTTGAATTCATATCATCTTTTAATAGTGTTAAAAGTTCAAATAAATCAAGTCCTGCAAGTAAATCTCTTATAATTTCTCCACCCATTTTTGCTTCAAAACCAGTGTGTTCAAATAGATCTGCTACTGTTCTATATTGTTCTTCATTTAAAATATCATATTTTTCAATTTTTTTAGTTCTTTCACCATCATAAAAAGCCTCTCCAGCCTCATTTACAATATATGCTTCATAATAAAGAACTCTTTCTAAATCTTTTAATTTAACACCTAAAAGTGTTCCTATTCTTGAAGGAAGTGAAGAAACCATCCAAATATGAGCAACAGGAGAAACTAGTTCAATATGCCCCATTCTATGTCTTCTTACTTTACTTGAAGTTACTTCAACTCCACATTTTTCACAAACAATTCCTTTATATCTCATCTTTTTGTACTTACCACAAAGACACTCATAATCTTTTACAGGTCCAAAAATTTTAGCACAAAACAATCCATCTCTTTCTGGTTTCAATGTTCTATAATTAATTGTTTCAGGTTTTTTAACTTCTCCACAAGACCAGCTTAAAATTTTCTCTGGACTTGCTAACTTTAATTGAAATGCTGAAAAATCTTGAGGTCTTTCAAGCTCTTTAATTTCAATTGGTGCTAATATTTTTTCATTATTGCTCATCGTTTTCTACCTCTTCAAAAATCTCTACATCTAAAGCTAAGGCTTTTAACTCTTTTGTTAAAACAAAGAATGTTTCTGGAACTCCTGAAGCTGGAACATTCTCACCATTTGCTATGGCTCTATATGCTCTTGTTCTTCCTTCAACATCATCAGATTTTGTTGTAAGCATCTCTTTTAGTACATTTGTTGCACCATAAGCTTCTAATGCCCAAACCTCCATCTCTCCAAATCTTTGCCCACCAAATAAAGCTTTTCCACCAACTGGTTGTTGAGTTACTAAAGAGTATGGCCCTGTACTTCTTGCGTGAACTTTTTCATCAACTAAGTGATGTAGTTTTAGCATATACATATAACCAACATTTACTCTTTCTTTCATTTGCTCACCTGTTTTACCATCAAATAAAACAGATTTTCCATCACTATCAATTTTTGCCATTTCAAATAGTTTTTCAAAGTCATAAGCTTCAACACCATCAAAAATTTGTGTTGCAAACTTAACACCTTTTGACCAATCTCTAGCATAGTTTAATAACTCATCATCACTTAATTTCTCAACAAATGATTTTGCATTCATAAGTTTTGCAACTCCAGCAACTTCAATCATTTTTGTTCTTAAATCAGATATATATTCACCTTTTTTAGCTTCATATATATGCTGAATTTGTTTTCCTAATCTTCGTCCAACTAATCCTAAGTGAACTTCCATAATTTGTCCAATGTTCATTCTCGAAGGAACCCCAAGTGGATTTAAAATAATATCAACAGTTGTTCCATCTTCTAAATATGGCATATCAACTCTTGGAACGATATTTGAAACAATACCTTTATTTCCATGTCGCCCAGCCATTTTATCACCAACTTTGATTTTTCTCTTAGTTGCAATATATACTTTAACTTGTTTAATTACTCCACTTGCTAAAATATCATCATGCTCTAAAATATCAAGTTTTTCTTCATGATCTTTTCTTAATTGAGCTTTTTGTCTAATAAAATGCTCTTTTATATCATTATAAGTTTTTTCAATATCTTTTCCATATGAAGAAACTACTTTTTTCATAGCAAATCTATTTACATTTGTAAGAGTTTCTAAACTAAGTGATTCACCTTTTTTGTATGTTGTACCATCAAGTTCAAGCTCTTTTTCAAGTTTTGCTTTTGATAAAAGATTATTTATTTTTAAAGCTTCTTCTCTATCAAGCATTAAAAGTTTATCAAGATGTTTTTGATTTAGTTCATTTTTTTCTAAATCTATTTCTGTTTTTGCTCTCTCACACTTTTCATAACCTTTTTTAGTAAACACTTTAACATCAACAACTGTTCCTTCCATTGATGTTGGACAATATAAAGATTTATTTATAACATGTCCTGCTTTATCTCCAAAAATTGCTCTTAAAAGTCTCTCTTCAGGAGTTGGTTTAATTTCACCTTTTGGTGTAACTTTTCCAACAAGAATCATTCCAGGAGTTACATATGTTCCAACTTTTACAATTCCAGAACCATCAAGATGAGTTATATTTTCTTCTTTAACACCTGGTAAATCTCTTGTTATCTCTTCATTACCATGTTTAAGCTCTCTACACTCAATATCTTTTTCATAAATATGAACTGAAGTAAATGCATCTTTTTTAATAAGTCTTTCACTTAAAACAATAGCATCCTCATAGTTATACCCATTCCATGGCATAAATGCAACCATAGCATTAATTCCAACAGCTAATTCTCCTTTATCCATTGAAGGTCCATCAGCAATTACTTGCCCTGCTTCAATAGTATCACCTTCTTTAATAGCAACTCTTTGCCCAAAAGATGTATTATTATTTGTTTTAACGTTTTTATTTACTTCATAGTGATCAATAAATGCACCATTTTCATCTTCACCGCTAATATAAATATTTTTAGAATCAGCTTTTTCTACAATACCTGTTCTACTTGCTTTGATAGCTTCCCATGCATCTCTTGCAACTGTTTTTTCTAAACCAGTTCCAACAATTGGAGCAGTTGGGTTAATTAAAGGAACTGCTTGTCTCATCATGTTTGAACCCATAAGTGCTCTATTTGCATCATTATGCTCTAAAAATGGAATTAAACTTGCAGCAACTCCCATAACCATTTGAGAAGAGATATCAATTAAATCAACTTTACTTCTCTCCATTAAAAGGATTTCACCATTTAATCTAACTTCAACTAATGGTTCTAAAATTTTCCCATTTTCATCAAGTTTTGTACTTCCTGGAGCTATTACAAGCCCTTCTTCTTGAGTTGCTGTGAAATATGTAATTTCATTTGTTGCAACTCCATCAACAACTTTTTTATAAGGAGCTTCAATAAATCCCAAATCATTAACTTTAGAGAAAGTTGATAAAGTATTAATAAGACCAATATTTTGTCCCTCAGGTGTTTCAACTGGACAAATTCTTCCATAGTGAGTTGGGTGAACATCTCTTACTTCAAATCCAGCTCTCTCTTTTACTAAACCACCTTCTCCAAGAGCAGATAATCTTCTTTTGTGAGTAACTTCTGATAATGGATTTGTTTGATCCATAAACTGAGAAAGTTGACCACTTGTGAAGAACTCTGTTATTGTAGAAGTAATCATTTTTGAATTGATTAAATCATGAGGCATTATATCTTCTAGTGTACCACTCAGAGTTGTCATTTTATCTCTAATTGTTTTTTGCATTTTAATAAGCCCAGCGTGTAACTCATTTGCTAAAAGTTCACCAATAGCTCTAATTCTTCTATTTCCTAAGTGATCCCTATCATCAATATGTCCATTACCAGCTTTAACTTTTATTAGGTATTGAACAGTTTTTATAATATCTTCATAAGTTAGAGTTGTTACATATTCAGGAACATTAACCCCTAGCTTATGGTTCATTTTCATTCTTCCAACTTTTGTTAAATCATATCTTTCAGGATCAAAGAAAAGTTTTCTTATGAACTCTTTTGCAGCTTCTTTTGTTACAGGTTCACCTGGTCTCATAACTTTATAAATTCTAATTGCAGCTAAATCATTTTCATCATCAATTTGCTCAATTTGTTTTAATAGCTTTAAAGATTCTGCATCTGCTTTAAATGCATTAATAATAGATGCATCAGCACTACTTGAAAGATCATTTGCAATTTCAAATGAATCAAATTTAAGATCTAAAAGTTTTTTTAATTTTAATTCATCAAGTCCAGTTAAAGCATCAAATAATACTTCTCCTGATTCTGGGTCATAAATTGTACTTGCAGTATGTCTATCCATTAATAGTTCAAGTGGATATTCAATTAATTTTAAACCACCTTCAATTAAAGCTTTTGCTTTTCTTGCCGTTAATCTTTTACCTGCACCAATAATTAAATTACCTTTATCATCTTTAATGTCGTAATCAATTCTTCCCATAAAATCATCTGGGTTAAATTCTGTTAAAAATTTATTATTTTTAATTTTAATATTAATTACAGGATAAAATAGTTTTACAATATCCTCTTTTGAATATCCTAAAGCTCTAAATAGAATAGTAATTGGAACTTTTCTTCTTTTATTAATTCTTACATATAAGATATCTTTTGCATCATATTCGAAATATAACCATGAACCTCTATCAGGAATAATTTGTCCAGTATAAAGAAGTTTACTTTCTGCTGTATTTGATTCATCTTCTTTGAAAATAACACCTGGCGATCTATGTAATTGATTTACAACAACTCTTTCAACACCATTTACAATAAATGATGTTCTATCAGTCATTAAAGGAATTTCTCTTACAAATAAAGATTGTTCTTTTATATCTTTTACACCGATTCTTTCACCAGTCTTTTCATCTAAATCCCAAAGAGTTAATCTAACATTGATTTTAAGAGGAATTGAATATGTAAGTCCTCTAATCATTGTCTCTCTTACATCATATCTAGGTTTTCCAACTTCACTTCCCAAATAGTCTAAAGTTAGCCTACTTTGTGCATCATGAATAGGAAATATAGTTTTGAAAACTTTTTCTATACCAGCTTGTGATCTATCTTTTTTATCTACCATTAAAAAAGAGTCATACGAATTTTGTTGTAATTGTAATAAGTTAGGAATTTCGATTTTTTGTGGGTTTTTCGCAAAATCTACTCTGAGTCTATTACCAGATTTTAAAGAGTTTAACATTTGACACCTTATCATAAAATTTGGTTTGTTTGCTTTATATTATAAAGCACAAAAGCATCCATAAAGGATAAGGTTAAAATTCTTATAAATTTTAACCTTAGCCTTCAAAGATGCTAAGCTTATATAGGGAAGGTTCCCTATATATCCTTAAGTTTAAAAACTTACTTAACTTCTACTTTAGCACCAGCTGCTTCAAGTTGAGCTTTGATTGTATCAGCATCAGCTTTAGAAATTCCTTCTTTAATTGTTGAAGGAGTTTGCTCAGCTGCATCTTTAGCTTCTTTTAATCCAAGACCTGTAATTGCTCTGATTTCTTTAATTACATTAATTTTTTTATCTCCTGAATCTAAGATAATTACATCAAATTCAGTTTTTTCTTCAGCAGCTTCAACAGCAGCAACTGCTCCACCAGCAACTGCAACAGGTTGTGCAGATACACCAAATTTTTCTTCAAATTCTTTTACTAACTCTGATAATTCTAATACTGATAATCCAGAGATAAATTCTAAAACGTCTTCTTTAGAAATTGCCATTTTCTATCCTTTTTATATTTTTAATTTTAATAACTTAAATAATTAAGCAGCCTCTTCTTCTTTTTTTCTTCTAAGAGCATCAAGACCGATAGTAAAGTTTCTAACTGGTCCCATCCATACAGATGCAAGCATTCCAAGAAGTTCTTCTTTTGATGGTAATTTAGCAAATGCATTAACTTTTGCAGCATCAACAATCGTACCTTCAATAATTCCTGATTTAATTGAGAACTTATCTTTCATTGAAGTAACAAATTTATCAGCTACTTTACAAGCTGAAATTTGATCTTCAGACCAAAGATAAATATTTGTTCCAGATAAATCAATATCTCCTAATTCTGCTGCTTTAACAGCCTTAGCTACCAAAGTATTTTTAATAACTTGAACTTTAGTATTATTATCTCTTGCATTTTTTCTTAAAGTTTCTAACTCTTTATGAGTAAGCCCTTTATAGTCACAAACAACAACAGCTAAAGAGTTTTTAAACTCAGCAGATAGAGAATCAATAATTTCTGATTTTTCTTGTCTTGTCATTATATATTCCTCCTTTCAAAACATCATCCTAGGCGGGACTTACAAAAGAACGAGGAGTTCTTTTACCAGCTGTCTTCAGTTTTATTTCAGTGCTTTGAACACTCAAAAATATTGATTTTATCAACACTATTGAATGTTAAATTAGATAAGGATTTGACCTTATCTAATTTCTAAAAGTTCCATGTTGTCTAAAACAACTGATGGGCTCATAGTTAAACTAATAGCTGCATTAGCAATATATCTACCTTTTGCAGTCGATGGTTTTGCTTTATTAATAGCTGAAATAAAAGCTTCTACATTTTCTTTAATAGCTTCTGCTGAAAAAGATACTTTCCCAACAGCTGCTTGCATATTACCTTTTTTATCAACTCTATATGTAACTTGACCACCTTTTGCATCATTAACAGCTTTTGTTACATCCATTGTTACAGTTCCAGTTTTTGGATTTGGCATTAAACCTTTTGGCCCAAGTATTCTACCCACTTTACCAACAATACCCATACAATCAGGAGTTGCTACTAGAACATCAAAATTAATATTTCCAGCTTGGATAGCTTCAGCTAAATCATCATTTCCAACAATATCAGCACCAGCTGCTTTAGCTTCATCCATTTTTACACCTTTTGCAAAAACAGCAACTCTTACAGTTTTACCTGTACCATTTGGAAGAACAACTGCTCCTCTAATCATTTGATCTGCATGTCTTGGATCAACATTTAAATTAAGTGCAACTTCTACACTCTCATCAAACTTAGCAGATTTTAAATCTTTTATTAAATTACAAGCTTCTTCTAAAGAGTATTTTCTATCTTCAACTTTAGAACTTAATGCTTTATATCTTTTTGAAATTTTTGCCATATTTTTACTCCGCAATTTTTATTTTAATTTGCTTCCACTTTTTTAAGGTCTTGTGGTTAGACTCTTGTAGAATTATAGTTCTACATCAACTCCGATTGATCTAGCTGAACCAGCAACAATTTTTGCAGCTTGTTCTTTATCATCAGTATTTAAATCTTTGATTTTTAAATCAACGATCTCCATGATTTGTGCTTTTGATAATTTTCCAACTTTATTTTTAAGTGGATTATCACTACCTTTTTTAATTCCTGAAATTTTTTTAATCAATTCAGTCATTGGTGGTTGTTTAACTTCAAATGTAAAACTTTTATCTGTAAAAATTGTGATAACAACTGGCAATCTATAACCTGCTTTATCTTTAGTTTTTTCGTTAAATGCTTTACAAAACTCCATAATATTAACACCTCTTTGTCCTAAAGCTGGACCAACTGGAGGTGATGGATTTGCAGCTCCTGCAGGTATTTGTAGTTTTAAATAACCTTGAATTTTCTTAGCCATTGCTATTCCTTTAAAAAATTTAAATAATTAATGATTAGACATTAGGCAAAAAAACTAAAAAGAAGCTAGTTTCTTTGCCTAATGCCTAAATTAATTTTTTATACTATTCTCTCTACTTGAGTGTAAGATATCTCAACAGGAGTATTTCTTCCAAAAATAGAAACATTCAGTTTCAAAATTCCTGAAACCAGATCAAAGTCTTCAACAATACCATTAAAGTTTGCGAATGGTCCTTCGTTTATTCTTACCATTTCACCTTCATCAAAAGATATTTTTGGTTTTGCTGCTGCTTTATTTTTAGCTTTTTCTAAAATAAGATTAATGTCTTTTTCACTTAAAGCTGTTGGTTTTTTTGATTCACCAATAAATCTTCCAACTTTTGGCATTGATTGGATTCTATGCCAAAGTGCTGTATCTAAATCAATTTTTGCAAATGCATAAGCTGGGTAAAGCGGCCTTTCTATAATTACTTTCTTACCTTTTTTTACTTCTATTAAATCTTCTGTTGGAACTAGAACTTCAGCTATTCTATCATCTTCCATTTCATCTGCTAATTTTAATATTGCTCTCTTTACAGCTAACTCACTTCCAGAATAAGTCTGTATTGCGTACCATTTATGTGCCATTTATCTTCCTTATCCTAGTATCATTGATAGTCCAAGAGACATAGCACCATCAATTAAAGCTAAAAATATAGCTATAACAGTAACAACTATAAATACCGAAATATAAGCTGTTCTAATTTGCTCTTTTATAGGAAATATCACTTTAGATAGTTCAGCTTTTACACTGTTAAAATAATTACTAGCTTTACTCAAAACTGTCTCCATCTTTTTAAATTTAATTTTAACTCTTCAAAAAAAGCCAAAACTCTTTTTAAAAAATTAAATTCGTGGCAGGCCAGGAGGGACTCGAACCCCCAGCACTCGGATTTGGAATCCGATGCTCTACCATTGGAGCTACTGACCTATTTAAAAAGCTTGAGATTTCTCTCAAGCTTTAATGACTAAGATTTTAATTTCACTTCTTTATGAATAGTGTGTTTTTTTAATCTTGGACAATATTTTTTTACTTCAAACTTTTCAGTATGAGTTTTTGGATTTTTCCAAGTAGTGTAGTTAATATCTCCACTTTCTTGGCATTTTAATCCTATTTTAATTCTTATTGCTGCCATAAAGAATCCTTATTTGATGATTTCTGAAACAACTCCAGCACCAACAGTTCTTCCACCTTCTCTAATAGCGAACTTTGTTCCTTTTTCTAGAGCAATTGGAGCAACTAATTCTACTGTCATTTCAACATTATCACCTGGCATAACCATTTCTGTACCTTCTGCTAGTGTACAAGAACCTGTAACGTCTGTTGTTCTAACATAGAATTGTGGTCTATATCCACTAAAGAATGGAGTATGTCTTCCACCTTCTTCTTTTGAAAGAATATAAACTTCACATTTAAATGATGTATGTGGTTTAATTGTTCCTGGCTTACAAAGAACTTGACCTCTTTCAACATCTTCTTTTTTGATACCTCTTAGAAGAATACCGCAGTTATCTCCAGCTTGACCTTGATCCATCTCTTTTCTGAACATTTCAACACCAGTAACTGTTGTTTTTCTTGTATCTCCAAATCCAACGATTTCGATCTCTTCACCAACTTTAATTGTTCCTAGTTCAATTCTTCCAGTAACAACTGTTCCTCTTCCTGAAATTGAGAAAACATCTTCAACAGGCATTAAGAATGGTTTATCTGTATCTCTTTCTGGAGTTGGGATATACTCATCAACTGCAGCCATTAAAGCAACAATTTTTTCTCCCCATGGTCCAACTGAACCTTTTTTAGCTTCTTCTAAAGCTTGGAACGCAGAACCAGCAACGATTGGTGTATCATCTCCTGGGAAATCATAAGTTGAAAGTAACTCTCTAATTTCCATTTCAACTAATTCTAACATCTCATCTTTATCTGAAGGGTCCAATTGATCTTCTTTATTTAAGAATACAACTATATAAGGTACTCCAACTTGTTTAGAAAGAAGAATGTGCTCTCTTGTTTGAGCCATTGGTCCATCTGTTGAAGCGATAACTAAAATAGCACCATCCATTTGAGCAGCACCAGTAATCATGTTTTTAACATAATCCGCGTGACCTGGACAATCTACGTGTGCATAGTGTCTTTTATCTGTTTCATACTCAATATGAGAAGTAGCAATAGTAATTCCTCTTTCTCTTTCTTCTGGAGCATTATCGATTTGATCATAATCTTTCATCTCTCCACCATATTGTAGAGCTAAAACCGCTGAAATTGCAGCAGTTGTAGTTGTTTTACCGTGGTCAACGTGACCGATTGTACCGATATTTACGTGCGGTTTGTTTCTTGAAAACTTTTCTTTTGCCATAGGAATATTCCCCTTCTAAATTATTTTATTTGCTTTATTGCCCTCTGAGTAGATAAGCCTTATGGCTTCTCTATTCAGAGGGGATTTGCACAAAATGTGCTGAGTATTATATATACTAAATACTAAAAACTAAATTAATGGGATTAAATATATTAAGAGTTATAAATATATGTGCAAATATAACTCAGCTCCCAGTAATCAATAAAAAATGGAGCGGGAGACGAGACTCGAACTCGCGACAGTCTGCTTGGAAGGCAGAAGCTCTAGCCAACTGAGCTACTCCCGCAACATTTACCGTGGTGGTGAGAGAAGGATTTGAACCTTCGAAGCCGTAGGCGGCGGATTTACAGTCCGCAGGATTTGACCACTCTCCAACCTCACCATATTAAAAATTATTGCTCTGGTCAAGCGCTGTTTTTTAAAACTTACGCACGACTAAAATAATGGAGCTGGTGAAGGGAGTTGAACCCCCGACCTGCTGATTACAAATCAGCTGCTCTAGCCAACTGAGCTACACCAGCATCCAAAAATAAATGGTGGTTCGAGACAGAATCGAACTGTCGACACAAGGATTTTCAATCCTTTGCTCTACCGACTGAGCTATCGAACCACTGAAAATGGAGTGAAATTATACAAGTTTGTTTATTAATCTTAACTTAAATTAAATACAAACTTTTTAAATTCTTCTCCTCTTTGTAGATATGAGCTATATTGATCTAAAGATGCTGCTGCTGGTGATAAAATAGCAATATCATCTTTTTGTAAATTTTCATCTATTCTACTAACAGCAATATCTAAAGTTCTACACTCTAATACTTCAATATTATAACTTTTACAATAAGTGATTATTCTATAATAATTTGAACCAATAGCATATACTATTAAATTTAATTTTGAGATAGTTTCAAATAAAATATTTAAATCTACTCCTTTGTCATCTCCACCTAAAATTAAATGTATTTTTTTATCATAATATGGAATAAGTGCATTTAATGTTGCATCATAATTTGTTGCTTTACTATCATCAATCCAAAGTCTATTCTTTCTATCATAAAACTCTTCAACTTTATGTTTATCTATTCTAAAACTATTTATCTTTTCATAATCTATTTTATCAGTTAATATTTTTTTTGTACACAAAGCCAAAATAGCATCTAACAAAAAAGGTTCTTTGAAATTTATCTTCTCTTTATCTATTTTAAAGTGTTCACATAAATCATCACTATTTGAATAAGAAATAAGATGTGCAGATGTTTCTATATCTTTAAATTCATTAGGAATAATAGCAATATCATTCTCTTGCATAAATTCCAAAGGCTTTAGTTTTGCTTCTTTATAAGCTTCATACGAACCATGCCAAGTTATATGATCATGTGAAATTGGAAGCAGTATATAAATATTTGGTTTGGCTTCTTTTGTATAATGTAGAGTAAAAGATGAAGTTTCTAAAATCCATATATTTTTACTTTTATCAAGTTTGCTAAGAGGAATTCCTATATTTCCTCCATAAGATGAATTTAAATCTTCCAATACTACCTGACACATTTGAGTTGTTGTTGTTTTTCCATTTGTTCCACTAATCCATATAGAAAAAGGCATCTCTTCATAAAATAGATCATAATCACTAATTAAATTAATTGAAGATTTCACTAATATATTATTTGGTGGAATTCCTGGACTTACAACGGTTAAAGTATCTGATTCTTTATCAAATAAATCTATTTCACTGTCATCGAAAATCTCTGCATCTTTATATACTTCTTTTAATGCGAGTGCTGTTTTACCTTTTCCTAAAATTCTTATTTTTTTCATCTTTTATCTTAACTTTAAACTTAGAAGTGCTATTAAATTTGACATAAATGCTATTATCCAAAACCTTACAATTATTTTATTTTCTTTCCATCCTTTTTGCTCAAAATGATGATGAATAGGAGCCATAAGAAAAACTCTTTTTTGTCTTAATTTATATGAACCTACTTGAAGCATAACTGATACTGTTTCTAAAACAAATATAAATCCAATAAGAAGTAATAATATCTCAGATTTTGAAACAATTGCTAAAAATCCCATTAATGCTCCTAAAGGTAAAGAACCACTATCTCCCATAAAAACTTCAGCTGGGTAGGCATTAAACCATAAAAATGCTATTAATGAACCAACAATAGCAGCTCCTAAAATAGCTAACTCTCCAGCTATACTAATACTAGGAAGCAATAAATAGTTTGCAAATACTGTATGTCCAACAATATATACCAATACAGATAGAGTTGAAAATGCTAAAATTGAAGGAACTGTTGCTAAACCATCAAGCCCATCTGTTAAATTCACAGCATTTGAAGAACCTACAATTATAAACATCCAAAAAACTATTGAAAAAATTCCCATTTCAAAAATAGGATATTTATAAAAAGGAACATATAAACTACTTGTATGTCCTAAATAATAAATTAAAGCAACAACTATTAATGCACTTAAAAACTGAAATAATAATTTCATTCTTGCACTTAAACCTTCTGAATTTTTTGCTTTAGTTATCTTTTTATAATCATCTTGTATTCCAATAAGTGAAAAAAGTGCCAATGTTAATAATCCACCATATACATAAAAATTATTTAATTTTGCTGTTAAAAGTGTAGCTATAATGGCAGAAAATATAAAAACTACTCCACCCATAGTTGGAGTTCCTGCTTTTTGCTTATGGTTTTCAGGAGCTAATTCATAAATTGGTTGCGATGCATTCTTACTTTTAGCCCATTTTATAAATTTTGGCATTAGATACATTGTTAATATAAATGCTACAAAAAAACTAATTCCTGCACGAACAGAAATATACTGAAAGATGTTGATATCTAAGTGTCTATAGAACCAGTAAAACAATTTAAACCTTTTTTAGATAAAATTTTAGGATTATATTATATTAAAGTTTTTAAAAGGTTTAAATAAATTATGAATAAAAAAACACTCCTAATAATAACAGATGGAATTGGTCATAATAGTTCTTGTGATTTTAATGCATTTTGTAATGCAAAGAAACCAACTTATGATTATCTATTCAAAAATGTTCCTTATAGTTTAATCCACACTTATGGTGAGCATGTTGGTCTTCCTGCTAATCAAATGGGAAATAGTGAAGTTGGTCATATGACTATTGGAAGTGGTAGAGTTTTATATCAAGATTTAGTAAAAATTCATCTTGCAATAAAAAATGATACTTTAAAAGAAAATGAAGTAATCAAAAAAACTATTTTAAACTCAAACAATATTCATCTAATTGGGCTTGTAAGTGATGGTGGAGTTCACTCTCATATTGATCATATTATTGCACTGGCAAAAATATCAGAAAACTTTGGTAAAAAAGTTTGGCTACATTTAATAACAGATGGACGAGATGTAGCACCTGATAGCTCAAAAAAATATATAAAGAACTTAGTTGATATTTGTAATAAAAATATACAAATTGCAACTATTTCTGGAAGATATTATGCAATGGATAGAGACAATAGATGGGACAGAGTTGAAAAAGCTTATAATGTAATTGCAAATGCAGAAGCAAAAACAGCTTTAGATATTTTTACTTTAATAGATAACTCTTATAAAAATAAGATTTTTGATGAGTTTATTGTTCCAAGTTCTTTTGATTCATACAATGGAATTAAAGATAATGATGGATTGATTTTTTGTAATTTTAGAAGTGATAGAGCAAGGGAACTTTCAAGTTGTTTTGCAAAAGATGATTTTAAAGAATTTGATATTAAGAAATTAAATTTAAATATTGCAAGTATGACTGAATATGATAAAAATGTAAAAATACCTGTTGTATTTCCAAAAGACAATCCTAAAAATACTTTAGCTGAAGTTATTTCAAAGGCTGGTTTATCTCAAGTTCACACAGCTGAAACAGAAAAATATGCTCACGTAACATTTTTCTTTAATGGTGGAGTTGAAGAACCATTTTTAAATGAAACAAGAGTTTTAATACCATCACCAAATGTTACAACTTATGATTTACAACCTGAAATGTCAGCTCCTAAAGTTGGAGTTGCTGTAAGAAAGGCTATGAAAAACAATACAGATTTCATTGTTGTTAATTTTGCAAATGGTGATATGGTTGGACATACAGGAGTTTATGAAGCAGCAATAAAAGCTGTTGAAGCTGTTGATTATGAACTTGGTCTAATTATTGAAGAAGCAAAAAACTCTAACTATAATGTAGTTTTAACTTCTGATCATGGAAACTGTGAAATGATGAAAGATAAAGATGGAAATATTCTAACAAATCATACAGTTGGAGATGTTTATTGCTTTGTACTTGCAAAAAATGTAAAAAATGTAAAAGAGGGAAGCTTAAATAATATTGCACCAACAATATTAAAACTGATGGATCTTCCTATTCCAAAAGAGATGGATGAAGCACTAATATAATGATAGATATTAAAAAAATAAAAATTACTAAAGAGAGTATTCCTCTTCTTGATATATCATTTTCAATAAATAATTCAGTTGCAATTATAGGAGAAAGTGGAAGTGGTAAATCTTTGACTTTAAAAGCACTTTTAGATCTTGTACCTGAAAGTTTGGAATTAGAAAAGAGTATTGACTATAAATTTCCTTTAGACTCCAATACTATTGGTTTTATTCCACAAAATCCATTTTTATCTCTATCTTCAATGACAAAAATTAAAGACCAAATATTTTGTGAGGATAGTAAAAAAGAGGAAGTTTTTAAACTTTTAAATCTACCTTTAGATATCCTAAATAAATATCCTTCACAAATTAGTGGTGGTCAGGTTCAAAGAGTAATTATTGCTATTGCAATTAGCAAAGATATTAAACTTTTACTTCTTGATGAACCAACAACTGCACTTGATTTTGATAATAAAACAAATATCATAAACATAGTAAAAGAGTTACAAAAGGAGTTAGATATTAAAATTTTATTTGTAACTCATGATATTGCTAGTATTATAGATATTTGTGAAGAAATTATTATTTTAAAAGATGGTAAAATAATTGAATCTGGTTATACAAAAGAAGTTTTAAATAATCCACAAAGAACTTATACAAAACTTTTAATAAGTTCAAGTTTTAAAGATAAAGAATTTAGGAAGTAGTTATGTTAAAAAAATTTACAAAAATAGTTTTTGCATTATCAATAATTTTTGGAATTGTAATATTAGTTTACCTTTATGATTTATATCAAGATATAAAACATAATATTGATAAAATTGTAAATTATAATCCAAAATTAAGTTCACAATTTTATGATAAAAATGGGAAACTTCTTGCAAATACATTCAAAGATGAAAATAGAGAATATGTAATCTATGATGATATTCCTGCTCGTGTTATTGAAGGTCTTGTTGCGATAGAAGATACTCAATTTTTTGAACACTTTGGAATAAATCCAGATGCTATAAGTCGTGCTATGATTAAAAATATAAAATCTGGTGGATATAGCGAAGGTGCAAGTACACTTACTCAACAACTTGTAAAAATATTAGTTTTAACAAGAGAAAAGAAAATTATTAGAAAAGTAAAAGAAGCTCTTTTATCAATAAGATTAGAAACACTATTAACTAAAGAAGAGATTCTGGAAAGATATTTAAACCAAGTTTATTTTGGACATGGTTATTATGGAGTAAAAACTGCGGCAAAAGGTTATTTTAATAAAAATTTATATGAGTTATCATTAAAAGAGATTGCCATTTTAGTTGGTCTTCCTAGAGCTCCTAGTTTTTATGATCCTACAAAAAATCTTCAAGTATCACTTACAAGAGCAAACCAAGTAATTTCAAGAATGCATACTTTAGGCTGGATAAATGAAGAACAATATAGTGAAGCTTTAAGTGAAACACCACAAATCTTTAATCAAACTCTTACTCAAAATATTGCTCCTTGGGCTATTGATTATGCAGTGTACGAATTATCAAAAGATTTCCCAGATATTTTATATGGTGGATATAAAATATATTTAACTATTGATTTAGATGCACAAAATATTGCTCAAACAGCACTTAAAAACTCTTATAATTTAGCTATTTCAAGAAATCAAGCTTATATAAAAGAACTTGAAGAAAAAGATTGGATAAAAAATCCTCCTGAAGGTGAAAACATTCACTATATTGAAGATGAAGTTTTACAAAAAGAGCTAAATGGTTCTTTACTTTCAATGGAAAATAATACTGGAAAAATATTAGCTATTGTAGGTGGTGTTGATTATAATAAATCTGTATTCCATAGAGCTTTCCAATCAAAAAGACAAGTAGGAAGTGCTATTAAACCTTTCTTTTATCAAACTGCTTTAAATGAAGGTTATAATCCAGCAACTTTACTTTTTGATATTAGTAGAACATATACTTATAAGGTTGATGGAATAGAAAAAAGATGGTCACCTAGAAATTATGGAGAAAACTTTAGAGGAGTAGTTTCTTTAAGAGACTCTTTGGTTTCATCAAGAAATCTATCAACTTTGAATCTTGTAACAGATGTTGGAGTTGGAAAAGTTACTAAAGATTTAATTCGATATGGATTTAAAGATATTGTAAATGATCTATCTATAACTCTTGGTTCTATGACTGTTAATTTACTCGAATTTTCAAGTGCTTTCTCAATATTTTCAAATCTAGGAACACAAGTTAAACCTTATATTGTAGAAAAAGTTGTAGATAGAAATAATCAATCAACAGATTATGAACCAATATATATAGAACAAAATCCAAAAGAACAAGCTTATTTAATAAGTTCTATTCTTCAAGAAGCTGTAAAATCAGGAACAGGTAGAAGATCTAGAGTTTCAGGTATTGAATTAGCTGGTAAAACTGGAACAACAAATGATAATATGGATGCTTGGTTCTGTGGATATTCTCCAACTATTCAAACACTAGTTTGGTTTGGAAATGATAATAATACACCTATGAGAAGAACAGAAACAGGAAGTACTTTAGCATCACCAGCTTTTGCATACTTTTATAAAAACTACTTAGAATTGAATCCTCAAATTGAAAGAAATTTCACTAAACCAGAGGGAGTATTTACTACTAATTTTAAAGGTAGAACAGAATTTTATACAAAAGCATCACCTCTTCCTGATGCAGATACACAAGTAATTTTGGATAATTCAAATCAAAATGAGTTAGAGTTTTAAAAACTCTAACTTTATTTATTCAAAGAAATCTTCAATAGCTTCCATTGAAGCATTTGTCATTTCAAGTTCCATATGTGAAGCATCTTTTGCCTCAACTAATTTTACATTTAATCCTTTTTTCTTTGCTATTTCATAGAAATCTTTATTCATTTTTGGAGTAGAAACTGTATCTTTTGTACCATAGACTATTACAATTTTTGTATCTTTTGATATTTTATTTATAACATCAATAGCAGAAATTAAATCTTTTTTATCTGTTTTCTTATGAATATCATAAACTCCTCCAGCACATAAAAGATTATCAATCAATTCTTTTTTAAATCCTAAAGATGTAGCACTTAGCATACAACCTGCACTGTGAGCAATAATTGTAGTATATGAACTCTCAAACTCTTTTTTTAATTCATCTACTAGTGATGCAAAGAATTCTACATACTCTTTTGTTGCTGCAAGATTTTTATACTCTTTAGAACCTATTGCTTTTAATTTATTGCTAGAACTATCTGAATATCCAGGAAGAGCAACTATAATTGTTGTAACATCACTTCTTAATGCTATATCTTCTGCAAATGGTGTATATCTTGCTAATATATCTGTTCCTTCATCCCAAGTTCCATGAACTATGATATTCAGACCTTCACTATCTCCTAAAAAAGTTTTATAATTTATACATTCGCCTTTAACGAAAATATAACTATCTCCCTTCTCATTGCAAATCTTTTTTGGATTTGCAAATAGTGTTGTAAATAAAACTGAACTTAATATTATAAATATTTTAAACATTTTTTTCCTTTTTAGTAAGCTGTAATTCCTATATAACCATCAACTTGTTTCTCAACTGATTCAACTATTCCTGCTTGAGTATATGAAATATCATCAAGAAAATCATCTTCTTTCCAGTTCATAGTTTGCATAGTATTTCTACAAGCAATAAATTCAACATCATACTCCATAAGAGATTTTATTCTATTTGAAGTATCTTCATCATAATCTTTTCTTAAAGCTCTCATACCTTTTCCATAGACTACAACTGCAATTTTTAAACTCTCAGCTGGATACTCTTTTAAAATATTATACATTGTTCCTAAAGTTGCATTTACTGTTTCTAAGTCTGAAACATTTAAAGAGTAAACAACTTTTCTTGGATTTTCAAAGCTAGGCTGAGGATCGCTAAAACTACTTTTAGCAAAAGATGTAGTAACAAGTAAAAATATTGAAACAATCAATAGAAGTTTTTTATACATTTATATCCTTTTTATAGTCATATTTTTTAAAATCAAACCTGATTTTATTATTTTACAATAAACTCCCCTTTTTTCTTTCAATAAAATTGGAAGTTTTTTATCAAATATAGAAAGATGATTACAAACTGTACAAATTTGTGTTAATTCTATCATTGCATCATCTCCAATCTTAAATTTCGTACCTATATCATATTTATGTGGATCAAAACTTACTAAAATATTTTCGCCCAAAGTCCCAAACTCTATTTTTATATCATTTTCTAATGCTAAATTATATGAATTTATTCCTACTAAAAGAACAGTTTGTTCTAAATTTTTTAAAGCAAATTTATCAAATTCTATTCCATGGTTTTCTATTAAATTTAATTTTCTAACAATTGGTCTTGGAAGTGAACTCTCTTTTCTTGTTTCACTAAAAATCTCTATTACTTTATCTATGTTCATTTAAAATCTTTAAAAAATCTTCTTCTACCCAAGCTCCTGGATACTGAGTAATAAACTCTTCATTATTATTTAAAAAAAAGAAACTTGGTGTTATTTTTTTATACTCTTTTTGTAGAGAAAAAGGTAAAGAATTTATATCCATATCAATCTCCAAAAAGATATAGCTCTCTTTTAAAATATTTTTAATTGTTTCTTTTGAAAAAACTTCTCTATCCATCTTTTTACAAAAATAACAAGTACTAGAACTTGCATAAACTATTATCTTTTTATTACTATTTTTTGCTTCTTTTATTATATTTTCTTCATCTTCTTTTGAATATTTACTAGCTTTTAAAACACTTTCTTCTTTAATATTATCTTTATACTCTATAAAATATATTGCCAATTTCTCAAACTCATCTTCTTTTAATTCACCCTTCATAGATTTTTTATTATCATAAAAATCCAATGCTGTATCATCACAAATAGTATTAAATCTATCTGGATTTTCTAAGTAAGATTTTAGAAAACTAGCTATCTCTATCTCTCTAAAATCCTCTTCATTTTCGTCCCCAATTTTTTTTGAACTTTCAAGCATTGCCCAAACTATCATATTTGCTGTTGGTGCTTTTAAATTTAAAAGTTTATTACTCTTTTCATAGAAATTCTCTTTGATTAAATTAAATGGTATGTAATCTTTATGACAAGAGCTACATTTATTTTCAAAAATCTCTTTTCCTTCTTCAAATGAAGCATTTAAAAAACTTATAAAAAATAAAAAAAAGTATATAATTCTCATATTCTTCCTATATTAAAAAAGAGACTAAAGTCTCTTTTATTTAGATAATTCCAGGATTACCTACAACTCCAACTATATCAGGAGTATCAATTTTTACTTTATGAATATGTTTAATATTTCTTAAGTAAGCTTCAACAGTTTCCCAAACAGGTTCACCATCAGATTGTGCTCCAACAGTTGACCAACCAGCAACTTTATATGATTTATTTGCTTCAATCTTTTTACCATTTTTTGTTAAAGTAATATTTGTAATTCTATCTCCAATTTTTGCTTTTGGATCAATTTTATAAGATATTCCACCTGTTCTTACCATATCTCCACCTTGTTGTAAAAATGGATCTTCATTAAATAAGTTATCAGCAACATCTTCTAAAATATCTTTTAATTCACTTCCTTTTATATCTCTTAGATAAGTTTCAGGATATGTCATAGCAGTTTGAGTCATTAAATCATCAAATGTGATTGTTGAGTTTGGCATAACTGATGTTCCCCATCTAAATCCTGGACTTAAAGATATTTCTGCACCTTTAATATCAACTAATGCATCACAAATAATTTGATCCCAAGAACCATTGAAGTTTCCTCTTCTATAAAGTGTATCTTCTGTTGTTGCAATAGGTCTTGTAAGCTCTTTTAAATAAGGTAATCTTACATCTTCAATATATTTTTTCATAGATTTATCTTCAGCAATTAAATCTGAGAATATTGGAAGAAGTGTAAATTTAAAATCTTTTATTTTTCCATTTTGAATATCTAAATCTAATACATTTAAGAATTTACCATTTGAACCTGCATTACATACATATGTAACTCCATCAGAGTTTTTAACTGGAACAGCTTCAGGAACACCATCATGAGTATGTCCACCCATTATAAAATCAATTCCTGTTACAACTTCTGCCATTTTTTTATCTGTATCAAATCCATTGTGAGAAAGTACAATAATAGCATCTGGTTTCTCTTCTTCTTTGATTAAATCAACTATCTCTTGCATTGAATCTTCTTTAATTCCAAAAGTCCAATCAGGGATAAATCTTTGAGGATTTGCAATAGTTGTATATGGAAATGCTTGTCCGATTATTGCAACTCTTGCATTACCCATTTTTTTAATTGTATATGGTTTAAATGCATGTCCACTATCCTCATCAAATGCATCTGCTCCTTCCATTAAAGCATCTTCTCTAACAAAAATATTTTGAGCTAAGAATTCTGCATCTAAAGCTTTTACATTTTCAAGAACTTCTTCAGCTTTATATGTAAATTCCCAGTGACCAACACAGATATCAACACCTAAAAGATTAAGTGCTCCAACCATATCTTTCCCTCTTGTCCATAAAGAAGTAGCACTTCCTTGCCAAGTGTCTCCACCATCTAAAAATAGTGTTTTATCTTTTCCATAACTATCTCTTAAAAAATCAACAACTGTTTTTATTTGTGCAAATCCACCTGTTTTTCCCATAACTTTTGCATGTTCTTCAAAGTTTACACAAGAAAATGCATATTCAAGTCTTTTATTACCTTTAATTCCATAATAATCTAGAAACTTATCACCAACAATATGAGGAGGTTTACCTAAATTACCAAATAGTCCTAAATTAACGCTAGGTTCTCTAAAATAAACTGGTAATAACTGTGCATGAGAATCTGTCATATGTATAAATCTTGCATTTCCAAATGGCTTTAATTTATAATAATCTTCTAGTTTTTTTGTTGTTTCAACCATTCTTGTATGAGAATTTGCAAATATAGGTGTAGCTCCTAAAGCTGCCATCATATATACAAACTCTCTTCTACTTAGCTTACTCATATTTTTTCCTTATTTTATATATAAAAAAAGTCAAGATAAAATCTTGACTTTAAAAATTGCGTATAAATATTTTAATATTTATACTCATCACTTGGACTTGCTAATCTCCAAGTCTTTTTTGATTGAATCTCTTGTGTTAATGCAGATATTGCAAAACTACAAGCTCTCCAAGTTGCGAATTCTGTACTTACAATATCTCCAGTTGCTTTTCCTTTATTATCTACTAATGCTACTTCTTTCTCATTTTTAGCAATAGCATTTTTAGAAAGTTCAATATACTGGCTATTTTTCATACCAAATCTCATAAATTCAACTTTATGTTCAATTGCAATTTTGTTATATTTTTCTGCTGTTTCAATAACTTTTTGTAAACCATTTACTTCAACATTACACTCTTTTTTTACATCAAGTGTAGAGTAATCTTCTTCTACTTCTTGTGCTACTTTTGTAGTTGATTTTACATCTTTTGCTGTAAGAGTAAAATATACTGCTACTGATATAGCAATAATTATTATAATAAATAAAATCTTTTTCATAATTTATCCTTACTTTCTTACATCTGGACCATCAACTGGCATCTCATTTGACATATAAGCTAAGAAATAAAGTAATTCAATCATCTCTTGACTCTCATCAGCTGGTGGAACTTGTCCTTGATCAACAATACATCCAGAAATTCTTCTTTCAACTGTACCAATTTCTTCCCATTTTAATCTATGCACAGGAAAATGAGTAATTTGTCCTGGTAAAGGAGATAAAACTTCATTTCTAACTCTTTGCCCTGAACCTTGAACGTGACAAGTCGCACAAGCAAGTTTTAGATATCCTCTTTGAGAATAGTAATACTCTTTTCCTCTTTCATATGCTTCTTGCTCAGCTTTACTATTTATTTTAATATCAAAGTTCTTTTCAGCTTCTTTACTCTCATTTACATAGTAAGCTTGGAATTCAGCCATAAGACCTTTTTTTGTACCCCAAGGTTTTTCACCATTTGCTCTTCTACAATCATTAATAGCACTTGTTAAAGATACCATTTTATTTGTTTTCTCATCATAATATGGATAAGTTCCAGCATTTGTTAAATCTGGAAAACAACTCTCTAAAGATTCTCCATTTGCAAATTTTTCTGTATATAGCTCTTCACCTTTTTCGATTGCTTCTTCATAAGGTGGCATCTCTTTCAATGCTTCATATTGAGATCTTGCATCTTTTGAGTAAGCATAACTTCCTTTATTGAAATCCATATGTTTAAGATTTTTATCATATTTACTTTCTAATTCTTCTTCTGTAAAATATGGAAAAAATCTATCCTTATTCTTTGCAGGATCTTCAAATTTTGCTTCAAAAAATTTAATCATCTCTAATCTATCTTTTTCAGCACCTTCATTAAAATTTGAAGCACTTAAAAAAACTGTTGTAGATAAAAATAATAGTGAAGCTTTTGTTATATATTTAAACATTATTCATCTCCTTTATTACTATCAAATAATTAATTATTTGATAGCTTCGATAGTTGTATCACTATTCCCTTTTAAATCTGTCCATGTAAGTTCAATTTGATCACCTTTTTTTGCTCCTGTAAAAGAGAATTTAAAGAATGGGTCTTTTGAGAAAAATTGACTTGAAGATAATTCATATACTATTGTTCCATTTACTTTTGCAACTAAATATGTAATAAAGTTAGCTTCTTTTTTAGCTCTTTCAGCTTCTTGATAACTCAACATATCGTGTTTTGCCAATGCTTTAACTTCACAAATTCCTTTTTTATCTACTTTTGCTTTAATTCTTGTTGTTCCTGACATTTTTTATCCTTTTTATATTTTTTATTATTGTTTTATATTTAATTAATTTTTATGGTTTATATCAACCACCACATCCACCAATTGTTACTTTTACATTTTTAACAGCTTTATATAGTTGTCCATTTGCTTCAGCAATAATAATTACATCTCCTGTTTGTTGCATTTTAATTCTAAATGCATAATCTAAAACCATATTTGGAGTTATTGTATAAACTGCAACTGTTGCTTCAGGGTTAGCATCTTGGAATACTGCAATTTTTGTAGCTTTTAAATCTGTTTTAAAAGAGATTGGAATAACTGCACCATTTTCTGCAATATCTGGAGCTGATAAAGTTATATTAGACTCAACAGCTGCTGTTTTTCCAAATACTTCCTTAATTGCTTCATCAACTTTTGTTGCTGTCCAAGCTTTTGGTTTAGATTTTCTAAAATCTTCTGCACCTAAGTTTGAAGTCGAAGCTACTGCAATAGCACCTAGTCCTAGACCTAAAAATTTTCTTCTATTTAACATTGTTTATCCTTTTTATTATTTTATTGTTTTTAAATAAGCAACAATTGCTTTAATCTCATCATCACTTAACCAACCATTCTTTCCAAAAGCAGGCATTGCTGTAATTGGATCACCTGGATTTGCTGGATCAAAGATTTTATTATAAAGTGCTTCATCTGGCCAAAATTCAAGGAATTGAAGTTTTGGTCCAAGTGTTCCTGGTCCATCTAACTCTTTTCCATTTGCATCATGACAAGCAATACAATTACCTTTAGTATTTGTATTGTAAAGAACTTCACCTTTTTTAATTAACTCCTCATCAGAAGCATTTGATACTGTTACAAACAGTAAAGCAAATGTAGCTACCAATAAGCCTCTTTTAATTACTTTTAACATATCTCTTCCTTACTTACTTACTTGAATTAATCATATAAGAAACAATTTCCTTAAGTTCATCATCACTTAAATCCGTTCCACCTTTTGGTGGCATAGCATTTATACCGTTTATTGCATTATATAAAACTTTATCAAAACCTTGTTTATTGATATTTTCCCAAATAGCTTTATCTCCAACAACAGGTGCTCCTATTGCTTTATTTGAATGACAAGCTGCACAACCATAATCATTATAAAGTGTTTCACCAATTGAACTTTGTGTTTCCACTTTTGCTTTTAAATCTCTTTTTGTAGATAATTTTTCATTTGCACTCAAAGTTAAATCATCTTTTATTTCAAGTTTTAAATTATTAATATTATCTTCTAAACAGTTACTCATACATCTAGTACCTGTTCCATAATTTTTTGGATTTGAAAGATATTTTGTCATATTTTCAACTCCTAATTTTGGATTTTCAGGTGTATTCGTTTCAGGATAGAATCCATCAACATTTGGCATAACTATCTTTAAAAATTGTTCTTTATCTAAAATAAAATCATCATCTAAAGATTCACCATCAATTTCAATATCATTAATAGATAACATATATGCTGTAAGAGCATATGTTTCACTATTTGTCAAAGTTTTTGGCGAGTTAAAAGGCATAGATTCCTGAATATACCAATATAATGTACTTGCATATGGCCAATATGAACCAATTGTTCTATCTGGGCTATCTGGACTTGGATTTTCATCTGCTGGATTTAATCTTTGATTCTTTAAAGAAGCAAGACTTCCACCTGCAAGTTTAGGATAACCTTTACCACCACTTCCAAAATCTCCATGACACATTACACATTGTGCATCATATAATTCTGAACCTTCTTCTACACTACCTTGTGCTTTTTTAGGATTTCCATCTTCATCTAAAACTACTTTCCCTTCATGCATATCGAATTCAGGTAAACCTGTTCCGTCATACATAACATCAGTATCCCATGCAGCTAATTCAGTTTTTGTAGGTGCTCTTCCAATAGTAGAACCATCAAAACTATCCATATTTACATGATATTGAGAATATTTACCATCTTGTGTAGGATATTTAACAGCTCCATCAACACTTGTTCCATTTTTAGAGTTTGAAGCATCATTACAAGCTATTAAAAAGAAACTTATTCCAACAGCAAGAAGAGTATTCTTAAGCATGTTTGTGTTTTCTAATTTGAACATTATTACACTCTCCTTTTGAAGTAATTTCCCAAGTTACAATAGCATTTCTATGATAAACAGATTCAACTCCAATTGCACTTGTTTCTTGATCAATAGTTGGTTGCACATTTCCAAAATCATCATAAGCTCTACTTGATAATAAAAGTGGATTTCCATCCCATTTATAAATATAACTAAATCTAGTCCAAGATTTTGGAAGAACTAATCCTTTTAGCTTAGCTTCTACCCAATTATTTCCACCATCAAAAGAGATATCAACTCCTTTTATAGTTCCATGTCCACTCCAAGCTAATCCTTCAATCTCTACTGTATCACCTTTTTTTAGATGAGTCCAAGGTTTTTCAGGACATGGTTTTGTAATTACAGAATTTACTTCATTAACCCAAAAGAACCTTACAGCTTTTCCATCTTTTTGAAGTATAGTATATTTTGAAGTCTCTTCTTTTGCATGCCAAGGTTTATCACTAAATTCTAATCTTTTTAACCATTTAGTATTTAAATTACCTTCCCATCCTGGAACTACAAGTCTTACAGGATATCCTTGCTCTGGTCTTAATGCTTCACCATTTTGTCCCCAAACTACCATTACATCATCTAAAGCTTTTTCTACTGGAATTGTTCTTGGATTTGAAGCATTATCACTTCCAACAGCCAACATCCAAACAGCATCTTTTTCCAATCCAATATCTTCTAAAATTGTCTTAAGCATAACTCCTGTCCATTGTGCTGAACTCATCATACCTTTCATAAATTGTAAACTATTAAATTGAGGACCTCTCCATTCTGGACTCCCATTTGCTGGACACTCTATAAAATATGTTCTTGTTTCACTTGGGTATCTTTTTAAATCTTCCAAAGTTAAAACAACTTCTCTTTTTACTTTTCCATGAATCATTAATCTAAATTCATTAGGATCAATATGTGCAGTTCCTCCATGGTTTCTTGTAAAGAAAAGACCATTTGGAGTAATTATTCCTTCACTTTCATGAATTGGACACATTGAAATTGATGCATATGCATCTCCTGATGATAATAAATCATGCGTTCTTCTTATGTTATTGTGTTCATATGGCGATGGAATACCATATAAGTTTTTATCCACCGTATCACCTAACTTCTGCCCCCAAGGTGCTTCTTTGATAATAGCTTCATCATCTGCACTTAGAGAAACAGGTGATAAAATTGAAGCTGCACTAATTGCCCCAGCTAAGTTAATAGCAGTTTTTTTAAAAAAATCTCTTCTACTTGTAATTTCTACTAAAGAAGAGTTATTTTCAGTGCTTAAAACTTCACTATTTTTCAAGTTGACCTCCTTAAAATTTTGACTATTTTTTAAATAGTTTCAAGTACTGATTATATATTTCATAAGTTAAAATTAAACTTAAATTATTAACTTTAGTTATAGAAATAATTCTTATAGTTACCATAAAATAGCATTTGTGTAGCATTAGTAAGATGTGTTATCTATAGAATATACATCTTACTTTATAATTTATAAAATAGTTTAAGTGTTTTTTTCACTTTCAGGAGTATCTAGTTTAAACAATTTATATAATTTTCTCAATACAATCATTATAATTAGAGCATTTAACATACTTGCTATGATAAAGGCAAAATATTGTTCTTGAGTAATTAATTTAAAATTATATGAAATCATGGCAATTGCCACTAAAAATGTAAGAGGCATTGAATCACTCAATGCGAAAAGTGCAGTATATTTTGCTTTTAAGTAGTTATAAAAAACCAAATAAGAACTTATAAATCTAATTATAACCATAGCAATCATTATAAATAATGCATGTTTTAAAATATCAAGAGTAATCATATCAAGTTTTACTGTTGAACCTGTATATATAAAAAATATTGGTGCAAAAAACCCAAAACCAAAAGACTCTATTTTATGTAATAAAATCTCTTTTTTATTAAAAAACATTTTAAAGAATAATCCACCTGCAAAAGCTCCTAAAACAACATCTATTCTTAAAATCAACATAATTGATACTAAAATTAAAAGCAAAGATATTGAAAATCTTATATCTTGATCTAGTTTATCATCTTTTTCATCTGGTATTAAATATTTTTTAACTTCAGGAAACCACCAAAATAGCATATATGAAAATCTAAGTAAAATAATTGACACAACAACAACACTGATTATTAGTACTATTGATATAAAAAAATCTTTTGTAAATCCATACTCAGTATATCCACTAAAAAGTGCAAGAGCTAAAATACTAACAAACTCTCCAACCACTCCAATAGAAAGAGCCAAGTTTAACCAAGGTTCATCTTTACCATACTCTTTTATAAGCATCATTAAAATACCTAAAGAAAAAATAGGAAAAGCCACAAAATATGTTAATCCTAAATCAAAAAACCAACATACAAAACCTGAAATTGCATATAAAGATATAAAATAAAATATTACATTTAAAGTCATAGTAGCTTTTATAACTTTTACAAGTTTTAAATTTATCTCTAATCCAGCTAGAAACATCAAATATACAAAACCAAATTTTGCCACAAGCTGTAGTGTTTCATCATCATAAATAAGCCCAAAATATCCACATAGTAAACCTAAACTTATTTCAACAACAACTATTGGTGTTTTTAATATTTTTGAAATAAGAGGAGATGTCATTATTATTGTACAAATTGTAATAACTAATATAATCTTTTCCATATATTCTAGATATCCTCACTATCTGTTTTTTTCTCTACGAGTCCTGCTTCTTTTAAAAATAAACTTGGCACAAAACTCATTTTCTTTATTCTGTCATATTTTGCATAAGATAAATATAAAATATCTTTTGCTCTTGTTACAGCAACATAAAATAGCCTTCTTTCCTCTTCTATACTTCCACCTTTGCTCATTAGCTTTCTATTTGGAAATCTTCCATCCATTAAATCAATTATATATACTTCTTTAAATTCCAAACCTTTACTTGCATGAATTGATAATAAATTTACTCCATCACCTTCACTTAACTCACTTCCACCCAAAATCATAGCATTTAGGAATCTATATAGTTCATTATAGTTTCTTGATAGGTTTCTTAAAATCTCAACTTTTTGATTTAATTTTGCAACAGATTTAAACTTCAAAATTTCATTTACAGTTCCATCTTTTTGTGTTGCTCTTTTTATACTTAAATGCTCTTTTAATTTTGAGTAAACCAATGAAGTCCCAATATTTACTATCATATTTGTAGGATTTTTTACTCTTTTTAACTGTTTTAATAAAAGATAGAAATCATAAATATATTTTGCACCATCAACTGATAATTTTGGATGTTTTAAAATAGGATTTGCAAAAAATGCTTCATCAAAACTACAATCTTTAAATTTTGCAATACTTCCAAGCTCTATAAAATCATCAAATAAACCTAATTGATAAGAACTCTTTTTTGTTTCAAAAGGATTATTAATACTTTTTAATGGTTCAAGTAAACCTTTTACAGCATCTTTTTCTCCAAGTTTCATTAAAGCATCAAAGATATCTTTTGCAACTGCTTTCCCAATACCTTTTCCATACTCTAAAATATGAATAAATGCCATCATATCACTTGAATTTACTTGTAAAGTCAAAACATCTAAAATATATTTTACTTCAACTGAATCAAAAAAACTCATCCCACCTTTTCTTTTTGCAGGAATTCCAAGTTCTCTTAAGTTTGCTTCAATACCATCTGCACTTGAATTATTTCTATATATTATTGCAATATCACTGTATGGAGTTGAAGTTTTTGATATAAGACTTGAGATATACTCATATTGTAAAAAGAGTTCTTCAAAAACGAGAAGTTTTGGTTGATAAATATTCTCTTGTCTTACAACATCAAGCTTCTTTGGATAAATTCTATCATTGTGTTCAATCACTTTTGTTGCTAAATCTAAGATTGGTTTTGTAGATCTATAATTCTTTTTTAAAGTAAAAACTTTTGCATTCTCATATTTTTCACTAAAACTAGAGATAATTTTAATATCTGAACCATTAAAAGCATAAATACTTTGATCATAATCTCCCACACAAAATAGAGATTTTGATTTAAAAGAGTCAAGTAATCGTCCTTGTAATGGATTTGTATCTTGATATTCATCTACTAGAATTTCTTTAAATTCAAAGTAATTATCTTTTAATACTTCAAGCATTGTAGTTAATAAATCATCAAAATTTACATATCCAAACTCTTTTTTTAAACTGTTAAATTCATCAATTACATCTTCATATATCAAAGTATATAGTTCATGTGCTGGATTCTTATCTTTTATCCATGTAATAAAGTCTTCATTATTGTTTGCATTTAAATAAAGTGAATATAAATCATATAAATATCCACCATCATAAGGATTTGTACCATCCTCTCTTTGAGTAAAAACTCTTTTTTCATAAATTGATTTAAATAGAGTTTTAAGTTCATTTGGTTGTTTTAAAGTTATATTTATCTCTAATTCTTTAAGTAGTTTAAATGATATTGAGTGAAAAGTTCCAGCTTTTATCTCTTTTGCTATATCTTCTGAAAATATTTTTGCAACTCTATTTACCATCTCTAAAGCTGCTTTATTTGTAAAAGTTAAAAGTAAAATTTCACTTGGTTTTACACCATTATTTATCAAATGCGAAATTCTTCCAACTATTGTAGATGTTTTTCCTGTTCCTGCACTTGCAATTACAAGATTATTTCCATATTCGCAAATTGCTGCTTCTTTTTGTTCTATGTTAAGTGTTGATAATGGCATATGTAGCTTAGAATTGATTTTGTTTATTAAGTTTTGTCATTGTGGAATATTAGCATAAAAGATTTAAGCTAGATTGAAATAGTTTTGAAAAAAAAGCAAAAAAAAAGACCGCCTAGGGGAAGCGGTCTTTTCTACACAAGGAAACATAAAAAAATTATCTATTTAAGAAACTTATCTTAAAATACTATAAATAAGTCTGTTTTTAACTTACTTACGGTGAAAGTATAATATATAAAAGTTAATAGAAGATTAATCTATACTTAAACTATATACTCCATTTACTTTTTTTCTCAATTTTCTTTTCTGGTTCAATTAAAATTACTATATATTTTAAACTCCATACAAGTAATAAAACTATAAATATTATAGTACTTAATTCAATGAAAACCGTATAGCTTAATCCAAAATCCATACTAATTGAAGAAAAAATTCTAAGCAAAACGAAAATTTGTAAAAATATAAAAATTAATTTTGCAAAAAGTTTTGTCTCAATTTTTCTTCCAGAATGTCCTAAAATAACTCTTGTTCCAAATCCTATTAAAACCGTTACAAAATATCCTAGAGCTAAAGTATGTATTACAATCTTTTCAAAATATATATTTGGGTAAATATATGCAAAAATTGACTCTATAATTGATATGAAAAATGCTATAACAATCCAATATATTCCTAAATGCAATATCCAAACTATTGCTGGTGTTTTAAATGTAGGAAGCTTCCATTTATATAGTTCTATTAGTAGAAATAAAAAAATTGGAATATCTATAAATAGATTTAATTTTGCATCTTCAAAACTTAAAATGATAACTTTTATAAGAAGTAATATAAAAAAAATATTTAATAAATAGTGACTTTTGTTTATTTGATAATCAGGAACCATAACTCTTGTAAAAAAAGGAATCATTCTTTGTGAAATAGTAAAAACTATCATAAATAAAAATAGATAAAATCCACTATTTATTGAAATTTTTAATAACTCATATGAATAATTTGTAACTATATTTGAGAAAATATATATAAAATGAGATATTAATCCAGTAAAAAATGAGATAAGTATCCATTTTGTATCATTTTTATCTGGCATTGTACTTTTTTTATGAATTTTATATAAAAGCACAAAACTTAAAATTTGGGCAAAAAGCATTAGTATTTGAAAATATATTATAAGTTTTGAATAGAATATTATTGATAGAAAAAATCCTAAACTAGCTATAAAATATAGATAAAATTGTTTCATATATTCCTTAGATTCTATCTCTGCTTGCATTAAAAATTTTGGGAAAACTACAAATAAAAATCCTAAGAAAAACTGTATAAATACTATAAAAATAAGTGCATATGCATGATATGTATATAAACTTGAATCAATATTTATATATGAGCCAAAAGCAAGTCCAAATAAAGCCATAAATAGAATAAAAAAAACTATTCCATTTGTAAAAAATGGCTGATGTGGTTGAGAACAAAATTTTTTGTACCATGAAATCATAATAAATTCTCCAATTATTGAAATTTGTTTAGAATAATAGCTAGTTTAAAAAGATTTTGAGTTGATTTTAATTAAGAGTTAAAAGTAAGAAAAATAAATTTCTTACTTTTAGATTTTTTAGTGACAAGAACCACAACAAGAAGTTGTTGTAGCTTCTTTTGCAGCTTCTAAAACTTCAGCATAGTTTGGTTCACTTGTTATTTCTGGAACAATTTGTTTGTATGTAATTTTTCCAGAAGCATTTATTATAAATATTGCTCTTGCACTTAATCCTGCTAATGGACCATTTGCTTGTAATACTCCATAAGATTTTGAAAATGCTTTTGCTCTAAAATCTGATGCAACTTTTAAATTTTCTATTCCTTCAGTTGTACAAAATCTTTTCATTGCAAATGGTAAATCCATAGAAACAATAATCAACTCTGCATTTGAAATTTTAGATGCTTCTTCATTAAATCTTCTAGCTTCTGCTGCACAAACTCCTGTATCTAAAGAAGGAACTGCAATAATAATTTGAGCTTTTCCTTGTTGTCCACCAATAGTAACATCACTTAAATCAGCTCCAACTGCACTTACAACAGGAGCTAAATCTCCAACTTTTACTTCTGTTCCACTTAAATTTACTTCTAATTCACCTTTAAATTTTACTGTTGCCATTTTATATCCTTTATATTGTATTTAAATAAAATATTCAAACAAAATTATATTCATTTAGGATAAACTTTATCTTAATTTATATCAAGCTAATTTTATCTTCTTCAAGTTTGATTTTTTTCTCTTCTAAAAGCTTTGTTAAAGTAGCTTTAAAAGCCTTTTTACTCATAGCAAAAACATCTTTTATATCATTTGCATCACTTTTATATGTAAAGTTTATAACTCCACCATTTTCTTTTAAAATATCTAAAACTTTATCTTCATCAACTTTTTGCCCTATTTTTTGTAAGCTAATATCCAATTTTCCATCTTCTCTTAAATTTTTTATATAAGCTCTTTTTTTATCACCTATTTTAATATTTTCAAAAATTTCAGAGTGAAAAATCATACCTTCATAAAGATTATCTACAATTACTTTATATCCAAGTGGAGTTTTTGAATATAAAATTATTTCTACCTCATCACCTTGCTTTAAACCTTTTACTTCACTATTTAAAATATATTTCTCACTTGCAATTAATCTATTTGTTCTATCATCAAATTGCATTTGTAATACTTTATAAGCTCCTACAAAAAAGCTTCCTTTTTGTCTATTTTTTGGAACAAGTAAATCTTTTGCTAATCCAATATCAACAAAATATCCAAACTTTGCACTATCAACTATTTTTAAACTAGCAAACTCATTTAGATATATATATGGTTTTAATGTTGTTGCAACAAGTCTATCTTCACTATCTGTATAAATAAAAACATCTATTAAACTGTCTATATTCATCTCTTTTTTTACATAAGCATTTGGAAGTAAAACTTCTGTTTCATCTGCACTTATTAGATAAATTCCAGGTTCACTTACTCTATTTACTTTTAGAGTATTTACAATACCTTGAACTATTTTTTCATTTAATTTTTTCATTAGTTTTTCCGTCTTTTTTTATTTTTTCAAAATTTTTACAATTGCTAAAGCAACAACACTTATCATAACAATACTTGCACCTGAACTTATATCATATAAATATGATATTGCTAATCCACTTAAAGTAAATATTGTAGCTAAAACTGAGCTAAGAATCATCATAGTTGATAATTTATTAGAAAAAGCTTCGGCAAGATATGTAGGAATTGTAAGAAGTGCAATAACTAATATTAATCCTACTGCTTTTATTGCTGCAACTACACAAAGAGCTGATAATATAAGTATTAATGTATAGAAAAACTTAACATTTATTCCTCTTAAATATGCAAACTCACTATCATATGAAACTGCTAAAATCTCTTTATAAAATATTGCAATAATAGCAATAATAAAAATATCAAGTGCTATCATATAGTATAAATCACTTAATGAAACTGCAATAATACTTCCAAATAGATAACTCATCAAATCAACATTATATCCAGGAGTTAAATCAATAAACACTATTCCTATTGCCATTCCACTTGCCCACATCATTCCAATAATTGCATCAACTCTACTTCTATTTTTTAAAGTTATTATTGCAATTAAGATTGCTGTTAATATAGCAAAAACTGTTGCTCCAAACAAAACAGGTATTCCTAAAAATATAGCTATTCCTATTCCTCCATAAGCACTATGTGCTATTCCTCCTGTTAAAAAAGTAATTTTATTTACAACAACCAAACTTCCAATAACACCAGCAGCAATTGAGATTAAAACTCCTGCAATTATTGCATTTTGTATAAAATCATATTGTAATATCTCTAACATCTTTTTACCTTAATGATTACAACACATTTGTGTTTTTCCAAGAGCTGATAAAAGCTCAACTTCACATAGATGATCATCATTTAAAGTAACATTTTTTTGAAGCTCTTCTAAACTATGATAAACCAAACTTTTATTTATATGTGCAACATCTTTTGCATAATTTAAGAGAATCGACAAATCATGACTTACAACAACTATACATATTGTTTTATTTAAATCTTTTAAAAGTTCATATATCTCTTGTTGCCCTTTTACATCAATACTTGCTGTTGGTTCATCCAAAAGCATAATTTTTGGTTTTGAACAAAGTGCTCTTGCTATAAAAACTCTTTGTCTTTGTCCACCACTTAAATCTCCTATTTTTGAGTTTATATGATTTAACATTCCAACTTGTTCTAATGATTTTTTTGCACAAGATATTGACTCTTTTGAGTATCCAAATAATCTTTTTTTAGATGAATTATGTCCCATTAATACAATCTCTAAAGCTGTAATAGGAAAATCCATATTTAAATTTGTATTTTGTGGAACATATCCTATCTCATCTGTTTTTATATTTTTTTCTATTCTTCCTGAATAATTTGTTAGAAGTCCTAAAATAAGTTTTAAAAGAGTGGATTTCCCTCCACCATTTGGACCAATAATTGCTAAAAAATCATCATCTCTTATCTTTAAATTTATATTTTCCAAAACATCTGTTTTTTGATATTTGAAAAATAAATTTTCTATATTTATTAAATTCACATAAAACCTTTATTTGCAACTGTGTTGCAATATTATCAAAATATGAATTAATCTTTTCAGATTTTTTATATTTAATAAATTAAAATCCTCATCTTATTCTTGTTTATTACTCTTTTTCATCTTCTTTGCAACTTTATTATATATTTTATCTATCTTTGATTTTGATGTGATTTGTAATAGTTCATCAGATAAATTTGATACTTCATTTGATAAAGAATCAATTTTTAAAGCTGTTTTTGCATTTACTTGTGTTGTTAAATCAAGATTTGAAACAGTTGTATTTATCTGAGAAATTGCTATTTCTTGTTCTTTACTAAATTTTGCAATATTATCTATAATATCTTTTGTTTCTGAGATTTTTAAATCTAAGTTTTCATAACCTTTTATCATCTCATCTGCAATATTTTTACCATCTCCAGCTTCTATATTTGCACTTTCTACTAAGTCTTTTATCTCTTTTGCAGCATCTGCACTTTTTGTTGCAAGATTTCTTACTTCTTGAGCAACAACTGCAAATCCTTTTCCAGCTTCTCCTGCTGTTGCTGCTTCTACTGCTGCATTTAAACTTAAGATATTTGTTTGAAATGCTATTTGATCTATAACTGTAATTGCTTCATTTATTGCATTTACTTTTTTACTTATTTCATCCATTGATATAAAAGTTTGTTGTGCTGAGCTATTCCCTACTTTTGAAGCACTATTTAACTCATCTGAAATCTCTTTCATCTGATTCATATTTGCATTGTTCTTAATTAAATTTTGAGTAATTTGCTCCAATGAACTTGAAGTTTGTTGTAAAGATGAAGCTTGATTTGATGAAGATATTGCAAGTTCATTTGATGAATTTGCTAAAATTTTAGTACTTTCTTCAAGATTATTTCCTGCACTATTTATCATAGCTATTAAAGAAGATGTAGTTTCTCCTAAAAATGATGTTGATTTATATAAAACTCCAAAATCTCCTTGCATATTTGCAATATCTTCATCTTCAAGTTTAAATTTATAATTTCCTTCACTATAATTATTTAATAAATGATTCACACTATCAAGCTTTGTTCTTGTACTTTCAAGCATTTTATTAATAATATTTACCAAAGATTGAAGCTCTTTTGTAGATGATTTTATATCTATTGAATGCTCAAAGAAACCTTTATTTACATTCTCCATAATTTTTGTAATTTCAACAATTACTTGCTTATCATTATTACTAATCTTCTCTATTTTTAAAACTTGTTCATTCATATTCTTTGTCATCAAAGCAAACTCATCTTTACCTTCGAGTTTATTTAGCTTTATTTCATCTTTCTCTTTCATAGAAAATGAGAAAAATTGATGAAGATTATTTTCAAATTTCTTAATAGATTTTGTTACATTATTTGTCATAATCATTATTACTAAAAATATAATTAGAATCAATGCAATAATTGAAACAAGAAAAACTACAATTTGAGTATCAAGCTCTTTTACATTATTATTTATATATATAAGAGTATCTTTTAATATCTTATCTTTTATCTCTTCAAAAACCAATATTTTTTCATTTGAATTATCTGTCCATTTTCTAAGATCAGCTCCATAAATATTCTTTGATAAAAGTTCAAAAGCTCTTAAAGTTTTCTTATCAAGCTCTTTTGTATCTTCCAAAAAAGAGTTAGAAAAAACTTTTTCCATATAAATGTCTATTGCAGATTGAATATCATTTAATAGTTCTTCTTCCTCTTTTAAATATTCAAGCTTTTTATACTCTTTAATAAATCTTAAAATTCTTGTATGGTTTCTTTGTATTTGATTTAAAATATTTTCATCATTTGTTAATATAAAATCTTTATAAGAGTGAATTAATCCTCCATAACCAAAATACTCTCTCATACTATTTACAAGCTCATTTTTCTTTGCTTTTAGGAAAATAACTTCTCTTAATTTATTAATATTTTCAAAAGAAGCATTATTTGTTTTTCTAGCATAATACTCTTCTTGGTTTTTTGTTAAATTTCTTGTGAACTCCAGATTTTCAGCATCTTGGAAAGTTAGTAAAGCTATAAATTTATTATAATCTTCATTTGAAATATGTTGTTGTTTAAATATTACTTTTACCAAATTCTTCTCTTGATAAAGTTTTTCAACTAGACTTATGATTGAAATATATGTTTGAGAAGATTTTAAAAGCTCTTTACTATTTGAATATATTAGTAATTCATCAAAAAAAGAGATAAGATTTATTATTGTTTCATCATAAAAAAGCTCTAGATTTTTACTATCTATGCTTAATTTTAAGCTATCTTCTCTTTTTGTATTTAATTGCTCTAAATTACTTCTCAAAATCTCTATTTTTTCTAATAGATTATTATCATTTTTTATTAATCCAAAATTAGCTATAAATAGCTCTAAATCTTTTTGAGCATTATTACTATTTGTTATTTGATTTTCAAAAAGCTCTTTATTTGAACCATAATTATCAATATATGAAATAGCTATTTCTCGCTCTTTTTGTAAGTTTGTTAAGAATTTTTGTACTTCAACTGTAAAATTTATATAACTTGATGTTTTATTCATATCATTTACTTTTTCAAGTTTTTCAACAACTAAAATAGATGTAAACATAAAAATAGCCATCATTGGAAGAACTAAAATTAAAAATATCTTATTTCTTAATTTTAAATTTTTCATATATTTTCCTAAAATTCTAATTTCTAAGAAATATATCTTAAGTTTTTTAAAGCCTCTTTATAAATTTTAGCTTGTAACCAATATGAAATCACTATGTAATCATAGTGTAATTTCTAGCTTATTTATAAGTTATTTTAAAAAAATATAGCTGAACAATATCCTACAACTCTACTTTTATCTCCACTAATATCAGCACTTGTACAATAGTGTAAAAGTTTTGTTTGAAGATTATTTTTTATAGAGTTTAAAAGAATAGCTTCTATTCCAAATTCTCCACAAGCTTCACATTTTTGAAGAAGTTTTATATCTTTGTTTTGTATTGCATTTAAGCAATTTATATCTAATTTCATAGCATCACTTTGAGAATAAAAATGACTCAAATCACTACTAATTACAAGTAAATTTGAAGAATCTTTTAATATATAATCAAAAACTAGTTCTAAATTATTTGAAGATATATTGCTATAAATAATCTCTACAAACTCAATATTTCCAAAATAGTATTTCACAAAAGGAGCTTGAACTTCTGTTGAGTGTTCAAAAACTGACTCCTCATCAAATTTTAAGAAATCAAATTTTTCTAAAAGCTCTTTACAATACTCTAAATCTATATTTAAATTCCCAAAAGTAGTTTCATAGTTATCATATAAACTAACACTTGCTCCATCAAATAAAGCTCTATGCGAAGGTCCAACAACTACAACTCTTTTATAAAAGTTTTTACTAGCAAGTTTGAAAGCTTTATTTGCTGTAAATCCACTATAAATATATCCAGCATGTGGAACTAAAATTGCTTTTATCTTTTCATCTATTTTTTCATCATCTTTTATTTGATTAAATTTTTCAAAATATAAAAGTAAGTCATCTTTTTTATCTGGATAGAAACTTCCACTTACTACACTTTTTCTTGTACTCATTTTATAAGCTCAACTTCATATGTATAAACTTTTGGCTTAAATTTTTCATCTATTTCAAAACTTCCTTTAAAGCATAATTGTGCAAAAAAATCTTCAAACTTTGGAAGCATTTGCCAAACTTGTGGTAAAAAAGTACTTCTTCTTCCATCAAATTCTAAAATAACTCCATGAATATTTGGGATTAACTTATCTTTTAAATCATTAAAATCTTTATAATTAAGCTCTTGTGGATGAGAAAGAATCGATATTTCAATTTCACACTCTTTAAACTCTTCAATGCTTAGTTCAAAAAATCTAGGATCTTCAAAAGCTGCCATATATGAGTTTGAAATTAAATCATCTAATAAACTTTTTGTAGCAATCAAACTTCCAATACATCCTCTTAATTTTCCATACTTATTTATTGTTACAAAACTTGCTCTTTTTTCACTCAAAAATGGATATTTTTGCTTTAAAATAATTTTATCTATCTCTATATTTTTATCAAACTTTTGCAATATAGCTTTTTTTGATAATTCTAAAATTAGCTGTTTATCCATATTTTCTCCAAAATTTTATTTAAATCTTATCTAAATTATAGTTTATTTTGATTTATCATTTTAATATTTCATAAACTAATAAGTGTTATAATAAATTTTTATGAAAAATTAAAAAGGCAAAATGAGATATGAGTAAAGTTTACCTAACAGGTGCAGGTCCAGGAGATATTGAACTTCTTACACTTAAAGCTTCAAGAGTTATAAAAGAGGCTGATATAATAATTTATGATAATTTAGTAAATAAAGAGATTTTAAAAATGGCAAAAAAAGATGCTATTTTGAAGTTTGTTGGAAAAGAGTTTGGGAAACACTTAATTCCACAAGATGAGATAAATGAAATTATCTATCAAGCATCTTTAAAATATAAAAATGTTGTAAGATTAAAAGGTGGAGATCCTTTTGTTTTTGGAAGAGGTGGAGAAGAAGCACTTTATTTAAGAAAAAAAGATATAGCTTTTGAGATAATTCCAGGTATTACTTCAAGTATTAGTGTTCCAGCATATGCTGGAATTCCTGTAACTCAAAGAGGAATTTCTTGCTCTTTTAAAGTAGTAACTGGACATGAATCAGCTGAAAAACCTTGTTCACAAATAAACTGGAAAAGCTTTTTAGAAGATGAAACAATAGTTTTTTTGATGGGATTACATAATTTATCATTAATTTGTGAGAATTTAATAAATGCAGGTAAAAACAAAAATACACCTTGTGCTGTAATATCAAAAGGAACTACAAAAGAGCAAAAAGTTGTGATATCTACTTTGGAAAATATATATGAAAAAGCAAAAGATTTACCAACTCCTGCAATAATTGTTGTAGGAGAAGTTGTAAATCTTAGAGAAGATTTGAATTGGTTTTTATAACTCACCTTTAAATGCTTTGTCTAAAATAGAGGCTTTTAGCTCTTTTAGGCTTTGCATTTTCTCTTTTTGGATTTGTTTTATTTTTTCCATTTTATTTGAAATTTCATCTAGATATAAAACTACTTTTTTTTGGGTTTTTAGGGGTGGAAGAGGAATATCTAAATTTCTAAATGTTTTCATATTAGTTCTTGGCATTTTTGCACCCATAGAATCATTATTTAAAAAATTTACAATATTTGAACTTCTTAAATATGAAGCTAAAAAATATTTATCTAATTTGTCTTTTGGTTTTAATACAACTAATTCGGTTGTTGCACAACCTTCTAAATTTGGAACAATAACTTTGTTTAAATAGGGTCTTAATTTTGAATATAAAACTACATTATCATCAAAGCTTACTGCTGTTCCTTTTACTCCTGATTCATTAACTGTTTTATAATTTAGTATTTTCCCTGTTTGAGTTTCAATATCTTCTAAAGAAAAATAAATTAAATTTGGATATTCTAAAGTTGAAATATTTTTTCCACCAAAAATTGCAATTTCATTTAATTGTTTTTTTTCATACTTCTCTTCAAACTCAGCAAAAATATCATTTAAAACACTTGCCATAAAAATATCTGCTTCATCAATATTTTTTTGATGCAAAGTTATAGCTTTATCTATTTTGGCAAATAAAATATCCAACTTTGCCACAATTCTTTTTTGTTCTTCAAGTTGTGGAAGAGGAAACCATTGCTCTTTCAATTTTGTAAGATTTATATTATTTTGTGCAACTCCAACAGATATTTTTTGAATTTCATTTGTAATAAACTTTAAACCATAGTACATATAAAATAAATCTACATTTTGATTTGGTTGAATACCACTAATTGCTTGATTTGTTGTAGCTTCAATATCTAATATTCCTATTTTTCCTATTGTTGCAAATATTGTATAAAGAATTGTTCCTTTTGAAAATAATTTAGCTGATGAATTATTTAATCCACTTTTATTGATAAATTCTTTAGTTTTATATACATACATATTATCTGTAATATCTGAAATTTTAACCCATGGAATATCTCCATTTTCCCAATAGGTTTTATTATTTCTTGAAGGAGTACCACCACTTTGAAATTTAGCCAATTCTCCTAATTTTTTCCACTCCCACCCATCAGGTAAAGTATATAATTCACTCATTTATATCTTTCCCAATCAAAATTTCTTCAACCTCATCTAACAAATCATTTATCAAAGCGTTGTTTAGTTTTATATTTTCCACAAGTTCTATTGGGCTTTTGTGCTCTATTTTCTCATTTTTATTTGGATTTTTGGCACTTAAGTCAAAATCTTTTATATCATTTACATTTACTATCCAAGAATTTTCTGTGATTTTTCTATCTTTCCAAGACTCTAAAAACTCAGAAAAATGCTCTAAAACAATTGGCTTATTTTTTGTAAGCTTATATGGTGGATTTACCTCATAGTAGTAAATATCTGCTGTACTTCCAGCTCTATCAAAGAAAACAACATTTGTTTTAACTGCACTATAAGGCAAAAAAACTCCACTAGGAAGAGATAAAATAGTGTGTATATTAAACTTCTCTAGCAACTCTTTTTTCACACTTGCAAAGGCATTGTTTGTTTGAAACAAAACACCTTCTGGAATTACAACTCCACATCTACCACCAAGTTTTAAGTGATTCATCATATGTTGCAAAAAGAGCAACTCTGTTGCATTTGATTTTATTGGGAAGTTACTTTGTATTTGCTCTTTCTCTTTTCCACCAAAAGGAGGATTTGCCAAAATACAATCAAACCTATCTTTCTCTTCAAGTCCTCTAATATTTTTTGTAAGAGTGTTTGATTTACTTATATTTGGAGATTCTATTCCATGTAAAATCATATTCATAACACCCATTACATAAGATAGTGGAGTTTTCTCATTTCCAAAAAATGTATCTTCATTTAAAAATTTTAGTTGGTCTGTTGATAACTCTCTTTGCTTGTTAGCTTCTACATCTATGTATCTTATATGATTATAAGCTTCAATCAAAAATCCACAACTCCCAACTGCTGGGTCATAAATAGTTTGCCCAATTGTAGGGTTTACAACATCTGTGATTACTTTTATAAGAGGTCTTGGAGTATAAAATTCCCCACTATTTCCACCATCACTTCCCATATCTTTTAGAAGTTTTTCATAAATAATTGATAGTTGAAAAAGGTCTGATTGGCTGTGAAAATCCATATTATCAATAATATCAAGGATTTCTCTAAGAGTATGACCATTTGCGATCCTATTATCCAAAAACTCAAATATTGCACCTATTTTATATTTAATAGATTTTGGATTTTCGCTTATAGATTTGAAACTTTTTAAATATGGAAATAACTCTTTATTTACAAACTCAAGTAAATCATCTCCACTTTGTGCATTTAATAGATCTATTTTTCCATCTTTTTTTGGAGCTGCCCAAATATTCCATCTATACTTCTCTTCTAAAATATATGTATAATTCTCTCCATCTAGCTGTGCATCTATGTATTTGCTATCTTCTAAATCTGATAAAAATTTTAAAAACAAAATCCAAGAGATTTGCTCTGTGTAGTGCATAGCACCACTTATTCCATCATCTCTTCTTAGGATGTCTGTTATTCTGTTTATTTTGCTTTCCAAATCTCTTTTCCTTTTTATTATTTATATTTATATTTTTATATTTATATGTAAAGTTTTTGCTCTTTTTTTTACATATCATCTACTATATGTAAAAATTTTGTGATTTTTTACTCATATCTTTGTAACTATAGGTAAATTTTGCATCTTTTTACTCATAAGTTATGTCGAAAATATTTAACTATTTCGACATATAAATTTAATATACCGAAATTTATTGATTTTTTCGGTATATTATCCAAATATATTGAATTAAATCCCTTTTTTCAACATATCAAAAAGCTCTAAATTTATAAAATACTTACTTCTCCCAATTTTTATAGGTTTTAAAATTCCTATATTTTCAAGTTCTTTCAAGTATTTAGATGCCGTATCTCTATGAAGATTTAATTTATCTATCAAAAACTCTATTTTTGTATATGGGTGCATAAAAAGTATCTCTACTAAATCTTTACTATAAATTTTTGGCAATTCTTGTGATATTTTATCTTGAGTTTTTATCATCAAATTACTAATATTATTTATAAGCTCTATTGTTTCAAGTGAAGTTTGCTCAACTGCATCTAGCATATATAAAATCCACTCTTCCCATTTATCTTGTGTTCTAACTTCTTGCAAAAGCCTATAATAATCAGCTTTGTGAGTGATGATATAACGACTTAGATAAAGCACGGGAATATCTAATAAATCTTTTAGTATCAAATACAAAATATTTATAATTCTTCCCGTTCTTCCATTTCCATCATAAAAAGGGTGGATTGATTCAAATTGATGATGAATGATTGCCATATTTACAAGTGGGTCAATATCGTTTGGCTCATTAATATAATTTTCAAGGTTTGTAAGAAGTTCTTGTATAGCTTCATAATCTTGTGGTGGAGTGTAAATCACTTCTCCTGTCAAACTATTTTTTAAATTTGTTCCTGCTTGTTTTCTAATTCCTGCATCATTTTGTTCTAAAACAGCTTGAATTTCAACAATATGTTTTTTTAAAAGTAGTTTTGTATCTTTTATAAGTGAAAAACCTCTTAGAAGTGCTTCTTTGTAGTTCTGAACTTCTTTGGCTTCATTTGTTACACTTTCAATATCAAGATTTGCTCTATATAGCTCATCGTGAGTTGTGATGATATTTTCAATAGCACTACTATCTTTTGCTTCTTGTAATACCAAAGAGTTTATTAAAATAGCACTATTTGGGATAATACGAGCCACACCATTTAAGTTTGCCAAAGTTCTATTTGCTGATATTGCTTTTTTTAGAACTTTTGTTGTTTCGATTTGATGAGATAATGGCAGAAATCTAATATTTATATTTTTCATAAAACTTTCTCTCTTAACATATATGCTACTGCAGAGCCTCTTTCAACTAAAAAGTTCAAAATAATCAAAACATCATCTTTTGTTTTTCTATCTTTTTTTATTTTTGCACTTTGAAGAAAAATATACTTTCTAATTAAATTTTCTAAATGAAATACTGTATCTTGTTCAAGTTTATCATTTGCTAAATTACTATTATTTCTAATCAAATCTGCAAGCCAACTAATTCCTTCATTTAAATATGCTGAACCAATTCCAGTTAATAATTTTGAGATGGAATAAACCACAGAAGGACAATGCACAATTTTTTTAGTGAGCTTTTTAAAAAACCTTATTTCTTTGTCTTTTAATGAGTGCCATTCTTTAGCAGTATCTTTCCAAAGTGAACCATATCGTCCCCAAGCCAATAAATAAACTTTTACTATTTTATCAACATTATGGTATTTTTCTCCATCTTTGGAAATATCTATTATGTTATTCTCAAGGAGTTCCCATATATGCCAAAAATTATCGTAGTTATTTATGTTATCTTGAGAATAAATCAACTGAGTTAGTAAACTTGTTATATCTTCCGTTGGCTTAAATGAATCAATCAATGGTTGCAGGTAAAACTGAATATCACATTTATCTGCTTTTAGTATTAAAAGTGTATAGTTGTCAATAAACTGTTGTTTTATCTCATAATCCACTTTATCATCTGCTTTATTAAAAATATTTTTGCATGATATTTCTATAATCTTTTGAGTAAACTCTTTTTTTATAGTAGATTTAAAAGTAACTATCATTTTAAAAGCAACAAAAAAAACATCTAATTCTGTTTTTTCAATTTCATTTGCAGATATTTTTAATTCATCGGAAATAAACTTTTCTACTATCTCTTCATTTGATTGAAAAAAGTTTTCAAGCAAGTCTTGTTTACTCACTCGTTTTTGTCCATAATAATTTGATTTAACCAACTCATCGTAGATAGGTTTTAAAAGTAAATATGCCACTATAAAAGAGTTACATTCACTAATAAAATATGTATTAATAGCCTCTATCGCAAAATCACAAAAATGTTTTCCACCCATCCCTATCTGATAATTATGAAAAAGATTTAACAATAAAAGTATTTTTATATCATTTTTTAGGTCTGGAAAATCACTTAGCAATATAGGTAAATATTGGATAGCCTTATCAACTCCATCTGAAACTTGATAGTGATAGTTTTCTGCTAGTGGTAAACCAGTAAATTCTAAAATTATATCTCTACAAAGTTCTTTATCTTCACTTGAAAGCAATTCAACATAATCTCTCAATAATATAATACTTACATGTGGAAAAATTTCATCTTGAAAAATAAAATCTCTTTTATCATGTGGAATAGCTATGACTTCTTTAATTTGTTCCAATGCTAAAAGAGGATTTTCCTCATAATTAGTATATTTTTTATAATCTTGATTGTTTTCTATTTTATTTACAGACCATAGATATAGTGATGTATATTTAACTTTATTATGAGAGTTTTCCTGTGCTTCTTGACTATACTTTTTAAGCTCAGGGGATAACTTTGGATTAAATGTGATTTGAACTCCTCCATCAACTTTTTCTGTTTCTATATCCATTTTTCTTTTATCCATTCTTGCTAAAGCCATTCCCCAAATTCTATCTTCTTCATATTGGCCCTCTTCATCAGGTAGTTGTTTATAGTAGTTATCTAAAATACCCCATAAAATATTTTGAATATTTTTAATTTCTTCTTCACCTACTTCACTTGTTTTAAACATCTGGTAATGTAAAAATAAATTTTCTAAATGTAAATGCCTGTGTTTGTCTTCACAAGTTTTTAATCTTTCATCTTGATAAATTTTAGTTTGCCAATTTAGTCCATATCCAATACCATACAGACTTTTAATACTTTGGTCTTGGATTTTTCTATGAAAATCAGCTTGAATAAACTCTTTAGTTTTAAAAAGTACTGTTGCCAAACTAAAAGTTATATGTGGTTTTGCTAGTACAGCACTTGTTATAACAGCAGTAATAGATGATGATTTTGACTTTGCAAGAATATTTAGCAAAATCAATTCAAAAAGTTCACTATTTATATCTGGGGCATCTGCAATTTCTAAAAGATATTTTTCAAGTGCCATATGTATCGACTGTAACAAATTTGGCATAACAGGAGAGCTATTTCCTCTGTATATATTCCATAATGCTTGACTGTGATATTGTTGTATTGTAATGTTTTCATCTATACAAACATCAACTTTTTGAATTTCTTCTTTATATTCCCATCCAGATTTAGCATAATATTCAACCGATTTATTGATAAAATCTAGAATAAAATCAATAGTAATACTAAAATGATTTTTCAAAAGAAAATATATAGGAGTTTGTAATGCACTTGAAGGAAAATATTTATTTTCATATTTAGTTGAAAGATTGAAAGCATCTTCTACTTCTACTCTATCGTAAGAAGAAAATATTCCATCTTTTTTAACTTTTCTAGATGTCTTTGTCCAAAATAAATCTGCTAATTTTAATACTTTTTCAGGTAGATTTTTAGATATTAAAAGACCATCCCAATTTGATAAAACCATTTTTGAGAGTTCATAATAATTGTCACTATGATTTTTTAACTTTTGCTCAACTATCTCATCAAATATAGTAGATAACTCATCTTTGATTTCAGATGAACCACTGGAAATAACTTTACAAATAGTTTTGATAGATTCTTTATAACTGTATTTATGTTCTTGTTGATTTATTAAATCATAATATTTTAAAACTATCAAAGAAGCTTTTTGTGTAGTTTCCCCATCTTTGATTGCATTGTTCCAATCATACAAAACAGGTAATATAATATTTATTTTAAAAAGTCCTATGCTTTGTATATTATCATAGATAAAAGCAATAAAACTTTTCCAACCATTACCTTTTGGCTTAGTAAAAATATATTTCGCTTCTTTTATTTGTTGATTTTTCAATCCAAGACTTTCCCAAAAGCTATTATCAACTTCTTTACAAGCTAGTCTCAATAAAAAAGATATTCGGCTCAATAGTTCATAATCATTGTCTAAAATCTCTCTTTTAAAGTTCTTAAAAAAAGTATCTGAATATTCAGATAATAATATTGATATAAATATTTCATCTTTCCAAAATATTTCTATATCCACACTATCTATGATTTCTTCAATGAAAGTTTTAATATTTTCATCATTAAGAAGTAGTTTTTCGGATACCCAACTTCTAAAAGCTCTTCGTATAGGTAAAGAGCTTCCAATTTTTTCAAAAAAACTTTTTATATCAACTTTATTCTTGAATTCTTTATTTACGATTTTTTCTAATGCCCATTCTTCATAAATATCATGAGTTATAAAATAACCTAAACTTTTTTCATAACCTAAAATTCCTTTTTTTTGCAATTGCTTTAAGCTATCGTTAGCACAATCAATATCCACATAAAATTGCCCTTCATTAGCTATTTTAAAAGCAAGTTCAAAAAAGCATTTTTCCATATCTGGCGTACTTATATTTTGATTCCACAATTTATTCTTAAATTCTTGATATTTGATTTCATCATTTGAATAATTTGCTAAATACTCATTTAAATAGAATGGATTTTTTATCAAATCCAATAATTTTTTATCTTGAGGTAAATTAAATTTATAGTTAATGGATAGTATATTTAGTTCTTCAGTATTTAAGTTTTCAATATTTACAGTAAATGGAATAATTTCAAGTTGAGAAAAATGATAATATAAATCATTCAAATAAGTATGTCGAGTAGTAAAAATTACTTTCCATTTATGTTCAATTAATGTTTGGAAAAACTCTTTAAACGGTTCATTATTGTTTAAATCTAATATTTTTTCAGCTGAGTCGACTATAATAATTTTTTCTTGGTCTTGTTCGTGTATATCAATGAATTTTTTAAAACTGTATTGAGCAAATAAATTATCAATTTGATTAGTTTCAAACTCACTCGCTTTAAAAAGATAAAAAGGCATATCATTTTTAATATCTTCATAAAGTTTTTTTATAATAGCTGTCTTTCCAGTTCCACCAGTTCCACTTAAAATTAATGCTTGATTAGATATTAGTTGATTTTTTAGCTCGTTGATTTCTTTTGTTTTATCAATTTCAATAATTTTTGAATTGAAATTAATTTGTGTGTGAATATTATTTAACACCGTTTCTGTATGGGTTTGCTTTTCATTAACTAAATCATAAATACTTGCATCAGTATAAAAGTGTTTCATTAGCTCTTGATTTGAAGCTACATCAGGTGATAAAAAATAAGTCTCATTAGTACGCCAGTCAATTGTTATATTATATTCTTTTGCTTTTACTTCTATATCAATTTTTACTTGTGAATCATTATTATTTTTACCTTGACTCCAATCTTGATTTGTGTAAAATTTCAATTCACATGGTGTTGTATAATTTTTTTTGATATTGTCAAGCATTTCAAGAATATCTTTTTTATGGCTACTAAGCGATGTATCATAGAATTTGCATTGAGCAACTATTGTTTTACCATTTACTTCAATAGGATTCCATTCAATACCTGATTGATTTTTATAACGAAATATACCTTGAGGCTTACTATACTCAATACAAAAAAGCAAATAACAAAAATATTCAAAATAGTATGTTGGACTATCATTAAATTTAGATTTAAATTGTTCCCAGTTCGGCTTAATAATCATTTATAATGTTCCCTTTGTTTCCAACTCTTTAACATCCCCAGCACTCAAAATCCTCATTTGACTAATAGCAATTTTATTAAGTTTTTCTATTCTTTGGCTTTTTGAAAATCCTTCATTTATCAAATGTGCATTTAAAGATTCCATATTTGCAAGACACACAAGCTGATTTACATCTGCTTCATCTCTTATATTACCTTTCTTATCTTTATTTTGCTCTCTCCACTCTTTGGCTGTTTGACCAAACAAAGCTACATTTAAAATATCTGCTTCATTTGCATAAACAAAATTTATTTGTTGAGGAGTTAGTTCTTTTGGGATAAGATTTTCTTTGATGGCATCAGTGTGTATTTTGTAGTTTAATTTTGTAAGATTTCTTCTTATATCCCAACCAAGGTGTTTGAACTCTTCATCTTTAAGTCTTTGAAACTCTTTGATAAGATAGATTTTAAACTCTGCACTTATCCACATCCCAAATTCAAAAGCAATATCTTTATGAGCATAAGTTCCACCATATCGACCAGTTTTAGCAACAAGTCCTATAGCATTTGTTTTTTCTCTCCACTCTTTTACACTTAATTTATAACTATTAAGTCCTGCTTGAGATTTAATTATGGCGAATTCGCCATAATTAAAATTTGGGTTATGAATCTTCTCCCAAATTCCAAGATATTCGATAGTATTCCTATTTCTAAGCCAATCTGAAATAAAAAAATCTCCATCTTTTGCTTTGAGCATATCTTTAAGAGAGATATAATCTTCATTTTCTACTGTTAAAATAGTAATTTCTTTTTCTTGAACTATTATCTTTGCCATTAGTTTTTTCCTCTCATACTTCTACTCATCTATAAATCTCTTTTTGAAGCTCAAAATACTCATCTCTTATTTTAAAATCACCAAATGAAGCCATAAGTTCTCTTCTATCAAATCCACTTTGCTCTATTAGTGTTGAGAGTTTATTTTCTTCTAGCTCTTTGAAGCCATATTTTCTATATTTATCTAAAATAAACTCTATAAAATCTTTTGCTTTTTCATTTTGATATTTCTCTATAAATTTTGAGTTTAAAGCAGCTATTGCTCTTTCATCTCTTGTTTTTATATTATGATTAAAAGATAAATGAGCCAAAACATCATAAATATCACTATTTTTTGCTTCAAAAATATCTTTTAAATCTTCAAGCTGAGACTCATCTATATTCATATCTTTTAGTTTCTCTAAAAGCTCTTTTCTATTTTTTGGATTACTCCAAATATCTCTTAGAGTTTGCTCATCATTGTAAAATCTTCCTAAAACACCTATTAAAAGCTCAAGATATTCAGAACTTCTTAAAGGCTTTCCATCTACTCCTACATAAGTTGTCTCTATGTTTATTACTTTTAGTTTTTTACCTTTTATATCTATGATTACTTGCTCTTTTTTTACTTTTTCCTCTTTTGTTTTTGCTTCAAATTCATCATCACTCAAAAAGTCTTCTTTTTTATTTTGCTCTTTTTTTGTTTCATCTATTTTATTCTCTTCATTAATCTCATCTTCTACATCTTCTATCTTTGTTGTTTTTATATCAACACTTAAAGGGTCATCATCCCAAGCTTTATCATAAAAGAGATTTGTAGCTCCTACAAAATCTATAATAGTGAAGAAATCTTTTCCTTCATAAGTTCTTGTTCCTCTTCCTATTATCTGTTTAAACTCAGTCATAGAAGCAATTGGTGCAGTTAAAACAACATTTCGTACATTTTTTGCATCAACTCCAGTTGTTAGCATTTTTGAACTTGTAAGAATAGTTGGAATATCCAAATCATTATTTTGAAACTTCTCCAAAAATTCTCTTCCAATCTCGCCCTCATCACTTGTAACTCTTACACAATAGTTGCTATCTTTTATAGTTTTATATCTATCTATTGCTACTTTCATATCCATTGCATGTTTTTGATTTACACAAAAAATAATTGTTTTATCAAAAGGATTTATATTTTCTAAAATTGTTTTAGCTATTAGCCTTGTTCTTTTTGGAATAATCACACTTTTTTCAAACTCTTGAAGAGTTACTATATTTTTATCCAACTCACCTGTGATTATGTCATCAGGGTTGAAGTGATACTCATCTATATTTGTTTGAATTCTCTTTACTTTATATGGAGTTAAAAATCCATCATTTATTCCATCTTTTAAAGAGTATTCATAAACTGGCTCTCCAAAGTATTTGTAAGTATCGCCGTTGTCATCTCTTTTTGGAGTTGCTGTAAGTCCCAAATGAGTAGCATGTGAGAAATGATTTAAAATATCCCTCCAAGAGCTAGTATCATTTGCACTACCTCTATGACACTCATCTATGATAACTAGGTCAAAAAAGTTTGATGGATACTGTTTATAGTAAGCTATTACATCATCTTCATTCTCTTCTTCACTATTTTCAATAATTCTATTTTTATTCTCAGCAATAGATTGATAAATAGCAAAAAATACATTTCCATTTGTAGGAACTTTTCCACCTCTTCTTTTTATATCTTTTCCATTTATATCCACCAAATCCTTTTCCATAGGATTAAACTCATTCATAGCTTGAGATTTTAAAACATTTCTATCTGCAAGAATCAAGATTTTTGGTCTTCTATTTGTTTTATCTTTATTCCATTTTGCTTGAAACAATCTATATACGATTTGAAAAGCTATATATGTTTTTCCTGTTCCAGTTGCAAGAGTTAAAAGAACTCTATTTTTATCATTTGCTATTGTTTCAACTGCTTTTTGAACTGCGATTTGTTGATAAAATCTTGGTTTTTTATTCCCTTCAAAATAAAAATTTTGAGTAATTACTCTCTCTTCTTGCTCTTTTAATTTTCCAAATTTTCTATAAAAAAGCTCTTCTGGAGTTGGATAATCTTCTATAAACTCTCCTTTTCCAGAAAGAAGTGAGTGTTCATAAATTTTATCTCCATTTGTAGAGTAAACAAAATCAATTTTTAGTTTTTGTGCATAGTTTATGCTTTGTTGAAGTCCGTCAAGGGGATCTTTGTTTTGAGCTTTTGCTTCAATAATTGCTAGATTTGTATTTTTATAAACCAAAAGATAATCTACAAAATATCTTTTCCCTCTTTTTCCACCTATTAATTTTCTACCATCTGTAAAATAGTATTCTCTAACTATATTTGAAGATTTCCAATTTGAAGTTTCAAGTTTTGGATCTATTAAATTTGCACGAGTATCAGATTCACTATAAGCCATATTTTCCCTATGTTTAAAAAATGCTAGATTATATCAAATCATAAGTTAAATAGTTTTTTTAAAAAATAAGCAAAAAAAAAGAGAGTGAAAACTCACTCTCTTTTAAAAAGTTTTAAATGATTTTACATCATTCCTGGCATTCCGCCCATTCCACTCATATCTGGCATAGCAGGTGCTTTATCCTCTTTTATCTCTGTAACAGTTGCTTCTGTTGTAAGTAGTAAAGAAGCTACTGAAACAGCATTTTGCATAGCAACTCTTTCTACTTTAGCAGGATCCACAATTCCAGCTTCAAACATATCAACATATTCTCCACTTGATGCATCAAATCCTAAGTTTTCATTTGAAGATTTTTCAACTTCATTTGCAACAACACCAGCATCATATCCAGCATTTGTAGCAATTTGTTTTAATGGTGCTTTAATAGCTCTTAAAACTATATTTGCTCCAATTAGTTCATCATCTTTTAAATTTAATTTAACTTTTGCAGCTGATCTAATTAAAGCAGCTCCACCACCAATTACAATTCCTTCTTCCACTGCAGCTCTTGTTGCACTTAATGCATCATCAACTCTATCTTTTTTCTCTTTCATTTCAGTTTCTGTTGCAGCTCCAACTTTAATAACAGCAACTCCACCACTAAGTTTTGCAAGTCTTTCTTGAAGTTTTTCTCTATCATAATCACTTGTAGTATTTGAAATTTCAGCTTTTATTTGATTTACTCTTCCTAAAACTGCATCTTTACTTCCATTTCCATCAACAATTGTTGTATTGTCTTTATCAATAACAATTTTTGAAGCAACACCTAGTGCACTTAAATCAGTAGTTTCAAGTTTCATTCCCATCTCTTCAGAAATAACTGTTCCACCTGTTAATACAGCGATATCTTCAAGCATAGCTTTTCTTCTATCTCCAAATCCAGGAGCTTTAACAGCAGCAATTTGTAATGCACCTCTTAATCTATTTACAACTAATGTTGCAAGAGCTTCTCCATCTACATCTTCAGCAATAATAAGAAGTGGACGACCAGCTTTATTTACACCTTCAAGAATTGGTAAAAGCTCTTTTAATGAAGAGATTTTTTTATCATAAAGTAGAATAAATGGATTATCAAATTCTGTTGTCATTTTTTCTGGATTTGTCACAAAATATGGACTTAAATATCCTCTATCAAACTGCATTCCTTCTACAACATCAAGTTCATCTGAAATACCTTTTGCTTCTTCAACAGTAATAACACCATCTTTTCCAACTTTTTCCATAGCTTCAGCAATCATTTTTCCAATAGCACTATCTGAGTTTGCAGAAATTGTTGCAACTTGCTCTATCTCAGTTTTGTTTTCAACAACTCTTGAAGATTTTTTTAATTCAACTAAAATAGCCTCACAAGCTTTATCCATTCCTCTTTTTAAAGATATTGGATTTGCACCTGCTGTTACATTTCTAAGACCTTCTTTAAATATTGAGTGAGCTAAAACTGTTGCTGTTGTTGTACCATCTCCAGCTTCATCTGCTGTTTTACTTGCAACTTCTTTTACAAGTTGAGCACCCATATTTTCTAAAGTATCAGCAAGTTCAATCTCTCTTGCTACACTTACTCCATCTTTTGTGATTGTTGGAGCACCAAAAGATTTTTGAAGTAAAACATTTCTTCCTCTTGGTCCCATTGTTACTTTAACTGCATCTGCCAACTTTTCAACACCTGCAAAAAGTCTATTTCTTGCACTATCACTAAATATAATCTCTTTTGCCATATCATCTTTCCTTTTTTATTAATCTCTGTTTTTATTTAAATTCTATTTTAAGATAGTTTTACATAAATGTATAAATTGCTAAAGCAATCTATCTAATTACATAACTCCTAAAATATTTTCAACATTTAATACAAGGTAATCATTACCATCAATTTTTATCTCTGTTCCTCTATATTGTTCAAATATAATAGTATCTCCAACTTTTATATCTTCAACTTTATTTCCAATTGCAAGAACTTTTGCACTTGCTGGTTTCTCTTTTGCATTATCTGGAATTATAATTCCACTTGCAGTTTTATTCTCAATTTCAGTTCTCTCAACAAGAACTCTTTCACCTAGTGGTTTAAAATTCATTTTCTTTCCTTTTTATATAATTTAAATTTTATATCAGCTTAAAACTTAGCACTTACTAGTTTTAAGTGCCAAATTTTATTAAATTTTTTCTTTTTTGTCAAGAACCTTTAGTCATTTTAACTAAGAGTTATATTTTTTATGTCTATTTATATAGTTTAAAAGTAGATTTTCTAGAGATATTTTTAAATCTTCATCAAAACTAGCAAGTTTTTCTATACATTTTTGTGCAAGTTTATCTGCACTTTTAATACTCTCTTCAAGTCCTAAAAGATTTACAAAAGAGTTTTTGAAAGTATCATTTTGTGTTGTTTTTCCAACTTCTTCGCTAGAAGCCAACTCATCAATAATATCATCTTGGATTTGAAAAAGTAGCCCTATATCAAGCCCAAAATCATAAAGTTCTTCTTTTGTTTTTTCATCAAGTTCAACTATTGTTGCACCCATTTTTAAACTTGTTGCAATTAGTTTTGCTGTTTTATGAGTATGTAAAAATTCCAATCTTTCCAAGCTTATTTTTTGTTTCTCAAAAAAACAATCTATTGCTTGACCAATTATCATTCCATCAATTCCACCATCACTTGATAAAAGTTTAATCAAATCAACTTTTATATCATTATGAAGTGAAGCATTTGCTATTAGATTAAAACTTTGAGTATTTAAAGCATCACCAACCAAAATTGCTGTAACCTCATCATATCTTTTATGTAAAGTTTCAAAACCTCTTCTTAAATCTGAATTATCCATAGAAGGTAAATCATCATGTATAAGAGAGTATGTATGTAAAAATTCAACAGCTAAAGCAACACTCATACTATTTTGTAGTAAAAGTGGCTTTTTTGAGTTTACAATTGCCAAAAGAAGCATTGGTCTAAATCTTTTTCCACCAGCTTTTAACATATATCCCAAAGATTCTTCAAAATATGGATGAAAAGAGTTACTTTTTGGAAGATTATTTATTAAATACTCTTCAAATTTTTCTTGTAATTTTTCCATATTATTTTTGTCCAAAGTTACCTAAATTTCCCATAAGATTCATAGCCATTCTTTTTTTATTCTCTTCACTTTGTTTTATAATATCATTCATACAAGAGATTAAAAGTATTTGTAGTGAATCTTTATCTTCTAGAAGTGAATCATCTATTTTCAAATCAACAACTTCAGAGTTTCCATTTATAGAAATCTCTACCATTCCTCCACCAGCTTTTGCAGTGAAAATATCAGCAGAATTTTTACTCTCTTGCTCTTTTGCCATATCTTGAAATTTATTTATCATATCACCAAGATTTAAATTTTTTAAATCAATTCCATCAAACATTTTTGCTTCCTACTAATTCATTTGTAATTAACTCAATATTGTTTTTATCATCAACTAAAACAACTGTTGGTTTATAGCTTTTTAACTCTTCTTCACTATATGTAGCATAAGCAATAACAATTATTTTATCTCCAACTGATACTTTTCTTGCAGCTGCACCATTTAAACACATATCTTTTTGTCCAAATTTACCTTTTATTACATAAGTTTGGAATCTCTCTCCATTATTAATATTTACAATATCAACTTTTTGCCCAACTCTTAGATTTGAAGCATTCATAAGTTCTTCATCAATAGTAATAGAACCAACATAATTTAAATTTGCATCACTAACTGTTGCTCTGTGAATTTTGCTATATAACATCTCAAATGTCATAATAAATTTCCTTATCTTTTTTATTAATTTATTTTAGTTGAATTTTAGCACTTTATCTTTAAAACACTATTTTATCTACTTTTTAAAGCTATTATAATATACTAAAAATCTAAAAAATCTTATTAAAGGATATAAGTGAAAAAGATTATTTTTCTACTAATTGCTCTTTTCTCTTTTGCTATTGCAAAAGATCCAATTGCAATTTTTAATACAAATTTAGGTGAATTTAAAGTTGAATTAAAACCATCTTTAGCTCCAAAAGCAGTTGAGAACTTTATAGCTCTTTCAAAAAAAGATTACTACAATGGAACTATTTTTCATAGAGTTATAAAAGGATTTATGATTCAAGGTGGAGACCCAACAGGAACAGGTGCTGGAGGAGAATCAATTTGGGGTGAAAATTTTGAAGATGAATTTTCTCCAAATGCCATTTTTGATAAACCTTATATTTTAGCTATGGCAAATAGAGGAAAAAATACAAATGGTAGTCAATTTTTTGTAACAACTGTTCCTACATACTGGTTAAATGGAAATCACTCTATTTTTGGTTATGTTATTGATGGTTTTGAAACTGTGAAAAAAATTGAAGCTGTGAAAACTGCTGGAAGATATGGTGCAGATAAACCTCTTTCTGATGTAGTTATAAATAATATTAAAATAGAAGAGTAAATTCTTCTATTTTTAATCTTCTAATTCATCTTTATGAACTACTCTTTCAATATCCATCAAAACTAACATTTGATTATCATTTAATCTTACATAACCTTTTAAATATTTTGCAGGTATAGCTGAACCCATTTCTGCAACTGGTGCAAGTGTATTTGTATCTATTTTTTGAACATCATCAACTAAATCTACAACTATTCCTATCATTCTTTTATCTTCAGTTATAACTGTGATAATAGATGTATTTTCATCATAAATAGCTGGTCCTGTGTTAAACTTTATTCTAATATCTAAAATAGGAACAACTTCTCCTCTTGAATTTATCAAACCTTTTACCCATTCAGAAGTATTTGGTAAAATAGTAATATTATCTGGATATGTTAATATCTCTTTAATTTTTGGTAACTCAATAGCATATCTCATCTTTCCCAGTTCGAATGTCATAAATTCTGTGATATTTACACTTTGATTTTTTCTTGAGCTTTTTTCCATTTTATTTATCCTTGTTTATAAATATTTTTCAAAATTGTAATATTATACTTGTTGTTTACTTAAACTAATAATTTTTGCAATAGCTTTTACTTTGGCTGTTTGTAGTTCTATTGTATCATCAATCTCTAGCTTTTCTAAATCTATTAAAATATTATTTTTTGAAATTTGGACAAAAGATGTTTGATCTTTTTTACTAGGATTATTTAATTCATAGTTTTGTTTGAGACTATCCAAAATATTTTGAAATATCTGATATTTTTGTAATATTACTCTATTAAAGTTATCTTTTATTAACTCTATTTGATTTTGAATAAAATTAATTTTTGAATCAATTGAGTTTAGTGAAAATATCTTTTTGATATTTATTAATTCATCCTCTTTTTTCTGAAAAATATTTTTAATACTTCTTTCTAAATCTTGCATATATAAATCTATTGCTAAAAGCTGGTCATTTTTATTAGGAAGTGCAATTTCAATAGCATTTGATGGAGTTGCAGCTCTTATATCTGCTACAAAATCACTTATTAAAAAATCTATTTCATGTCCAACGGCTGATATTATTGGAGTTTTTGCTTCAAAAATAGCATCTGCAACTATTTCACTATTAAATGCCCACAAATCCTCAATACTTCCACCACCTCTTCCTACAACTATAATATCAACATTTAAACTATCTGCAAATTTTATACTTCTTGAAATATCTTCTTCACTTCCATTTCCTTGAACCAAAGTTGGAATAAGAATTAATTCACATAAATTCCATCTATTGGCTGCTACTTTTTTCATATCTTCAATAGCAGCTCCTGTTGGACTTGTAACAATAGCTATTTTTTTTGGGAATTTAGGAAGAGATTTTTTAATACTTTGTTCAAAATAACCTTTTGCTTGAAGTTTTATTTTAAGTTGTTCAAATGCTAAAGCTAAACTTCCCACACCATCTGGCTCTATTTTTGTACAAAGTAATTGATAGTTTCCTCTTGGTACAAAAACTGTTATATTTGCACTTACTTGAACTTTTTGTCCATTTTCAAGCTGGAATTTTAAATATCTTGCATTTCCTTTAAACATAACACAAGAGATTGTTGAGTTTTCATCTTTTATTGAAAAATATATATGCCCAGAACTATGAACAACTAAATTTGAAATCTCTCCTACAACTTGAATTTGCATAAAAGTTGTCTCAAGAAGAGATTTGATTTGTGTATTTAATGCTGTAACACTAAGAGTTTGCATTTAGATTTTTTTTGCAATTATCAGTGTTGAGATCTTCATAGAAAAAGCTTTTGTATAAACTATCTCAAAACCAGCTATTTCCAACTCTTTACATAAATTCTCAGTAGTTAAAAACTCATCAATAGAATCTGGTAAATATCTATAAGCCTCTTTATTTTTTGAAATCAATCCACCAATTATTGGTAAAATATTATCCATATAAAATGCTGTTAATTTATCCAGAAAAGATTTTTTATTGTTTTTAGTAAATTCACTAATTACAACTAATCCACCTTTTTTTAAAACTCTTGCAAACTCATAAAAAGCTTCTTGTCTTTGTACTACATTTCTAATTCCATATGAGATTGATAAAATATCTGAACTATCATTTTCAAGTGGCATTTTTGTAGCATATGCTTCTATAAATTCAACTTCTGGAAGTTTTGTTTTTCCAACTTCCATCATTCCAACACTTGGATCTATTCCTACAATATTTTCTAAAATAATATCTCTTTTCTTTGCATTTTGTTTCCAAAAAAGAATCATATCTCCAGTTCCACAAGCAACATCAACTACTTTCTCAATAGATTTTCTATTATATAATTCAAAAGTTTTATTACAAGCTTTATCTCTCCAACTTTTATCTATTCCCATTGACATTACTCTATTTGCTTTATCATAAGTTGGAGCAATGTTATTAAACATTGATACTATTTTTTCTTGTTTTTCCAAAAATTCATCCTTATCTTTTTTATATTTATAAAAGATATTTTCCTATAAAAATACCTATAATAACTCCAATATTAATTGCAACTGCAACTTTCATAATAGTAAGTTTTTTATCCATATATGGAATTCTATTTAAAATCTCTTCTTGAACTTTTAAACTTATTTCAAAATCATTTGAAGCTTTTTCTAAATGGTCAATAGACTTTTTTATTGAAATTTCACTAAATTCCATTCTTTCAACAAGCTCTTTAGCCTGTTTGAAACTCATTTCACTCATTTTTTAATCTCTATCCATTGATCTAAGTTAAAAAATATTTTATTTAAAGTATTTAATACATAATCTTTTGCTTCTGTTTGAATTCTTCTAAAAAATAGATATTTTCTTGCAGATTCTAAATCTCCAAGTTCTTTTGCTTCAATAGCTTTTTTTGCAAAATCTGTATTATTGTATGCCATTTCCCAAACTGTACTTCCTAAATATCTACTCATTGTAATAATTTTATCATTTTGTACAGGGAAATATTTTGGATCTTTTACAAAATCACAAATTGCAGAATTTGAATCAAGATATTTATGTCCAAAAAAGTTTATAAATTGTTCTGAATAATAATCTTCTTCCATAGAGATTGCTCTTGTAAGTGCAAAAATCATATTTTCTTCAGGATTTTTCTCAATTTTTCTAATCTTTTTCATTGTTGCAATAGCATTTTTTCCATCAAGTTCACCATCTCCCAAAGGAATAATCCATTTAACATTTCCAAAGCTTCCAACTTTTTTAATCTCATCTAAAACCAAAGCCGATGTTTTATTTCCCCCAACATCAACAATAACTTCATGATTATCATCCATTAAAATAAGTTCATCAAGCTCATTTATACGGTTTGTTCCTAGCATTCTTTTTTCTACTATTTCTGTTCTTGTAAAAGACTTTGAGTCATTGTTTTCATCATCAATTTCTATGTAAGTTATCTTTTTCCCATGTTTTTTGTATAAATATGGTGCAATAACTTGCATGGCTACTGTTGACTTACCAACACCACCCTTTGTTTGAGGAATTATTATCATTTTTCTTTGCCCTTTTTTAAAAACTTAGATTCTTTGATTTTATCCAAATCATCATTAAATAACTATTGCTTCACTCTTGTAAATTTCACTGCTATTACAAAATTTTTTAAGCTTAAAACTACTCTTTGCCTTTCCATCTTCTATATCTACAACCATAAGCTGTAAAATACTTTTACAAGAGTTTGGAACTTCAAAATGACTATTTATTCCTGTTGTAGCTCTTTTTATTGGTGCTTCTTTATCCATTCCTATTACATTGTCAAAACAACCTGTAAGTCCAATATCTGTTAGATATGCAGTATTTTCAAATATTTGTAAATCATCTGTTCCTACATGAGTGTGAGTTCCACAAATAGCACTTACTCTATCTTTAAACATCATAAGCATAACTCTTTTTTCACTTGTTGCTTCTCCATGAAAATCTATAAAAATATTTTTTATATTTTGCTCTTCTAAAGCTTGTATAACTTCACTTGCAAGATTAAATGGATTATCAATAATTGGCATTGAAAATTGTCCCATAAGATTTAAAACAGCAAGTTTTTCAATATTTTCATCTATCTTTACATCACAAATTTTAAGTCCTGTTCCAATAACACCTTTTGGATAATTATGTGGTCTTAAAACATTTCCATTTTCTAAAAGTACATTAAGATCTTTTTTCTTATCAAAACTATGATTTCCACCTGTTATTAAATCTATTCCACTATTTATTAACTCTTTATAACTATCAACTGTAAGTCCAAAACCGTGACTTGCATTTTCAGCATTTGCAATTATAAAATCTATTTTATACTCTTCTTTAATATTTTTTAAACTCTCTTTAATTATTTTTCTTCCAGGACGACCTACAATATCTCCTATAAATCCTATTCTCAATTATCTTCCTTTTTGTACTTTTCTAAATTTATTTCAAAAACAGCTCCTAAACTATCATTATATCCATCTATTTTTCCACCATTTTCTTCAATAATATTCTTTGCAATAGATAGTCCTATTCCCATTCCACCTTTTTCTTTTTGACTATTAAATGGTTCAAATAGTTTTTTCATAGCCTCTTTTGGAATTCCACCTGCATTATCTTTAAACTTAATATTTATCATATCTTCTGTACTAGTTACTTCTATTTTTAACCATCTATTCTCATATTCAGCTATTTTTTCTAACTCATCAAGAGCATTATTTATAATAATAATCCAAACCTGTTCAAGCTTTTGTTTTTGTCCAAAAATATATAGTGGATCTTTAATTATCAAATCTTCATCAAAATTCAATAATCTATTATTTAAATAGATTTTTCCTATATGTTTTGCTCTATTATGTGCCATTGTTAGAGAAGTTACAATTGTTTGGCAAACATTTATTTTCTCTTTATTTGCTGTTTTTGAGTGAGTAACTTCTCTCATACTTTCAACAATATTTGCAATTCTATTTATTCCATCTTTCATCTTTTTACTATCAAGAAGCATTCTTTGTTTGATTTCACTCTCTTCTAAATCATTTATATCATACTGCATAAGTTCTAGGTTACCTTTTACATAAGTAAGTGGAGTATTTATTTCGTGTGTAATTCCAGCTGCCATTGTTCCTATATAGCTAAGTCTTGCACTTTTTATCTGCTCTTCTAAATGTATTTGATCTTTTGCTTTACTTTTTTCTAACTCTTCTTCAATTCTTGCTTCTAAAGTCAAATTCAACTCTTGTAATTCTCTTTTATCTTCAAGTGAATTTACAATAAAAATTATCTGATTTTTATCTCTTAAAAGTTTTAAACTAAGTTCTAAATGAGTTTGTAAACCATCTTTTCTGATAAATATTTTCTCTATTTTTGATATATTTATTAAATCTTTTAATTCAATAAATAACTTTGCCAATTCACTTTTAGAGTCTTTTTCTATTAGATTAAGAATTTGTGATTTATAAAGTTCATTCTCTTTATATCCTAAAAACAGTTCAAATTGTCTATTTACTTTTACTATATTATACTCATCATCTAAAATAGCTATACCACTTTGAACATTTTCAAAAATACTATTATATAGTTCAACTTGATTATTTAAATTATTATAAAGTTCTTCAATTTTTAATTTATTTGTATTATCTTGACAAATAACATTAAAATACCTTTCATTTTCTATATTTGTGATTTCAACAAAAATATCTAAAAAGAAAATATCTCCATCTTTTTTAATACCTTGTATTCTTTTTAATTTTATTTGTTTGTTTTTTGAGCTCTTCAATATTATTGTTTTTACAACTCTTCTTAAATTACTTTTTACTATAAAATCATATTTCTGTCCTAGAAGTTCACTCTTTGAAAAACCTAAAAAATCTGAAAAAGCACTACTTACATCATTTATTCTTCCTTGATTATCAACTCTTAAGTATAAAATATACCTATCCATAATCTCAGAACTTTTGTCTATTCTTATATTATTTTTTTGGTTTGCTATATCTAGTTCTTTATTTTTGTTTTCTATTTTTTTATTCTCTTTTGCAATAATAAGTGTTGCAATACTTGAAAATAAAAGTGATAAAAATATACTAATCAAACTTATTCTCAAAAAGTTTTCTAGATAAAAATCCTTTAGAATACTATTTTGATTTTTTACTAAAATTACAAAGTATTCACTCTTATTTATATATATCTTTTTTGTATTAAAATCTTTATAATTATTACTTTCATACTCTGATTGAGTTAATATTTTACTATTTGCAAAATATACTTTTGACCTTTTTTCTAAAAAAGAGTTCATATCTATTTTTAGTATAAAAAACTCATTTTCTCCTCTTATTGCTATATTTATAATACTCTTATCTTTTGTATCTAAAAAAGAGTATTTTTCATACTTTTTAATAGTTCTTAAATCTTTATAATACTCTTGCATATAGTTTGTTTTTAATCTTTTAAACTCTTTATTTATATTATCAAAAACAAATCTATCTTTTGAATCGAAAGCCAAAGATTTAAACTCTAAAATCTCTTTCTCATGAAGAATTGTTTTCTCTATAAATGTTTTTAAAACTTCATCTGAAAGATAATTCTTAAATAATATTTCTAAGATATTTAGTTTCTCTTCATAGTTTCTTATAAAATTTAAAAAAACAAACTCTTGCTCTTCTATTGTAGTTTCTAATCTTTTTTCATCAATATCAGTTTTATAAAAACTATTTTTTCCATTAAATGAGTAGAAGGTATAAGATAATAAAAGTGTAAAAAAAAGTATAAATGTTAAAAAAATCTTTGTATAAAATAAAGGTCTCATCTACTTACTTTTTAACTTTTATATAATAGCTTGTCTCATTTATAGAATTTTTACATAAGAAGATTGCACCATTTTTTTCAATCAATAGTTTTGCTAAATATAATTTTGAGTCTAAATATGTATTATCTAACTTACTTATAATCTCATCTAAAAACTCTTTTTTCTCAGCACTTTCTATATTTTCATGAATTTTTATAATCTGCTCTTCATTATTCTCTATTAGTTCTATTGTTATAGTACATTTTTTATCTGAATACATTTCTACTTGCTCTAAAATAAATAAAATTATATTTTTTAATATTGATTTTAGTTCAAAAAAAGCAATTTTAATCTCTGTTTCATCTTCAGTTTCTAAAACTAGTTTACAGTTTTTACTATTTTTTAACTTTGATTCTAAAGTAGTTTTTATATTATCAAAAACCAAAGAGAGATTTGAGATATTATGTTTTGACGATTTAAATAGTTTTTTTACATCATTTAAAATAAATGATAAATTTTGTAACTCTTCTGAAACATTATCTTGAAGTTTTTCAAATGTTTTTTGATCCATATCTTCAATATTTCTTACTCTCTTCATCTCATAAGATATTTTTGAAATTGGTTGTTTCCATTGATGAGAAATAGAGTCCAGTATTTTTGATACTAAAGATAGTTTTGATTCATCTTTTAAATCTCTATCAAGAAGTCTTAACTCACTCAATCTATTTGATAAATCATCTTTTAATAATTTATTTATCTTTTCAAGTTGTTTTTTATCTGTAATATCACTTCTTATAGAGCTATATCCAATGAGACTATTGTTTGAATTATATTTTGGAAAAATATTTATTTTTACCCAATAAGTGTTACCAAATTTATCTCTATTTTTTATCTCACCTTGCCAATTTTTGACATTTTTTAGCTCTTTTTTCAGACTTTTATAAAAGTTTTCAGAAACATCATTATGCTTTAATACTTCAATATCTTTTCCTAAAATTTCATCTTCTGAATATCCCGATATTTTACAAAATGACTTTGAAACATAAGTAATTTTTCCATCTAAATCAAAATCAACTTTTGAAATATATTTATCAATTTGATTTAATATATCTTTTAAATCATTTTTCAATACACTGTTTTTTGTTTTTAATTGAAGTAAATAGATAGTTATAAAAATCAAAACAACGAGGAAAATTGTAAATATTACAAATATATAGCTATAAAAACTATCAATTTTCTCAATTTTTATATCATTCTTATTAAAAAATACAATATAAAATGTATCATCATAAAATTTCATATCTGTTATTTTCATAAAAGTAAGAGTTTTTTTAACACCATCTTCATTTAAAACATATGTAGTATCTAATTTGTTATTAATTATTTTCTCTATTTTTTCTAAATCTGATTCATTTTTTATAAAACTATCAAGATTGTTTCTATTTAATTTAGAACTAAATAGTTTTAAAAATTCAAATCCTTGCATATTTGTTTCAAGTTTTTCTAATAAAGTATCTAAATCAAACTCTATATTTATAATCGCTATAAAGTTTAAATCTTTATCAAATATAGGTTTTGAAAATACCAGATATCCCTCATTTGAGATTATTTTATATGCATATTGCTCTTTTTTACTACTTGTTACACTATCAAGAAGTGAGTTTGTAAAACTATCTTTAAAGTTAATATCTTGGAAGTTTAAAATCAAAGCTCCATCTTTTGTATAAAAACTTATATCAAAAACACCTAAACTACTATAATAAGAGTAATTTGATTCAAATTCATCATATAATCTGTTTTTTAATCTTATAGGATTTTTCTCTGAAACTAAAAGATTAAGTAACTCTTCACTTTTTACAAGCTCAGTAAAATAAATAAACTCAGCAGTATCTGCGAACTCTTTTTCTATTGTTTTATACTCTTTTAAAGCTTTCTCTTTTGTTTTATTATTTACTTTCTCAAAATCACTATTTTTTAAATATGTGAAGAAAAAAATAAATGTAATAAGAGCTAGAAAAAAAAGTATTAGATACTTAATCTTATTCATATATTATCTTTCAGCTAAAACTTCTAAAATCTTTTTTTCTAATGAATCCAAAGAACTAAAAGGTTTCATTACATAATTTGTAGCCCCAACTTTATGTGCTTTTAACACTTTATCAAGTGTAGAATAAGCAGTCATCATAATAACTTTTTGCTTATCATTTTTATCTTTTATTTTTTCTAAAACATCAATACCATTCATTTGTGGCATCATAATATCAAGCATTACTAAATCATATTTTCCTTCTGTAATATGTTCTAAAGCTGTAACAGGATTTGAAAAAGATGATATTGAAAATATTGGATTTCTACTTAAAAATCTATTTAAAAGATCTAAAATTTCTGTCTCATCATCAACAACTGCAATTTGATATTTTTTATTCATTTTATTAACTCCCTTTAGCAAATAACTTAACAGCTGCTTCTTTCATAACAGCATCATTTTTCTCTTCTAAAATTCTATCTAAATATATAAATACATTTTCACTTGCATCTTCTACAAGCTTTATTTTATCTTCTATTAACTCTTTAGAACAAGATATTTTTCCACCTGAACACTCTTTTGCTAAGATATTTGCTTCTTTATGCACAACTGCGTGTGGATTATCTAGCCCTCTATAAGAAGCTGTAAATGAAAACTCTTGTTTCCCAAGCCCTGTGTTATACCATTGTCCCAATCTACATTGAGTATGATCAACTGCTTTAAAACCATTCTCATTTCCAAAAATTAGTTGATATAAATTATTTTTATATATTACGTGATCCAGTTTTGCAAGGTTTATAAATATTTTATTTGAGATACTTTCAACTTCATAAACAGCTCTATTTGAATTTTTTTGGAATGTATGCATAAGTCCATTTAAAGTGTCAATTCTTGTTTTTGTTTCATCTACTACTTGAGATACAATATCTGAGCTATCTTTTATTCTTAGTGTCTCTTCTTGAATAGAATTTACAACTTCCTTAATCTGTTTTGCAGCATCTGCACTTCTACTTGCAAGATTTCTTACTTCTTGTGCAACAACTGCAAATCCTTTTCCAGCTTCTCCAGCTGTTGCTGCTTCAACTGCTGCATTTAAACTTAAGATATTTGTTTGGAATGCAATTTCTTGAATAAGATTAATAACCTGTGCAATATCTTTACTTTTTGATACCAAAGAATCCACTACATTGTTCTCTTTTGCTATCTCTTTATATAAATTTTCAGTATCCAAAACAATATCTTTTGTAAGATCTAATCCATTTGTAGAACCAACTGCTGTCTCTCTTGACTCTTTTTGCATTCCTTGAAGTTCATCTAAAAGTTCTAAATATGTTTTTTGTGTATCACTTAATGATTTTGTCATATTTTTGCTATGTCTTGCTAAAAGTCCACCCTCTTTATTGTCGTGAATAGATGTTTTTCTTAGTGCTACAATTGTAAAATTATTATGCTTTTTAATAAACATTTCAGCTTCACACTCTGCAAGTATTAATCTATCTCTTCCTTCTTTTATAGCTTCAATAATTGGTGAAAAATTATCTAAATTTGATTTTGTAACTGCATTTGCAAAAAATGTTTTATCTTTTTCATCAAATACAACTTTCCCTTCTTCATGTGAGAAAGATGCAATTTGTTTAAATAGTTCTATCTCTTTATCTTTTTTATTTAAAGTATCTAAAAAATGTCTCTCTTGCTCTTTTATTTGATAAGCAAAATCTTCATCTTTTTTAAGAAGTTGTGTTTTTAAAGCTCTTAATTCTGTCTCTAGTCCCCTAATCTTCTCATCTTTTTCTTTATTTCCAAAAAACATAAGTGCCTCCTGTGAATTTTAAGATGATAGAGTAGCAAAAATTCACTTAAGAGTTATTTTGTCCTATTGCACATAAATAAGCTTGGGCAAAAACTATTTGGAAGTTAAATCCACCAAGCTCTCCTGTTAAATCTAAACACTCCCCAATAAAAAACAAATCTTTCTGTTTTTTACTCTCAAAAGTTTGATGATTTATCTCATCTGTACATATGCCACCTTTTGTAACTTCTGCTTTAGTAAAACCAAAATTACCTGCAGGACTCATCTCATAGTTTTTTAATATTTTTAATCTACATTTTTCATCTTCACTTAGCTTTGAACAAGCTTTGTCTTCAAGTTCAATACTATTTAAAAACTCTTGCAAAAATCTTTTTGGCAAAGGAATAGCTGTTGAGATATTTTTATTTGTTTTTAAAAGTTTTTCTAAATTATGTTTTGGTAAAAAATCTATAAAAAACTTTCCTTTTTTCCAATATAAAGAGCTATTTAAAATAGCTGGTCCACTACAACCTTTATGAGCGAATAGCAAACTTCCTTCAATATTTTTTTCTTCTAATTTTATATTTACATCTAAAGATATTCCACTTAAATTTTTAAACCAAAACTGCTCTTTTTGAACAGTAAATCCAACTAAAGCTGGTGCTGTTTGAACAATATTATGTCCAAACTTTTCTGCAATTTTAAATGCAATATCACTTGCATTTAATGTAGCAAATGACAATCCACCACTTGAAATCACAACTTTTTTTGCTTTATATTCATTGTTTTGAGTAATTATTTTAAAATACTCTTCACAATAAACAATATCTAAAACCTTTGTATTTAGATATATTTTTGTATCTCTTAATATATTTCCAAACATATCAATAATATCTTGTGAACTTTCACAAAAGTAAGCACCTTTTACAAGTTTTTCTCTAAGTTTTGGTTCTATATTATTTCTCTTTAAAAACTTTAATAAATCATTTTTAGAGAATTGATTTAAAATCTCTTTTGCAAACTCTTTATCACCTAAATATCTATCATATTTTGCAAATTCATTTGTAATATTACATTTCGCTCCACCAGAAATTTTTATTTTCTGTCCAATTTTACTATTTGCATCAAAAAGTGCAATATTTTTAAATCTATTTTTATCTAAAGTAGAAGCAAACATTAAGCCACTTGCTCCTGCACCAATTATTGCAAAATCTAAAATTTTATATCCTTTTTAATGTAATTATATTTTTACCATCATCATGAAAATAACTTATATCATATGAGTTTGCTTTTAAAATATTATATACAATATATAAACCTAAACCAAAAGATTCATTTGAAGATTTTTTTGAAAATGGCTCTAGATAGTTTTCAAAATCATCTTTTAAAGCTTCAGCTTCATTTATTATTAAAATATCTTCATTTTTAGTTTTTATAATCACTTCACTATTTTTTGAGTATTTTACTGCATTATCTATTAGATTTTTAAGAGCTATTGAAAAAAGTTTAAAATTTACATTTAATTTTATATTCTCAAATTCACATTTTACCAAATCATCTTCTATCATCAAAATATCTTTTGCTTCATCTATCAAATCTGCAAGATAGTAACTTTTTTTATTTATCTCTTTTTTTGTTGATATAAGCTCTTCAATATTTGCAAACTCATTTATAAGTGCTTCAAGTTTATTAAAAACCATCTTTAAAATCTCATCATTTTTATCACTTTTTGGAAGTTCTTGAACTATTTTTCCTTTTGTTATTGGAGTTTTTAATTCATGCATAATGTTTCGTATAAAAATATTTCTTGACTCTTTTATATCTTTTAGTTTTTTTGCTGTATTTTTAAACTCATTTATAAGTAAAGATATCTCATCTTTTTTTGAACTCTCTTCAAGTTCTATATCATAATTCTCTTCTGCTAATTTTGTAAAGTTTTGTTTTAGTTTTTTAAGTGGAGATAATTTTCTAAGAGTTCTTATATATAAAAAAGTAATTACAAAAAATAGCAATATAAAAACTGATGACAAATACAAATTTATCTCTTCTACTGATGATTCATTGTCCTTTATTATAAATCCATCATGTACTCTTCCAAATATCAAATAGTTATTTCCTTCTATTTCATAAACTCTAAAGCTATCTCTACCTTTTCCTCTTATAAAAATTGGTTTTCTATCTTTTTCAAATATTCTTGAACTCTCTTCATTTGATAAAAGTTCATAGTTCATCTCATTTAAAAGCTTTTTAAATTCTAAATTGAGCTTTCCTTTTTGTTTATGAACAAACTTTACAATAGTTTTATATTTATCTATTGCATGTTCTTGTCTATTTGCTTTATCGCTTGTATGCAAAAATAAAAATGAAAATATCAATAAAACTATTGTAATAAGATAGTTTAAACTTGTTGAAAATATTATTGAATCTTTATTCATTGTACAAACTTATATCCCATTCCTCTAACTGTTTGAAGATATTTTGGATCTTTGGAATTATCTTCAATTTTATTTCTAATTCTATTTATAATTACAGCCAAAGAACCAGAACTTTCATAATCACTATTTAAAATATTTGAGTTTTCAAAGATATCATCTCTACTTACAATAAAACCCTCTTTTTTTATAAACAAAGATAAGATTTCAAACTCTGCTGCTGTTAATTTAAGTGCAACTCCATCTTTTGTAATCTCTTTTCTCTCTTCATCATAAATAAAAATTTTGGCTAATTGGTTTTCATCTTTATTCTCTTGATGAAGTGATTTATTAAATCTTCGTAGAATTGTTCCTATTCTTACTTCAAGCTCTCTTGGATCATAAGGTTTTGGTAAATAATCATCTGCTCCTAGTTTTAAAGCAGTAACTTTATCTGTAATATCACTTCTTGCGCTTGATATTATAATAGGAGTATCATGCTCTTTTACAAGCTCTCTACAAACATCTAATCCATCCATTTGTGGCAAAGATAGATCAAGAATTATCAAATCATATTTTTGGAATTTTAAACTTGCAAGAGCCAAAAAAGGCTCTGCAAAATTTGTAACTTCTATATTAAATTGTTTCAAATATATTGATAATACTTCTGCTAATTCTAAATCATCTTCTATCATCGCTATTTTTATCAATTTAACTCCTTTTACTTACTTATTAGAAAATCTTTGATTCTGTTTCTCTTTTCTTATATCAAGAAGAACTCTTAGCTGCTCTTTTTGTTTTGCATCTAGAACTTTATATGCTTTTTCCATAATATCTGCTTGTATCTCTATTTTTTGTTCTCTTTGCTCTTTCTTCATTTTAATAAATTTATCTTTATCAAAACTATTTTTTGTAAAAGCATCATATGGATGTACCATTTTTGATCTACTATCTCTTACTATTTCTCTAATTTTTATTTTTTGATCATTTGTTAAGCTTAATTGATTAAAGATATTCATTCCATTCATCTCATTTTTACTATGAGATCTTTTATGATTCATCATACCTCTATCGCTATTTTGCATATAACAGTTTTGAGAGTTGTTATTTCTCATATCTCCATTTTGTGCATAAAGTGCTGTTGAAAGTGTTGAAACTAAAGCCAAAGCAAGAACTGTTTTTTTTGTAAAAATGTTTTTCATCTTTTATCCTTTATTTTTGATATGTGAAATTATGACATAGCCATTTTAACAATTTTTGAACTTTGCCTTAACACTATATTAATAGCTTTTTCTCTAATATTTCATATGAATTTAAAACTAAGTACATTTAATCTTTTCCAATTTTGTGAACCTTCTTTCTCTTTTTATACAAAAAAAGAGAAGTTTAAAACTGATGAATGGTTAAAAAAACTTCACTTTATAAAAGAACAGATAAATAAAATGAATCCAGATATTATTGGTTTTCAAGAAGTTTTCTCTCAAAATGAGTTAAAAAACCTATGCTTTGAATGTGGATTTGAATATTTTGTAGTTTCTGAATTACCAAAGCTAGATGAAAAAACTAACACTTATAAAAGTACAACTCTAGCTTTGGCTTCAAAATTTCCTATATTAAAAATAGAAAAAATAGAGAAAAAAGATGATTTCTTTTTTGCAAGAGAACCAATAAAAGCGACAATTTCTATAAAAAAAGATCTAGAATTAACTGTTTATGTAGCTCATCTAAAATCAAATAGGTTAAATGAGTTTGAGTATAAATTTACTGCTAAAACAAGTTTTGAAGAGAAAAAAGAGAAACTAGAAATTGCTTATAAAAACAATTACTCAATCTCTTTAAAACAAAGAATAAACGAAGCAAAAGCACTTCACTTTGATATAAAACAGAAGAAGAATCCTACTGTTTTGCTTTGTGATTTAAATGATAGAGAGTTTTCTATCACTATTGAAGCTTTGTGCAATCAAAGATTTTATAAAAAAGATTCAAAAAAAGATGATTTTGTTTTGTTTGATAGCTATAATTTTGCTCCAAAAAAAGTTTATAATCCACATCCTGAATTTAAAGAATATGTACGAACTCCTACAAGCTATTTTATAGGATATGGGAACACACTTGATTTTATTTTTGTAAATAAATTTTTAAAAGATAAAATAAAATCTTTTAAAGTTTTTGATGAACACTTGCAAAAAAACAAAAATGGAACTTTAATTACAAGTGACCATGCACAAGTGCTTTGCGAAATATCATTAATTTAAAAGAGATTAAATCTCTTTTTCTAAAACAAGTAATTTTAACTCTTCATTTGTTGTAGGTGTCCAAAGTTCAGATTTTGGGAATTCCAAATAAACATCTGTATTTTTATATCCTCTTCTATTATAATAAGCAATTAGTTCACTTCTACTTGAAATAACTTCCATAACAAACTTTGTACAATCTTTAAAAATCTCTTTAGCTCTATTTTCAGCAAAATCTAAAAGCTTTTTTCCTATTCCACTTGATTGCACTTCTGTACAAACAGCAAAAAGCCCAATAATAAGAGCACTACTCTCTTTTTTCACTTGTATTGTAGCAAGAACTTTATCATCTTTTTTTGCAAGAAAAGTTCTAATATTTTCATCTTTTAATATCTCTTCAAGCATATATTCATTTACTCTAATTCCACTTAAAAGGTGTGATTCTCCTGTCCAGCCATTAGAAGATATTTTTCTATAAGCAGTATTTATTATATTTTCCATATCTTTTATATTCTCTTTTTTTGCTTCACAAAACTCTAAATCCATTTTATCTCCTTAAATATTCTAATGTACTATTTATAATATCGTCATCATCACGACTTCTTGCTTTTATACTATTTTTTATTCCATCATCTTTTACAAATGTTATATTTGTTTCATAAGAGCTTATTTGATTTATTCCTTTTTCCAAAGCTAAGATTTTAATCAAAATTAAATCCATAAACTGTTTTGTAGGAATATCAAGTTTTCCAAATCTATCTTCCATCTCTTCTTCTATTTCATAAAGTGTTTCTTTACTAGTTGAACGGCTTAATCTTCTATATAGCTCAAGTCTTACTCTATCTTCACTTATATAATCTTCACTAATAAAAGCACTAATAGCAAGTTTAATATCAATATTTTTCTCTTTGTTTTTCTCTTCTCCACTTAATATTGCCAAAGTATCTTCAAGCATTTTAAGATACAAACCATAACCAATCTGTTTTATATGTCCACTTTGTTCAGCACCTATAATATTCCCACCACCTCTTATTTCTAAATCTTGATGTGCAAGTGCTGTTCCACTTCCTAAATATGAATTTGACTCTAAAGCAACCAACCTTTTTATAGCTTCAGGAGTAATTTTACTTTTATCTTCAACAACATAATAACAATATCCCTCTTTGTTACTTCGTCCAACTCTTCCTCTTAATTGATGTAAATCAGCAATTCCAAATCTATCTGCACTCTCAATTATTATTGAATTTGCATTTGGAAGATGTATTCCACTTTCTACAATAGAAGTTGCAAGTAAAATATCAAACTCTTTGTTTTCAAAAGATTCAACAATCTTTTCAGTCTCATTTGCTTTTATTTGAGAGTGAATTATCTCTACTTTTATATTTGGCATAAGTTCAAGCAGATCTTTTTTCTTTGCTTCAATAGAAGCTATATTGTTATGTACATAAAAAAGCTGTCCACCTCTTCTTTTTTCTCTTAATATTATCTCTTTTATAAGTCCATCATTGTACTCTTTTACAAAAGTTCGTACACCCAATCTTTCACTTGGAGGTGTAAGTAAACTACTCATTCCTTTTAGTTTTGATAAGGCTAGATTTAGAGTTCTTGGAATTGGAGTTGCACTCATTGAAAATATATGAACATCTTCTCTAAGTCCTTTTAGTTTCTCTTTTTGTTTTACACCAAACTTATGCTCTTCATCTACAATTACTAAGGCAAGATTTGAAGTTTTTATATCAAGTAAAGAGTGAGTTCCAATAACAAATTTTACACTTCCATCTTCAAGCCCTTTTTTAATACTATTTTTCTCTTTTGTTGTAGTTTTTCCATCAAGTTTATAAACATCTATTCCAAACTCTTTAAATCTTTTGCTTATTGAGTTGTAGTGCTGAGAAGCAAGTAAAGTTGTAGGGCATACAAAAACAGCTTGGTAACCACTTGAAATAACAGCTAAAAGTGCATTCATAGCAACTTCTGTTTTACCAAAACCAACATCACCACTTAAAAGTCTATCCATAACTTTTCCACTACTAATATCAGAAAAAATCTCATTTATACTTCTTGTTTGGTCTTTTGTATATGTAAAACCTGCACTATTTTGAAATCTTTTGATTAAAAAATCATCTATAAAAATTTTAATCCCATTTATAAGTTCTCTAGCAGCTGCTAGTTTTATAATATCATTTGCTATTTCAAAAAGTCTATCTTTTACTTTCTCTTTAAGTTTTGTAAAGCTTCCTCGACCAAGTTTATCAACTATTGCATAACTTTCACCATCGGCTACATATCTATCAATAGTATCAATATTTTCAACAGGAATTAAAAGTCTATCTTCTCCTTGATAATTTATAATTACAAAATCTCTTTTCGCTCCCATAATTGAAACTGGTTCAATACCTTTATAAATACCTATTCCATGCTTTTCATGAACTACAAAATCATTTAAAACAAGCTCATCAACTACTAGTTTTACTCTTTTTTTTCTTCTTCTTTTAACTTCTTTATTTAAAGAAATTATAAGTTCATTTTTTCCTAAAATATTTATAATCTCATCACTAAAATGATACTTTATAGATTTATCATCAAGTGCTAAGTCAAGAGATTTTATTCTAGCTTCACTTGAACTAATCAAAGTAATTTTTTTATCTTTATGAAAAGTTATAAACTCTTTTATATTTGATGGACTTATCTCTTTATACTCTTTACTTGAATAAATTTGTGGAGTTGCTAAAAACTTATCTTTATTTAATCTTTTCTCTTCAAAAATATATGCTTCATCTAGCTCATTTAGAGCTTCTTGAGTGATAAAGCTGTTCATATTTTGTGGTAAATAATCTGCTAGATTATCTAAATACCAAAATCCTAATGAGTGAATATCCTTTACAAAGGCATCACTTGAACTAAGTTCTATTTTCTCATTTATATCTTCAAAACCATCTTCACTTAAAGATAAAAAAGCTGGTGTGATTGTGATACTTTCAAGCTCCTCTTTTTGTGATTTTTGGTCTTCAATATCAAAGATTCTAATACTTTCAACCTCATCATCAAATAAGCTAACTCTATATCCAAAATCACTTCCAAGCATCGCTATATCAAATATATCTCCTCTTAAAGAAACCTCTCCTGCACTTGTAACAATATCTACAAAATAATAACCCCAATTATAAAGCTTTTGCTTAAAACTATTTAAATCTAATTTATCTGCAAAATTAATTGTAAAACTATCAAAACACTCTTTTTTTGGCATAGGAAATGAAATTGTTCGTAAAGGAGAGATAAGAATTTTATCCTCTTTTTTATAGGAATAAAACTCTTGTAAAGCCTTCGTAATATCTTGTATTTCATCACTAAAAGAGTGTAAATCATCTTTGAAATTTGCTCTAAAATCTGATAAAACAAAAGGCTTGAAACCTAAAAAAGAGACGATATGTGAAGCTTTTATTGCTTGTGAATCATCATTTACTATTAAAAGTTGGCACTTTTTTAAACTTTTTTCATCTTTTAAACTTTTTAAAAATTCATATATATTTTTCACTATTTTTCAACTTCACTTATCTCAAAATCATTTGTATGTTTATCATAAATATATGTTGGATATGGTGTTTCATTCAACAAAAAAACCAAAGATGCACTAGAAAAACCAGCTTTTTGTAAGCCTTTTTTAAAAACTTCCAAAATATAAGCTTTTGTAGAAAAAGTTGTAGTCGTTGAGTGTCCTGTATAAACAAACTCTTCTCCATCAACTTTTATAAAACCCTCTTTTCTTACATGTCTTTCAAATCTATCTTTATCAACTATTCCAACAACATCTAACAAAACCAAAACATCTATTGTAACCATCAAAAACCTTCAAAAAAAATTCATAGATTTTATCATAAGTTTAATTTAGGAAAAATTACTATAATTTTATGTATAATCAAAAGCTTAAGAGATTTAAAGGATTTTTTATGAATTATGAACTTCTAAGTCGTCTTGCGATGCAAGATTCAAAAAGATTAAAAAGTGAAAACCTAATTTTAGTTAAGAAAAATATTCTTCTGGAACAAGAAAACAAAAATATAAAAGAGATGAATTCACTTTTAGATAGAGAAAAAGATGCTTACAAGCTAAGAGCTAGAGAGATAAAAAAAGAGATGAATGAACTTGAACTACAAAAAGATTTACTTTTTAAAGAGAATAGAAAACTTGAAGATAGAATTTTAAGTTTACAACAAGAGTTAAAATTAAAAGAGCAAAAAGAGCTTCACAATGAACAGCAAAAAATAAGAAGAAAAATATATGCTGATGATATTGAATCTACAAAAAATGAAGATCTAACTCCTTCAAGACAGATAAATAGAGCTAAATCTGTGGAGTTTTATTCTTAAAATTAGTTTAATCATTAAATATTATAATCAAAGCAATTTACTAGTACTTTTTTTGTATTGATTATTTACTTTGTAACTAATTTGAAACTATAATTTCCTATCATTTCTAATACACAGGAGTTAGAAATGATAAATATCCAGAAAGAGATTGAAAACAAATTTCCAAAAATAAAAACAAAAGAAAACTTCATAAAAAAATCTATTTTTAAAGTAGCAAAAAAGCTAGTTCACGAAGATTCTATAAATAAGTTTTTATCTCAAAACTCTCATTTAAAAGGTTTTGATTTTGTTGATGCTGTATTAGATTATTTTGATTTTGACTATACAGTTTCAAGCAATGATTTACAAAATATTCCATCTAATGGAAAAGTAGTAATAATATCAAATCATCCTCTTGGTGGACTTGATGCTTTATGTTTATTAAAACTTGTAGGAAGTGTAAGAAAAGACATAAAGATTGTAGCAAATGATTTTTTAGCAGGTTTTGAAGCACTAAATTCACTTATTATTCCAATAGATAATTTCCAAAAAAGACAGAGTAAGAATAGTATAAAAAAGATTTATGATTCACTTTTAAATGATGAAGCTCTTATAGTTTTTCCAGCTGGAGAAGTAAGTCGTGCAACACATATTGGAATAAAAGATAAGAATTGGAGCAAAGGTTTTCTAAATTTTGCTAAGAATTCTGGCTCTGCTATTTTGCCTATATTTATAGATGCAAAGAATTCAAAAACTTTTTATACTATCTCTTTACTAAACAAAACTTTCTCAACTCTTTTATTATCAAATGAGATGTTTAACAAAAAATCAAAACATATAAATATTAAAATTGGACAAATTATTCCAAATGAGAATATTATACCAAGAGCTTTGGATAAGAATTTTATTGTAAATCTATATAAAAAACATCTTTATGCTCTAAAAAAAGGGAAAAAATCATATTTTCAAACTCAATCAGCAATAGCTCATCCAGTAAGTAGGATTGACCTTTTAAATGAATTAAGAAAATCACAAGTTTTAGGTGAAACAAATGATGGAAAAATAATATATTTGTATGATTATGTTGAAGATTCTATTGTTTTAAAAGAACTTGGACGCTTAAGAGAGTTATCTTTTAGAAAAGTTGGTGAAGGTGTAAATAAAAAAAGAGATACAGATAAGTATGATATTTACTACCAACACATAATTTTATATGATAGAAGTGAACTTGAGATAGTTGGTTCATATAGAATTGCAAATTCTGAAAAAGTTTTTAAAGAGTTTGGTGTAAAAGGTTTTTACTCAAACTCTCTTTTTGAATTTAATGATGAGTTTTTATTTTATCTTCAAAATTCAGCTGAACTTGGAAGATCATTTGTACAACCAAAATATTGGGGAACAAGAGCTTTAGATTATCTTTGGTTTGGAATTGGAGCATATTTAAGAGCAAATCCAAATATAAAATATCTTTTTGGTCCAGTTTCTATTTCTGGAACTTTTCCATCTGTTGCAAAAGATTTACTTGTATATTATTACTCTTTCTATTTTAAAGAAGAAAAAGAGCTTGTAGTTTCAAAAAATAGATACAACTACAAAAATAGTCCAAATGATTTAGCAGAATTTTTTAACTTTGAAAGCAAACAACAAGATTTTAGAACTTTAAAATCAGCATTAGGAAATATTGGAGTTACAATTCCAACTCTATATAAACAATATGCAGAACTTACAAATGATGAAGGAGTGAAGTTTTTAGATTTTAATGTGGATAAAGAGTTTAATGATTGTGTAGATGGTTTTATTTTAGTAGAAATAGAAAAAATAAAAGAGCATATAAAACTAAGATATATTTCATAGCTTAAGCCTTTTTTGATACAATTTCCAAAAAATTAAAATAAAAAGGTATCAAAATAGAGTTAATTAAATTAAATAAAAATCATATAAATGATTTTAAGAATATAAATAATATTACAAAAAAAGAGTTAGAAAATCCTGATTTTTTCATAGGCTTTTTTAGTGATGAAGAGATTTCTGAAATATTAAATCAAAAAGAGAATTTTGAAGATACTATATTTTATGGTTTTTTTAAAGATGAAAAATTACTATCTATTTCAGGACTTTTTTTTGATGTATATGATTTTAAAGATGAATTAAATAAATTAAATATAGTTCCAAAGTATTGTGCTGAAATTGGAGCTTCAATGACTTTAAGAAGTGCAAGAGGTCAAAAGTGTATGCTAAATTTAAATAAAAGATTATTAGCTTTAGCAAAAGAAAAAAATATTAAATATATTATTGCAACTGCTCATCCAAAAAATATTGCTAGTAATAAATCTTTACAAAATTTAAATATGAAATTTATAAAAGAGATTATAAGATCAAACTATCCAAGAAATTTATATATTTTAGAACTAAGCTAAGCTCTTTCCAAAATTGGAAAGAGTTTAACTATTTTTTACAATGTTCAGCGTAATAATTACCAAACTTTGTTTTTGTACCACCTTTATAATCACCTGATGTGTACTTAGTAACCACTGGATTACACTCATCTATCCATTTATTTATCTCATATATTTTGACAGTTGTAAATCCCATTTGCTTAAATGCTTGTGCCTCAATTGCAGCTCTTGAAGCTGTATTACAAACCACAACTAGCTTATCTTTTACAAAATTGTCATCATCATCCAAAACTATATTTTCTAAAGCTTTTTCAGGAGTTTCTCTTCCAACTCTATAACTTCCTTTTATAGCTGCTCCAGCCCATTCTTCCATAGTTCTAACATCAACAACAGCCCAATCTTTTGCTTTTAAAGCATCTTTTACCTCTTGTGTTGTTGCCATCATTCCACTTTTTTTTGCTTCATCTTTAAGTTTTTTACTAAATTCATCATAAGAGATAAATTCTGCACTAAAAAGTGAACAACTTAGTAAAGATAAAAAAGTAAATATCTTTAATATTTCCATAATATACTCCTTATTTAAATAGATTCTAGTATATAAAAAACTCTATTAACTTATAATAAATTATTATCTTAAACACATTTGTATTACTTATAATGCATCTGCTTATAACCTTCTACTCTTTTTTTATAGCTTGAGTTTAACATAGCATTCTTACTATCTAAAAAGTCTATTGCAAGGCATTCTTGATTTCCTCTTCCAATTCTTCCTAAATATTGAATCAATCTTCCATAATACGAAATTGGAGTTGCAAATAATATTGTATTTAAATGAGGAAAATCTATTCCTTCTCCAAAAAAAGAGCTTGTTGCAAGAATTAAAGAGCTTGATTTAACTTTTTGCATATTTTCTACTTGCTCTTTTTTATTTTGACTTCCATGTACTGAAACAAACTCTAGTTGTTCTTCTTCTAAAAACTTCTCCAAAATATTTATATGTTCAATTCTATCACTTAAAAGAAGTATCTTCCTATCCTTATTCTCTTTTATTGCACTAATTATCTCTTTATTTCTATCTTCATCTAAAATTAGTTCATTTACTATTGAAGCATAATTATCAAGATTTGATGTGAAATTTGTTCTTACAATTTTTAATCTATTCGTATGAGTTCTTGGCTTTTTATACTCATAAGATATTTGCCCTAATTGCTGATATAAAATTGGGTCTAATTCATCTTTTCTATTTGGAGTTGCACTAAGTCCTAAAATATATCTTCCTTTAAAATTTTTAATAATCTGTTCAAAAGTAAGTGCTGGAATATGATGACATTCATCAACTATAACTTGTGTATAGTTTTCTATAAGTTCGCTATTATTATTTAAACTTTGCATAGTAGCCACATCTAAATTTGTATTTAATTTGTTTTGTCCTTTTCCTAAATATCCAATATCTTTTTTTGAATATCCAAAATAATCTACAAATCTACTAATCCATTGTTCTAAAAGCATATTTTTATTTACTATTATAAGAGTTTTTACAGCTCTTTGCTCAAATATTTTTGCACCAATTAATGTTTTACCAAATCCTGGTGGTGCTACACAAATTGATGAATCATATTTTAAAATCTCTCTTATAGCATCATCTTGCTCCGGTCTTAAAGTGTATAAAAGCTCTTTTACTTCTATTTTATTAAATACTCTTTTATCATCTATTTTAAAATCCAAAGCATTTTCATTGAAATACTCTATTAAATTCTCTTTTAATCCTCTTGGCAAAGTTATGAAATTTGCACTCTCTTCATATCCTTTTAAATATTTTGGAGTATTATAAAGTGGTTTTCTAAGATTTGTTAAAAGTTTTATTTGTGGATTTAAAAATGTTGCAAAAGATTTTAATTTTGATATAAAACTTTTTGAAAAGTTTGTTATATTAAATTTAATTCCACTTTCAAGCTCAATTTGGAATTCATTTATAGGAAATTCTATACTTTTTAAACTTTTCTCAACATTTCTTGTACTTATAACTTCTGCAAAACTATAAACAACTTGTTTTGGTACTTTTTTTATATTTATTAGATATTTCCATTGATCTTCGTATGTTTTTTTCGTATCAATATCAAAAAAAACTGTACGATTTTTATTTCTATATAAAAGTTGTAAAGGAAGTTCTATATAAGAACCTAATCTTTCATTTGAAGAGAACTCACTATTTGGATATATTTTTGCACTAATATTTGCTTTTTTTTGTAAAAAGTATAAAAAGCTATAAGATATTTTTGAATTAATTTTCTCTTCAAAAAAAATCCAAGCAAAAATTGAATTATATGAACTTAAACTATATTGTGCCTCAATATTTAACTCTTTTAAAGCTCTTTGCAATTTGAATATTTCTTCGCTATTAAGTTCAAGAACAACATAAGAACACTCTTGATTTTTATTTATTAAATAAGAAGCTAAAAAAATATTCCCTCTTAAGTGTTCTTCTAGTTCTTTATTTGTAAGTGGAAGATAATCTTCTCCCATAAAAGTTGTACTTACTGGACTAAATCCAGCTCGTTTATTGTCTTTGCTTTTCCATCTTTTTAAATAGATATTTTCTCTTGCTACAAAAAGCTCTCTAAATAGTTCTATTCTCTCATTTTTTGATAATTTTCTTTCTACTATATTTTGATTATCTTTTAAACTCTTTTCAAGTTCTTCTATTCTTGCTTCAACTCTTTCTTTTTCTAAATATAGCTCTTTTAACTCTTGTTCAATCTTAATATTTTGCTTCATAATCAACTATATCCAGAAATTTTTCAACAACTAGAAAAGAGCCAAATACTAAATACTCTTTTGTTTTTTCCAAAGATATTTTTTCTATCTCTTTTATTTTAAGTTCTTTTATACACTTTTGTAAAATATCTTTTTTTACAACTCTTTTATCTTTTAAATCCAAAATAAAAAGTTCATCAATAATAGGTTTTAAAATAGTTAAAACCTCTTTAAAATCTTTATCTGCATATGAATTATAAATCAAAGTCAACTTTTTATCTTTAAACTCATTTAATATAACTTTTGCTGCAAGTGGATTATGTCCAACATCAATAGTAATATTTGACACAATTTTTTGACATCTTCCAAAAAGTGGAGTTTTATTAAAAATTTCAAAATCAATATCAACTTTTAGCTCTTCTAATGCTCTTAAAACTAAAGATAGATTTCTTTTTAAATATGTAGCAAAAGAAAATTCATAATCTATATTAAAATCTTCAACTTTCAAAATCTCTATATCTTTATTAAATTCTTCTTTTAACTCTTTTTTTACTATTTTTGCAACTTCAAAAACTTCATTAAACTCTTGATAACCGATTATCATCTTTGTATCAACCGAACGAATTTTTGTTTTTGCAATCTCTTCTATGGTATTACCCAAAAATGCAGTGTGGTCAACTCCTATTGTTGTAATTAAACTTAAATCATTTTTTACAGAGTTTGTAGCATCAAACTCTCCACCTAATCCTGCTTCAAGAACCAAATAATCACAATCTTTACTAATGTAATATGCCAAAAGTGTTGTATATTCAAAATAAGTAAGCTTTTCTAGAAGTTCTAAAGAGTAAATATTTTGTAGAAATTTGTGTGCATTATTTAGCTCTTCATCATTTATATCAGATCCATTTAACCAAATTCTTTCATTGAATTTTTTTATATGTGGAGAGCTATAATGAAGAGTTTTAAAACCTTTTTTATATAAATAATAGGCTAAAAATCTTCCTGTACTCCCTTTACCATTTGTTCCAACAATATGAATTGTAAAAGGAGTTTTTATATGAATTAGAAGCTCTTTTGAAGCTTTTTCTATATAGCTATAATCTATTTTATCATAGTACATAGTTTTATGTTCTAAAAACTCTTTTAAACTTATCTCTTTTAAATTCATATTTTACTCAAATGAAGCAACAGCTACTCTTGATAAAAGTTCACTTACAGCCATATCACTTGCTTTTGAAACTGCTTCAAATCTATGTGTATCATTCAATGTTACACCTTGACCAATAGCAAAGTCATTCTCTCCTGAAATATCAAATCTTATAGTTTTTCCTGTACTTTTTGTAAAATATTTAACTCCAAGATTTACTTTTGCTTTATATAGTTTATTATGACCATCTTTATCATATTGCAAAACATTAAAACTAACACTTTTTATACTCAAATCCATTATTACTTCTGCTTCAAACTCATTATCAACTAATTTTGAATCTATCTTTTGAATCAAAATTTTTGTAATAGCATCTTTTACAAGAACAGAGTTTCTTGGATCATTAGCTCTTATTTCAACTCTTACATAAACATTTTTATCCAATTGCTCTTTGGCATAATAAGCACTTGGTTTATATCCACAAGAAGAGAAAAATATAGCAATAAGTAAAAAAAGTGTAGTTTTTTTAAACATATTTAACCTTTAATTACTATATTTACAAGTTTATTTGGCACAACAATTTCTTTAATTATTGTTGCATTTTCTAGCCATTTTTCTGATGATTTTTTAGCTAATTTTAAAATCTCTTCATTTGAAGCATCTTTTGAAACTTCAATTTCAGATCTTTTTTTACCATTTATTGTAACAGCTAAAACTATACTATCTTGTTCAAATACTTCATTCTTAATCTCTATAGTTTTTTCAAAATTCTCTAAATCAAAAAATTCATTTGCTAATTCCCAAGATGTATGTGGAATGATTGGCTCTAAAATATTTGTTAATATATAATAAGCTTCTGCCCAAATAGCTTCATTTTTTTGTACTTGTAATGAGTTTAAAGCTTCCATACAAGATGCTATTAAAGTATTAAAAGCATAAGTTTTTGTTAAAACTTCATTTGATTTAACTAAAGCTTCATATACTTTTTTTCTAGCTTCTTTTTCTTCTTTGTTTAATACTTTTTGATCAATATTTTTAAATGATTTTAATCCATTTGGAGTAATATTTGAAGCTCTTTCATAAAATCTTTTTATAAATTTATAAGCTCCTTCAACTGCACTATCATTCCACTCAAGCTCTTTTGTTGGTGGTGCTGCAAAAAGAATAAATAATCTTGCTGTATCTGCTCCATATTTTTGAATAATTAAATCAGGATCTACAACATTTCCTTTAGATTTACTCATTTTTGCACCATCTTTTAAAACCATTCCTTGAGTTAAAAGGTTTTTAAATGGCTCACTAGAATTTGTATATCCTAAATCTTTAAGTACTTTTGTAAAAAATCTTGCATATAAAAGGTGTAAAATGGCATGTTCAATTCCACCAATATATTGGTCAACATCCATCCAATAATTGCTATCTTCAAGATTTATAGCTTCATTATTCCATTTTTTGAAATTTGTTGCATATCTTAAAAAATACCAAGATGATTGAACAAAAGTATCTAAAGTATCAGTTTCTCTTCTTGCATCTTTCCCACATTTTGGACAAGCACATTTTTTCCATGTTGGATGTTTTTCAAGAGGATTACCTTCTCCTGTGATTTCAACATCATCTGGAAGTGCAATTGGAAGATTTTCTATTTTTTCAGGTACAAGTCCACAAGAATCACAATGCACAAAAGGAATAGGAGCACCCCAATATCTCTGTCTTGAAACTCCCCAATCTCTTAATTTAAAGTTTACTTTTTTTGTTCCTATTGAATTTTGTTCAAAGTGATAAATTATTGCTTCTTTAGCTTGAGCTGTTGTTAATCCACTAAATCCTTCACAATCAACTAAAATACCATCTTCTGTGAAAGCCTCTTTTAATCTACTTGAAAGAGCTTCATCTTTATTCTTTACAATAACTTGTTTAATAGGTAAATCATAATTTTGAGCAAATTCAAAATCTCTTTGATCATGTGCAGGTACACTCATAACAGCACCTCCACCATAAGATTTTAATACAAAATTAGCTGTCCAAACTGGAAGTTTTTGCCCTGTTAATGGATGAATAACCTCTATTTCTAAATCAACTCCCTCTTTTTCCAAACTAGCTCTATCTTTTTCAGCAACTTTTTGAATATTTTTTATAGCATTTAATTTATTTTTTGGTAAAAGTCCATTATCTACTATATATTTTACAATATCGTGTTCAGGTGCAATAGCAACATAAGTTACTCCATAAATTGTATCAGGTCTTGTTGTAAATACTTCAAAACTTGAAAACATTTTATCTAGCTTTGCTCTTGTCTCTTTTGTAACTTCAAATTTAAATTCTAGCCCTTCACTTCTTCCTATCCAATTTTCTTGCATAGTTAAAACTTGTGATGGCCAAGAGTTTTCTAATGTTTTTAAATCATCAAGAAGTTTTTGTGCATATTTTGTAATAGCAATATAATATCCTGGCATCTCTTTTTGAACAACTTCATTGCTACATCTCCAGCAACAACCATCTTCAACTTGCTCATTTGCTAAAACTGTTGCACAATCATTACACCAATTCAAACTTGCACTTTTTTGGTAAACAATTCCAGCTTCATACATTTTAATAAAAATTTCTTGTTCAAACTTTGTGTATAGTTCATCACTTGTTGCAAACTCTTGCTTCTCACAAAATGATAATCCTAAACTTCTAAGTTCTTCTTTCATATAAGCAATATTTTCATAAGTCCATTTTTTTGGATGAAGTTTATTTTGTATAGCAGCATTTTCAGCTGGCATTCCAAAACTATCCCATCCTATTGGATGAAGAACATTAAATCCATTTTTTCTAAAGTGTCTTGCAAAAGCATCTCCAATACAATAATTTCTTACATGCCCCATATGTATTCTTCCACTTGGATATGGGAACATACTTAAAATATATTTTTTTGGTAATTTATAATCTTCTTTTACTTCAAAAGATCCATTCTCTTGCCAAAAATTTTGCCATTTTTTCTCAACAATCTTACTTGCGTATTGCATTAATAATCATCCTTTTCATTACTTTTTGCACTCTCAATTAAAGATAGTGCAACTGATACAATATTTGCTATAACAGCTCCAATTGCAAGAGCAATTGCTAGCTTAACATTTCCACTAAATACATATACTAAAAATGCAGGAATCAAGTGTAAATCTGCAACTAATGAACTAGCCAAGAGTTCAGCTGCTAAAAGATTTTTTACCCCTATTTTTATAATAGTTGAAATTAAGTTCACTCCTGATGCAACAAAAAGTGCCACTGCATTTGGATCATATATAAATCCAGCTGTTGTAGTAAGTGACATCAAAGATAAGAAAATATAGGTAACTTTACCCCAGTCCATTTTAATCCTTTTGATTTTAGTTTTAAACCTAACATACTATCAAATTATCCATAAAAAACTAATTTGATAGCTATTTTCTAGTACAGCTTATTTTTAATTTTTTTTAGATATGATTAAATCAATTTTTTTTTAGGAAAATAAATGGATTTATCTGTAGTAATAGGTTTAATAGGTGCTTTAATATCTATATCTGTTGGAGTTATTTTAGAAGGTGGAAACCCAGCTGGAGTTCTTCATATAGCTTCGTTTATTATTGTTATTCCAACAGCAATATTAGCAGCTGTTACTGCAACTGAAAGCTCATATGTAAAAGCAGCTTTTAAAGAGTTCAAAATGATTTTTAAGAAATCTCCTGTGAACTATGAAGCAAGAATTGATGAGCTTGTTGAGTATGCAATTACAGTAAAAAAGCAAGGTGTTCTAGCTTTAGAAAAAGATATTCAAAATATTGATCATGCATTTCTAAAAGAGGCTTTAAGTATGGTTGTTGATGGTTCAAGAGAAGAACAGCTTGAAGAACAGCTTGAACCAGTAGTTGAGGCAACTGAAGAGTATTATCATGGAGCTTCACATTTTTGGTTACATGCAGGAGAAACAGCTCCTACTATTGGTCTTGTTGGAGCTGTTTTTGGTCTTATTCTTGCTCTTCAACAATTAGATAATCCACCAGCAATGGCAGCTGGTATTGCTGGTGCATTTACAGCAACAGTTATGGGAATTGCTGGTTCATATATTTTCCTTGGACCTTGGGGAGCAAAAATGAAAGCTAAAGGTGGTTTAGTTGTAAAAGAACAACTACTTATTTTAGCAGCATGTAAAGCAATAGCTAGAGGGGATGCTCCTGGTGAGTTAAAACTTAAGTTATCAAAAATGGTAACTCCAATGCCTTTATAAGAGTTAGAAAATATGGCTAAAAAGAAAAAATGTGAGTGTCCTGCTGGTGAAAAGTGGGCTGTTCCTTATGCAGATTTTTTAAGTCTTCTTCTTGCACTATTTATTGCCCTTTATGCTTTAGCATCAATAAATGTTGAAAAACAAAAAGCTTTAAAAGAAGAGTTTATAAAAATATATAATTTTCCTACTGCTAATATAATAGAAGAAGAGACTAAAACAGAAAAAGCAATGACTGATGAAGCTAGTCCTGATAATGTAGAAGGAAGAAAAGTTATTGTTCATACTTTAGAAAATAATCAAGAAGCAGAACAAAATAAAAATAAAGGTGCAAATTTAATTGAACTTCCTGATGGCTCAGTTATGAGTGTTCCTGCTCACCTAGTATTTGATGCAGGTAAAGCTGAAGCTAGTTCTATATTTGCAAAAGATTTTTTAGAAAATCTTGCAACTTTAATTCAAACAATGCCTGAAGATACAGAAGTAAATGTACAAGGTTTTGCTGAAGAGGCAGAGATTAGAGGTTCAAGATTTAAAGATGCTTTAGATTTATCAACTGCAAGAGCTAATAATGTTATTAGAGAACTTGTAAAATACAAAGTAAATCCAAAAAAACTATTCTCTAGTGGTTATGGAAGTAATAAAGAATCAACTCTTCAAGACAAAAGAGTCGTAGTTTTTGAATTAAGAACAACTGGAAATCCTATTAGTGAAGAAGATATGGATTTAGAAACTATTTTTAAGAATATGAAATAACTTATAATTATTTTAGAAGAGTTTATCTCTTCTAAACCCTCTATTTAATCTATTAATTTATTCCTAGTTAAACATCTTTTTTAAAGCATCTCTTTTTTCTTGTATATTTGAGTTTTGTGGAAGCTTCGGAGCTTCTGGAGTTATTGTTTCTTCTTTATTTTCTATTGTTTCTTCATTCTTTATAAACTCTTCTTTTAGCTCTTTTAAGCTTTTATTATTAATCAATAAGTATGCACTAATTGCTACTAAAATAAGAAGAGTTATAAAAAGAGTTAATAGTCTTTTCACTATTAAACTCTTCCTTGTTCATACATAGCTCTTAGTTTTTCTTTCTCTTTTTTTGCTATCTCTTTTTGTTGTTCTTTTGATCTATAATCATTTATATTAAATCCTAAGAATTTAATAAATGGTGAAACAACAAAAATAGAAGAGTATGTTCCTATTATTATTCCTACAAATAGAGTAAATGTAAATGCATAAATAATCTCTCCACCAAATAACAACATTGTTACAACAACAAACCAAGTTGTTGAAGATGTTAATACTGTTCTTGATAAAGTTCTACTTACAGATTCATTTATAAGAGCATCTAAATCAGTCTGTTTTGAAGTATGAAGAGTCTCTCTAATTCTATCATTTACAATAATAGTATCATTTATCGTATATCCAATCAAAGTTAAAATTGCTGCAATCATATCAAGGTTTACATCTATATTAAATAGACTTATAAATCCTAAAGATATAATAACATCGTGAACAAGACCAATAATTGAAGCAACAGCAAATTTCCATTCAAATCTATATGTAATATAAATAAGCATTGCAAGAAGTGCAAGAGCAAGAGCCGTAATACCTTTTACTCTTAACTCTCCTCCAACTTTTGCTCCTACCATATCAATTTTTCTTATCTCGAAATTTCCTGTTGGATCTAATATTTTATGCATCTCATCACTAATATCATTTGTAATATCACTTGTACTTCCAGTAAATCTTATAGTTATCTCTTCTTTACTTCCAAACTCCGTAACAGTTGAATTTGCATAAGTTGTATTTTGTAAAACTTCTCTAATTTGTTCAACTGGTGCTTCTTTGTCATATTTTACTTGAACAACTGTTCCACCTACAAAATCTATTCCGTAGTTTAATCCTTTAGTAAATAAAAGAACAAGAGAAGCTATAATTAATATACCAGATAGTCCTAAAAATGGTATCTTTTTACCCATAAAATCATATGTTTTATTATTGCTAAAAATTTCCATTATGCTACTCCAAACCATTTTTTATTATTTTTATCTTTTGCTATTTTTGGTAAAATAGCTTTATAAATACCATGTGTCCCTACAATTGCTGTTAGCATTGAAGTTAAAATACCAATAGAAATTGTAACTGCAAAACCTTTTATAGGTCCACTTCCATAAGCATATAACACAACTGCAACCAAAAGTGAAGTTATATTTGAATCTAGGATTGCTCTTAAAGCATTAGAATAACCATCTTCAATAGCCTTATGAACTCCTGCTCCACTTCTTAAAGCTTCTCTGATTCTTTCATTAATAATTACGTTTGAGTCAATTGCCATTCCCATTGTAAGAATAATTCCTGCCATTCCAGGAAGTGTTAAAGTTGCTCCAAAAATTGCCATAACTGCTAAAATAATAAATATATTTGCAATAAGTGCAATATTTGCTATAACACCAGCTCTTCTATAATAAAACATCATAAATAGAAATATTAAAGCTGTTCCAGAAACTAAAGCTACCATAGAAGCTTTTATACTTTCAGCTCCCAAAGATGGTCCAACACTTCTTTTTTCAAGCATATCAATACTTGCTAAAAGGGCTCCACTTCTAAGTGCAATTGCTACATTTCCAGCTTCTTGAACTGTAAAACCACCACTAATTTGTCCACTTCCACCACCAATTCTCTCATTTATATTTGGTGCAGAATAAACTTTTCCATCAAGAACAATAGCAAGTCTTTTTCCAGTGTTTTTTGCTGTAAAATCTGCAAAAATTCTAGCTCCTGCTGAATTTAGTGTAAAGTTAATGATTGGCTGATTTGTTTGATTAAAAGCAACTTGTGCATCAACAATTTGACTTCCATCTAAAATTGGAATCTCTTTTACTAAAAATCTTCTATTTGGATCATTTGTATCTTCTAAAATAATATCCCCATACAAAGATGCTTCTTTGCTAGTCATTTGATTAACTCTTCCATTTCTCTCTTCATCAACTGCCATAAGTTCAAGATTTGCTGGTTTTGATATTAAATCTCTCGCATCTTTTTCTTCTTGAGCTGTTTTAATTCCTGGAAGTTCTACAACAATATAATCCTCACCTTGTCTTAAAACACTTGGTTCGCTAAGCCCAAATTGGTCAAGTCTATTTCTAATAGTTTCAACAGCTTGTGCAACAGAATAATCTTTTGTTTTAATTATCTCTTCAGCATTTAACTCTATTTTATACTCTAAATTATCTTTTACTATATCCAGACCTTTTATCTCTGTTAGCATTTTATCCATTTTTGGGATTTCATCAATATCCAAAACAGAGAAAATAATACTATTTTCAATAATAGTAAGTCCATCTATTAGAAGTTCTTCATCATCTGTGAAATATTTAATAGCAGTTGCTATTGATTTTATTTTAGATGTAACTGCTTCTTCTGTTTTAACTCCAAGAAGCATATGAAGTCCACCTTGAAGATCAAGTCCAAGATTTACTTTTTTTCCATAATCTTTATCAAATAAAGATGGAAAAGAAAAAACAATTCCAAATATAAAAGCTATTAGAAAAATTGTTAGTTTAAAATTAAAAAATTTCAATATTTATCCTTTAAGGCATTTAAGATATGAATAACATATCTTAAATCTATTTTTATGCTGTAATTTGTCTAGCTACGAACTCTTTTGCTAGTTTCATCTCTGAGTTATCACTATTTTTTACTAAAAAATAAGTCTCTTCAACTTTTACAACCTCAACCATTAAGCCACCATTAGTTACAATGCTATCACCTTTTTTAAGTCCTGCAATCATTTCTTTATGAGCTTTTGCTTGTTTTTGTTGCGGTCTTATAATTAAAAAATAAAATATCGCAAATAAAGCAACCAAAGGTAGTAATGATGTTAATAAATCACCTTGCATGTCATTTCCTTTTTCTAAGAAGTTATCTATGTTTTTTCTAAAAACCCAACATTTTAACAAAAGAAGTATAATAAACGGCTTGGTTTTATCAATACTTTTAAGCTCTTTTATCTATCTTGATTATTTTAATATTAGTTTTAAATTGCTTGATACATTTTTTGCTTTGGCTTCAATTTTTCTTCTTTTAAAATATTCAAAAAGTGATCTATTTTTCACTGGTTTTTTTGTAGGAGTATTTTGGTTTTGGTGGTTTATAAATAGTTTACAGTACTATGATTTAAACTATTTAGCACCATTTATTATTTTGGGATTGGGTATTTTTTATGGATTATCTTTTTTACTTTTAGGATTATTTAAAAATATATATCTTAAAGCTATTTTAATCTCTCTTTTTTTATTTTATGCTCCTTTTGGATTTGATTGGTTAAAACTTGATTTAATATTTATAAACTCATATTTAAATAGTTCAAAACCATCTTTTATTCTTATTATTATAGGATTTTTAATTCTTTTTGAAAATAGATTAAAAAACTTTAGAGTTATTGCTATTTTCCCTTTTATTTTGGCTCTTTCATTTTCACAAAATTTTCTAAAAAATGAAAATCAAAACACTATTTTAGATGAAAAAGATTTTCCAAAAATATATATGAGTCAATTTTATATAAATCAAGACTTAAGATGGCAAAAAGAGAATTTCAAAAAAATAAATAGTTTGGTTTTAGATGAGATTTACAAAGCAATAGATGAAAAATATGATGTAATTGTTCTTCCTGAAACAATATTTACCTTTGTTTTAAGTGATTATAAATCTTTGTTTGAAGAGTTGAAAATATTATCAAATGATATTGATATTATTGCTGGTTCAATTTATAAAGAGAATAAGTCTTACTACAATGCTTCATATTTTTTTAGTAAAGAAAATGTTCAAATAGCAAAGAAAGTTGTGCTTGTTCCGTTTGGAGAAGAGATTCCACTTCCAAAATTTATGCAAGATTTTCTAAATAATCTTATTTATGGTGGTGCAAATGATTTAAGTAAAGCTTCACAAGCAACAGATTTTTTAGTAAAAGATACAAAGTTTAGAAATGCTATTTGCTATGAAGGGACAAATGATAAAATTTATGAAGATTTAAATGGTGTAGAAAATATGATTATGATTTCAAATAATGCTTGGTTTACTCCATCTATTGAGCCAACTTTACAGCATCTTCTTTTAAAATATTATTCAAGTAAGTACGATATAAATATCTATCATATTGTAAATGGAAGTAAAAATAGAGTTTATAAAAAATAGTTTTCAACAAGGAATTTAATCCTTGTTGAGTGAGTTTGTTTTAGAATCTTAAGTTCATACCAACAGTATATCTTATTCCATCTATTACAACATCATAATCATCATTTGTAATCTCTTTATTTGTGAAATTATATACTCCTGCTTTTAAGCTTAAATCTTTTTTAGCTTTATAAACGAATCCTAAGTCAGCTGTTCCATATCCAGGTGTCCCTTTACTCATAGAAGTTCTACTTAAATAGTCACTTGTTTTACCTCTATAGTTATATTGTGTCCATGCACTCCATTTACTAGAAATATCCCAATCAAAAGCAATATTTACCATATTCTTTGGCATTTTATTTAAAGGCTCCCCTTTAAAATCTCCACTTTTTTGTTCTGATTTTGTATAAGTATAACTTGTACTTGCTGTAAAGTTTTCTAAAATATCATAATCTAAACTAAACTCTATTCCTTTCATTTCAGCATCATCAACATTTTCCATTTGACTTACAAATCTCATTGGTTTTCCATTAGCACTACACTTCCAATCACTTACTGCTGAATTATTATTTGTTCCTGGACTATCACATTTTCTTGATTCAACAATTTTATCTTTAAAATCCGTTTGGAAAATCATTAAACTACTAAATAATCCTATATCATCATTAGAGTAATTTACTCCTAACTCATAGCTTGTAGTTTTCTCAGGTTTTAAGTCAGGATTTCCAATAATAACTCCACTACCTTTCCCTGTAACACTACCAAATCCTTCAGAAATTTGTGTAACAGTTGGCTGTTTATAACCTGTACTTACCCCACCTTTTAAAGTAAGATTATCTGTTAAATGATATATTCCATATATTCTTGGAGTAATTTCACTACCAAAATATTCATCTTTATTATATCTTGCACCTATTGTTAATGCGAAATCATCACTAATTCCCCACTCATCTTCTAAATATAATGCCATAAGCCATCTATCAACTTGATCTACACCTGTTGCTGATAAAAGTCCATTTGTGTTATCAATAACTTTTTCATATTGATATTGTCCACCAGCTGTTATAGTATGATTATCTATAAAGAATGAACCTTGAGTATTGAATGTTTTTAACTCTTCTCTTTTTTGGTCTTCTGTATTTCCTTCATAAATCTTTTCTGTTGTTTCATCTTTATAATATGTATCTAATAAAAAGCTATCATATTTAGCTTGATGACCTAATGTATATGAATATTTCTCATTCTGATTTGTTGATCTTTTAGCTGGATTACCTTTTGTATCCAACAAAGATATACTTTTCCCAGGTGTTGTAGTATATTCTTGTCTTGAAAAATCATATCTTAAAGCTAATTCATTATTTTCATCAATATTCCAATTTAATTCACTTCCAACTTTTCTAACTTTCTTTTCTGATTCACTAGAACCTGATTTATGACCTTCTCCACCTATATAATCACTTTCATCAGTTCCTTGAAAATTTCCATCTAATGATAATGATAATTTATCTTTAATTAAAGGTCCAGTTAGATACATACTCACACCATAGTTATCATTTGAAATATCATTAGCAGATTTTGTATACTCTGGACTAATACTTCCTTTCCACTCATCAACAGAAGCTTTTTTTGTAATAATATTTATAACTCCTCCCATAGCATCACTTCCATAAAGTGAACTCATAGGTCCTCTAATTACCTCTATTCTTTCTATCATATCGATAGGTGGTAAATATGCACCAATTTTCCCACCATCTGTTCCATTTCCGTTTACAGCTCTTCCTACGCTAATAGGTTTACCATTTATCAAATACTTAGTATAGTTTGCTCCCATTCCACGAATAGTAATCTCTTGATTATTTCCACCACCTGACACAGAAATACCAGGAATATTTTTAACAGCATCTATAACATCTGTATAAGATTTTTTTTGTAGTTCTTCACCAGTAATAACAGAAATTGAAGCTGGAGCATCAGCTACATTTTGCTCAAAACCTGAAGCTGTTGTTACAACTTGTACAGAATCAAGTTTTGTAGCTTCATTTGCTAAAATCAAATTTTGTGCAAGTAATATACTTGCTACACTAAAAGCCATTTTAATCTTCATTTTTTCTCCTAAATTTTAGCAATAAAAAAATTAGAATACGAAAATTGTATTCTAATAATTGTTATCACTATTGTAATGGCTTAATATTATAGATTACTTGCTTAATTTATCTTTAAATTGATACTAATTATCATAACTTTTTAGCTTTTCTATTATTTCCGATTTTGAGAGCTTATTATTTATTTGAAGATTTAAAGCCTTCTCTAAAAGCTCTTTAAACTCTAATCCAGCAGAAAATCCAGCATCAATCAAATCTTTTCCCAAAACTAATATTTCCATAGGTTTATTTAAAATATTATTTTTCTTTAATTTTTTAAGTATATTTTTTAATCTTTTTTTGTTTTTATTTTTTGCAAAATATATGAAGATTAACTCTTCAATATTTACTTTTAAAGATAATCTTTTCAAATATTTAATATCATTTCTAAGTTCATTTTCTATTAAGAGATTTATATGTTTTATTAAGCTTTTATCATTGATTACTTTAGATATGAAATTATCTTTTTTCTCTTTATTTTGTTTTTTTAATAATAGTGCAAAAACAATTGCTAATACTCTTTTTTCATCTTTTATATCTTTATTTTCTAAAATTCTTATAAGCTTATCAATAGCTTTATAAGATTTTTTAAAAGAGATATCAAATATCTCTAAGTCATCTAAAAGTTTTAATCCAATACTTGGTTTTTTTGATTTTAAAAATAGTTTTTTTAATTCTTCAAAAACTCTTTCACTTGATAAATATTCAAGTTCTTTGTTTTTTACAATATTTTTACAAAGCTCTTTTGTATTATTATCTATTTTAAAATTAAACCTTGAAGCAAATTGTACTGCTCTAAAAACTCTTAAACTATCTTCTACAAATGTTTTATCATCTATATGTTTTATTTTTCTATTTTTTAAGTCATCTATTCCATTATGTGGATCAAGAAATTGATTTTTAAAATAATCATATCCAATAGAGTTTATAGTAAAATCTCTTCTTTTACTAGCTTCTTCATAAGTTAATTTTGAATCTAAAACAACATCAAAATCTCTATGTTTTTGACCTATTTTACTTTCAGTTCTTGGAAGAGAAAAATCAAATTCCAAATCATCAAATTTTAGTTTTAAAACACCAAAAGATTTTCCTACAAATTTAGGTTCTTGGTATTTTGAAAGAAGTTTTATTAAATTTTCAATAGAACTTATATTAAAAACTTCTATATCATAATCTTTTATCTTTTTATTTAAAAAACTATCTCTAACTGAGCCTCCAACAATTATTGGCTCAGCTTTTATTTTTTTTAAATCATCAAAAATGTTTTCTAGTTCTTTAGGTATTTCAATTTTGGTTATTTTGGTAAACATATTGAGTTGGATATGGAATTGTAATTCCTTCTTTATCAAACATTAGTTTGATATTTTCTATTAAATTAAATCTTACTTCCCAATAATCAGGAGTATTAACCCAAGCTCTTACAACAAAATTTATAGAAGAATCAGCAAGTTCAGAAACTGAAACTGTAAGCCCTTTTTCAAGTAATACTTTTTCATTTGATGAAAGTAAGTTTGTTAATAACTCTTTTGTTTTTTTAATATCATCATCATAAGATATGCTAACAACTAAATCAACTCTTCTTGTATCAAATGCATTTACATTTGTAATAGAACCACTTGTAATTGAACTATTTGGTACAATTATTCTTTGATTGTCTCCTGTTATAAAAACTGTACTAAAAATCCCTACTTCGCTTACACTCCCAGTTACTCCACCAGCACTTACAAGATCACCCACTTTAAATGGTTTAAATATTATTATCATAACACCTGAGGCAAAATTTCCTAAAGAGTCTTTAAGTGCCAAACCAATAGCTAATCCAGCTGCTCCAAGTATTGCTAGAAATGATGTTGTAGTAATTCCTAGTTTATTTAAAGCTGCAATAACAACAGCTGTAATTAGAGAATAATAAACTAAATTTTCCAAAAATTTAACAAGTATTTCATCTATCCCATCAATCTTTCTTATGATTTTTCCAAATACTTTTACAACTCTATTTACAATCCATTTTCCTATAAGAAAAATTATAATTGCAAGAAAAATCGACCAAGAGTAATCAAGAAGATTATCAATTAAGTTTTGAGGAATAAAAGATTGAAAATCTTTCTTAATACTATTAATACTTGTCTCTATATTTGGCATATCCATAATAATCTCCTATTTAATAAGTTCTAATATTTTTTCAAGTACATCTTCTACTTTTATCTCTATTTTTTCTAAAGTTTTTCTAGAAACAATTTCAACTAATCCATCTTCTAGTTTTTTCCCAATAACAATTGCATATGGAAAACCTAAAAGTTCAAAATCACCCATTTTAAAGCCAAATCTAGCATTTATTCTATCATCTAAAATAGTTGAAACTCCCGATTCTTTTAATTTATTATAAAGTTCTTCTGCTATCTTTGATTCTTCTTCTTTTTTTGAATTAGAAACAATAATATCTACCATAAATGGAGCTGTTGCTTTTGTCCAAATACAACCTTTATCATCATGGTTTTGTTCAATAACAGCAGCAACTAATCTTGAAACTCCAACTCCATAACAACCCATAACAAATGGTTTTGCTTTTCCATTTTCATCTAAAAAATTTGCATTCATAGCACTTGAATATTTTGTACCTAATTGAAAAATATGCCCAGCTTCAATTCCTTTTGTATAAGAAAGTTTTCCACCACAACAAGAGCAATTATCTCCTTCTTGAACAGCAATTAAATCAAAATATCTTGCATCTTTTAGAGTTCTTAAATCTGCATTTGTAAAGTGATAATTTTCTTCATTTGCTCCACAAACAAGCCCAAAATTATCTTTTAGTTCATTATCTATCACAAAAGTTGCATCTAAATTTACAAAGCCACAATATCCAGCAACAATTCCAGCTTCATTTATCTCATCTTCAGAAGCATCAAGTAGTTCTAAAGCATTTACACTATTTGTAGCTTTCGTCTCTTCAAGCTCATCACTTCCTCTTATAAAGAAAACTACAATTTTAGTTTTATCTTCAAAAATAGCTTTTTTTATTACTGCTTTTACAGTTTGTTCTTTTGATACTTTTAAGAAACTTGCTACTTCTTCTATTGTTTTACAGTTTACTGTCTCTATTTTTTCTAAACTAGCATTTTCAAAATTGTATTCTTTTACTCTTCTAGTTGCTGCTTCAATATTTGCTGCATATGAACAAGAATCACAAACAACAATAGTATCTTCTCCTGAATCTGCTAAAACATGAAACTCTTTTGATCCACTTCCACCAATAGCTCCACTATCAGCTTCAACAACTCTAAAATCCAAACCTAATCTTGTATATATTCTTTTATAAGTCTCTTCCATAAGATTAAACTCTCGAACTAAATCATCTTCATTTGAGTGAAACGAATAAGCATCTTTCATCAGAAATTCTCTTCCTCTCATAAGCCCAAATCGTGGTCTTGCTTCATCTCTAAATTTTGTATTTATTTGGTAAAGATTTAAAGGTAAATCTTTATAAGAATTTACTCTATTTTTTACCATATTTACAACTGATTCTTCATTTGTAGGACTTAGTACATACGAAGCATTTTTTCTATCTTTAAATCTTAGAAGCTCATTTCCCATAGTAGTTGCACGACCTGATTCTTCCCATAAAGAAAGTGGTGTTACAAAACCAAACTGAACCTCATTTGCTCCTGCATTATCCATCTCTTCTTTTACTATATTTCTAATTTTATCTAATACAATTTTTCCTAAAGGCATAAAATCGTAAATTCCAGCACCAGTTTGTGATACAAATCCACCTCGAAGCAAATATTGATGTGATGCTAAAGTAGCATCATTTGGTGTTTCTTTTGTTGTTGGAATAAAAAGTCTACTAAATTTCATAATATATTTTTCCTAATATTTTTAATTTTTATTTATATGTTCACAATTATAATCTATCTCTTGTACATTTTGAGAAAACATATTCTGAACTGAACTTACAACCAAATCACAGTGCTTTGTTCTTGAAATAGTTTTAAGCTGCTTTGCTGGATTATGTAAATACTCAGTTATAATTGTTTGGCAAAGCTTTTTTATGTTTTCTTCATACTCTTTTGGCACATATCCTTTTTTAATAGCATTTTCTAATTTTTTATCTATTATTTGATCACCTTTTATATACAAATCTTTTATTAAAGGTTCAATATCTAAACTTTTTAACCAATCAAAAAACTCTAAAGTATTTCTTCCAACAATTGTATAAGCTTCTTTCGCTTGTGCTGATCTTTGAGTCATATTTTTATTTACAATCTCTTGTAAATCATCAACACTATAAATCTCTAAATCAAACATAGATATATCTTCATCAATATCTCTTGGAACTGCTATATCAAACCAATATCTATTTATACTTGAGCTTGGAGTATTTTCTTGTGTAATTATTGGATATGGAGCACTTGTTGCTGTTATCATTATAGGCATTATTTCAAGTAACTCTTCTAATTTATCATATGGTTTTACTTCTATATTTTCTGTAAAACTATTTGCTAGATTTTGTGCTTTTTTTATATTTCTACTTATAATTGTAACATCAAAACCAGCTGTTAATAAATGTTTAACAGCCAATTCACTCATTGTTCCAGCACCAATTACAAGTGCTCTTACACCTTTTTTATCTCCTATAAGTTCTTTTGCTTTTGCAACTGCTGTTGAAGCAACAGATACTGAACCTGTTCCTAAACTTGTAGCATTTCTTACTTGTGCAGCACATTTAAATGCATAGTGCATAACTCTACTAATACTTTGATCACAAAAACCTAAACTTTGAGAGAATCTAAATGCATCTTTTAGTTGCCCAACTATTTGAGTTTCACCAATTACCAATGAATCCAAGGCTGAAGCAACTGAAAAAAGATGATGAACTGCAATATCTCCATCATAAATATCAGCTCTATCATATAAAAAATCATATGATAAATTTGAATAAGAAGATAAGTTTTCTAGAATATTCTTACTACTTTGTTTTATATTTGAGCTTTTCCCAATAATCTCAACTCTATTACATGTTGATAATAAAACTAACTCTTTTGTACTTTCAAAATCTAAAAGTTTTTTTATAAATCTACTTTTTTCATCTTCTCCATTAAAAGCTAGTTTTTCTCTTTGTTTTATATCAATATTTTTATGAGAAAAACTGATTACTAGATAACTCATTTAAAACTCTCTTTCTATCATATCTTTCATAATATCAACTAAATCTTTACTGTTTTTTTCATCTTTGATAGAATTTATTGCTTCTAAACCTATCTTTCTAGCTTCATTTATAGAATCATTTAAAGCATTTGTCTCTTTAAACTTTGTTTTTATCCAGTTTAATTCTTCTTTGTTTAACTCTTTTTTATACAGTGATTTTAAATAATCTTTTTCTTCAACTCTTTCATATAAATACAAGTATGGAATAGTTACTTTTCCTTCTACAAAATCTAGCATAGCTGGTTTTCCAAGAGTTTTTGAATCAGAAGTTATATCCAAAATATCATCTATCATTTGAAAAGCAAGTCCAAGGTTTTTTCCATATAAAGCATATTTATCACTATTAAGTCCAGCTAATATTGCTGCACTTCTAGCACTAGCTTCAATTAAAGATGCTGTTTTTTTATAAATCATTGTTAAATATTTATCGTATGAAGTATTAAATGTAAGAGTTAAATCAACATCCATCATCTCTCCAATACTTAGTTCTGTTACAGTATTTGAGATATGATAAGCAACTCTTTTATCCATTTGAGAAAGTTCTGTAAATGCTCTTGAATATAAAATATCACCAAACATTATTGAAGTTTTATCACTATAAAGTGCATTAATTGATGGCTTACCTCTTCTTGTATCTGCTTCATCAATCACATCATCATGTAATAAAGAAGCTGCATGAATCATTTCAACAACAGCACAAAGTTTTATACTATCTTCACTAATACCAGCAATTTTTAAAATCAATTTGCTTCTTAACATTTTTCCAGTAGATAATTTTTCCAAAAGTTCTAAGGCTTTTGGATAGTTACATACTTCTATAAATTCATAAATCTTTTTTTTAACTTGTTCTAAAACTTCCACTTAACTATCCAACCTACTAATAATTTCTCCAGATATCTCCATATAAAGTCCTTTTTTCATAGATTTAACTTCATTGATATTTTTCTCTTTAAACTCATTTATATAAGAGTTAATATCAAAATCTTCATCTTTATTTTCACTTATTATAAGTTCTAAAACTGCTAGTTTTTCAATAACTTTATCAAGTTCATCTTCAACTAAATCTCTGTGAGTTTGTTCAACAATATCAAAAAATTTTGATTTTGGACTTCCAAAGAAAATATCATCTTCATCTTCTGTGAACCAATCTTTAAACTTTGACATTATCTGTTTTCCAATCGTACTCGTACACTTTTTGCATGAGCTGTTAATCCTTCTGTATCAGCTAAAAGTGCACAAGGTTCTCCTAAAGTTTGAATAGCTTTTTTAGAAAAACTAATTATTGAGCTTTTTTTCAAAAAGTTTTCAACATTTAATGGACTATAAAATTTAGCAGTTCCACCTGTTGGTAAAGTATGATTTGGTCCAGCAATATAATCTCCAATTGGTTCAGGTGTATTTTCACCTAAAAATATTGCACCAGCGTGTTTTATATATGGTAAAAGTTCAAAAGGATTTTCTGTCATTACTTCAAGATGTTCAGGAGCAATATCATTCATAAGTTCTATTGCTTCATCCATATCTTTTGCAATAATTATAGCTCCTCTTTCATCTATTGATTTTCTAGCTATTGTTTCTCTTTCAAGTTTTGATAAATAAGTTTCAACTTCAATATCTGTTTTCTTTGCAAGTTCTTCACATGTTGTAATTAAAATAGAACTAGCCATTTCATCATGCTCTGCTTGAGAAAGTAAATCAATTGCAATATAGTTTGCTTTTGCATTTTTATCAGCTAAGATCCCAATTTCACTTGGTCCTGCTATCATATCAATATTTACTTCTCCAAATACAAGTTTTTTTGCTGTTGCAACAAAAATATTTCCAGGTCCTGTTATTACATCTACTTTTGGAATAGTTTTTGTTCCATAAGCCATAGCAGCAACTGCACTAGCTCCTCCAACTTTATAAACTTTTGAAACTCCACATAAGTGACAAGCTGCTAAAAGTAACTCATTTACTTCATCGTTTGGAGCTGGTGTACATACAACTATCTCTTTAACATTTGCGACTAAAGCTGGTATTGCATTCATAAGAAGCGAACTAGGATATGCAGCTTTTCCACCTGGGATATAAAGCCCTGCTCTATCAACAGGAGTCACTTTTTGTCCAAGAATAGTTCCATTATCTTCAAAATCAATCCAAGATTTTGGAACTTGTTTTTCGTGGTAAGCTTTTATTCTATCATAAGCTGTATGAAGAGATTTTCTTAATTCATCATCAATATTTTTATATGCTTTTTCCATATCATTTGTAGAGATTAAAAGTTCATTTGCATCTTTAAATGCCCACTTATCAAATTTTTCTATATGTCTTTTTAAAGCTTCATCACCATCAGCAATAATTTCATCTATCATATTTGTAACAATTTTTGAAACATCTTTTATATCACTTTTAGCTCTTGCTAAAATATTTCCAAACTCTTCTTTAAAGTTTTTATCTTTTGTATTAATTATTTTCATTTAATTTTCCTAATATCTCTTTTACAATATCTTTTAAATCTTTTCTTTCAACATCAATTATAATATTTGAAACTTTTTCATACTCTTTTTCTCTTATATTAAAGAGTTTTAAAGCCTCTTTTTTGTTTTGCAAAAGTGGTCTTTTTTTAAGTTTATTTTTGGCATTTGGTGCTTTTTTTATTCTTTCTAAAATTCCATCAAAAGATGATTTTAAATAGATTACCAAACCAATATTTCGAAGATTTTCCTGCTTATAAAATCCACCACCTGTTGAAATAATTGTATTTTCTACACTATTTTCAAGCCAAAGAGCAGTTTTTTTCTCTAAATTTCTAAAATAAGCTTCGCCATCACTAGCAAAAATATTTTTAATTTTTCTATTTTCCATACTTTCAATTAAATCATCTGTATCAATAGAAAACATTGAAGAGTTTTTAAGTAAAGCTCTAGCAACTGTACCTTTTCCAACACCCATAAAACCGATTAAAATAATATTGTTTTTATTCATTTTCATTCTTTTTTCAATAATTTTGGATTATATCTAAATATTAGTAAATTTTCTTTTGTATCTTTCTATCATTGTTTCATTTCCTAAAGTTCCACCTTGATGAATATATAAGAAAATATAATTTTCTTTATTTTTTAAATTTTTTACATAGTTTTCAAAAACAATCCATCCTAAACTATCATAAAGCAAATCAAACTCAATATTTGTTTTGTTTAAAAGTTCAATATGTTTTTCATAAAACTCTTTATATAGTTTTCCAAAATGATATTTCTTATCTTTTCCTAAAATTCTTGGATGATTATTTTTTTCAAGCTCTAAAAATTGTTTTTCTAAATATTCATCATCTCCAACACAAGAACAAGTAAGCACTTCAAAAGGCAGATAATGTTGTAAATATAGGGCTGTTGTTCCTGTTCCACTTGGTAAAAATACTTTTAATTTTTTGGAATCAATATTTATCTTTTTTGCCCAAGTTTTTATCTCATTTGCTAATATTTCTATTCCATATCTAGCTTCTTGTACTGCTCCACCTTCACTTACAAACAACTCATCTTCACTAAAATTTGTTGGAAGATTGCCAACTATTATATTCATTCTATTTTCAAGGGCTTTTTTATAATTTCCACTTGGATTTTCTTCTAAATATTTAGGAATATGTGAAACATAATAATCAAAATTCAAAGACTTTATTTTACATAAAACACTCAAAGAGTACATTGCATTTGATTGATTTGAACCATGAGAAACTATCTTCTTATAAGCTTTTAAATCTTTATTTAAAAAATAGTGAAATTTTCTTGCTTTATTTCCACTAAAATCTTTATCTAATAAATCATCTCTTTTTACAAAATATTTTTGTGAATTAAAAATAATTTCATCTACTTTTGAACTTTGAAAATCCATAAACTAACCTTATTAATTAAACTTTCATTATAATATAAAAAATTAAAAGGTTAGTTTATGGATATTTTAGAGTTTATTCACAAAGGTGGAACAATTGTTTATATTTTAATAGTTTTAAATTTTATTGGTTTTTCAATAATTATCTATAAATTTCTAACTTTTCCTAAGATTAATAATATTCTACAAAATATTGCAAATAGTGTTGATAGAACAAAAAATATAGAAGCACAAATAGAGTTTGAGATTAAAAAACTTGAAAGAGGTTTAGTTGTAATAAAAAATATTGCTGTTATTTCTCCACTTTTAGGACTTTTAGGAACAGTTGTTGGAATTTATGCCTCTTTTGATGTAATTAGTGTAAAAGGTTTAGGAGATCCAACAATATTTTCAGGTGGAATTGCTGTTGCTTTGATTACTACAATAGCTGGAATAATTGTATCAATACCTCATCAAATTGCATATAATCACTTTATATCTTTTGTTGATGAAGCTGAACTAAAAGCTAAAAAAGAGATTTTGGGAGCATAAATATGAAAAGAAGAGAGCAATTAGGTCTTGATTTAACTCCTATAATTGATGTCGTTTTTATTCTTTTAATTTTCTTTTTAGTTACAAGTGTTTTCAAAAAAGAGGAACTAGCTTTGATGCTCGACTTACCAAAAGCCGAAGCAAAAGGAGTTCAAGTAAAAACTGAACAGATTTTTATAGAACTAAATCTTGATAAACTTGCGATAAAAGGAATAGAAGTTTCATTTGATTCTTTAGAGGATAATCTAAAAGAAATAGAAAATAAAAATGATGCAATTGTTGTAAGAATTGATAGCAAGGTGCCATATGAAAGAGTTGTAAAACTACTTGATTTATTACAAAAATACAATTTAAATAATCTAGCACTCGTTACAAACGATATCTCAAAATAGCTTAATATTTAAATTATTAAGCTATTTTCTCTAATTTTTAATCTTATTATAAATATTTTTCTGATTATATTCCACAAAAATTTTATAAAAGGATATTGATGTATCAAAGAATAAAGAGTTTTGTAGAGAGTAGTTTTTTTACAAAATTAATTATATATTTAATAGTTTTAAATGGTATTACAATGGGATTAGAAACTTCAAAAAGTTTCATTGAAAGTTTTGGAACTTATAGTTCTATATTTAATAAAATAGTTATTTCAGTTTTTACAATAGAGATTATATTAAGAATTTATGTTTATAGAGTATCTTTTTTCAAAGATTCTTGGAGTTTATTTGACTTTTTTGTTGTTACAATATCTTTAATTCCTGCAAGTCAAGGTTTTGAGATTTTAAGGGTCTTAAGAGTTTTAAGATTATTTAGGCTTATAACAGCTGTTCCACAAATGAGAAAAATAGTTACAGCATTAATTAGTGTAATTCCTGGTATGCTATCTGTTATTGGTCTTATGACACTATTTTTCTATATTTTTGCAATTATGGCTACACAGCTTTTTGCAGAAAAATTTCCTGAATGGTTTGGAACTTTAGGAGAATCATTTTATACTCTATTTCAAATCATGACTTTAGAATCTTGGTCTATGGGAATTGTAAGACCTGTTATGGAAATTTATCCTTACTCTTGGCTTTTTTTTGTTCCTTTTATCTTCATTGTTACTTTTGTAATGATAAACCTAGTTGTTGCAATCATTGTTGATGCTATGGCAATTTTAAATAAAGAAGAAGAGAAGAATATTATTGGTGAAATTCAAGACCATGATAATAATTTAAACAAAGAGATAGTAGAGTTAAGAAAAGATATGAATGAAATTAAATTAATTTTAAAAGAATTTATAGATAAGAAATAATTCAAAAGGAGTATATTTGCAAACAGCAAATCTAAAAGGCTACTTTTTTTATTTAGCTAGTTTTATAATAATTATGGCTGGAATAAAGATGGCTAGTGAAATAGTAGTAATACTATTTTTAGCTATTTTTATATCAATAATATTTTCATCTGTTTTAAATTTTCTTCAAAAAAAGAGAATCCCAAAATTTATCTCATATATTATTTTAATTTTAATTGTTTTAACTATTGGTTTTGTACTCTCATATGTAGTAAATATTTCACTTAAAGATTTTTTGAAAAATATCCCTATGTATGAAGAAAATCTTAAACTCTTAATATTTAATTTAATAAACCTACTTCACAACTATGGATTTGAAATAAATATTGATAGAGCTGTGATTATGGAAACTCTAAATATTAGCTCATTTTTTGGTCTTACAAAGAATCTAATAGGAAGTATTAGTGCATTTTTATCTAAATTCTTACTTATTATTATTGGAGTTGCATTTATTCTTGCAGAGTCAAAATCTTTTCAAACAAAATTGAAATTAATTTTTAGAAATGATTCAAATAGAATAAACAGTTTTGATCTTTTTTCAGAAAATATCCAAAAATATTTTGTTGTAAAAACTTTTACAAGTTTCTTAACTGGTTTAATCATATCTATTATGTTAATCTTTTTTAATGTAGATTATCCTATTTTATGGGGTGTTTTAGCTATGTTATTTAATTTTGTACCAGTTGTTGGTTCAATTATTGCATCTATTCCTGCAATAATACTAGCTCTTATGAGTTTAGATATTCTTACAGTTATTTGGATAATTTCTTTTTATGTACTAATAAATATATCTATAAGTAACATTCTAGAACCAAAATTTATGGGAAAGGAGCTTGGACTTTCTCCTTTAATAATCTTCTTCTCACTTATTTTCTGGGGATATATTTTAAATATTGTAGGAATGTTTTTAGCAGTACCTCTTACAATGTCACTAAAAATTGCTTTTGATTCAAATAAAAGCACAAGATGGCTTGGAATTTTGATGTCTAATCTATCATCAAAAAGAGTAAATAAATTTAGTAAATAAAGCCCTAAACAGGGCTTTATTCTAAAAGAATCCTAAAGCTTTAGGACTAAATGAAGTTAATATATTTTTTGTCTGTCTATAAGAATTTAACATAACCATATGAGTTTCTCTTCCTATTCCAGATTTTTTATATCCTCCAAATGATGCATGAGCTGGATACATATGATAACAATTTACCCAAACTCTTCCAGCTTCAATAGCTCTTGAAACTCTGTGAATTTGATGTGCATCTCTTGACCAAAGTCCAGAACCCAATCCATACTCTGTATCATTTGCAATCTCTATTGCTTCTTTTTCATCTTTAAATGTAGTCACAGATAAAACAGGTCCAAAAATCTCTTCTTGGAAAATTCTCATTTTATTATGACCTTTAAATATAGTTGGTTCAATATAAAAACCATCTGGATTTATTTTAGAATTAAAGATATTTCCACCAACTAAACACTCAGCACCCTCATCTTTTGCAATATCCAAATATTTTGATATTTTTTCTTTTTGAGCAAGTGAATTTTGTGCTCCCATTGTATTTTCTGTATCAAGTGGATTCCCAACTTTTATAGCTTTTACTCTTTCTATAACTCTTTTCATAAATGCTTCATAAATTGATTCTTGAATCAATGCTCTTGATGGACAAGTACAAACTTCTCCACTATTAAATGCAAACAGAACTAAACCTTCTATTGCTTTATCAAAAAACTCATCATCTTCTTGCATAATTGATTCAAAGAAGATATTTGGAGATTTCCCTCCAAGTTCAAGAGTTGATGGAATTATATTTTCTGTTGCATATCTCATAATTTCTTGACCTGTTTTAGTCTCTCCCGTAAATGCAACTTTTTTGACATCTTTATGAGTTACTAAATGCTTTCCTATCTTTCCACCAGCACCATTTATTACATTTATAACACCTTTTGGTAAAACATCTTTTATTAAATCAAGAAATAAAAGTATTGATACAGGTGTTGAACTAGCTGGTTTTAGTATAACACAATTTCCAGCTGCAATTGCAGGTGCAAGTTTCCAAGCTGCCATTAGAAGTGGGAAATTCCATGGAATAATTTGTGCAACAACACCATAAGGTTCATGAATTTCTTGAGATATTGTATTCTCATCTAAATCAGAAATAGTTCCTGATTCTGCTCTTATTACTGATGCAAAATATCTGAAATGGTCAATAAATAGTGGTAAATCAGCATTTAAAGTCTCTCTAATCGCTTTTCCATTATCCATTGTTTCAGCAAGTGCTAATTCTTCTAAATTTGCTTCAACAATATCAGCAATTTTGTTTAATAATGCGCTTCTTTGAGTTACACTTGTATGTTTAAACTCTTCAAAACCTTTTTTAGCAGCAGCAACTGCTAAATCAACATCTTTTTCATTTGATCTTGGAATTTTTGTAAGAATTTTTCCATCAACTGGAGAAATACTCTCAAAATACTCATTACTAAGTGGTGCTACCCACTCTCCACCAATGAAATTTTCATATTTCTCTTTAAACTTTGGTCTATTGTAAATCATAATCAACTCCTTGTAATATAAGATATTAAACTTTAACAAAAGAGAGTAGCTTTATAGTATGATTTATATAATGATTTGATTTCGATAAGATTTTGTATCTATTTGTTACAAATAGATACAAAAATATGTTTTATAATTTTAGTTTTTATTTAATGCTAAAAGATCAGAATATGCAGTTTCAAGTCTTGAAATCATACTCTCTTGTCCCGCTCTTAGCCATTTTCTTGGGTCATAATAATTTTTATTTGGCTTATCTTCACCTTCTGGATTTCCAATTTGCCCTTGTAAATATCCATGATATTTTGCTTCGTAAGCTCTTACTCCATCCCAAAATGACCATTGAGTATCTGTATCAATATTCATTTTAATAACTCCATAAGATATAGCATCTCTTATATCTTGTAGTTCTGAACCACTTCCTCCATGGAATACAAAATCAACTGGTTTTGAAGAAGTTTTAAAATTTTCTTCAATATATTTTTGAGAATTTAATAATATTTTTGGACTAAGTACAACATTCCCTGGCTTATAAACTCCATGAACATTTCCAAAACTTGCAGCTATTGTAAAGTTTTCACCAACTTTACTTAACTCTTCATAAGCAAAAGCCACTTCACTTGGTTGAGTGTATAATAAAGAGTTATCTACATTTGTATTATCAACTCCATCTTCTTCTCCACCAGTAATCCCAAGTTCAATCTCAATCATCATATCAAGATCTTTCATCTTTTTGAAATACTCAACACAAATAGAGATATTCTCTTCAAGACTCTCTTCACTTAAATCAAGCATATGTGATGTAAAAAGTGGTTTTCCTGTTTTATTAAAGTGTTCTTTTCCTGCATCTAATAAACCATCAATCCAAGGAAGAAGTTTTTTAGCTGCATGATCTGTATGTAAAATTACAGGTATATTATAAGCTTTAGCCATAATATGAACATGATTTGCTCCACTAATAGCTCCAAGAACAGCGGCATCAGAAGTTTTTAAACCTTTTCCTGCATAAAATCCAGCTCCACCATTTGAAAACTGAACAATAATTGGTGATTTAACTTTTGCAGCAACTTCTAAAACAGCATTTACAGAATCTGTTCCTACAACATTAACTGCTGGTATTGCAAAACCTTGCTCTTTTGCATATGCAAAAAGTTTTTTAGCTTCACTTCCTGATAAAACTCCAGCATTTACAACATCTAATACACCCATATAAAACTCTCCTTATTTAATTACTATTTTTGCTTTTTTTCTAAGTTCTGAAACTAATGTTTCAATATCTTTATTTATTTTTTCACTTTTCATAATATTTTCAATATTGTCTTTTACTTCATCATAGCCTAATGATCTAGCAGATGATTTATCTTTTAGTAAAATAATATGATATCCAAACTGTGTTTTTACAGGAGCTTTAGTATAAGCACCTTTTGATAAACCTTTAACAGCTTCTGAAAACTCAGGTACCATTTCATTTGAAGCAAACTTTCCTAAATAACCACCATTTTTAGCTGAACCATCTTTTGATTTTGAACCAGCTAATTCTGCAAATTTATTCTCTTTATTTATAGCCTTATCAAGCTCTTTAATAATCTTTTTTGCTTCACTTTCATCTTCAACTAATATATGACTTGCTTCAAAAGTTTCAGGGATATTAAATTTATCTCTATTTTTATCATAAAACTCTTTTTTCTCTTTATCATTAAATGCAATACTCTCAATTTTTTGTTTTTGCCAAACTTGAAGAGCTAAATCTTCTTTAATTCTATCAAGAGCTTCTTTATAACTTGAATCTTTTTCAACTCCACTTGATAAAGCATTTTTTGCTAATAACTTTCTATTTATTGCTCCATCAAGAATTTGTTTTTTCATATCTTCTGGAAGTTGGTCATAATTTACTCTTGGATCTTGAATTAAAATACTAATATCTTGTTTAGTAATTTTATTCCCATTAACAGTAGCATAATATTCTTCTGCAAATAAAATAGAGCCAAATAAAGCTGTTGCTAAGACAATTTTTTTCATATTTTTCCTTTTATAATTTTCAGATATTTTAACTTTTTCTTGTTAATTTAAAATTAAGGCAATATTCTACAATAAAATTCATTTTAATTAGATTTTTAGCTTTTAATTTAAAGAATGTTTAAAAAAACTTTTTTTTATGGTATACTGCGAACAAATTTTAAGATTAATTTAAACTTAAGGATAAAAATGAGAATTTTAATTATAGAAGATGAAATAACTTTAAATAGAACTTTACAGGAAGGATTGATTGATTTTGGATATCAAGTTGACACTGCAGAAAACTATAAAGATGCTGAATACTTCATTGATATTAGAAATTACGATTTAGTTCTTACAGATTGGATGCTTCCAGACGGTGATGGTATTGAACTTTGTAAAATTGTAAAAAATAGAAGTTCTAGAACTGCTGTTGTAATTATCTCTGCAAGAGATGATAAAGAGAGTGAAATTGAAGCTCTTAAATCTGGAGCAGATGATTTTATTAAAAAACCATTTGATTTTGATATTTTACTTGCAAGAATTGAAGCAAGATTAAGATTTGGTGGAACAAATATTATAGAGATTGACGATTTAGTTATAAATCCAGATGAAGAAAAGATTGAATATGCTGGTGAAGAGATTGAACTAAAAGGAAAACCTTTTGAAGTTTTAACTCATCTTGCTCGTCACAGAGATCAAATTGTTTCAAAAGAACAATTATTAGATGCTATTTGGGAAGAGCCTGAACTTGTAACTCCAAATGTTATTGAAGTTGCTATTAATCAAATTAGACAAAAAATGGATAAACCTCTAAATATTTCAACTATTGAAACTATTAGAAGAAGAGGATATAGATTCTGTTATCCAAACCAAGTTTCTGAGGAAAAATAATTTTATAATATGAAAAGTAGAAGTATTTATAAACAGTTTTATTTAAAACTGATTATTGCAACTTCTCTTTTCATTCTTACTTTGTCATTTCTTTTTTTTGAATATTCTAGAAGTTCTTTTTATAATAATATTTCTGAAAGTTTATTAGTTCAAGCAAAGAATATTGAAGAAAAATATAAGATTACAAATATTATAGAGGAGAATACAAACCCTTTTTATAGTATTAGACTTGTTAATAATATTTTATCTTTAAATGTTTACTCATATTCAAGAATACATAAAGATGAAAAAGATTTTGTAAAAATAGATTATCCTTTAAACCAAAATTTACTTTTAGAAATAAGAAAAGATATAACTTTAGAGAAAGATTTATTATATACGATTATTCTAAAAAACTATCTATCTTTAGCTATTCCTATATTTATTTTGATGCTTATTTACTCTTTATTTGTTTCAAAAAACCTATTAAAACCTATTGTTGAAATAAATAAAAAACTATCAAATATGGATGAAAATTCTCTTTCTCAAATTGATACAAAGAATCTTCCAACAGAGTTTTTAACTCTTGCAAACTCTATAAACTCGCTAACAAATAGAATAGGAACTTATCTAAGATTCAAAAAAGAACTATATATTGGAATTGCTCATGAACTTAAAACTCCACTTGCTGTTATGAAATTAAAAAATGAATTAATGCTTAGAAAACCAAGAGAAAAAGACGCTTATATTGATACTATTAATCTTACAATTAATGAAATAAATAGTATGAATATAATGATTAGCTCTATTTTAGATATTGGAAGAACAGAAGGTGCACAATTTGAACAAGCAAAAAATATAGAGTTGGTTTCATACATTAATAAAAAAGTTGAAGATTATAAAATGTTAGCCTCACAAAAAGATATAAATATGAGATTTGTTACAAATGTTTCAACTCTTAATATCTCTATTCAAGAGACACTTTTTATGCAAATTCTTCAAAATTTTGTACAAAATGCAATAAAATTTACTCCAAATGAGAAATCAATAGAAATTGGTTTGAAAAAAATTGATAACCACATAAATATATATGTTTTAGATGAAGGTTTAGGAGTTGATGAATCAGTTGATGTTTTCGCACCATTTAAGAAAATTGGAAAAGAAAATGGAGTTGGTTTAGGTTTATATTTAGCACAAATTGCAAGTGATGCATTAAATGCAAAGATATCTTTAAAAAATAGAGATGATGGAAAATCAGGTGCTATTGCAAAGCTTGAACTTCACAATAACAAAGAAGATGAAATTTTTTAAGAGTAAATAAGATTATGTTCTATCTTTGTACACTTATTTTGTACAACTTTTAATCCAGATTCTATGGCTTTTTGTGCTGCTTCATTATTTGCAAGTCCAAGTTGAAACCAAACACTCTTTATGTTTTTCTCATCTTTTATTTTTAAAACTTCTTCTACTACTTTTAAAATAGCATCTGGTTTCCTAAAAATATCAATCATATCAATAGAAAAAGGAATTTCAGACAAAGTTCTATAAACTTTTTCTCCTAATATTTCATCTTCTTTTGGATAAATTGGAACAATTTTAAAACCATTATTTTGTAAATATTGAGCAACTTTAAAAGATGCTTTTTCACTATTTGGAGAAAGACCTACAATAGCAATAGTTTTTGTCTCTTCAAATATAGCTTTTATCTCTTCTTTATTTGAATTTACTGTTGGAAATTCACACTCCATATTATCTCCTTTATTTTAAATTATCTAATTTATTTTGAATATATTTTTTTATATCTTGAATATAGATTGAATCTACAAAATCTTCAAATTTACATCCACTTGCATTTATATGTCCACCACCATTTGCTAACTTCATAGCTAATTGTGAAACATCAAGTTTTCCATCTGCTCTAAAAGATGCATTTCCTTTTTTATTTATATCAATAAAAAAATCATAATCACTATTTGCTCTTAAAAAACTATTTGCAGGAATAGAAATAGAGCCTAAACAATAAGTCATAAGCCCTTTTTGTCCATTATAAACTATTGTTAATTCATCTTTTATAGTATCCAAAGATTTTACTAAATATTTTGCACTTAAGTTATCTAAAGTATCATCTTTATTCTCTTTTAAAAAATCTTTCTTGATTTTGTGCATATCATTATCTAAAATTATATGTCTATCTTCAAAGTTCAAATAATCTTTCGCTTTATCCAAGATATAAAACTTATATTCTCTATCTAAAGATGCGAATAAAATACTATTTATCTCTCTTGCTTTAATTATAGATGACATTAAAACTTTTCCAAACTCAAAGTTTTCTACCTCATTTTCTAACCAAATATCAACTGCATTTATAGTATCTACTAATTCTTTATATTCATCAATTTTTGAATCAAAATTATCTTTTAAATAATCAAAAACTATTTTTGTAGCACATCTTTTATCATCTAAAAAATACCAATCATATTTTTCTGAACTTTTTTTACCACTTATGTGATGATCTAATAATTGCAAAGTAATATCGCATCCAAACTCTTTTAATTCATCTATATTTTTATCAAGTTCAGCACTTTCTTGTGGAGTTAAATTTAAATCACTTATTATAAATAATAGTTTTTCATCTTTATATTTTTCTATGTCAATTAATGCCTGTTTTAATGCTTGTTTTACCTCTAAACCATAATTTGCATTATAAAAAGTGCTTTTAGAAAAAACTTTATTTGTCAAAAATTGACAAGCATAACCATCTAAATCTGTGTGTGAAATATGAAATAATCTCATGATATTATATCTTTCAAAGTTAGTTGAGATAAAAAGTCATTTACTTTAAATTGAAGATTATTTAGAAAAGGCCAAATATTACAAAGCTTTGCTTTATTATTTGGACAAGAGCTTATAGAGTCTGAACATTCAAAAACCATAGGTGTTCTCTCTTCAGCTGCTACAACTATCTCTAATATTGTAAGTTCATCAATAGGCTTATTTAAAGTAAATCCACCATTTACTCCTCTATGAGATACTACTAAACCCTCTTTTGCTAAATTCTGCATAATCTTTGCTAAAAAAGACTTAGAGATTTCAAGCTCTTTTGATAATTGATCTACATTTATTGGCTCTTCATGTTTAGAAATAGAGATAAGTGATAATAGTGCATATTCGCTTTTTTTTGTTAATAACATATTTTATCCATTATAAATTTTTCTATATTGTACAAAAGATATTATTAAAAGTAGAGAAACAGCAAAAAAAAAGGAGAGAAACTGAGTTTCTCTCCTTTAAGTATAATTCTAAAAAAAATTATTTTGCTCTAATTCCTAAATCTTCAACAAGTTTAGTAAATGCAGTATAATCTTTTCCTCTTAAATAAGAAAGAAGTTTTTTTCTTTTTCCAACCATTTTTAATAGACCAAGTCTTGATGAGTGATCTTTTTTAAATACTTTTAAATGTTCTGTTAAAACTTTAATTTGTTCACTTAATAATGCGATTTGAACTTCAGCAGATCCTGTATCTCCATCTTTTCTTTTATATTTTGCGATAATACTTGCTTTTAAATCCTGATCTAAAGCCATATTGACCTCCTAATAGGTATATTTTAATCTTACTTTCAAATGAAAATAGATGCGAATTTTATATAAAGTTTGCTTTATATTTACTTTAAAATAATCAATTATCCACCTGTTTCATAAAAAGCTCTTTGAGAAACTTCATTATCTGATTTATTTGACCATCTATTTTTCTCTGGTTTATTTTGTAAAACTTTTTTTAAAATTTCTGCTGCTTTTTCAACATCATTTGCTCTTATAGCATCTTTTATACTCATAGCATCTTCAAAATATAAACATGGTATTAAAAATCCTTCTGCTGTAAGTCTAATTCTATTACATGATGAACAAAAATCATCTTTATGAGGTTCAATAATTCCAAATTCATATCCATCTTCAAGCTTATAATATTGTGCTGGAGAGCTTGTATCTCTAGGAACTTTCTCTATATTTTTATATTTTTTAGAGATTATTTCTAAAATTTCATTTGAGTTTAAACCTTTTGCTGTTGTTTTTGCGAAAGAGTTTTCCATAAATTCAATGTATCTAACAGGAAAAAAGTTTTTTTTACCAAATTCTAAAACATCAATAATATCAATATCATTTATTCCTTTTAATGGTACACAGTTTATTTTTATTTTTAAACCAACTTCTTTTGCTTTTTCTATACCTTTTAAAACTGTTCCTAAAACATCTTTTTGTGCGATTTTTTCTGCTCTATCTTTATTTAAAGTATCCAAAGAGATATTTATTCGTTTTAAACCAGCATCTTTTAATTTTTGTGCCATTTGTGGAAGTAAATAAGCATTTGTTGTAAGAGCTAAATCTATATCATTTTTATAATCACTTATTAGCTTTATAAAATAGTCTAAATTATCTCTTATAAGTGGTTCACCACCTGTAATTCTAACTTTTTTAATACCTTCATCAATTCCAACTTTTATAAATTTAAACATATCTTCATATGATAATAAATTCTCTTTTGGAACCCATGAGAAAGGTTTCTGAGGCATACAATATTGACATCTAAAATTACATCTTTCTGTAACTGATACTCTTAAATAATCGTGTTTTCTTCCAAATCCATCTATTAACATCTTATTCCTTTAATTCATTCTTTGCCAAGCTTCATCTAAAGTTTTTACTCTTGATGAGAATAGTAAATATAAAGCTACATTAAATTTTGCCAGATTTAAGATATCCTTATCTGGGTTTTTCAATATATTAATATTCTCTTCTAAACTTATACTTTCAAAAGTTTTATCTATATTTATTCCAAAATCTTTTAAGAAAAACTCTTTTTCTACTATTTTTCCTTGTTCTTTTTGCCAAAATTTAGAATCTTTAAAAACTTCTATATCTCCTTCATTTCCTCTTATAACTGTAACTTTTTTAAAATTATCTTCAAACATATCAATATATTTTTCAACATATGGTTTATGGAAAACTCCACAAACTCCATATTCACTTAAACTTGGATTTAGAAGTTTTTCAACTGTATTAAATGCTGTTCTTAATCCAAGTTCTTGTCTTAAAGATGTAAGTTCACTTAACTCTTTTAAATATTCTACTCTATCTATATATTTTAGATATTGATTTTCATCAAAGCTTTTAAATATATCTTTCGTTCCAAAACCATTTTTTGTTGGCTGTAACAAATCTCCACTAATTACAAAATTTAATCTTTTTATATCACTGTTTTTTTCATAAAAATTTTTTAAAATATCTTCATATAAAGGGAATAAATATGGTGTTCTTTCCCTTCCATCACTGTTATATCCAAGCAAGATAGAATCATCTATTTTATTAACTTTCATTAAAGAATTTAGAGCTTTTATACAAGCTTTAAACTCTTCAGTAGTTTCAAGTTTGACTCTCCAAGCAATCAAAAAAGCCCCAATTTGAGCATCTGTTGCATCTTTTTTTAATATTTGAAGAGTTGCTTCATAAATTTCTTCAAAATCTAAATCTCTGTTACCTTTTATTCCAGTTCCGACAGCTTTTATAAAGGTTTTAAAAATCTTATTATTTTTCATTAATTTTCCTTTATTTACTATTATTAATTACTTTTTTTACAAGCTTAATATATACTAGCTTAAATAAATCATTTTAGGGAAATTTATGACTTTAAAGAATTGTATTGAAAATCTAGATTTTTTTAAGAGTTTAAATAATGATCAAATTGAGTTACTTTCTAGTTTCTCTTTTATGAAGAATTATCAAAAAGATTCAATTCTTTTTTATCAATCAGATAAAGAAAAACATCTACTTTTTTTAGTTAAAGGCTTAATAAAAATATATAAATATGACAAATTTGACAATGAAATTTTTTTATATCATATTAATCCAAACTCTTTAATTAGCGAATTAAGTTCAATTGAAAATAGTGAAATAATCTCTTACTCAAATAGTGCTTTTATAGAAAATTCTACTATTTTAGCAGTAGATTTTCAGAAATTCAAAGAACATTTTTTGGATACTGATATTTTAATAAAAGAGCTTATGAACTCACTTTTAAGAAAAAATCATAAACTTCAATCTCTATTGGATAGAGAATTGGTTTTTGATGCAACAGCAAAAGTTGCGTATATGCTTTTTTCTGATTTAAAACTATTTAATAGTATAAAAAGGCAAGAAGTTAGTTTTATGCTTCACATTCAACCTGAAACTCTATCAAGGGTTTTAAAAAAACTTACAAGAGATAATATAATTGAAATAGAGAGTCAAGAAGTTATAATAAAAGACTCTTTCTTACTTGAGGCTATTTTTAAAGGAGTTTCTATATGAAAAAAAGAACTATTAGCACAAAAATAAAAATAATTGGAGTATTTTTTACACTATTGATGGCAAGTGTAGTTGCAACAACTATCTATTTAAATAATAAAAGCCAAAAAGATGCAACACTGATAAATATAGCTGGAAAGCAAAGAATGCTTACACAAAATATATCTAAAAATATATTCTATCTTTACTCAAATAGAAATGCACCTTTAGATGAGTTGCTAAATAGTAAAGAAGAGTTTATCTATAATCTTAATAATCTAAAAAATAGAAAAGACTTATCAAATACAAAAATAGATTCTCAAGTTTTAAAAGTAGAATATCTCTGGAAAAACTTTAATAAAAATATAGAACTTTTTATAAATAATATTCACACTTTAAATAATGATGAATTAAAAATAATAGTAGATAATATTTATGAATCAAATCCTACCCTTTTAAATAAAGTAGATGAATTAGTAAGCCTATATACAATAAATAGTGAACAAAAAGTTAGTCTTTTACAAAATACACAGTATCTTTTTGCAATATTAATCTTATTTTTAATACTTTATAGTTTTTTAGAGTTAAAAACTATGGAAAAAAATGCTATTAACTTCTTAGAAGAATCAAAAAGAGTAATGGAACAAAATTTAGCTGAACCACTTAAACCACTAGAAATTGATGCGGAGAAAGAGTTAATTGAAGCTTCTAATATGTTTAATAGCTTTATTAATAAAATAAATCTTGCAATAAAAGATTCAAACAATGCACTAATACAATCTCAAAATGCTTCATATAAATTAGAAGAACTAACAAACGAATTTGATGAAATTCTTAATGCTTTAAGAGATAAAAATGAATTATCAAATCATTTAAATAGAAGTGAAGATATAGCTATTGAAACCCATGAACAGCTAATTTTTTCAACAAAAAGAGTAGAAGAGCTTAAAAAAGAGCTTGAAAAAATAGCTTCAACTCTTGAAGAAAATAAATAGTTTAAGTTTATAAGCTTAAACTATTCTTTATATATAAAAATCTTGACCATTGTCAAACTTTCTTTTTAGCCTATGAGATATGATGCTCTTGTTTAAAATTTATTTCATAAGGAGTACGAATGTCACTTTCACGAAGAGATTTTCTAAAAAGTTCAGCAGCAGCAAGTGCAGCAGCAGCTATTGGTATGTCTATACCAAAAGATCTTGAAGCACAAGCAAATGTAGCTGAAGGTAATTGGCGTTGGGATAAAGCAGCCTGTAGATTCTGTGGAACAGGTTGTGGAATTATGCTTGCAACAAAAGAGGGAAAAATTGTTGCTGTAAAAGGTGACCCAGCAGCACCTGTAAATAGAGGATTAAATTGTATTAAAGGTTATTTTAATGCAAAAATCATGTATGGAGCTGATAGATTAAAAACTCCTCTTTTAAGAATGAATAAAAAAGGGGAATTTGACAAAAACGGAGACTTTGCACCTATTTCTTGGGAAAGAGCTTTTGATGAAATGGAAAAACATATCAAAGCAGCCTTAAAAGAGAAAGGTCCTGAAGGAATTGGAGTATTTGCAAGTGGTCAATACACAATTATGGAAGGTTATGCTGCTGTTAAAATGATGAAAGCTGGATTTAGATCAAATGCTATTGATCCAAATGCAAGACACTGTATGGCTAGTGCGGTTGTTGGTTTTTATCAAACTTTTGGTATTGATGAACCAAGTGGTTGTTATGATGATATTGAACTTACAGATACAATTGTTTGTTGGGGTTCAAATATGGCAGAGATGCATCCAATACTATGGTCAAGAGTAACTGATAGAAAACTTAGTAATCCAGACAATGTAAAAGTTATTAATATATCAACTTATAGACATAGAACATCTGATATTGCTGATATGGAAATAATATTTACTCCAAATACAGATTTAGCTTTATGGAACTATATTGCACATGAAATAGTATATAACAATCCAGAAGCTATTGATTGGGATTTTGTAAAAGAGCATATTGTTTTTGCAGCAAGTCCAGTTAATATTGGTTATGGAATGAGAAGAGATGATGAAAAATCAATCAAAGATGGAAAATATTCTGATAAAGAGATGGAAATTGTAAAAAAAGAGATGCAAACAATAGTTTCTGAAACTGAAGCTCCTGCACTTGCACCTTATGGCTACAAAGCTGGTGACACAATGACTCACAAAAATGCAGGTCTTGCTCACTGGGAAATATCTTTTGAAGAGTATAAAAAATTCCTTGAGCCATATAATTTAGATTATGTAGCAAAAATTGCTAAAGGTGACCCTGATGAGGATATTGAAGTATTTAAGAAAAAACTTAAACAACTTGCAGATTGGTATATAGAAAAAAGTAGAAAAGTTGTAAGTTTCTGGACAATGGGTATGAATCAACATACAAGAGGAACTTGGGTAAATACTTTAGCTTATAATGTTCACTTTTTATTAAATAAACAAGCAAAACCAGGAAGTGGAGCATTTTCACTTACAGGACAACCAAGTGCTTGTGGAACTGCAAGAGAAGTTGGAACATTTACACATAGACTTCCAGCTGATATGATGAATGAGAATCCAAAACATAGAGAAATTACAGAAAAAGCATGGAATGTGCCTCTTGGAACTATTAATCCAAAAGGAACTCAAGCTTTTATGAAAATTATGAGAGATTTAGAAGATGGAAATATGAAATTTGCTTGGGTAAATGTTAATAATCCTTGGCAAAATACAGCAAATGCAAATCACTGGCTAAAAGCAGCTAGACAAATGGATAATTTCATTGTTACAAGCGACCCTTATCCTGGAATTTCTGCGAAAGTATCAGATCTTGTTTTACCATCTGCTATGATTTATGAAAAATGGGGTGGATATGGAAATGCTGAAAGAAGAACTCAATTATGGAGACAACAAGTTCTTCCAATAGGTGATTCAATGAGTGATACTTGGCAATGGGTTGAATTATCAAAAAGATTTACAGTAAAAGAATTATGGGGAGAACAAAGCTTACTAAGTACAGATAATAAAGTAAAACTTCCAAGCATTATTGAAGAAGCAAAAGCTATGGGATATAATGAAGATACAACAATGTATGAAATTTTATTTGCAAATAAAAGAGCAAAATCTTATAAAATAGATCAAAAAGACCCAATTCAAGCTGGATTTGATAACACTGAAGCGTTTGGAGATAGTAGAAATGTTTTAGGAAGTGATGGAAAACCTTGGAAAGGATATGGATTCTTCATTCAGAAATATCTTTTTGAAGAGTATGCAGATTTTGGAAGAGGACATGCTCACGATTTAGCAGATTTTGATACTTATCATAGAGTAAGAGGACTTAAATGGCCAGTTGTTGATGGAAAAGAAACTTCTTGGAGATTTAATACAAAATATGACCCTTATGCAAAAAAAGCAAATCCAAATAGTGATTTTGCATTCTACGGAACATTAGCAAAAGAGTTAGCACAAGGAGATCTTTTAGGAGTTAAAGATAAAACTAAAAAATCTTTGAAAAATAAAGCAAAAATATTTGCAAGACCATATATGGATCCACCTGAAATGCCAGATAATGAATACCCAGTTTGGCTTAGTACTGGAAGAGTTTTAGAACACTGGCATAGTGGAACAATGACAATGAGAGTTCCTGAACTTTATAGAGCCGTTCCAGAAGCACTTTGCTATATGCACCCTGAAGATGCAAATAAATATGGTGTTAAACAAGGTGAATTAGCTTGGGTAGAAAGTAGAAGAGGAAAAGTAAAAGCAAGAGTTGAAACAAGAGGAAGAAATAGACCTAGTCGAGGTCTTGTATATGTTCCTTGGTTTGATGAAAAAGTATTTATAAACAAAGTTTGTTTAGATGCAACTTGTCCTCAATCAGGTCAAACAGATTTCAAAAAATGTGCTGTAAAAGTTTATAAGGCTTAAGGTAAAAAAGATGAATATAGTAAAAAACTATCAAGAGAATAGAAGAAAGTTTCTTTTAAAAAGTGCTAGAACTATTGGTCTAGTTGTTCTTGGTGGTTTAACATGGAGTGCATATTTAAGTGAAGTAAAAGCTACTTCACTTATTTTAAGACCACCAGCTGCTTTAAAAGAAGATGACTTTTTAGCAACTTGTATAAAATGTGGACTTTGTGTTGAGGCGTGTCCTTTTGATACATTAAAACTAGCAAAACCAGGAGATAATTTACCTTTAGGAACTCCCTATTTTATTCCTAGAGATATTCCTTGCTATATGTGTGTTGATATTCCTTGTGTTCCTATTTGCCCAACAAATGCTCTTGATGAGAAACTTGTAAAAAATAAAGATAATGAGTTTGAAATAAGACAAATGGAAATGGGTGTTGCAGTTGTAGATGAAAAATCTTGTGTAGCATTTTGGGGAATACAATGTGATGCTTGTTATAGAGCTTGTCCACTTTTAGGAGAAGCTATAAATATAGTGTATGAAAAAAATGAAAGAACAGGAAAACATGCATTTTTGAAACCTGTTGTAGATAGTGATATTTGTACAGGATGTGGTCTTTGTGAAAAAGCTTGTATTACTGAAAAACCAGCTATTTTTGTACTACCAAAAGATGTAGCTTTAGGAAAAGTTGGTAACCACTATATTAAAGGTTGGGATAAAGCAGATGAACAAAGATTAAAAGATGCAAATGCAACAAAAGGAGTAACTAATATAAATAAAAAGAGTGCAATTGATTCTTTAAACAGTGGTATGGAGGATTTATTAAATGATTAAAAAATATAGATTTTTAATAGCTAGAAGAGTTAGTCAAATCTCTATAATGTGCTTATATATCTTGGCAAATATATATGGAATAAATATATTAATGGGAAATTTAAGTAGTTCTTTACTACTTGAAACTATTAATTTAAGTGATCCTTTTGCTGTTTTACAAATGCTTTTTGCAGGAGCGATTATCTCTTTTGATATAGCTTTAGGAGCATTTATAATTGCAATATTTTATTTTATTATTGGTGGTCGTGCTTTTTGTTCTTGGGTTTGTCCTGTAAATATTATTACAGATTTTGCAAACTATTTAAGAAGAGTTTTGAAATTTGATGAAGTCCAAAAAAGACAACCAGCAACTAGGAATCTTAGATATTGGCTTATTTTAATAAGTTTCATTATCTCTTATTTTATGGGTGTTGCTGCTTTTGAATTAATCTCTCCTGTTTCAATGATTCACAGAGGATTAATATTTGGATTAGGTTTTGGTTTTGCAACAATATTAGTAATATTTTTGTTTGACTTATTTGTTTTAAAAAATGGTTGGTGTGGGCATCTTTGTCCTCTTGGTGGATTTTACTCACTAATTGGAAGATTTAGCCTTATAAGAGTGCATCACAATCACAAGAATTGTACAAACTGTATGAAGTGTAAAGTAGTTTGTCCTGAAATGCAAGTACTTCATATGATAAATAAAAGTTCTGAAGCTGTTTTAGATGAGTGTACAAATTGTGGAAGATGTATTGAAGTGTGCGATGATGAAGCACTTAATTTTTCAATAAGAAACTATATAAAGGATAAAAAATGAAACTTTTTAAAATTGCCTTAATCTCACTTATTGCTATATTTTTCATAGCATGTTCAGAAGAGAAAAAAGAGGATAATTTTGGATTAAGAACAGGGGATTTGCTAGATGAAAGTTCCATAGTTGCTGATCCTACAAATTATAGTACTGATGTAGCAGGAACTAGTACAAAAATAAAAAGAGCTTTTGAAAATGCTCCTCCTATGATTCCACATGACACAGAAGGAATGCTTCCAATTACTATTGATAATAATCAATGTACAATGTGTCATGATCCTATGATTGCTGAGTCAATGGGAGCAACTCCACTTCCAAAATCTCACTTCACAGATTTTAGAGAAGGTGTTAAAATAGATAATAAAGGAAACTTAATAAGAGATGGAAAAAATGTTGATAGTAGTGAATTAAAAACTATTGTAAAACCTTTAGATCATTTATCAAATGCTAGATTTAACTGTTCTGCTTGTCATGCACCACAATCAGAAAATCAAAATGTTCCTAAAAATAACTTTACAACAGAGTTTAGAAGCATTGATTTAAATGATAAATCAAATTTAATTGATGTTCTTGGTGAAGGTGTAAAATAGATGGAAAGAAGAGAGCTTTTTAGCTCTCTTTCTAATAGTTTTAGAAAAGAGAGTAAAAAAATAAAAAAAATTAGACCTCCATATTTTATAGATGAAAATGTTTTTTTCACAAACTGTATAAATTGTTCTACAAAAGATTGTATTACAGCTTGTGAAGAAAATATAATTTTCTTAGATGATGATGAAACAGTATTTATAGATTTCTCAAAAAGTGGTTGTACTTATTGTGATTTATGTGCAAATGCTTGTACAAATAATGTTTTAAGTATGGAATATAAGAACAAAATAAATGCTAAGTTTGAAATAGATATCCTTTCTTGCTTATCTTGGCAAAACACTATGTGTTTTTCTTGTAAAGATCCTTGTTTGGACAATGCAATCGATTTTTTAGGAGTTTTTAGACCTTCAATTAATAACAGTTGCACTTCATGTGGATTTTGTTTAAAAGTTTGTCCAAGCAATGCAATAAAAATAAAGTAGGTGTAATATGAAATTTTTTATATTTTTATCGTTTTTAATTTTATCTCTACAAGCAAAAGAGATAAATCCATCATTCTCTTTTTTTGCAAGTGGTGGTATAAACGATATAAAGAAATACAAAAACAATCTCTATTTAGCTACAAGTAGTAGCAGTATTGATATCTTTGATTTAAATAAAAATGAGATAATAAATACTATTAAAATACCAAAAATAAAAGATTTTACAAATAAAGTTATTGATTCTAAAGTTTTTAGTGTTGATGCAATAAATGATAAAAGATTGATTTTATCTCAAGGAGAAAGTGGAGGAAGAGATATTTTCATAGAGGAAAATGGGATTTTAGAAAATATCATCAATTCAGAAGAGAGACTTTTTATTGCTTATGCAAAGTTTTTAGATGAAAATAAAATTATATATTCTTTACTATCAAATCAAATATTTATCTATGATTTAAAAGAGAAAAAAATATTAAAAGAGCTTCATATCTCTTATTCTTCTTTTTCTCACTTTGTTTTAAGTGATGATTTAAGATATGTTTTTGTAGCAGATGAAAGTGGAACTATTAGCAAAATAGCTACAAATACTTTAGAAATTATTAAAGAATTTAATAAAGAAAATGTTGATAGAGTTTTTAAAGTTGATTATAAAAACAGTACTATCTTAGCATCTGGTCAAGATAGAAGAGCAGCTATATATTTTGAAGACTCTTCAAATTCATATCATAAGAGTATTGATTTTTTAGTTTACTCTGGTGCTTTAAATAATGATGCTTCAAAAGCTGCAATCTCTTATAATGAAAATAATGATATTTTAGTATTTGATGTTTTATCTCAAAACGAGGAGCATATTTTAAAAGGAAACAACTCTTTAATTACTTCAATTCTATTTTTGAATAACTATGAAATAGTAGTTGCAAGTGATGATAAAAAAGTAAATATATTTAATTTAAAGGAGTAATTTATGAATATTTCAAGTATTGTGGTACAAACCTTAGCAAAAAATCTAGATAGTGTTATTAATGATTTAAAAGAGTCTGGTGTTTGTGATTATCATATGCATGATGAAAAAGGTCGAATAATTGTTACTATTGAAGGAAAGAATGTAGAAGAAGAGCTTAAAAAACTAAAAGTAATAGAAGCAATTCCTTTCGTAAGTAGTGCTGATATGCAGATGTCTTATAGTGAAGAAGAGCTATCAAGTCATCTTGAAGTTTTAGAAAATTCTGATGCTGTTCCTAAAGTTTTAAATGATAAAGATATAAAAGCTGAAGATATTGTTTATAGAGGAGATCTTAAAAAGAAAGATTTAATAGACTTTTCAAATGAATTTGATAAAGCTTAATTTAATTAAAAAGAATTTTAGAATTCTTTTTAAACATAGCATTTAAATAGCAAACTTTAAGTTTATTAGTTGTATCATTCACCTGATCAAGAGATTTTACCATACTTATCTCTCCTTAGTTAAAATGTAGCAATTTTAGGTAAAGTCTCTTAAAAAGGTCGTTCTATTAATTTTAGGTTATGAAGAAATATTAAAAATTATTAAACCTAAATATCAAAAAAAAGGGGCCTTCTCATCCCCTTTTTTTCTCCCAAAAGAAATTAAAGTAGATTTTAAATTTTAAGAGGATTTTTCGACCTCTTAAAACTATACATTTTTTATCTTATTTTAAATATGGTTTTAAAACTTCTGGTATTATTATTGTTCCATCTTCTTGTTGATAGTTTTCCATAATAGCAACCAGTGTTCTTCCAACAGCCAAACTTGAACCATTTAAAGTATGTACAAATATATTTTTTTTATCTTCTTTGTATCTTATTTTTGCTCTTCTTGCTTGAAAATCTCTTGTATTTGATATTGAAGATATTTCTCTAAATTTATTTTGTCCTGGTAACCACACTTCTAAATCAATAGTTGTTGCTGCACTAAATCCTAAATCTCCTGTACATAGTTGTACTTTTTGATGACAAAGTCCAAGTGAACTTAATAAATCACTAGCTGTTTGTACCATCTTATTGAATATCTCTTCAGAGTTTTCTTGTGAACTTATTGCAACCATTTCAACCTTATCAAATTGATGTTGTCTTATAAAACCTCTTGTATCTCTTCCTGCACTTCCTGCTTCTTTTCTAAAACAAGGAGTATAAGATGTAAGAAGTAAAGGTAATTCCTTTTTATCCAATATTTCATCATTATAAAGATTTGTAAGACTAACTTCTGATGTTGGAATTAAATATAAATCTTCCCCTTCTATTTTAAATAAATCATCTTCAAATTTTGGAAGTTGCCCTGTTCCTAAAAGAGTATTTGAGTTTGCCATAAAAGGAACATACCACTCATTGAATCCTCTTTGTCTATTAAAATCAAGCATATAGTTTATCAATGCTCTTTCAAGTCTTGCACCCTCACCTTTAAGAGCTGTAAATCGTGATTTTGCTAATTTAACACCTCTTTCAAAATCTAACCAATCACAAGATATATCCCAATGCTCTTTAGCAGGAAAAGAGAATTTTGGTTTTTCTCCAATAACTTCTAAAACAATATTTTCATTTTCATCTGCTCCAACTGGAACACTATCATCAGGAGTATTTGGCACACCTAAAATAATAGAGTTTAATTCATTTTCTAAATCTCTAACTTCATCTTCCATCTCTTGTTTTTGAGTTTTTAAAGCATTAATCTTTGATTGAAGTTCCCCAATATCGAGATTCTCTTTTTTGTATCTTCCAAACTCTTTTGATAGAAGATTTTGAGAAGCTGTTATATCTTCCATCTCTTGTCTTTTTTGCTTTGTTTTTAGGGCTAAATCTTTTAAACTATTTAAAAGTTCATTACTTACACCTTTTTTTTGTAAAGCTTGGCTAATCTTTTCAAAATCATTTTGTAGTAGTTTTATATCTATCATAATTGTCTCTTTATCTAATTTTTTGCCGATTATATCAAAAAAGTTTAGCAATAAAACTGAAATAGTTAAGATGCAACTAAGTTGCATTTATATAATATTTCTCTTTTGCAACTTAGTTGCATAATTTTTTATTATAAAAGGAACATTATGAAAACAAATACTAAAGCCAAGATATTTATCTACTCTTTGTTACTACCTCATCTTCTATTTTCAGAAACAACTATCTTAGAAGAAGTAAAAATAGAAGAAAAAAGTATAAGCACAAATCCAATTGATATTAATTTGGAAAAAGTTGAACAAAATCAAGCAAACTCATTTAAAGAGATTTTTGATAATCACTCATCTATTGAGATTGGTGGTGGAGCTATAAATGTACAAAGAGTTTATTTAAGAGGTTTAGAAAGTTCAAATTTTGATATTTCACTAGACGGTGCAAAACAGGGTAAAAATATGTTTCAACATAGAAGTAATGAACTTGGAATTAATCCAGATTTACTAAAAGTTGTAAATATAAAAACATCTAATGATGCTTCAAAAGGTCAAGCTCTTGGTGGAAGTATAGAGATAAGTACAAAAGATGCACAAGATTTTATTAAACATAATAAAAATTCTGGAGTTATTTTAAAAACAGGATACAACACAAATGCAAATCAAAAATATGGAAGCACAACTGCTTATTCAGTTTTTGAAAACAACTTAGGAGCTTATTTTAGTATTAGTGGATTAAATAGTGATGATTATAAAGATGCCAATAAAAATAAAGAGATAGGAAGTGAATATAAAGATAGAGATTATCTATTTAAAATAAGTTTACTAAATTCAAATAATCATGATCTAAGATTATCAATAAACCAAAATGAAAATAGTGGTGATACAAGATGGAGAGGAACTGAGTATAGACCAAAGCCTGAAGAACTTGAGAAAATAGTATCAACTACTACAAATTACACTTTAAATCATACATATAATCCAAACAATTTAATAAATTTAAATACAAATTTAAATCTTACAGATATAAGCTTGGAAAGAAAAGAACCAAAAAATAATTTAAACAAGAAATTAGATGGAACTAGAGAATACGAAAATAGAAATATTGGATTAAATGTTCAAAATCACTTTGATTTTGATATATCTTCAACAACAAATAGAGTATCCATTGGAGCTGATTATCAAAAAGAGCATGGAAATGGTAGTTTTGAAGCACATAATTTAGATAAAGCTGTTACAAAATACTCTGATTTGAATTCAGAAAACAAAGCTTTATTTATTCAAAATAGAACTACAATTGACTCTTTAGGGCTTGATTATGGATTAAGATATGACTACTATACTTTTAAAACTGGACTTGGAAAACAAAGTGATTATACTTTTTCTCCAAATATTGGTATTGATTATGAAGCCACAGAGAACTCTTTAATTTATGCAAACTATGGAAAAGCTAGTAGAATGAGTGGAATCATTCCTTTTACATGGGAACTAAATACAAAAATCGATTCAACTTACTCAAAAGATTTAAAAGCCGAAAAATCGAATAGATATGAAATTGGTTATAAATATAATAAAACTGATACTTTTTTAAGTGATGATTATCTATCTTTTAATGCAAATATTTTTCAAACGAAATTAAAAGATTTAATAGTATCAGGTGCTATTGGTGGTGGAAGTGGTGAAGGAGGAAGAACTTTAGAAGATATTTATAATAGAGATGATGAGTTTAAATCAAAAGGTTTTGAACTAAAACTTATATACAACTACGATATTTTTTCAACATCATTTGCTTATACACAAATTGATACAAATGCAAAAAATATGGATACAAATGGAACAATTTATAATGAAGACCAAAATATAAGAAGAGTTGGAGGCTATGATAGTAAAAAGTTTATTTTTAATGGTGCAGTTGATTTATCAGAAGATTTTACTATAAATTATATTTTAAATGCAGTTGCAAAAACAGATATTTTAGATAGTAATAACAATGAGATAAATAGAGCTGGTTATGTAACTCATGATATAAACTTAAAATATATATTAAAAGATTGGACTTTTTTCTTTGCTGTTAATAACTTAACAAATAAACAATACGCAAAAGCTACAACAATATCTACAAAAAATCAAGCTGATATTTATAGATACGAAATGGGGAGAGATTATAAATTTGCTCTTAAATATGAATTCTAAAAAATAAATTAACTAAGCATTTAAATAATTTAGATGCTTAGTTTCATTTTTGCTATTTTAGTTATAATTTCACTCTTATTTAAAAAAAGAGGAATTGTATGTTAGAAGTTTTAATCTTAGCATTTGCACTAAGCATGGATGCTTTTGCAGTAGCTATTGGAATAGGTATAAAAAATAGATCAAATTTGAAAACAATTGCTTTAAAAGTAGCTATCTTCTTTGGATTTTTTCAAGCTTTAATGCCTTTTATTGGTTATTTAGGAAATATTGGTTTAAAAGATTATATTCTAAACTATGACAAAATCATTGCATTTATTTTACTTCTTTTAATTGGTTTAAAAATGATTTATGAAGCTTTTAAAAATGAAGAAGAGAAAGATTTTAATCTGACAAATAGAGTATTGTTTACTTTAGCAATAGCTACAAGCTTAGATGCTATGGCAGCTGGATATAGTTTACATCTATTTAATATTAATATTTATTTATCACTATTTATAATTGGTTTCACAACTTTTATTATCTCTTATCTTGGTGTTTATATTGGAAGCCGTGGTGGTGTGAAATATGAAAAAAAAGCTGAAATTTTAGGCGGAGTTATTCTAATATTAATCGGATTTAAAATTTTACTTTTTTAAAATATCTTTGGGTCTAATTTTAAACTCTTTAAAAAAAGCATTTGTAAAATTATTTGCAAATTTATAGCCAACTTTTAAAGCTATCTCATTAATATTATATTCTCCACTTTGAAGGAGATTTTTTGCTATGTTCATTTTATAAGCTAATAATAATTTATATGGAGAAGTTTTATAAAGTTGCTTAAACCCTTTTTTCAGCTTTACTTCACTTAAGTGTACCATTTTTGATAAAGAGATTATAGATGGAGGATTTTGTAAGTTATCTAATAAAATCTCTTTAGCTTTCAAAATTGCATTTTTATCATAATCATCAAGAAATATAATATCTTTATTTCTTTCAAGTTTTAAGATTTCTAAAGATAATAATTCAAGAACTTTACCTTGTTTATAAATATTAGCTAATTCTCCAATTAATTTACAATTTAATATATCATTTAATAAAAATTGAGATTCAATTGAAGTCAAATTAAAATCTAATAGTTGTAATCTTTGTTTATTATAAAAATATTTTTCAACTATACTCTTTTGGAAATTTCTTAATAAAAAATCTTCACTTAATATTAATCTAACTTGATTTATTTCTTTATCTTTAAATTTTCTAAATCCTTCTGTATTTTCAAATAATGTTATTGTGGTAAAACCTTCTTTAAAAGGTATTATTCTTTTATCATAATTATTTATATAGTCAGAATTTCCTTTGAGTGATATAGTAATTACAAATTTTCGTTCATTTTGTTTTTGTGCTTCTAAATATACAGGTTCTAATAAATTATATTCTATTTTTGAGAAAAGAATCCCATCTTGAATATTTATTTTTTCCATATAATCCGTTCCAAAATTATTTGGGAAACTATTTTTTATAATATTATTTTTATTCTTTATATTTAAACTAATCAAATCCTTTAAATATCTTTTTGTCATTTTAATCCTTTAGAATAGAAAAAAAACCTTAGATAATCATTTTAGTATTGATTATCAATATTCTAGAGTGTATACTAAAGAAAATTAATTTTAAATTAAAGGAAACATTATGCTTAAATTTCATTCACTAAAGTTTTCTTTTTTAGCTTATATTTTATTATCAAATAATTTATTAGCAAAAGATGAAATTACAACTTTAGATAGTATTAAAGTAACTGCACAAAAAAAAGAGGAAAATATCCAAAAAGTTCCTATATCAATATCTGCTTTTGATGATATTTCAATAGAAGATAAATCTATTGATAGTTTAGAAGATATTGCAAAATATACCCCAAACTTAATGCTTTATAACACAGGGCAAGAAGGCTTAATAGTTCCTTCAATTAGAGGAATAAGTGGAAATGTTCTATCTTATTCAACTCCTGTTGGGCTCTATGTTGACGGAATTCCTACTACAAGTACCTTTGGTTTTGATGATGCAATTAGTGATATTGAAAGAATTGAAATTTTAAGAGGACCACAAGGAACTTTATATGGTAAGAATAGTGAAGCAGGAGTTATAAATATCATCACAAAACAACCTAATAATGAATTAAGGACTAAACTCTTTTCAAAAATAGGAAATAATGGAAGAAGAGATTTTGGATTAAATGTAAGTGGTCCAATAATAAAAAATAAGTTTTATGTAGGTATAGCTTATAATCATAAAGAAATAGATGGATTTATAAAAAACACTCTTACAAATGATTATATAAATGAGAAAAAAAGTGATTATGGAAAATTAGTCCTTAGAACAACTCCAACAGATAATCTTGATATCTCTTTAATATCATCAATACATAAAGAAGACAATGGTAGCCACAACTGGGTTAATTCAACAAATAACAAAAAAGAAGTTAGTTCAAATTTAAAAGGAAGTTCTACTCCAAAAGATACAACTTTTGCTTTAAATGTAAACTATAATATAGATGAAAACTCTAAAATCAAATCTATAACTACAAAAAAAGAGTACAAAGATAAAGCAATAGTAGATGCAGATTTTACCCCTTTGACTTTAAGACATATTTATAAAAACAATGAATTAAATACAATCTCTCAAGAGTTTAGATATGAAACAATATTGAATAAAACAGAACTAACTTCAGGAATTTATTTTGATAAAAAAGATGATGACTTATATGTAAGAATATTTGCACCTTTTAATCCAACAGGATTTGCAAATCCTCAAGATATGAGTTCTAAAAGTATAGGAATTTTTACAAATATCATTCATCCTTTAAATAATTTCTGGGTTTTAAGTGCAGGAATTAGATATGACAAAGAAAAAAAAGAGATGCAAGTAAAAAACACAACTATTGATTTAGAAAATAGTTATAGCAGTATTTCTCCAAAAATTGGAGCTCAATACAATATAAATGAGAATCAAATGAGCTATTTTACAATAGCAAAAGCGTATAGAAGTGGAGGATTTAACCCTTTTGCTACATCAGAAGTACAAGCATACGATGAGGAAAATTTGATCTCTTATGAACTTGGATATAAAGCAATGTTTTTTGATAATCGTTTAAAATTTAACACAAATGTCTATTATATGGACATAAGAAATATGCAAGTAGAAGAAACTCCCATGCTTGGTACTACTTATATGGTAAATGCAGCAACTGCAACTTCAAAAGGGCTAGAGTTAGAAATTGAAGGTTTAGTAACAAATAAATTAAGTTTATTTGTAAGTGGAGGCTTAAATAAAACAACTTTTGATAAATTTAGTGATATAGCAGGAGATTATAGTGGAAATTACAATCCTCTTGCTCCAAAATATAATTTTAATTTAGGAGCTCAATATAGAGCAAACAATGGTTTATATGCAAGAATTGATTTTAATGGATATGGAAAAACTTATTTTGATAAGGCAAATACAAACTATCAAAAAGCTTATAACTTAGTTGATACAAAAATTGGTTATGAAGCAAATAATTTTGATATATATTTTTATGTAAATAATTTATTTGATAAAAACTATGATGCAATAGGTGCATATTTTAGTGGAACAACAACTATTTTAAGACCAGAACAAGAGTTTGGTATCAAATTAGCTTATAGATTTTAAGGATTTTAAATGCAAAATATAAACAACTATTTATCACTACTGTTAGCTCAACAAAAAACCGAGATTTTAGAACTAGCTTTGGAGTTAAAAATCTTTAAATTAATAGAAGAGAATATAAATACAATTTTTATAATCTCTTCAAAAATAAATATAAATGAACATAAAACAAAAATATTATTAGATAGTTTAGTTTTTATGGAACTTTTGGACATAAATCAAGACAAATATCTCAATACAAAATTTGCTAAAGAATCTTTTATTTATGGAGCTTCTTCATATTGTGGTGATGTTTTTTTACATAGAAAACAGCTAGCTGAAAATGGTAAAAAAATGATGAAATCAATGTTTGAAGAAAAAAAAGAGCTAGAAGAAATAAAAATAGCAAAACTTTGGGCAGATGCTTCAAAAAAGTTTTTAAAACAAGAACAAAAAAATCTTATCTCTCCAATAGCACTTAATATTATAAAAAATCTAAAAGATTTCAACTCTTTTAAAACTATGTTGGATTTAGGTTGTGCATCAGGGATTATTGGTTTAGAAATTACAAAAAATCACCCTACACTAAAAACAACTTTATTTGATTATGAAGAAGTTACAAATGTTGCAAAAGAGCATATAAAAGAGTATGGTTTAGAAAATCGTGTAAAAGTTTTAAGTGGAGATATACAAAGTGATAATATTGGAGAAAAATATGATTTGATTTGGTGTAGCAATATATTTTATTTCCTAAAAGATAAGAAAGAAGTAATAAAAAAAATTTATGATGCTTTAAATCCAAATGGAATAATAGTAAGTTGCCATGTAGAAATTGATACAAAAAATAGCCTTGATGAAGATAGTTTTTTCTATTTTCTATCTTTAAATATGCAAGGTAAAAATATCTTAAAACCTATGGAATTATCTGATATATTTGAAGAAGTTGGATTTAAATCAATAAATTCATACACAACATATAAAACACCTATGACTCCAAGTCAAATCCATATTTGTAGGAAATAAATATGAATCAATTAACAAAAAAGAATATCTTATTTTCAATTTTATTTACAGCAATTTTAACTCCTATTATTTTCTTTGTGATGGGTCTTCCTATGATTTTACAAATAAAAGGTTTTGATGCTTCATTAATTGGGATTTTTCAATTAGCAGGTTTACCAATGATATTTAAGTTTTTAATGTCTCCCCCAATAGATAAAATAGTATTTGAAAAAAAACATTATAAAAAATGGACATTTTATATAGGCATATTATATATTTTACTTTTATCTATAATTAGTTTTTTATCTTTAGAAGAAAATATTTATTATATTTTTATAGCTATTTTACTAACTTCATTTATATCTACTTTTATGGATATTCCACTAAATGCTTTGGCTATAAAAACTTTTAAAGTAAAAGAAAGAATCAGTGCAGGAAGTTATAAAATAAGTGCTTATAGTATGGCATCGTTATTAGGAGGCGGAATCTTTTTACTTACTTTTAATCATCTTGGCTGGAATTTAACTTTTATTCTAATGGCTCTTTTGGTTCTTTTTTCACTAATTGCTTTGTATCTTATAGAAGAAAGTGATGAAGTAATATGTGTAGAGAAAATCTCTTCAAAAACTATAATCACTTTTTTCAAACAAAAAGACATTGGTATTTGGATTTTTATTTTAAGTTTTTATTTTGTTTCAATAAGTTCTCTTTGGGTATTTATGAAACCATATTTGATTCACAAAGGTATAAAACCAGATGATGTAGCTATTTGGGTTGGAATTTATGGAAGTTTCATAGCTATTTTAGGAGGATCTTTAAGTAACTATATTGGAAAGAAGTTTTCAAAAAAAAATCTACTTATTATTTTTATGTTTTTTAATCTTTTTAGTACAAGCCTTTTAATTTTTATTGAACATTTTAATCTATCATTTTATTATCTAATCATAAGTGTTACTTTTATAGCTTTAGCTATTGCTTTATCATCAGCTATAATTTTTTCTATGATTATGGACTATTCAAGGAAAGAGTCACGAGCAATAGATTATTCAATTCAATCAAGTATTTTTTCATTTACTAGAATAATTTCTGCTGTAATTGCAGGGATAATTGTTTCAAATCTTGGCTTTAAAACAATGTTTATATTTGAACTCTTTTGTATTCTTTCAATAACTTTTATTATATATCTAAAATATTCAGAAAAATATTAATATTAATTGGATTTAAAATTTTACTTTTTTAAAAATCTTGGATTTAAATCCAAGATTAATAACTCATAGATCCAGCATTTAATAATCCAATAGAAATAGATAAAAATGCCATCAAAATACCAACAGAAATAACACCTTGTGAAATTTTATCATTAAAAGAGTATTTTCCACCAACTCTTGTTACAACAAATGCAAAAACAAGTTGAATCAAAATAGCAACTGCTCCCCAAATAGCAAAATCAAAATACGAAACAGAGTTTTCTAAAGCAGAGAAAAGTGGTATAGAAACACCAATAATAGCTCCTCCAAAACCTAAAGCTGCTGCAATATTATTCTCTTTGAATATCAGTTGATAATCATCATAAGGAGTTACAATTGTATACAAATATAAAAATACAACTACAAATAATATAGCTGTAAAGAAAAATCCTAGAAAACTTAAAAATAGACTAATTTCCATTTACTTACCTTTTTTTCTTTGAATTCTAGCAAAATAAGATTTCAAAGCTTATAAAAATTATATATCAAGCATTTAAGTTTTAGCTACTTTTGATATAATCCAAACAAAAAATAAGGATTTTGATTTGAGAATTTTTTCAGGTATTCAACCATCAGGAACAATACATATAGGAAACTACTTTGGTATGATAAAAAAAATGATAGAGTCACAAAACGAAGGTGAACTTTTTGCATTTTTAGCTTCATATCATGCTTTAACATCAGTAAGAAGTAAAGAGCTGTTAGAGAAAAACTCTTATGAAGCAGCTATAAATTTTTTAGCTTTAGGAATGGATCCAGAGAAATCAACATTTTGGATTCAACACGATGTAAAAGAAGTTCTTGAACTATATTGGATACTATCAAATCATACTTCTATGGGATTATTAGAAAGAGCTCACTCATATAAAGATAAAGTTTCAAAAGGTATTCAAGCAAATCATGGATTATTTTCTTATCCAGTTTTAATGGCAGCAGATATTTTGCTTTTCGATTCAAATATTATTCCAGTTGGAAAAGATCAAATTCAGCATGTTGAAATGACAAGAGATATTGCAAACTCTTTTAATCATGCTTACTCTAAAGAGATTTTTATTCTACCAGAAGCAAGAGTTGATGAAATAGTAGCAACAGTTCCAGGAACAGATGGAGCAAAAATGTCAAAATCTTACAACAATACAATTGATATGTTTACATCTTTAAAAGATAGAAAAAAACAAGTTATGGGAATAGTTACTGATTCAAAAGAGCTAAATGAAGTAAAAGAGTGGGAAAATTGTAATATTTACTCTATTTCAAAACTATTTATGAATGAAAATGAATTAGGAAATTTAAGACAAAGATATGAGACTGCTGGTGAGGGATATGGTCATTTTAAGATGACTTTACTTGAAAAAATAAATGAGTATTTCGCACCTTATGAAGAAAAAAGAGAGTATTTCTTAAATAATAAAAAAGAGGTTCGTGATATTTTAGAGTTTGGAGCTAGTAAAGCTAGAAAAATTGCAGTAGCAAAAATGGAGATTATAAAAGATTGTGTAGGGCTAATTTAATTAGCTCTATTTAATATAATATCCTTCATCTAAATTTGTAATTATTATATTATTTGGTAACTTTTTTCTAACCCTTTTTACCAAACTTCTTATCGCATCAATACTCTTAAATTCACCATCATAAACATACTCTTCAATCAAATCATAACTTACATTTTTACCCTGATTTGATATTAAAAGATTTATAAAAAGTTTTTCTCTTTTTGTAAGTTCTAGTTCATCATCATTGCATATAAGTTTATTTTGAATAATATTAAAATATACACCTTCACTTAACATAAAGTTATCTTGTTTATCCTGATATTTTTTTAATTTAAATAAAAGTTCTTGTATATTAAAAGGTTTTTTAAGATAATCATCACAACCTTTTTTATAAGCTTCTTCAATCATATTTATATCAATATTTGCACTCATTATAAACACCGTTGCTAATTTATTCTCTTTTTTAATCTTATCCATAAGTTCTATTCCATTTAAATTTGGAACAAATATATCTAAAATATATAAAGTATAATCACTACTTATACTTTGATAAGCCATATCTCCATCATAAAAGCTATCTACATTAAATCCTTCACTCTCAAGCATATCTTTAATAGATTCATTTAAAGAAAAATCATCTTCTAATAAAAATATTCTCATTTTTCTTCCTTTTCACTATCCTCACCCAAAATATATCTAAATATATTAACTTCTCTACTTTCAACTTCAATTCTAAAATCATATTTCTTACAAATATCACTCACAATAGCAAGTCCTAAACCATGACCACCTGTTGTTTTATCTTCTCTTTTATATTTTATAAATATATTTTTAGGATTTTCTATTTTTTGCCCTACTGAATGAAACTCTAAAACATTTCCTTTTAAATATATTTTTATTGTACTTCCCATAAGAGAATATTTTATTGCATTTGAAATATTATTATCAATTAATCTATTTAACTCTATTTTACTCATCTTAAGAAAAAGTGTATTATCTGCAATAATTTCAATACTTCTATTTTGACTTTGAGCAATAGTATCAAAATATCTAACTCTACTTTCTAGTGCTTTTAAAAGATTATTATCTATTAACTCATACTCTATCTTATCTTTTGTATGTAAAAAAGTCATATCTTCATAAGAGTTTTCTAAAGTTCTTAAAGCACCATTTATTTTTAAAGAGTATTTATCACTTCCATAAAGTTTCTCTCTTAATTGAGTATTAATTGTAATAATAGATAAAGGAGTATTTATTTCATGAATAGAGTGAGCTATAAATTTATCTTTATAGTTTAATAGCAATTCTGTATTTCTTAGATTATATGTCAAATATATGGCACTTGCACCAATTATAAATGCAAGAAAAGATACAGCTTTTAGATATAAAACATTTCTAAAAAAGTTATTATCATCAAAAACTATACAATATAAAATTTTAGCATCATTATAAATTGAACTTGTTTGAACAGAGTTATAAACATGATATTGTATTCCATCTTCTTCTTTATGAAATGTTATAAATGTTTTATCTCCTAAAAGAGTAGAAATTTCATCACTCTTTTTTAATCTTCCTTCTAGCTCTTTTATAGTTTGTTTATAAGAAGGAATAGATTTAAAAGCAAAATTACCTATATAATCTCCTGATTTTATATATGCAATAGATGTTTTGATAGTTTTTTCACTTTTTATTAAATCCTGAATCTCTTTTAAATCTTCTGAAAGTCCTCTATAATTATAACTCATTTTAAAATATCTATTTTCATCTAATTTTGAAATAGAATAACTTATAAACTTTAAATGTTCATGAGAAAACTCTGGAATAGTTACTCCAACAGCACTATCTTCTAAATATTTTAAAAACTGTTTTTTTAATAAATTCAAACTAAATCCAATATCACTAAAATTTGAACTATCAACTATTTCAAAATCTTCATTTAAAATATAAATCTCAAAATTATCTTTATTGTTTGAATCTAAGATAGTTTTTATATCATCAATATCATTAGCATTTTTATATAAACTAATTGCTTCTAAATGTTTATTTTTTATAAAATCTTTTTTATTATGATATTTTTGTAAAATTTTTGTAAGTAAACTAGAACTCTTTTCTTTAATTTGAAAAAAAAGTATCTCTTGATTCTTTTCATTATTAAGTTTCAGATTTTCATAAATTATTATATATCCGGCGATTATTATATTTAAAAATATTAAAATATTAAAAAATAGCATCGTTGATGATTTAGGCAACCTCATAGCAATATTTTCTCCTTTAAAAGTCTTTATTTTACACTCTTTTTACTTCAAAAATAATTTTGACATTTAATTGACATAATCCTTAGTTATAATTCTTTCGCCAAGAGATTAAGAACAAGGAAATAGTTTTAAAAACTTGTTATTTTGTTTTAAATTTTTGTTAATTTTGGGTTATGGGGAGCCAGATTATTTATCTTTGAGATCGAAAATTTAAAGAATATAACTTTATAGTTATAAAGCTCTAATAGTTAGTTTAATTGAGGCATACCTTATTCTATATTCATCTAATTTATTTAAAGAGGCTTTATGCCTCTTTTTTTATGCTATTTTATTTATAGCTTTTTGAAGTCTTTTAAACCCTTCATCTATCTCATCTTTTGAAATAGTAAGAGCAGGTAAAAATCTTAAAGTATTGTTTCCAGATTTTAAAACCATAACTCCACATTCAAATGCTGTTTTTATTAGATTTGTTAAAGTATCAGCATCTTTTACTCTTAATCCTCTCATTAATCCTAAACCAACATTTGCTATAAATATATTTTGATTATTTTCATATAAATCATTCATTTTTTCAACAAAATACTCAATAGTTTTATCAAGTTTTCCACTATTTTTCTCTTTTTCTAAAATATCTAAAACTTCTAATCCAGCACTTGTAACTAAATAGTTACCACCAAAAGTACTTCCATGGTCACCAGCACCCCAAATATCTTTTAGATTTGTCATAACAGCTCCAATAGGAACTCCTCCACCTAAACCTTTTGCTAAAGTTATAATATCAGGCTCAATTTCATATACATTTGAAGCTAGGAATTCACCTGTTCTATAAACTCCTGTTTGAACCTCATCAATTATTAATAATATTTTATTATCTTTCAAGAACTTAGCTAATTCTTGAATCTTTTCTTTAGGAAAAGGTAATATTCCACCCTCACCTTGAACTAATTCAATCATAACTGCTACTGTTTCATCATCTATTGCTTTATATACATCATCTATTGCATTAAATGAAAATCCTTCAGGATATGGAGCAAATTTACTCTGATGAAATGAGCTTTGACCAGTTGCTTTTACAGTTGTAATAGTTCTTCCATGAAAAGAATTTTCTAAAGTTATAATCTTATATCTTTTATTTTCAAATGCTGTTTGTCCATATGTTCTAGCTATTTTTATAGCTCCTTCATTTGCTTCAGCTCCACTATTTGCAAAAAAAGTTCTAACATCATAAGTACTTAATTCTTTGATTTTTTTTGCTAAAAGTGCTTGTGGTTCTATTGCATAAATATTTGAAGTGTGTGTTAAATTTGATACTTGTTCAAAGATTCTTTTTGCTACTTGTTTATTTCCGTGCCCAACACTTGTAACTCCGATTCCAGATGTAAAATCTATATAGTCTTTATTTTCATTATCATAAAGTGTTGCATTTTCACCTTTTACAAAATTTACATAATTTCTTGCATAAGTATGAAGAACATACTCTTTATCTAATTTTTCTATATCTTTCATTTTTTCCTACTCTAAAAAATTTTATAAAAGTATATCAGTATTGCTATTAATTCTAACTCTTTTTTGATTTAAGTTTTTTTCTTTTATATCTTCTATAATGTCTCTTTAAATAGTTCTTATAGCTCTCTGGATATGCTCTATTTTTAGGAATATTATTTACTATAAATGCTATTAAAAAAAGAATAATTGCTCCACTAAAAACAGGAACTATTACAAATAAATATCCTAGTTCATGGATTTGTGGTGTTCCTATAACTGCAATTAATGCCGTTGCTCCTCCTGGAGGATGCAAAGTAAGTGTTAATTGCATTGCTAAAATAGAACTAGACACAGCAAGAGCTGAAGCTAGAAGTAAATTGTCTCCAAATAATTTATATGAACTTACTCCAATAATTGCACTAATTATATGCCCAAAAATTAAATTCTTTGGTTGTGCCAAAGGAGAATTTACAGATCCATAAATTAAAACAGCACTTGCTCCAAATGATGCTAAAACTAGAGTTAAATCACCATCTTCTAAAAAATCTCTATGAAAAAAAGATATTGCAATAAGTCCTAAGAATGAGCCAATCCAAGACCAAATTAAATTCTCTTTATCTAATTTTTCTTGATTAACTTTTTTAAACTGTTTTAAAAAAAAATTCATTTTATATAAACTCCAAATTTGTAAAGCTTTATCTTAGTAAATTTGTAAAAGAAAATTTATGATATATATCAAGTTACAATGGTATAATCAATAAAATTATATTAAAAAGGAATGTTGTGGGAATTTTAGAAGATTTATTAAAAAGAGCAAATAATAGTTGTGAACTTTGTAAAAATACAGAGGATTTAGATGTTTATGAAGTTGCACCTAGTAATCAAACTATTGATGAATCTATTTTAACATGTAAAACTTGTAAATCTCATCTAGAAGAAGAGTGCGAAGTAGATCCAAACCATTGGTTTTGTTTAAGCGAATCTATGTGGAGTGAAGTTCCTGCTGTTCAAGTCGTATCTTATAGAATGTTAAAAAAACTAAATAATCAAGAATTACTTGATATGATTTATCTTGATGATGAAACTTTAAAATGGGCGAATAGTGGATTAAATACTATTGACTCTATTGTACAAAAAGATTGCAATGGTGTTGTTTTAAATGCTGGTGATAGTGTAAGTATTATTAAAGATCTAGAGGTTAAAGGTGCTGGATTTACAGCAAAAAGAGGAACAACTGTAAGAAATATAACTTTAGGTCAAGAAGAGGGACAAATTGAAGGTAGAGTTAATGGTGTTAAAATTGTTATTCTTACTCAATTTGTAAAAAAAGCTTAATCCTTAAATTATAAAAAAGAGATTTTTCTCTTTTTTAATCACTTATTTCAAATTCATTTATAATATCAAAACCAATCATTGAATTTAACAAAGCTATTTTTTCTGCTTTTTTTAACATTTCAACACTAATATCTTTTTCTACTAAATTTTTTTCTTCAAGAAGTCTAGTTTTCGTTGTACCTTCAAGTAGTGAGTTTTTTGAAACAATCCAATATCCATCATAAAATATAGCTATATTTGCAATGCTGGTATCTCTTACAACTCCATTTTTTACAATAATAATTTCATCACAAGATTCTTTTTTAAGGAAAAGTTCATCTATTTTTTCTCTATTAAGATATTTTTTTGAATAGTTTATATCATTTTCATAAATTAATTTAAAACTTTTAATTTCTCTTTTTTTATAAGGAAAATAATCCACACTTATAATCTCATTTTCATCGTAGATAACTTTACATCTTAAAAGTTCATCTGAAATTGGATTTATATATTCTTGAAGATTTAGATTTTTTCCAATAGTTTTCGCAACTCTTTTATTGTGATAATTCAAATTAAAAACTTCAAAATCTTCACATTTGATTGTTTCAAAATACATCTTTTTCCTTTAAAAAGGTAAATAAACCTTATTTATTAACTCTTCGTATTCAAGATTTACATCACTATCTGCTGTAATTCCACCACCACTTTTATAAAACAGTTCGCCTTCTATTTTTTCTATATATCTTATAAGTACAAAGCTTTGCAATATTTTTCCATCAAAATATCCAAAAACTCCTGTATAAAAACCTCTATCATAGTTTTCTACTCTTTTTAAAATATCAATAGTTGATTTTTTTGGAGTTCCTGTTATGCTTCCAGCTGGAAGAAGTTTTTCAAATATATTTCCAAGATTCTCATAGCAATTACTTTCAAGCTTTCCACTTATTCTTGAACTTGTTTGAAAAAGTTCATTTTCTTTTGTTTTTATTTTACTAATATATCTAAACTCTTCTACTTTTATATCTTTTGCAATTTGTCCTAAATCATTTCTCAATAAATCAACAACCATCGTATGTTCTGCTAGTTCTTTTGCATCGTTCATTAATTTATTTTTTGCATTTTCTATGCTTGAATCAATAGTTCCTTTCATAGGATATGTATAGATTTTATTATCAATAATATCAACAAATTTTTCAGGTGAAAAACATACAAAATCATTTTTCTCTGTTTTAACTCTAAGCTTTAATAAAGAGTTTGCATTTTCATAAATTTCATCTAAACTAAAATTTGTATCAATTTTTGTTTTGCTTGTTAGGTTTAGTAAGTAAGAGTTTCCATCTTTTATCTCATTTAGAACAGTGTTTAATTTATCTTTATACTCATAAAAAGATATTGGATATTTATTTAAATAGTACTTTTTTATACAACTGTTTTGTAAACTATTAGCATCTATTTCAAATTTGATATTTTGATTGTTTTCTTTTAATTTTTCTATATAAAATTCATTTAAATCATAAGATATTAGGAAATAAAATGGCTCTTTATTAGAGCCATATAAGTTTAGTTTATCTACAAAAGCCTTCAATAGTTTAGTATTAGTTTTTTTAATATTGCAGCTCTTATTGCAACTCCATTTGTAACTTGTTCTAAAACTTGACATCTAGGATGTTTTAAAACATCATCATTTATATCTATATTTCTATTTACAGGTCCTGGATGAAGAAGTAAAAACTCTTTTCTTTCCATTAAATCAGTTGTTATACAAAAATCTCTTGCATACTCTTGAAGTGATTCAAAATATGTAATATTGTGTCTTTCTAATTGGCTTCTTAAACTCATCACAATATCCATATCATCTATAATTTCAGATATTGTATCAAACTGTTTGTACTCATCTCCTTCATATTTAAAGCAATCAGGAGCAACTAAATTTACATCTATTCCAAACCTTGGTAAAAGCCTTCTATTACTTCCAGCAACTCTTGAATTTCTAACATCTCCAACAATAGCTATTTTTTTACCATCTGTTTGTCCTTCAAAATATTCATAAATTGTAAATAGGTCTAAAAATGCTTGAGTAGGATGAGAATGTCTTCCATCACCTGCGTTTATAATTGGGCAATCAACATATCCAATTAAACTCTCTGGAAGTCCACATTCACTATGTCTTATAATAATTGCATCTGGTTGCATTGCATTTATATTTGAAACTGTGTCATACATCGTTTCACCTTTTTTCTGTGAAGATGTTCCAACATCAAGATTCACAACTTCTGCTCCTAATCTTTTTGCTGCAATTTCAAAAGAACTTCTTGTTCTAGTAGAGTTCTCAAAAAAAAGTGTTATAATTATTTTACCTTCAAGAACTTTACTATTTTTAGTTCTTTTAAACTCTCTTGCTTCATCAAAAACATGTAATATCTCTTCTTTTGTAAAATCAGAAGTTCTTATTAAGTGTTGCATTGTTTTCCTTTCATTTTAGTTTGGAATATTAGCAAAAAGCTCTTTAAATGAAATTGAGTATAATATAAAATATGATTTAAATAAAGGGATTTAAAATGCGTTTGCAAATTTTACTAATAGTTATATTTTCTTTCTTATTCTTTGGTTGTTCTTCCAAACCATTAACTCCTGTTGAATATGATAAAATCGATAGAAATCTCTCTTATAGCAAAGATGTAAAACCAATTCTAGATAAAAGATGTGTATCTTGTCACTCTTGCTACAATTCACCTTGCCAATTAAAGCTTGAGAGTTTTGAAGGACTTGATAGAGGAGCTAGTAAAGCTTTAGTTTATGATACAAGACTTAGAGCTGCTGATCCTACTAGACTTTTTATTGATGCAAAAACAACAGAAGATTGGAGAAAAAAAGAGTTTAGTTCGGTTATTGATAAAAACTTAGATAATAATGAATCAATAATGATGCAATATCTTTTCCAAAAAGAGTTAAATCCAGAATTAATAGGAAATTACTCACCTGAAACAGATGAAATTTCTTGTGTAAAAAACCAAGAAGAATTAGAAGATTATTTTGATGATAATCCTCACAAAGCTATGCCTTATGGTTTTCCTGCATTATCAAAAAATGAATACAATATCCTAATGAATTGGCTTGATAATGGTCTTACAAATGATACAAAGAAAAATGTTATAAATAATTTTGAAAAAGAGCAGATTAAAAAATTTGAAGATTTTTTAAATAATCCATCAATAAAGCATCAAGTAACAGCAAGATATATTTATGAACATCTATTTTTAGCTCATATATATTTCGATGAAAAAAGTGGTCATTTTTTTGAAATAATTCGTTCAAAAACTGCTGCACCTTTTGAGCCTGAAATTATTCCAACTGTTTTTCCTTATGATAAAATAGATGAAAAGTTTTATTATAGAATTCAGAAATTTGAACAAACGATTGTGCATAAAACTCATATGCCTTTTAAAATTGATGATAAAAAACTCAAACTTTACAATGAACTTTTTATAAATAGAATATGGGATGAAAAACCATATATGCCAAGTTATGACAAAACAAAAGCACCAAATGCACTTGAAATATTTAAACAAATTCCAGCAGATAGTAGATATAAATTTCTTTTAGAAGATGTATATTTTATTATAAATAATTTTATAAAAGGTCCTGTTTGTAAAGGTCAAATTGCTTTAAATGTTATTCAAGATCACTTTTGGGTAGCTTTTATGGATCCAAAATATGATTTAAGTATTAGAGATAATTTCTTTTTAAGAGAAAATTTACATAATTTAGAAATACCTAATCAATTAGGAGAAGATCCAACTTTATATAAAACTTTTAAAAACCTAAATCATGAAAAAGAGATTAGAGCATATAATAAGAATAAAGAGGAAATTTATAATAAATACTATCCAAATGGAATGAAACTTGAATATCTTAGAAAAAGTCCTAATAATGACTCTATTTTAACTGTTTATAAACATTTTGATACTGCATCTTTACATAAAGGTGCGTTAGGAAGTAGTCCAAAAACTATGTGGGTAATTGACTTTCCACTTTTAGAAAGAATTTATTACTCTTTAGTCGCTGGTTTTGATGTATTTGGTAATACAGCTCATCAATTATTAGTAAGAACTCATATGGATAGATTAAGAGTTGAAGGAGAAAGTAATTTCTTAGAATTTTTACCAAAAAACAGCAGACAAAACTACTTTAACTCTTGGTATATTGGATGGTTAGCTCAATATATAACTATATATTCTCCATCAAATAATGAAACAGCAATAAAATATAGTTCAAGCAACTACAAAGAAGAACTCATTTCAAAAATACTAAAATATACAAATACTAAAGAAGATAAAATAAACTATATTTACAATAAAGATATCTCTGTTGATATAAGAAATTCATATAAAAATAAAAAAGAGATAGAAGAAGGTTTTAGATCTTTATCTTTACCAAATAAACAAAGTATTACAAAATATTTTACAGACAGAGAAGCAAATACTGCTTTAATAAAAATAGAGCTAAACAACGGAGAAAATCTTATTTACTCTATGGTTATAAATAGATGGCACGACAATGTTGCTTTAATGTTTAAAGAAGAAGATAGACTAGATCCAAGCAAAGATGATATAGATTTTATTGAAGGGTTTATTAGCTCTTATCCAAATATATTTTTAATTGTAAAACAAAATGAGTTTCAAGATTTTTTAAATGCTATTAAGAGATTTAACAATAGTGATACTTGTGTAAAAAATATTTCAAAATTTGCTATAAATAGAGCAAATCCAAAATTTTGGGAAATTTATGACTGGTTCACAGAAGAGTTTAGAAAATCAAATCCTTTAGAGTTTGGACTATTTGATTTAAATAGATATCACGAAAAAGCTATTATTGAAGAAGATTAATTATAAAGAGAGTAGAAATTTACTCTCTTTTTTATCTATTTTATAAGTGCTGAAATTGCTTTAAAGTTTGGATTTTTTGAATCTAAAGTTAATTCAAATAAAATTGATTCATATGTTGTAGGAATTGCTCCTGCTTGAATCAATCTTTTTATAGCCATTTTATGGTCAAGTTTTTTTCTACTTCCACTACAATTTGTAACTAAAATAACATTAAAACCATTTTCAATCATATCAATACAAGTTTGAAGCACACAAACATGCGTTTCTATCCCTGCAACAATGATATTTTTCTTTCCACTAGTTTTTATAGCATTTAAAATATCTGGTGTTTGACAAGCTGAAAATGTTGTTTTCTCATAGCTTGAATATTCGCTTACAAGCTCTTTTAAAAGAGGAATTGTCTCACCTATTCCTTTTTTATACTGCTCATTTACAATTATTGGAACACCTAAAACTTTCATACCTTTTACCAAAATAGGAAGAGTTCTCTCCAGTTCTTCCTTATTTCCAATATGTGGGAAAAGTTTTTCTTGTACATCAACCAAACAAAATAGTGAATCTTCTAATCTTATTCTCATCTTATCTCCTTAGTTTTGATTTGAAATTTTTGTTTCCAAATCATTATACGAAATAATCTGTAAAGTTTATATAATTTATCCTATAAACTTTTATCTATTTTCTCTACTTTTACTATATTTTTTGCTTCCACCTTGTGATGTTTCACTTGGGTATTTTGCTTCATTTTTTGTCATCTTATTTAATATTGCATCTTCAAGATTTATTTCTAGCTTCATACAAATTCTTATAAGATAGATAGCAATATCTGCAATTTCCTCTTTTGTATGCTCTTTTACATCTTCAGGCAAGTTTATAGACTCTTCAAAATTTAACCACTGAAAAATCTCATTTAACTCACCTACTTCTCCATTTAATGCCATAACTAGATTTTTTGGGTTGTGGAATTCTTCCCAATTTCTATCATCACTAAATTTTTGTATTCTTTGTTTTATTTTTTCTATGTTCATTGGTTATCTTCTTTTATATTTAAGATTGATATTGCTTTTTTATAATTTTCTTCATCCCCATAAAAATACTCTTCAAGTAAAGGCTTAATTTTATACTCTTTTACAAACTCTAAATCTTCATCATTTTCTATTTTCATAAAGTAACTATGCCCTAATTTATAATCTTTGCCTATTGTTTCTTTTATATGATTATTTAATTCTTTCATTAAATCTTTTGCTTTTTCATTTTTAACTAACTCTTCTTTTGGTTTCATTTTTAAAAATGTAAATCTTCTTCTTAAAGCTATATCAATAGTTGCAATAGATTTATCAGTTGAATTCATAGTAGCTATAATAAAAAGATTTGAAGGTATTTTAAACTTCTCTTTTGAATATGGAAGTGTAACTTCATAAGCATCTCTCTTATCTTCTTCAATAAGTGTTATAAGCTCTCCAAAAATTTTAGAAATATTTCCTCTATTTATTTCATCAATTACTATGTAAAAGTTTTTTTGTTCTTCATTTTGTTTTTGTATTGAATTAATATTTAATGTTTTTTCAAATTCTGAAATTTTATTATAAATCATAAAATAGTATCTTGCATTTCCATGAAAGTTTCTTTGAGATTCATAAGTTGGTTTTACATCCTCATAAGATTTTATATTTCCGTTTTTAAATTCTATATAATCCCTTTTTATTATATCTGGTGTAAGTCGTTGTGCAGATGTTATTGAACCTCCAAGTAAAAAAGCATTATTATTATTGATACCTTTAATAGTAACTTTTTTATCAATAAAAAATTCTTTTTCATTATCTAAGAAATCTTGAACATAATTTGTAAATTTTTGGATAAGTTCTTCTATATCAATTTTATATTCTTGTTTAGGGATTTGACTATTCTCTAAATTCTTTTTTGCTTTATCTGAAATTATTTTAAATATTCCATCTTGCCTAACAATTTTTTCATCTTCTTCACTAGGTCTAAATCCTTCAATAAAATCTTCATAAGAATAACTTTGATGAAATGTTACAAACTCTATTCTTTTTTCGTTTTTTATCGTTTCAAAAATTGAATCATCAAAATCATTTGTAATTTCATTCTTAGAAATAGTATCAAAGATAGTTTTTTCATTATTACCATCTTCAATCATAGTGATTAATCTCTTATAATTATGAGTTTTACCAACACCAGGAGCACCATAAAGCATTATATTTTTTATTTTTATATAATTATATTTTTCAATCTTTGTATTACCAATTAATAATTTTAAATATTCTATATATTTTCCAACTGCAGCACTTGATACTCTATTTTGAGTTTCTGCATTAAATTTATGTAAATCCCCACCATTAGATAATCTTTTATATAATTTATCAAGATATTCTATATTTGAACAATCAAATAAATCACCATATATATTTTCATTTATACTAGTTAATTTATCAGGTATTAATCTTGATAAAGCATTTGGATATGAACTTAAAGGAACTAATGTATCTACTTTTGTTCTTAACCAATCTTTAAAATCTTCTTTTATACTCATAATAGCTCCTCAACTCTTTTCTTAATTTCACAAATATACTCATCAAAACCATCTTTATCATAGTTTAAATCAATACATCTTATTTTTAACTCAACTTTTTTATCATCTTTCCCTAAAACTAAATCATATTTTATATTATCTAAATGTTTTGGATATAAAAGCATTACATTTTTAAATTCATAATTTATTCCATAAGCAAAAGCTTGAAGTTTATCACTTTGTTTTAAGTCATCTAAACTATTTAATTTTTTATATTTTGTATCTATTCTTTGATTATCCAAAATAATATCTGGTTTTAGTATTAAATCTCCAAATTTATCTTGATTTTGTATTTTTGCATCATCATCTAAGCTTTTTACAATTCTAGCTATAAACTTTTCAAACAATATATTCATATCAAATAAAAAAGCAAATGATTTTTTATCTTGACTAAATAAAGGAATAGATTGTTTCAAAAGTAAAATTGCTATTTCAAAACTTGTTTTAAATCTTTGATTTAATCTATCAAAATTAGTAGTTTCAAGTTTATTTATATCTACTTGTTTATATTCAACCTCATCAAAGATTAATTCACACTGTTTTAGAAGTTTTTTATCTTTTACAAACTTTTGAAGATATTTTACAACATATAAAAAGAATTGATTTAAACTGTTATTTTCACTAAATTCATCATATTCACAATAAATTTTGTTTTTAGTGAAATTATATTTTAGATTTTCATTTATTAGATATTTTCCTTTTAAGACTGGAAGATTATCTTGTTTAGTTAAATACTCTTTATATAAACCTTTTTTTAATTCATTTAAAATATTTAAAGCAAACATTTGTACAAAAACTTCTAAGATTGTATGATTTTCTTGGTTTTGACAACTTGCTATTTGTTCATTTGATAGTTTTACATCATAAGCATACATCAACATATAGATAAATATATTTAGATTTTGTTCTGCATCTTTTTCATCATTACGATTTGCAATTTTAGGCAAGATATAAAAATTTTGATTGTCAAAATTTAAAATTCCACAATATTGCTTTGCTTTTAAATCTTTCCAATCAAAAGTGAAAAATTTTCTAAGAGAGATATTAGCTAGAATATGACTTTTTAAGCTTTCTGGAACTTCTTCATATTCATAGATAATATTCTTTTTCATATCATTTATTTAAAAGCCATCATTTCAGCTCTTTTTAGAAGCTCAACTGCACCTTTTTTTATAAACTCATCTGCAAAATCTCTTCCAGCACTCTCAAAAGAGTTTATATCTACAATTTTACTATCTTTTATATATTCACTTCCATCAGGAAGTCCAACTATTGCATCTATTTTTACAGATTTTTCATCTAAAATTGTAGCCTTTACTCCAATAGGAACTTGACATCCTCCTTGAAGTTTATCTACAAAGCCTCTCTCTATTTTTGACTCTATCTCTGCATTTTTATCATTTAAAACTTTTACAATTTCAATAATCTTTGGATCATCTGTTGTTTCAATTCCTAAAGTTGCTTGTCCCATTGATGGAATCATAATATCACTTGGAATTACAGAAAAATATTTTACTTCATCTTGTAGTTTTAGTTTTTCAATTCCTGTTGCAGCTAAAATAATTGCATCATATTCACCTGCATTTAATTTTGCAATTCTTGTATTTATATTTCCTCTTAAATCTTTAAGTTCAATATCTGGTCTTAATATTTTTAAAGCCATTCTTCTTCTTAAACTCGTAGTTCCTATAATTGCACCTTTAGGAAGCTCTTCCAAACTTTTATATTTATTACTTAAAAGTGCATCTTGAGGATTAAATCTTTTTGAAACAGCAGCTAAAACTAATCCATCTTCAAACTGTGTTGGTACATCTTTTAGTGAGTGTACAGCTAAATGTGCTGTTCCTTCTAGCATAGCGAGTTCAAGTTCTTTTGTAAAAAGTCCTTTTCCACCAATTTTTGCTAAAGGAACATCAAGTATTTTATCCCCTTTTGTTACAAACTCTTGTAACTCAATTATCATATCTGGATAATATTTTTGAAGCTCAGCTTTTATATATTCACTTTGCCAAAGTGCAAGTTGGCTTCTTCTTGTAGCAATTACTAGTTTTTGCATACTTTCTCCTTATTTTAATTTTTTATAAGCTTCTTTAGTGCTATCTTTTTTACCATTTATATAAATTGTAGGTGTTCCATTTACAAGCAAGTTTTCTGCCATTTTCACCTCTTTTTCTATAATTTTATGATATTTTTCTGCTTTTAACTCTTCTACTTTTATATTAGTTTTTAGCTCTTTATTGAAACTATCAAGAATAACTTTACTATCTGTACTATTTGGATCAAAATATCTATTCCAATTTACTTTATATGCCTTTTCTACAATATTCTTATTATTTTCTTTTGCTATTTCAATAAGTTTTGATAAATCCAATGATGCTCTATGAATTTGAACCAAAGGAAAAGAGTAATAATATAAAGCTATATTCTCACTGTTTTTATTTACATAAGAGATAAGTTCAGGAATATATCTTTGACAAAATGGGCAAAGTGGATCTGAAAAAACAACTAAAGAGTTTTTAGCGCCATGAGTTCCTGCTATTAATTTATTTTCATCATAATAAGAGTCATTTAAATCTGGACTTGCTTGTTCTTGTAAAGATTTTCTACTATTTATATCATAAAGCTCTGAAGTAACAACTTCTCCATTTGAAAATAATATATCTTTTACACTCATATTTTTATCTTTTAAATCTACATTTACATCTAAAATATATGCACTCCAATTTCCTTTAATATCAAGTTTTTTAATATAAAAAGTCTTAATACTATTTACAATAAGTTCGGGATTTCTTTCAAGTCTATTTTTCTCAAATTCTATTACTAATTGTTCATTTGCAAACAAAAAACTTTTAGAAATAGCAAAAACAAGTGCTAACTTTATTATAATTCTCATTTCAATCCTTTTTTAAATTTTTGGCTTTACAACTATCTTTTTTATATCAAAAAGTTCTTTTGCTTGTTCAATCATCGGTTCAGTTAATAACTCTTTTACCTGAATCTCTTTTTGACTTAATGTTTCATCTTTTGTTTCTAAAGAGCTTGCAACACAAGATGAAGGATTTGAAAACTCTTCTTCATTTAAAACTTTATTCTCTTTTTCTTCTATCTCTTCATTTAAATTCTTTTTACTCTCTTCACCACTTATGGTGGCTTCTTCCTTTTTAAAATCTATTTTTGTATTTAATCCAAAAACATCTCCTATAAAAGTCTTTATAAGTCCAAAATGTTTGTATAAGAAATCTCTTTCTTGATCTTTTGCATATGAGATAATGTATAAAGTATCATTTGAATATGCATTATAAATAAAGTTTCTTTCAAAACAATCTCCAAGTTCATGACTTCTATCATATAGTTTTTCTATTAAAGTATGGTATTTGTCTTCATAAATATCTGTTTCATCTTCTACTGTTTCATAAACTACATCATCAAAATCTGTTGTTTCTGTTTGTATATTTTGCTCTTTATTTATATTTTCTATTTTCTCTTCTATATGCTCTTTTTCAACTATTTTTATTTCTTCTTTATTCTCAATAATAGGAGTTTCTATACTTACACTAGCTATTTTTGGCTCTTCTTTTTGTATTATTATCTCTTGTTCACTTACTTTTATATTATTTACTTGATTTAAAATTTCATCTATTGTTTTTAAATTTGTTGCTTCAATTAGCTTCATAAAAGTTAATATAATTACAAAAGTATCATCACTATTTAGAGTTAAAAGATATTTTGATTCTCCAAGAATTCTAAAAAATCTTTCATATAAAATAGTATTAAATCTACTATCTTTTTCAAGCATTGCATTTTTTAAATAGTTTGACATCTCATTTAAAATCTGATTTGCTTCATAGTTTTGTAATGTTTCAATTAAAGGATTAAAATCACTATTTTCTAGAACTACTTTAAAAATATTGTCCATAATAAGTGGATCAATCAATCCTAACATATCAACAACACTTACAAGATCTATTTTTGATTTTGAAAATATTATAGCTTGGTCAAGTAAAGTTAATGTATCTCTTAAACTTCCTTGTCCACTTTTTGCAATAATTTGTAAAGCTTGTAATTCGTACTCTATTTGCTCTTTATTTAAAATAGAACTTATATGTTTTACAACATCATTTTCTACAATTTTATTAAATCTAAAATGCTGTGTTCTACTTAAAATAGTTGCAGGAAGCTTTAAAGCATCTGTTGTTGCAAGTATAAATTTCACAAAACCTGGTGGCTCTTCTAAAGTTTTTAATAAGGCATTAAATGCTTGAGTTGTAAGCATATGAACCTCATCAATTATAAAAACTTTAAATCTTGCACTACTTGGTTTATATTTTGTATGCTCTATTAACTCTTTAATATCATCAATTCCTCTATTACTAGCAGCATCCATTTCAATAATATCAAGATGTCTTCCAGCATTTGCACTAACACAATGTTCACAAACCTCACAAGGTTTACTTATTGGTTTTTCTTTACAGAGTAATGATTTTGCCATTATCCTAGCTGTACTTGTTTTTCCACTTCCTCGAAGTCCTGAAAACAAATATGCATGTGAGAGCCTATTTAAATCCAATGCCAAAGATAGTGTTTGTGAAATAGTAGTTTGTCCTACTAAATCTTCAAATCTTTTTGGTCTATATTTTAGAGCAAGAACTCTATTTTCTATACTATTTTCACTCATATTTTACACTCTCTTAGATCATATTTACAATCTTTTAAAATTATATTTACCATATCAAAATTTATCTTACTACTGTATAAAATCGTAACTCTCTGCTCTTTTTCACTTTGAATTTTGTCTTTTGTTATCTCTTTTAATCTCTTTGCAATTGCATCTGCTGAATCATATAATTTTGTACCATTTTCAAAGAAACTTTTTATACTATTTTTTATAATTGGATAATGAGTACAACCTAAAACTACACTATCAATATTTTTATCTTTTAACTCTTCTAGGTAGTTTTTTAAAAAAAGATTTAAACTATTCTCTTCAATATCAGCTTCTTCAATTTTTTTTGCTAATCCACTACAAGCTATATGATATAGATTTAATTTTTGATTATTTGATAATTTTTCTACAAGTTCTTTATATTTACTTCCATTTATAGTTGATGGTGTTGCTAAAATTGCAATATTTTTTGTTTTTGAATATTCAATTGCTGGTTTTAAAGCTGGTTCAACACCAATAATTGGTAAAGATTTATATTTATCTCTTAAATAATTTATTGAAATAGATGTTGCTGTGTTACAAGCTACTACTAAAATATCTATTTTATGTTCATTGATTAGATAGTTTGTTATATCATCACATCTTTTTAATATCTCTTTAGTATCTTTTTCTCCATATGGAGCAAAAAGAGTATCAGCAATATAAAAAAACTCTATATTCTTCATATTTTTAACAATAGTGTTTAATATAGTTAATCCACCTATTCCAGAATCAAAAAGTCCAACTCTCAAGCTTTGCCTTATAAATTTTTTGGCAAAATTATATCAGAAAAACAATAACAAGATGCTAATTTATGATTTAATTATTTAGAAGTATTTATGAAGATTTATTTAAATTATTTATTAAAAATATCTAAAGGACAAATCCCTTAGATAAAGTTTATCACACTACACCTTGTTCAAGCATAGCATCAGCAACTCTTCTGAATCCTGCGATATTTGCACCTAATACAAAGTTTGTAGGTTCTCCAAATTCTTCTGCTGTTTTACTAACTCTTTGAAATATTCCATACATAATTTGTTCTAATTTTGTATCAACTTCTTCAAAAGTCCAGTTAATCATAGCTGCATTTTGTGCCATTTCTAATTGAGATGTAGCAACTCCTCCAGCATTTGCAGCTTTACCTGGTCCATATGCTATTTTTTGATCTACAAAAAACTCAACTGCTTCTGTTGTAGATGGCATATTTGCACCTTCACTTATACAAAAACATCCATTTTTGATAAGTTCTTTCGCATCTTCAATATTTAACTCATTTTGAGTTGCACTTGGGAAGGCTGCAAAACAAGGAACAGACCAAATAGCATTTCTATCTTTTGGATAATTTTCAACAGGAGTATAAACAGCTGATTTTCTATATTTTGTATATTCACTTAATCTTGCTCTTTGATTCTCTTTAATCTCTTTTAATAGATCTAAATCTATTCCCTCTTCATCAAGAATCATTCCTCTTGAATCACTACATGCAATTGGTAATGCTCCAACATGATATAGTTTTTCAATTGTATATATAGATACATTTCCAGAACCAGAAACTACACATCTTTTACCTTTTAGTGTTTCTCCTCTAGCATCTAACATATTTTTTGCAAAATATACACAACCATATCCAGTTGCTTCAGTTCTTGCTAATGATCCACCCCATTTTAAAGATTTTCCTGTAAATGTTCCATCATATTTATTTGCAAGTTTTTTATACATACCAAACATATATCCAACTTCTCTAGCACCAACACCAATATCTCCTGCTGGAACATCTGTTGTAGCACCAATATGTCTAAATAGTTCAGTCATAAAAGCTTGACAAAATCTCATAATTTCATTTTCACTCTTACCTTTTGGATCAAAATCGCTTCCACCTTTTCCACCACCAATTTGTAATCCAGTTAATGCATTCTTAAATATTTGTTCAAAACCTAAAAACTTAATAATTCCTGTATTTACACTTGGGTGGAATCTCAATCCACCTTTATATGGTCCTAGAGTTGAACTAAATTGTACTCTATAACCTTTATTTACTTGTATTTCACCTTTATCATCTATCCAAGTTACTCTAAACATAACTTGTCTTTCAGGTTCAAGCAACCTTTCTAAAACTTTGTACTCTTTATATTTTGGATATTTTTCAAATAGTGGTTCTAGTGAGTGTATCACCTCTTCAACAGCTTGATGAAACTCATTCTGAGCTGGACTCGTTCTTTTTAAGTACTCTAAAATGTTTTTTAGGTTTGCCATCTTCCTTCCTTTGGTTAAAATTTCGGAGATACATTATATCAGAAAATTATTCTTTTTTATTTAAATTAGAAGTAAAATATTCACATTTCTGAAAATATTTTACTTTTATCTACATTTTTAAGTTGTTTATAAGATTTTTTATTCGTTCATTGAAGCAAAAAACTCATCATTATTTTTTGTTTTTTGCATTTTTGGGTATAAGAATTTAAGAACATCTACTTCATCCATTTCACTCATAGCATTTCTTAATATCCATGTTTTTTGTAAAGTATCAGCACTAAGAAGCAATTCTTCTTTTCTTGTACCAGATTTTACAATATCAATAGCAGGATAAACTCTTTTATTTGCTGCATTTCTACTTAATACAACTTCAGAGTTTCCAGTTCCTTTGAACTCTTCAAAAATTACTTCATCCATTTTTGAACCAGTATCAATTAATGCTGTTGAAATAATAGTTAAACTTCCACCTTCTTCTATATTCCTTGCAGCTCCAAAAAATCTTTTTGGTTTGTGTAGAGCATTTGCATCAACTCCACCTGAAAGAACTTTTCCACTACTTGGAGTAACTGTATTATATGCTCTTGCTAATCTTGTAATAGAATCTAATAAAATTACAACATCTTTTTTCATCTCTACAAGTCTTTTTGCTTTTTCAATTACAATTTCAGCAACTCTAACATGATTTTGTGCAGGTAAGTCAAAAGTTGAACTATATACTTCTCCTTTTACACTTCTTTGCATATCTGTCACCTCTTCGGGTCTTTCATCAATTAATAAAACCATTAAAGTAACTTCTGGATGATTTCTAGAAATTGCATGAGCTAATTCTTTTAAAAGTTCTGTTTTACCAGTTTTTGGTGGAGCAACAATTAAACTTCTCTGTCCTTTTCCCATTGGTGCAAAAAGATCAAGAGCTCTTCCTGTTAGTTTTTGTGAATCAAATTCAAATTTAAATTTTGTAGTAGTATATAAAGGAGTTAAGTTATCAAAAAGTGGTCTGTTTTTTGAATCTTTTACAGGTAGATAATTTATCGCTTCTATTTTAAGAAGTGCATTATATTTTTCACTATCTTTGTTTGGTGGTCTTACTTGTCCTGTTACAATATCTCCTGTTCTTAATGCAAATTTTCTAATTTGTGTGGCACTTACATAAGAGTCGTTTGATGTATCAGAGAAATTTCCATCTATTGCTCTTAAAAACCCAAAACCACCATCTTTTATCTCTAAAATTCCTGTAAATAAAATAAATCCACCAGCATCAATTTGTGATGCAAGAATCATAAACATTAAATCTTGTCTTTTTAATTCTTGTGGGTTTTCAACATCTAAATCATTTGCAATATCTAATAGAGTTTCTAATGGTAACTCTCTTAATTGTTCGATTTTATAACCATCTACTGGAACATGTGTTCTCGCTTTTTTACTGTTTCTTACTTTTTGTTCTTCTTTAGATTCTTCCATATGGATTTTTACCTTTTAGTTTACATATTTAATAATGTAGTATTTTTTGAGTATTTGTAGCTTTATATTTAAAGTGAAGTGTAATTTTATTTAATATTTTTTAAATTGTCAAGAAAGAGGTAAAAATACCTCTTTTCTAAATTGTTGTTATAGTTTTTCGCTATTTTTAGATAGATATTCAGCAACTCCAGCAGTATCTGCTTTCATTCCTTCATCACCTTTTTGCCAACCAGCTGGACAAACTTCTCCATGCTCATTTGTAAATAGCATTGTATCAACCATTCTAATCATTTCATCAACATTTCTTCCTAATGGTAAATCATTGATTACAGCATGTCTTACTGTTCCATCTTTATCAATTAAAAATGAACCTCTTAAAGCAACTGATTTGTTAAATAATACATCAAATGATTTTGATATTTTTTTACTAATATCTGCAACTAATGGATATTTAATTCTTCCAATTCCACCATTTTCAACTGGTGTTTCTCTCCATGCAAAGTGAGAAAACTCAGAGTCAACTGAACAACCAATTACTTGAATTCCTCTCTCTTCAAACTCTTTAATTCTATGTGAGAAAGCAATAATTTCTGATGGACAAACAAAAGTAAAATCCATTGGGTAGAAAAATAGTACTGCACCATTTGTACCAATATTTTTATATAAATTAAAATCTTCAATTGTACCATCTGCTAAAACAGCTTTTGCTGTAAAATCTGGAGCTTTTTTTGTAACTAACATTTTTTATCCTTTTTAAATAATTTTTATGGGTGGAAGTTTAACATCTTTTTTTTATATTTAGCTTAAATATGAAAAAGATTTGCAATTAATAAAAATTATCTTTAGTTAGATTTTATATTCTTTTTATATATTGTTTGTTATTGTTCAAAAAAATTTATGGAGAATATTATGGCAGTTTTAATTACTGATACATGTATTAGTTGTGATGCATGTTTAGATGAATGTCCTGTTGGTGCAATAGTTGATAATGATGATAATCCAACTGGTGAAGATGTATACTATGTATATAAAGATAAATGTGTAGAGTGTGTTGGTCATAATGATGCACCAGCATGTGCTGATGCCTGTCCAACAGAAGGCTGTATAGTTTGGGATGAAGTTGGTTCTAGTAAAATAGAAAAAGAAGATAGAGGTGAAGTTGGTGATGCAGTTATTGATTAATATGAGATAACTTGCTTTTTTATAACTTTTTTAGATATAATCCGCGACTAAAAAAACAAAGAGGAATTTAAAGATGGAAAGAACACTATCAATAATCAAACCAGACGCAGTTGCAAAAAATGTAGTTGGAAAAATCTTAGATAGATTTGAATCAGCTGGATTAAAAATTGCAGCTACAAGAAAAATGCAACTTTCAAAAGCTGATGCAGAAGCATTTTATGCAGTTCATGCAAGTAGACCTTTTTTCAAAGATTTAGTTGAATTTATGATTTCTGGACCAGTTGTAGTATCTGTTTTAGAAGGAACAAATGCTATGGCAAAAAATAGAGATTTAATGGGTGCAACAAACCCTAAAGAAGCTGCTGCTGGAACAATCAGAGCAGATTTTGCAGAATCAATTGATGCAAATGCAGTTCACGGAAGTGACTCTTTAGAAAATGCTGCAATTGAAATTGCATTCTTCTTCTCTTCAAGAGAAATTTGCTAATTTCTAAATGAAAATAGAGTTTAAAAAAGTACCTCAAGATAAAAAAGAGTTAAATACTTCTTTTGATTCAGTCAAAATTGAAGGTACTTTTTGTAGAATTTCATCTACTTTAGTAAAAATAGAAGCAAAACTAAAAGGTGAAATCACAGTTGATTGTTCTAGATGCCCAAATGAGCTTAAAATAAATCTTAACGAAGAGTTAAATCTTCTTATAAGTAATGGAATTTTTAAAGGTATTGAGGATGATTTTTTAGTAATTGAAGTTGATGAAGTAATTGACTTTGATTCTATAATAGAGAGCGAAATCAACAGCATAAAAAGTGATTACTATTTATGCAATAGTTGTGAAAATAGTTCTACTATATTTGAACAAGAATTTTAAAAGGAGATTAATATGGCAGTACCAAAAAGAAGAGTGTCACACTCAAGAGCAGCAAAAAGAAGAACGCACTATAAAATTACATTAAAAAGACCAGTAAAAGATAGTGATGGGTCATTTAAAATGCCTCATATGATAAATCCAAACACTGGTGAATATAAAAACTAATGATTAAAATAGCAATAGATGCAATGGGTGGGGACTTTGGTCCCGAACCAATAATGGAAGGTTTAATCTTAGCCATTAGAAACAATAACAACTTTACAGCACTTGCTGTTGGTGATAAAGATATTTTATCAAAACTAATTCCCCCTGCTTTTAGCTCAAGAATAGAAATCATTGATACTAAAGATGTAATTAGTATGAATGATCATGCCACTGATGCATTAAAAAGAAAAGAGTCAACAATTTATAAAGCTATTGATTTAGTAAGAGAAGGAAAAGCTGATGCTGTTGTATCTGCTGGTCATTCTGGTGCTTCAATGTCTTTAGCAACTCTAAGAATTGGAAGAATAAAAGGTGTTTCAAGACCTGCAATCGCTACTCTTATGCCAACAAGTGAAAATCAAAATACTTTAGTATTGGATGTTGGAGCAAATGTAGATAGTGATGCTAGAAACTTATTTGAGTTTGCTGTTATGGGACAAGCATACGCTCAAACTGTTTTAAGACTTGATGAACCAATTGTTGGTCTTTTAAGCAATGGAGAAGAAGAGAGTAAAGGAAATGAAGTAACTAAAGAAGCATATAAAATGCTAAAAAGAGTTCCAAACTTTGCTGGGAATGTTGAGGGTAATGATATTTTTAAAGGCACAGTTGATGTTGTTGTTTGTGATGGTTTTGTAGGAAATATTCTATTAAAAACTGCAGAAGGTGTTGCAGATACAATAGGAAAAATCATTAAAAAGAATTTAAAAAGATCTCTTATTTCGATTGCTGGTGCTGTTTTAATGCAAAAAGTATTCAAAAATCTAAAAGTAAGAGTAGATTATGCAGAGTATGGAGGTGCTCCTCTTTTAGGAGTAAAAGCTCCTGTTATTATATCTCATGGGAAATCAAATCCTAAAGCTATAAAAAATGCAATATTTCAAGCACTTTTATCTGCTAGTTCAAACTTAGAAGATATAATTGAACAAAGATTAATAAAATACTCTGTTAAAGAAGAATGTAGTACAGAAAGTACTACTAATTAAGGAAAAATTATGAAATATGCAGCTTTTAGATCTATTGGAGCTTATATTCCACCAAAAATTATGACTAATGCTGATTTTGAAAAAATCATTGATACAAGTGATGAATGGATTACAAAAAGAACTGGAATAAAAGAAAGAAGATTAGCTGAAGACAATGAAGCTTCTTCAGATTTAGGTGCTAAAGCTGCATTACAAGCAATTCAAAGAGCTGGTATCAATAAAGATGAAATTGATTTAGTTATTTGTGCTACTGTTACACCTGATTATTTATGTATGCCCTCAACTGCTTGTTTAATATCATCAAAAATTGGTATAAAAGATGTAATGGCATTTGATGTTAGTGCTGCATGTACTGGTTTTGTATATATTTTAAATATTGCAAAAGCTTTTATAGAATCTGGTTTAAAAAAGAATATTCTTCTTGTTGGAGCAGAAAAATATAGTTCTATTTTAAATTATGAAGATAGAACAACTTGCTTTATTTTTGGTGATGGAGCAGGAGCTGCGATTATTAGTGCAACAGATGATAAAAATGAAGCAATAATTGATGTTTCATGTTCAAGTGATGGAAACTATGAAGACCTAATTAAAACAGCTGGTGGCGGAAGTAAACATCCATGTTCACAAGAAGTTTTAGATGCAAAAATGTCTTGTATCTCTATGAAAGGTAATGAAACTTTTAAACTTGCTGTTAAAACATTAACAGCTGATGTTATAAATATGCTAAAAAAACATAATCTTTCAAATCAAGATATCACTCATTTTATTCCACATCAAGCAAATTATAGAATAATAAAAGCTGTTGGAGAGTCTTTAAATTTAAATGAAGAGCAAACAGTTGTAACTGTTGATAAATATGGAAATACTTCAGCTGCTTCAATTCCTATGGCTATGAACTATGCTTATGAACAAGGAAAACTTAAAAAAGGTGATACAATACTTTTTGATGCTTTTGGTGGTGGACTTACTTGGGGTTCTGCATTATTTAAATTTGCTCCTAAAGAGAAATAATTTTATAAAGCTACAAAAGTAGCTTTATCTTCTCCTACAAGAACTTCTTATTTTTTGGATTATTTTTAAATAATTCAAATGAATCTTTTTTCTTTTTAATATCTTTTTTATGTGTTGCGACAAGATTTATAGCAACAATATTCTCTTCTACTATAACTTGTAATATTGAATAAAATGGAATACTTACTAAACTTCCAAAATTATTTTCACCAAATCCTGCCTCAAAAAACAATCTATCATCTTTTATAAAAGATGATTCAAAAGTATATCCAGCTAATGAAAATAAAGAAAAATTACTTAAATTTTCTTTTATACCTTTTGGTAAATCTGGATTAAATTTTATATCTTGAAGATTAGCTACTATTCCAAAATATATCTTTTTTTCAAGAAGTAAACTAATAATATTTTGAATATTATTAGTACTTATTTCACTAAAATTATCACTATTTAAAATCTCTTTTAACATTTTAAACCTCACTTTTTACAATATCTAAATCTTCAATTTTATTTAAATATTGCTCTTTTTTATCTAGTATAAATTTTACTCTATCTTCATTTATATTCAAATATTGTTCTTTTGAATATTTTATAATTTTGAAAAGATAATTTCTTTTTGAAGTTAAAAAATCTTCAATCTTTTCAAAAGCAAAATTTGCTTTTAATTTTGCAACTATTTCATCTTCTCTTGGATGATTAATTGAAAATCTTGTAGGCTCTTTTTTATATAACTCTTCTGATTCTACTATTTGTTGTTCAAAGTGTGCAATTGTTGCTTGAGTTACTTGAATGTATGAATAAGATAAAGCTCCATTAAAATATGCAAACTTCTTTCTAAGTGCTGAAATATTTTCTAAAATAGCCTTATGAAACTCTCTTAAAACATTCTCATATACTTTTGCTGCAAAGTGTCTTGTATTTGAGAACTCAACATCAGAAGCTATTTCTCTGTTTTTTTTCATTAATTCATACGGTTCTTGCCACTTAACAACATCATTCCTAATTAATCTATAAACATCTCTAAATGCTTCATCTGTATCTAGTTCAATATTTTTTAAAAGTCTAATTGATTTTTTAAACATCTTATCTACTGTTTGATCATCATAAAAAAGTGCTTTATATACAGAATCACTATCTATCCAAAGAGTTTCATATTCTACTCTTTCAATTTTTTGTCCTAAAATAGATTTGCTCTCTTCAAATCTTACAGCTTTTTTAGTTTTTATATTTTTAAATGTTTCATTTGCAATCTTTTCCATAATTGAAATAAGAGAATTATAGATAGTAAAAAGCTCTTTTGAATACTTTGATAGTATTTCATCAAATGCTTTTAAAACTTTATCTTCTAGCTCATTTAAAACTACAACCAAAGCATCATATACTTTTAAAATTGTTTCATACTCTTTTATCAAAATATCACAAAAAGATCTTAAATCTTTTTTAATTGCAAACTCTTTAGCTTCTGAAGCTTGTGGTCTTATAACATTTTCAATAAAATCAATAACTTCTTGTATATTTGACTCTTCAAGAAGTTCTGTATTTTTTACTGTATCTTTATTTTTTATTTTCTCTATTGTTTTTTTATGTTCATTCAAAAGATTTTCAAATCTATTTTCATCTTCAAGAGATTTTAATTCATTTTTTAAAAGATTTATGAAATCTCTGTTTTCATCTTCGATTAAAACTTCTTTCTCTTTTGCTCTTCCTTCTAAAGCTTTTATTGCAGAAATAGGTACAACTTTTGCAAAATATTTATTAAATTTATCTTCTACATATTTTGTAGTTGTTATAACTTGTTCAGGGCTTAATTTATCTTTTTGATTTAAAACACAAAGAGATTTATTTTTAAAATGCTCCATATACTCTTCTAAAACTTGTGCTTCAGACAATTTTCCAGCATTATCAATAAGTGTAAGCCAAATAATTCCACCAACATCTTTTAAAACTCTTCTTGTAACATCGGTATCACTTTGTGATTGTGAGTTAAGTCCAGGAGTATCTACAAATGATATCTCTTTTAAAATTGGCATTGGTGCATATAGTGTAAGATATTTGATATTTTTCATATCATCTTGTCTTTGGTCAGTAAAATCTGCAATACTTTCAATCGGAGCATATTCAGTTGCTCCTGAATGATATGTGATTTTTAATTTATATTCATCACCATAATTTATAAAATTTACTTTTGAAGTAACAGGAGTTATTCCTGTTGGTAAAATATTTCTAGATAATATTGCATTTAGGAATGTAGATTTACCTGCACTAAATTGTCCTGTAATAGCAACTTCCATAGGATATCTAGCTCTTCTTAATTGTTTATTTAATATATTTTTTAATTCTGTTGATGGAAAAAACTTCTCATCTAAAAGTTTATCAATTGTTTTTTTAATATCTCCAACTAATCCATCTTCATATATTATCTCTTCAACTAAATCTTGTGCTTTATACTCTTCTATGAAATTCTTTAAAATATTTAGATTTATACTCATTGATTTAATCCTTTTATATATGTTAAAGTATCCTGCAATTTCTTAATCTTATTGTGAATTTCAATTGATTTTTCAGCTCTATTTTCATCATTCTCTTTAAAATTATAAAGCTCTTTTTCAAGCATCTCTTCATCACTTTTTACTTTTTGTTCATATGCAATAACTGGTGCATTTAAAACTTTAAAGAACTCTTCAACTAGTTTTTTACTAAGTGTTTTTGCTTTTACTTGCAAATCTTCTACAATTGGAGAAAATTGTAATTTTATAATATTTTGAAGTTCTCTTTCAAGTTCATTTAATTTTGACTCTTTTGCACTATTTGTCTCTTTTAAAATTAAGTTTATTAAAACATCATAACTTGTTGTTAAAAAACCACTTTTAAAATCCTCTTGAAAAAAACCTCTTGCATCAAAATTATCATTTTTATGTCCTATGCTAAAGCCAAAATCATGATATTTTTGTTCACATTGTTCTCCAATAGTTTGAGATTTTTTTATAAATTTATATCTATAATCTCTAATAATATCTATTATTCCATCTTTTATAGCAGTTTGAATAATAACTCTTACTCTTTGTTCATCTGATCTTTTTTTATCTTTTACTAAACTATATTTAACATCATTTAAAACTCTTTGTTTTATTATATTTTGAAGATCAATCAGCTCACTTTGTAAAAAAGTATCCAATGAATCAATATAGTTTTTTGCATCATTCTTATAAAAACTAATATCCTCTTTTATTCTAAATAGTGATCTCTCTTGTTTTGCCTTTTTATCTCTTAAAATATTTAAATCTTTTTCTAGTTCATCTTTTGATTTACCAAGTAGTTTTATTTCATAATTTAAAATATTAATTTGTTTTTCTAATAATTTTAATATTTGAACTCTTGCTGACTGTATAAGAAGATCACCTTTTTGTGAGTTTTCTCCAAATAAAGAATCATATAGATAATCTTCTATTTGTGTTATTCCTGTATCTTCAAGAGTATATCCTGCGTTTATTGCTTCATCTGCTCTATTTGTTCTATGAAGTAATGCCATATGTCCAGATATTGCAACAAATTTTATACTACTCAAAATATGATCTATTTGAGAATCTTTATTTTGTGCTTTTAGTTGTCTTTGTATTGATGTTTTTGTATAGTTTATAACTTCTTCAAGATTTTTTTTACTAACAGTATCTGCTCTTGTAATTACAACTAAAAGTTTTGTTATATTTTGATATAAAACTGCATCAATTATAAATTCAACATCTTTTAAAGTTGCACTTTGAGAAACATTCATCAAATGAAGCATAATATCACACTTGCTTATATACTCTTTTGTAATCTCTTCTCTTTGAATAACTGGATCATCAAGACCTGGTGTATCAACTATTTCTATTCCATCTTGCAAAAATTTCAAATCACTACCAAGTTCAACATATTTTACAAGATTACATTTTTTTCCACTATGTTCAGCTGATGTATATGATTTAAGATTATTTATATCAACATCAGCAAATTTTGATTCATCTTTAATATAGTTATTTATTTCACTCCCAAAAACTCTTTTTGTCTCTTCCACAAACTCTTTCATAGATTCTAAACTATTTGCACTATTTTCTATTTTATTCCACTCTTGTTTATTCCAGAAATATACTTTTGCACTTGGAGTTTTACTATGTTTTACTATTGTTAAATTTGCTGTTTCAGGAACAACTGCACTTCCTAGAATCTCTTTTCCCATAAGTGCATTTAGCATTGTTGATTTACCTGCACTCATAACACCTGTAATTCCAATAGAAAATTTTTTGCTATTTAAATAAGTTTCAATATTTTCTAAATCATTCTTTAACTCTTCATTTTTTATTTGAGTTCTTAAATCTTCTAAGATTCTTTCTAATATATCTTTTATATCTTTAAATGCTATTTTCTTAGAACTATCTTCTATATCAACTTTTTTAGTGGTTTTTATCTCTTTATAATCAAATAAAGATGTAAGCTTTGAGTAGTTTTCATTACTTATTATGTTCTCATCTTTTAAATATAAAAAAGTATTATGAAGATTATCTAAGCTCTCTTTTGTACTATTTTTTGAGATTATATCAATAATTGAGTATTGAACTTGATTTAATTCATTTATATTTGTAGGACTTTTTATATCCAATTGCCTACAAAGACCTTTAAAAGAATCAAGATTTATAAATTTTGTATAATTTTTTCTATGTGCACAAAGTATTAATGCAAATACAGTAAAGCTATCTTTCCCTAGCTTATCATCTATATAATTTAACTCTTGCTCTTCTTCAAAAACTAATCCATGATAAAGTAAAAAATAATCACTAATTAAACTCATTTTTTCTCCAAGTTTTGTGGGGTTTAAATAAAAAAAGTTAAATATCCAAAGATGATATTTAACTTTTTTTACTTTCTTATATATTTATGAGAGAAAAACTCTCATAAATTATTATCTTAGTGCTACTAATTTTCTTCTTAAGTATGCAATTTTTTCTTGTAAAGGTAAATGCTTTGGACAATGGTCTTCACACGCCATTAATGACATACAACCAAATACTCCATCATCATCTCCAATTAATTCATAGAAATCTTCAGCAGTTCTGTTATCATGTGGATCTATTTCAAATCTTGCAACTCTATTTAATCCAACTGGACCAACAAAATTTGGTCTCATTAACATTGTTCCACAAGAAGCAACACAAATACCACACTCAATACATCTGTCCAATTCAAATGTATCATTTGCAACTTTTGGTTCAACTCTCTCTTCCATTTTTGCAATGTTAATCTCTTCATTTGTATGAACCCAAGACTCAACTCTTTTACTCATACTATCCATCCATTTACCAGTATTTACCGATAAATCTTTGATTAGTTCAAAAGCTGGCATTGGCATTAATTGTAGTTTTCCTTTTGGATAGTTTGCTATAAGTGTTCTACAAGCTAATGCTGGTTTTCCATTTACCATCATTCCACAACTTCCACAAATTCCAGCTCTACAAACAAAGTCAAATGATAAATCTGGATCATAAAACTCTCTTATTTGTGTTAATGCAATAAAAAGAGTCATACCTGGTGTTTCTTCTAATTTATAATCAACAAAGTGAGGCTTTGAAACCTTACTTCTTGGATTATATTTTAGAACTGAAATTGTAATTTCTCTACCGTTTTGCGTACTCATTATTTATCTCCCGCTCTTTCATTTTTCTCTTTATAGTTCATTGGTAAATCAAATGGCATTAAAGCATGTTGGATTTCATGTCTATCTTTACCTTCTGTTTCCATTTTTTCTCTAATTTCATCAACTTGTGATTGTCTTATAGCTGAGTTATCATGCTCAATAATCATACCTTTAGCACCATATCCTCTAAATGCTGGAGGCATTTCCATTTTCATAATATCTAATGCTTCATATGTAATAGTTGGTTCAATTGCATCTTTTGATGGCCAAGAAGTAAGAGTTCTATTTAACCAGTTTTTATCATCTCTTAAAAGATAATCTTCTCTATAATGAGCACCTCTTGATTCTGTTCTATCTCTTGCACCTTTAGCAACACAAAGTGCTACTTTTAACATTTTTGGAACTCTATATGCTTCCTCAAGCTCTGGATTTCCACTTTTTTCTTTTGATTTAATATTGATTTGTTTAGTTTTTTGTAGTAGCTCTTTTAACTCTTCAACTGCTTCTTTTAATGGCTCACCACTTCTAAAAATACCAACTTTATCATCCATTAGTTGTTTCATTCTATTTTTGATTTTGAAGATATCTTCATTTCCATTGTAAGATAATAACTCATCCATGTAAGCTTCTTGCTCATCAACAAATTTTTGAACAACAGAAGTTGGAATTGTTACATCATTTTCTAAACAATAATCAGCAAAATAGTTACCAATAATCATACCAGCAACAACTGTTTCAGATACTGAGTTTCCACCTAATCTATTAAATCCGTGCATATCCCAACAAGCAGCTTCACCACAAGCAAATAACCCTGCTAAGTTTTGAGACTCACCAGTTGCTTTTGTTCTGATTCCACCCATTGAGTAGTGTTGCATTGGAAGAACTGGTGCCCATCCTTTTGGACCTTCATCAGCTGGATCAATACCATTAAAAATTTGACAAATTTCTTGAACATCTCTTAAGTTCTTTTCAATATGTTCTCTTCCTAAAATAGAAATATCTAACCAAACGTGGTGACCATATGGTGAAGGTACCCCTTTTCCATTTCTAATATGTTCAATCATTCTTCTTGAAACAACGTCTCTTGAAGCAAGTTCTTTTTTCTCTGGCTCATAATCTGGCATAAATCTATGTCCATCTACATCTCTTAAAATACCACCATCTCCTCTACAACCTTCAGTTAGTAAAATACCTGATGGTACAATTGGTGTTGGGTGAAATTGTACTGCTTCCATATTTCCTAATGTAGCAATTCCAGTTTCAAGTGCAATAGCGGCTCCAATACCTTCACAAATAACAGCATTTGTAGTTTGTTTAAATATTCTTCCATATCCACCAGTAGCAATACATGTACCTTTTGCAACATAAGCTTCAATTTCACCAGTTATTAAATCTCTAACAACTGCTCCATAACATCTTCCAGCTTCGTGAATTAAACTAATTGCTTCTTTTCTATCTCTAATATCAACATCATGTTTTAAAGCTTCATTTGCAACACCAAATAACATTGTATGTCCTGTTGCATCTGCTGTATAACATGTTCTCCACTTTTTAGTACCACCAAAATCTCTTGAAGTGATTAATCCATGTCTATCATCATCTTCAGTTATAGTTGTTTTTTTAGCATTAATAACTGCTTCTCTAGTACCTTTTTCAACTCTTGACCAAGGCACACCCCAAGCTGCAAGTTCTCTAATAGCTTTTGGAGCAGTATGAACGAACATTCTAGCTACTTCTTGGTCACATCCCCAGTCAGAACCTTTTACAGTATCTTCAAAGTGTAAATCTTCATTGTCTCCATCAGACATTTTAGAATTACCTAAACTTGCTTGCATACCACCTTGAGCAGCAGCACTATGTGATCTTTTTACTGGAACCAATGATAAAACTATTGTACTTAAACCTTTTTTTTGTGTAGCAACAGCAGCTCTAAGTCCTGCTAATCCACCACCAACAACTAATGCATCACAGTAAATGATTTTCATTATGCTATTCCTCCAACACTTTTAGTTTTTAATTCATAATTCATAATTTGTGCAGTTGGTTTATATGAACCTCTATCAACACCATTTTTATGATTTTCATACCCTATTTTCATATAAGCCGCAAGTGAAGCGAAACCTAGTACTAGGAAAAATACAGTTAAAGCCCATTTTAATTTTTTTAGTGCTTTTCTAGTAGCTTTTGGATTTTCACCATCAAACCAACCCCATTTTACACATAGTCTATAAAGACCAATTGTTCCGTGAAATTCAACTGCTAATAAAAGTAAAATATATAGTGGCCACATATACTCTTCCCACACTCTTGCACTACTTTCATAAGGTCCGATTTGATCTGGATGCGTCATAATAACATATAAGTGAATTGATGCTAAGAAGAACATAGCAAAACCTGTATATGCTTGTATAAACCAAAGTTTTGTATCATCGTGTTTCATACTTTTTGCATGAGCTTTTATTACTTGGTACTGTTTAAAGTTACCTGGTAATTTTCTCATACCTAAAGCAGCATGAACAATAAAAATTACAAAAATTACAATTGCAACTATCGATACTAAAAGTGGATTTCCACCTTCAAATATAAAACTTCCCTCAAGAAGTTTTGTAACTTGATACATAAACTCTTCTGACACTAAAATAGATGCAACAAGCATCATATGTGCCCACATAAATAAAGCTAAAAATCCTCCAGTAACACTTTGAATAAAATCAAGTTTTGCTGGAAGTCTGCTCTTTCTTCCTTCTACCGTTTTCCCTAAATAACCCTCTATTAGGTCACTCATTTGCTATCCTTTCTTTGAGATTTAGATTTCGTATTATGATATCAAATTATAGGTTTAAAATTTATTTAGTAAACGAAGATTTCGGGTTTTTATGAAGATTTTTGTAAAAAAGTAGCATTTAGTCCAATTAGTGGACTAAATTGCTAAAAAATGGTTTTATTTTGTAACTATATTACTCATTATAAAAATAAAGATTGTACAGCTATTTGTGCAAAATTTATTAGTGTATCAATATTTAATGCTGGAATAAAGAATACAACTGCTGAACCAATTCCACCAACTAAAGTTAATATTGCTACAAATAAAATTGCATATGTAGATACTCTACTATCATTAAATTCTTGTGAAATACACTCTTGTTTTGGCTCATAAAAATACATCATACCTATTAATCTTAAGTAGTAATACATAGATATAATTGTTGCAATAATTGCAACAACTGCAAGTGCTATATATCCAGCTTTTATAGCTTCTGTAAATACATAAACTTTCCCAATAAAACCAATAGTTCCTGGAATTCCAGCTAAAGATAGTAAGAAAATTGTCATCATTGCTGCTAAAAATGGTCTTTGTTTTGCTAAACCTCTAAAATCATCATATGTAACCTTTACATTTGTTTCTGAAATTATATGTGAAGCTAATCCAAATGTTCCAAGTGCAGATAATAAATATGCTATTAAATAAAACATAATTGAGTATGCTGCACCAATATTTAATATTTCACCATCTGCATAACTTAAAGCGATAAATGCTAGAAGTAAATACCCTGTATGAACTATTGAAGAAGCTGCTAGCATTCTTTTTACAATCTCTTGTGTTATTGCTAACCAAGTTCCAAATAGTAAAGTAAGAACTATAACTACTTGTAAAATAGTATCCCAGAAATCAATCAAAGGTGAAATATATTCTAATATTAATCTTAAGAAAAAAGAGAATATTGCAATTTTGAATGTTGAAGCCATATAAGCTGTAACAATCATAGGTGCACCTCTATAAATATCTAATACCCATGATTGGAAAGGAAATGCTGCAATTTTAAATAAGAATGTGAAAAGTATTAAAGTCAATCCTATATATAAAAGTGCTATATTTGATTGATCTGCACCAATAATATATTGATAAATATCAGCCAAATTTGTACTTGCTGTTGTACCATAAACTAAAACCATTCCTAATAAGAAAAAAGCTCCAATAAATGCACCTAAAACTAAATATTTAAATACTGCTTCAACTCTTTTTGAATCATCTCTATTAAATCCAACAAGAATATAAACACTAAATGATGCTATCTCTAAAGCTATAAATGCAGTTATTATCTCATTTGCTTGAGATAAAACCATCATTCCAAATAGTGCAAAAAGAATAATACTAAAAAATTCACCTTTAAAATATTTTCTATATTCAATATAGTGTTCACCAATTAATATTGTAAGTAGTGTTCCTAATATTAATAAAATATTAAAAAAGTTAGAAAAAGTATCAAATGTTAAAACATTATTTAAAAAACCTTCATAAGGTTGAACTGAATAAAGTGTATTTACATTAAACAGTGCAAAAGCTAAAGCTAAAACTAAAAAAAGTGAAGAAACAAAAATATGACTCTTAATAGAGATTCTTTCACTCATGCTCATAAATAAAAGGGTAATAGCCCCAAATAAAACTAAAAGAGTAGGAATTGTATAAATAAATTGACTCATTTTGTTGCTCCAATTTGTAAAATATCTTCTAAATAGTGTGTAACTGTTGGTTCAAATTTATCTATAAAAACTTCTGGATAAAATCCCATAACAAAAACTAAAACTACCCATGGAATAAGTCCAATAATCTCTTTAATTTTTAAATCTCTCATTTTTAATTCAACAGAACCTTCTGGTCTATCTTGTAAAATAGCTCTTTGAAACATCCATAACATATATGAAGCTCCAATAATAACTGATAATGCAGCTATAATTCCTAAATAAATATTAAAATTAAATACTCCAAAAATTATTAATAATTCAGATACAAAACCATTTGTTCCAGGTAGTCCAACATTTGCAAAAAGCATAACAGCAAATACAAATGTAAAGATAGGTGCTTTTTTAGCTATTCCACCTAAATCTTTAATTGTTTTAAATCCTGTTTGTTCTTGTAAAACTCCAACAAGTAAGAATAGTGCTCCAGTTGCTATAGCATGAGCTATTATTAAGTACAAGGCTCCGTTTATTCCATAAGAATTTAAAGAGAAAATACCAGCAGCAATGAAACTCAAGTGTGAAGCTGACGAATAAGCAAACATTCTTTTAATATCATCTTGCATAAGTGCAGCAATACCAAAATAAACTAATCCAAATAATCCAAGCATTACAAAATATGTTGAATACTCAACATAAACATCAGGAAATAATGGAATTAAAAATCTAATTACTGCATAAACTCCAAGTTTTGCCATTATTGATGATAGTAAAAATACTGCTCCTGTTGGTGCATTTTTATATGTTGACATAATCCATGTATGAAGTGGGAATAATGGAATTTTAATTGCAAATGCAGCAAGAAATGCTAAAAACAACCAAACCCTTGTACTATTATCTAGCTCTTTAACCATCATTAAATTATCATAAGCAAAAGACCAAACACCAAACTCATTATGATAAGCCACTGCTAAAAAGATTATTGCAACAAGCATTAAAAGTGAACCAGCCATTGTATAAACTGTAACTTTTAAAGTTGTAAATATTTTATCTCCAAAACCATATTGTCCTATCATTAGGAATACTGGTAAAAGCATAACTTCCCAAAAGAAATAAAATAATATTACATCTAAAGATAGTAAAGCTCCTGTAACACCACTTTGAACAAGAAGCATATTTATCCAATAACCTTTTGTTTTCCCTTCCCATAAAAGTAAATAAGCTGTTGGTATTAAAATTGCAATCATCATAAGAATTGTCAATGAAAAACCATCTAAACCAATATAGTAATTTATTCCATAAGTTTCTATCCAAGCAACATTTGTAACATATTGCATACCTGCACTTGGTTCAAAATCTATGTAAATTTTTAAAACAAGTGCTAAAATAACAGTTGTTGTAAGAAATGCAATATTTCTAATAGTATTTACATCTCTTGTTGTAATTAGTAGTCCAATTGCTACAACAGCTGGTAAAAATATAATAAATGAAAGAATATCTGCACTCATTTTACAACCCTAATTCTAAATATAAATATACAAAAACAAATGTCATACCAAGAAGCATAAATGCTGCATAATATCTTACATTTGCATTTTGTATTAAAGCTACTTTTCTTCCAATAGCCACAAATCCAACTGAACATTTCATAATAAATGCATCTATGATTTTTGTATCTAATACTTTATCTATAAACACAGATAATGCTTTTGATGTTTTTACAAAAACTAAATCATATAGTTCATCAATATAAAGTTTTCTTCCTATAAAACCTGTTTCTAACTCTGGTTTTTCTAAATCATATTTAGCATATTTTTTATATGCAATAAAAATACCAATAGCAGCAACTACAACTGAAAGTATCATTAAAATATACTCTGTACTATGTGTTAAAGTTATTGTTTTTGAATTTAATTGCCCTAACCAAGTATCAACTAAATGATTACCACCAAAAACTGCTGGAAAGTTTAAAAAACCTGCTCCAATAGCTCCAATAGCTAAAACCACCAATGGAAAAGTAATAGTCTTACTTGTATATACATACTCTTTTTTATCACTTTTATTTGGTGTTACAAACACAATAAAATATAATCTAAACATATAAAATGCTGTTAAAAATGCAGTGAACATAGCTATACCATAGATTAAATAATGTTCTTCTTGAAATGCAGCTGCTAAAATTACATCTTTTGAAAAGAATCCAGAAAATGGTGGAATCCCTGATATCGCTATAACTCCTATTAAAAATGTTGCAGAAATTATTGGAAGATTTGCTCTATGCTTTGCAATATTAAAAATATTTTGTTCATGATGAAGTGCAATTATAACCCCACCTGCTCCCATAAACAACATTGCTTTAAAAAAAGCATGTGTAAATACATGGAAAAGTCCACTTGCATAAAAACCTAAACCAACAGCTATAAACATATATCCTAATTGACTCATTGTTGAATAAGCAAGTATCTTTTTAATATCTGTCTGTCTTGTTGCTATAATAGCTGCAAGAAGTGCTGAAAACGCTCCTATATAAGCTATAAATAATCCGATTTCTTCAATTCCCACATATAAAAAGTGAAATCTTGAAACCATATAAACCCCTGCTGTAACCATAGTTGCTGCATGAATTAATGCTGAAATTGGTGTTGGTCCTGCCATTGCATCTGGAAGCCAAGTATAAAGTGGAATCTGAGCTGATTTTCCCATTGCCCCTACAAAAAGTAAGATTCCTGCTAAAATCAACCATCCATTTGTAGTATTTCCTAAATTTGCTTCAATAGATGAAAAAGAAAGATCAACTTGACCTAAAGCGAAAAATAGTGTTGCAACTCCAAGTAAGAATCCAAAATCTCCAACTCTATTTACTATAAAAGCTTTATTTGCAGCAACAACATTCTCTTTTTGTCCATAATAGAATTTAATTAAAAGATATGAACAAACTCCAACACCTTCCCATCCAATAAACATAATAACTGGGTTATCTGCTAAAACAAGAATTAACATTGAAGCTAAGAAAAGGTTAAAATATGCAAAGAATTTACCAAAACCTGCATCACCTCTCATATATCCAACTGCATAAATATGAATTAACCATCCAACAAAAGTAACAAACATTGACATAAAAATCGATAATTTATCACCTAAAAATGCCATCTCTATATTTAAATTTGCAACATTTAACCAAGTAAATAAAGATTGTTTTAAAACTACATCTTCACTATTGATTTGTAAAAAAACTAAAAGTGTAAAAACAAATGCTATAAAAGGAGTTATTGTTCCTATAAGAGCAAAATAGATTTCAGATACTTTTTGCTTTTTAATATTATAAAAATATAAAGCTGTATTTAATAAAGCACCAAAAAGTGGCGCTAATATTATCCAAACTAATAAATTTGTACTCATCTATTTTTCTCCTTGTGATAGAGATGTAAATATATCTGTATCTAAAGATTTTTTAGATCTAAATAACAAAATTACTATTGATAGAAACACAGCTGCTTCAGCTGCCGCAATTGAAATAACCATAATTGATATAACTTGAGGATCAAGATTAAAATGGTATCTAGCAAATGTAACTAAAAATAAATTAACACCATTTAACATAAGTTCAATTGACATATATATTACAAAAATATTTCTTCTTGCAATTACTCCTATTGCTCCAATAGAGAATAAAATCATTGCAACAAAGGCATAAGAAGTTAATGTTATCATCTATTAATCCTCCTCATTTGTAATTTTTGTTTCTCTTCTTTTTGCAAGAACCACTGAACCAATAAGTGCAATTAAAAGTAATACTGAAATTAATTCAAACGCTACAATCCACTCTTCATAAAGTTTAATTCCTACTATTTTAATAGTTCCAAAATCACTCTCAACTGGACTTAAATCTTTACTTGGAAGATTTGAAACTGCTTTTAATACCAAAATATTTAGTGGTATCATAATGATTGCACCAAATCCTATAAAAATATATTTTTTTGGTTCTTGTGGTAAATCTTCTTCCTTAATATTTAAAAACATCAAAATAAATAGTATTAAGGCCATAATAGCACCAGCATAAACTATAATTTGAACCATAAATAGTAAAGTTGCATTTAATAAAGCAAACATTCCTGCAACACTAAGCATTGTAATTAAAAGTCCTAATGCACTAAACATAGGACTTCTGTATAGAAGCATAGCAAGTGCCCCTGTTATTGCGAAAAATGATAAGGCAATAAAAATAATATCTGCTATCATTCAAAATCCTTTGATCTCTTATTATTCATAAGAGCTTTTTTATCTAATACAAAATCTTCTCTTTTTGAAGCTGTAAATGAAAAGATTCCTGTATCCATTCTAATTGCATCACATGGACAAGCCTCTACACAATATCCACAGAAAACACATTCTAAAAGATCTATTTTAAACTCTTTAGGTCTTTTTTCATCAACACCATCAAATCTCTCTTCAGCTTCAATAAAGATACATTCAGCAGGACAAGCAGTTGCACACATAAAACATGCAACACACTTTTCACTTCCATCTTCATGAGTTGTTAATCTATGCACACCTCTATATCTATCTGTTATATCTGTTGGTTGAACTTCTGGATACTGCATAGTATTTACACTATCTACATTTCTTAAATTTTTTACAAAGTGTTTAAATGTAGTTTTCATTCCTCCTGCTATTGCAGGAAGATACAATTTCTCTTTAAATGTTTTTCCATATCTTGGTACTACTTTTATTGACATCTTAATTTCCTACTAAAACAACAAATGTTGCTGTGATTACAATGTTTAGTAAAGCTAGTGGAATAAGTACTTTCCATCCTAGCATTTGAAGTTGGTCATATCTAATTCTTAGAACTGTCCATCTAACCCACATATAAACAAAAGCCATCATAAAGAACTTAACCATAAAAGTTCCAACTTGAATAACCGCTGTTGCTATATTTACTCCATTTGTCCCTAAACCATTTACTAAAAATGATATTAGTAAAGCCATTACAGCTAAACATAATGTCCAGAAAACAAATGTTAATATTTTTGTCTCTTTTTCTCTACTTATATCTTCACCAACTCTTTTATTATTTCTTTTCATCCATCTTGTAAAAATAAAAATTTGAATTGGAAGTAAAATAATAATTGCAAGAATTACATAATCTATATTTGCTTTTATAGCTGCTGTATCCATCCAAGGAATTTGATATCCACCAAATAAAAGTGTTACAATCAATGCACTAGAAGCACTCATCGCTGCATATTCACCAACTTGGAAAAGTCCAAATTTCATTGCACTATATTCTGTATGATATCCTGCAACAATCTCACTTTCACCTTCAGCTAAATCAAATGGTGCTCTATTTGTTTCTGCAAAAGAACAAACTATAAATATAATAGCAGCTATTGGTTGAATAAATATTCCCCACATTGGAATAACACCTAAATATGTACCTGTTTGTGCATTTACGATATCTGTAAGATGAATTGTTCCATAAGAGATAATTAAAGATATTAAAGATAATCCCATAGCAGCTTCATAAGATATAACTTGTGCAGAAGCCCTAATTGAACCTAAAAGTCCATATTTATTTCCAGATGAATAACCACCAAGAATAATTCCATAAACGCTAAGTCCTGCAAATGCTAAAAACCACATAACTCCAAGTTCTGTTGGAATAGCTTGCATTGTATGTGCTTTTCCATCATAAACTAGTACATCTGCATATGGAATAACAGCAAAAGTTAAAAATGATGCAAGAAAAACAATTGCAGGTGCAACTACGAAAAAGAATTTGTGTCTTATATGTGAAGGAGTAAAATCCTCTTTAAATATAAGTTTTAACATATCAGCAACAGCTTGAATCAATCCACCTAATCTAAATACACCAATATGACATCTATTTGGTCCACTTCTATCTTGTATAAATCCTGCAATTCTTCTCTCCCACCAAACCCATAAAGGAGTAAGTCCAACTGCAAGAACAACAGCTAATAGAATATTTACAATAATTATAATTGCATCACTCATATGTTTCCTTTTTCAATCATAGTTTTAATATCTTCAATTATTGTTGTAATTGTTGGCATTGGACTATTTTTATCCATTTTAGAAACAACTTTCTGTCTTATTCCATCACAATTTATATAAGTTCCACTTTTCTCATAAAATGATGCTAAAGGAACAACAATATTTGAACTAGCAACTAACATACAGTTGTGTGTTAGAAGTGATATTGTTTTTTTACTTTCAAGTAATTCCAAATTGTTTTCAAAATAGCTATTATTTACAATAATTACAAGATCTGCTTTTTCTAAAGATTCTTTGAAAAACACTTCATCTTCATTTATAGACAACTCTTTAAATGATGCTCTATTTGCACTTCTATCAGCTTTTTTCAACCAATCATCAGCAAAAGTTTCATCAATAGTATTTGGAGAATATCCACTTAATTTTATATTTAATTTCTCACTTAAAGCTTTTGTATTTGCCATCTCTTCATAAGAAAGATTTGGATCTAAAAGCATAAGAATGTTTTGTTTTGTTGAAAGTTCTTTAAAGATATTAATAATAGCATTTGATATAGTTGTTTCACTTTTATTAATTAATGCAACTTCTAATCTGTTTTCTTGTTCTTTGCTATAAGAAATTCTTCCTTCATCACACATAAACCAACCATTTACAGATTTATTTGTTCTTGGTCTAAATCTATAAATAATATCATCTTTATATTTCTCTTTTCTATGATCAACATTTATATTACATGCTTTTGAACAACCATTACAAATAGCTTCAAAACTTTGTAAAAACCAAACTCTTTGTTTAAATCTAAAATCTTTACTCGTCAATGCTCCAACAGGACATAAATCAACAACATTCATTGCATATGGATTATCAAGTGGTTTTCCAGGAAATGTTCCAATAACTGAATGATCTGTTCTACTAATTACGCCTAATTCACCAGTTTTCGTAATATCTTTACAAAATCTTACACATCTTAAGCATAATACACATCTTTCCTGATCTAGCATTACATTTGAGCCTAAATCAACTCTTTTATTTGCTAAGTTTTTATAGCTAGGATTCACTCTTGAAGCATAAAAACCTGATTCCATATAATAATCTTGTAATTTACACTCTCCAGCTTGATCACATGTAGGACAATCTATTGGGTGATTAATAAGTTCTAGTTCTAAAATATCTTTTCGAACTTTCTCTATTTTTGCACCTTTTGTTTTTATTATCATACCATCTTTAATTGGTGTATCACAGGCAATTTGAGGTCTTTTTTGACCTTCAATTTCAACCATACACATCCTACAATTTCCATCTTTTCCCAACGCCTGATGATAACAAAAGTGAGGGATATGGATTTTTTCATCCAATAATTTATCAATTAACAAGCTACCTTTTGTAGCTTGAAATTGAATACCATTAATTGTTATACTAACTTGTTCAGCCATAAATTCATATCCCCTTATTATTATTTACCAGTATATAATTGTCTTGGTCTTGCTATTTTATGTTTTGGATCTCTTCTTAATTCAGCCCATTGAGCAATCCAACCTGGAGTTCTTCCAATAACAAAAATAGGTGTAAACATCTCTACTGGAATTTTAAGAGCTGTTAAAATAACTCCTGAATAGAAATCAATATTTGGATAAAGTCCTCTATCTTGGAAATAGCTATCACTTAATGCTACTCTTTCAACTTCTGTTGCAATATCAATTAATTTTGAATCAAGATTTAACTTATCTCTTAATTGAGCTTGTAAATCTCTTAGTGTTTCAGCTCTAGGATCTCTATTTTTATAAACTCTGTGTCCGAATCCCATTAATCTAAAAGGATCATTTTTATCTTTTGCTTTTGCTATAAAGCTTGGAACATTTTTAACATCACCTATCATTCTTAATTGATCCATAACTTTTTCATTTGCCCCACCATGAGCTGCTCCCCAAAGTGCAGAAATTCCAGATGCAATTGCTACATATGGGTGAGCTTCTGTTGAACCAACATTTCTTACAGTTGTAGTAGAAGCATTTTGTTCATGATCAGCATGTAGTGTTAAAATTGCATCAAGAGCATCAACTTCAATTTGTGTAATCTCTTGATTTTTACCATTTCCTATATATTTCATTTTTCCACCTGGATATGCTCTTAACATATATAGGAAGTTTTCTGTGAAATATCTATTTACATCTGGATAAATTAGTGGTGTACCAATTGAGTTTCTGTAAGCCATTGCTGCAATTGTTGGCATTTTTGCCATAATTCTATTTTGCATTGTTTTATATTCATCTTCATCTTCTAAATGTAAATGGTCTTTATAAAATGCTGATAATGCCATTGTTGAAGCTGCCATTGTTGCCATTGGATGTGCTCTATCTGGTAAAGCATCGAATAATCTAATAATACCTTCATCAACAAATGATCTATGTCTAATCTCTAAATCTAAATTTTTTGATTCAGTTTCTGTTGGTAATCTTCCATTCATAAGTAGGTATGAAACATCTAAAAAAGAGTGTTTTCCAGCTAAATCAGCTATATCTATACCTCTATATCTTAATTCAGAGTTTTCTCCATCAATAAATGTAATTTTCGATTCACAAGCAGCTGTTGAAGTATATCCAGGATCAAATGTAAACATTCCTGAATCTTTATAAAATGTTGAAATATCAACAACACTTGGTCCTCTTGTACCATCAATTATATTATATTCGTAGCTTTTACCATTTCTATTATCTGTTAAAGTCATTGTATTTTTTGCCATATTAATACTCCTTTTATTTATTATTTTTTATATAAGCGTCAAATTCGCTTCTAAATTTTTGAACTATACTTGCAATAATATCTTTAACCGCAGGTGCAAAAACACAAACCGTTTTTCCATTCATTGTTTCGCATACATCAAGTATTGTTTGTAGATCATTTGAAGTTCCACAACCTTCTAAGATATCTTTAATTATCTTATCAATCCATCCACACCCTTCTCTACAAGGTGTACATTGTCCACAAGATTCGTGGTGGTAAAATTCAATGATGTTTTTGGCAACATCAACCATACAAGCGTCTTCATCAATTACAATCATACCTCCTGTACCTAAAGTTGAACCTATATCCCACATTGATTCATAGTCCAAAACAGCTTTTTGTACTTCATCAGCTGTTAAAATAGGACATGATGTTCCACCTGGAATTATTGCTTTTAGTTTTTTACCATCAAGCATTCCTCCACCAAGAACATTTAAAAAATCAATCATTTTATTTCCATATTCCATCTCATAAACACCTGGATTTTTAACTGGTCCTGAGATTGCAAAAAGCATAGTTCCTGGTGATTTTTCTGTACCATATTTTGTATAACCTTCTGCTCCATTTTCTACTATATTTGGAACTGAAGATATTGTTTCAACATTATTTACAGTTGCTGGATCTCCATAAAACCACTCACACTCTTTTCCATGTGGTTTTAATCTTGGATGTCCTCTTTTACCTTCAAGTGATTCAATAAGTGCAGACTTCTCTCCACAAATATATGCACCTCCTCCTCTATGAACAGTGATATCAACTTTAAAATCATATTTATCCATGATTTTATCACCAATTATTTTTGCTTTATATGCTTCTTGTATTGCTTCATTTAATCTATCTATAAAGAATTTATATTCACCTCTTATATAAATATAAGCATGATTTGCTTGTATAGCCCAACAAGAACAGATAATTCCTTCTATTAAAAGATGTGGATCATATTGAAATATTTGCCTATCTTTAAAAGTTCCTGGTTCACTTTCATCACCATTTACTATTAAAAATCTTGCTCTTTCATCAACAGCTGGCATAAGTTCCCATTTTGGTCCACAAGCTGCTCCTCCACCACCTTTTCCTCTAAGTCCCGATGCAGTAACTTCAGCAGTAACTTCTTCAGGTTTCATAGTAAAAAGTTTATCTATTGATGAGTATCTTCCATTTGCAAGAGCAACTTCTAATTTATGAGAATTTGGAATTTCAAAATTTTTACTTACTATTCTAGTTACCATTTTTACACTCCCAAATAATTTTTTCAAGCTTATCTTTATTTAATTTTCCATGATAAACATTATTTAAAGCTATCATAGGAGCATCTCCACATGCACCTTGGCACTCTACTTCACTAAAAGTAAACATTCCATCTTTACTCGTTTGCCCTGGTTCTAACCCTAAAGTATCTTTTATAAATGCTTTAAGCTCTCTTGCTCCCATAAGCATACATGAAACTGTTTTACATAGTTCAATATGATATTTACCTTTTGGTTGAAGATTAAACATAGTATAAAAAGTAGCTACCTCATAAACTTGCATAGGGCTTTTTTCTACCTTTTGTGCTACATAAACCATAGCTTCTGGACTTACCCAACCTTCTTGTTCTTGAACAAGCCATAAAGCAGGTAACATACAAGAGTCAATTTTAGGATATCTTGAAGCATACTCTTGAAACTTTGCTTCATTTTCTGGTGTATATTTAAAACTACTCATTATCTATCAAACTCCCCAGCAATAAAATTCATACTAGCCATTGTAATAACAGCATCAGCGAGCATTGTATTTTCTACAATTTTTGAGTAAGAAGCTAAAGAGTAAAAACATGGTGGTCTACATTTTACTTTGTATGGTCTTCCACTTCCATCACTTACAATAAAGAATCCTAATTCACCATTAGCTGCTTCTGAATAACTATAATACTCACCTTTTGGAACAAGAATTCCCTCAAATGTTAATTTGAATTGATTCATTAAACCTTCAATATTCCCATAAACATCTTTCTTAAGTGGTAACATTGCATTTGGTGCATAAATATTAATAGCTCCATCTGGAAGGTTTTTCATAGCTTGTCTAATAATTCTGATTGATTGATGCATCTCTTCAAATCTACACATCATTCTGTCATAAACATCTCCATGACTTCCTACAACTACATCAAATTCATAATTGTCATAACCATAATATGGTTTATCTTTTCTTAGATCTTGTGCAACACCACTTGCTCTTAAGTTTGGTCCTGTAATACCATTTGCTATTGCAAAATCAGCTTTTATAATTCCAACATCTTGTGTTCTATCTAAAAAAAGTTTATTGTGTGCAATCAAAGAAAGAGCATCTGAAACACCTTTTTCAACAGATTTCAAAACATACTCTAAATCTTTATCAAATCCATCATACAAATCAAACTCTAATCCACCAATTCTTGTATAAGAGTTTGTAAGTCTAGCTCCTGTTAATTTTGATAATAATTCATAAGCATCATCTCTTGGAGTAAATAAGTACCAAAGATTTGTAAGTCCACCCATATCAACCATATTTGCAGCATTACATACAAGGTGATCAATTATCCTACTTAATTCTCCAAGAATTACTCTAATAGCTTTTGTTCTTGAAGTTATCTCTATATTTAACATCTCTTCAATTGCTTTTGACCAACCAATATTATTTAAAATAGCACTACAATAATTTAATCTATCAGTATATGGAATAACTTGTGAATAAGTATGGTGTTCACAGGCTTTTTCAAAACCTCTATGCAAATAACCAATTTCAGTAACACAGGCACTAATAGTTTCACCTTCCATAGCCATGAAGTTTCTAATAGTTCCATGAGTTGCTGGATGAGAAGGTCCAACATTTAAAAGCATTAAATCTTCAATCTCTTCTTCTTTATAGCCTTTAGATTTCAATAAAGGAAGCATCTCGTCCATCAAATCATCAGTTTGAGTAGAGATTTGTCCTTTTAAAATATTATAATCTTTTCTTAAAGGATGACCAACAAACTCTTGATGATTTAAAACTCTTTTTAAATTTGGATGATTTTTAAATTTTATTCCATATTGATCAAAAGTCTCTCTTTCTCCCCAATTTGCAGATGCAAAAACATCATGTAAAGAGTCTACTTCTAAGCTATTATCATCTACAAAAGCTTTTACTGTAATCTCTTTTTTGAAATCACTACTTCTTAAAATATAAATAATAGCAAATCTACTGTCAGTTAGATCAGGAAATTTAAGATAATCAACGGCTGTAACATCTAAAAGAATTGTATAATCTTCTTTATTTTTAAGATCTAGAATTGTTGTTCTTATATCTTTTGCTTCAATTAACATATCACACTTAAGCATCTAAGAATCCTTTATAATCTTTTACTCTATCTTTTATAATAGACTCATCTTTTACTTTATCTTGAATTCTCATAATAGCATCAAGTACCGCTTCAGGTCTTGGTGGACAACCAGCAATATATTCATCAACAGGAATAATTTCATCTATTCCTTGAACTGTTGCATAGTTATCATAAAAACCACCACTTGAAGCACATGCACCCATAGCAATAACCCATTTAGGTTCACACATTTGCTCATATATTTTTTTTAAAATTGGAGCTTGTTTATAAGATATTGTTCCAGCAACAATTAGCAAATCTGATTGTCTAGGAGAGAATCTAATAACCTCAGCACCAAATCTTGAAACATCATATTTTCCAGCTGCAACTGCCATAAATTCAATTCCACAACAGGCTGTTCCAAATGCCATAGGCCATAATGAATATGACCTTCCCCAATTAATTGCCGTATCTAATTTTGTAGTTAGGATACTATCACCTAAACTTGATTCAACTCCTAATCCCATGATAAAGCCTTTTTCTTATAGATATAAATTAAACCAATAAAAAGTAATCCCATAAAAATAAACATTTTTATTAATCCTGCATAACCTAATTCTACAACATTCACTGCCCAAGGAAACATAAATATTACCTCAACATCAAAAAGTAAAAATGATATAGCAACTAGATAGAATTTTATAGAAAACCTTATATTTGCAGTTCCAACTGGGTTTGTAATCCCACTTTCATAAACATTATTTTTAATAGCTGAATTTTTATTTTGAGGTCCAATAAACTTCGTAAGTAGAAAAACCCCCGCTAGGATAAACCCTATCGCAACAAAAATCACAGAAGCTAAGACTATTTCAGCTGACATCTTCTTTCCTAGTTTTAAAAATTTAAATTAGTTTTGATTGTACACAAATTTTTAAAACTAAACAAATTTTTAGATAAGTTTTATAAAAAAATAAATAATAGTGTGTAATTTGGTATATTTTTTATATATTTTTACAATTACTTTCATTCATAAATTCCATATCTATGGACTTCTACAAATTAGTGTGAAGATATGTAATACTATTTTTCTTTGCTACAAAAAGAAACACTAATATTTATTAGTTATATTAAAAGAGGATTAAACTATATAATGATAAAGTAAAAAATTACATTAAATTTGAGGTAAAAATGCGAAAAGCAATAGAACTATTAAAAAAAAATAATCTTCTAAAAATTATTGATGAAGAGCTTGATATAAATCTTGAAATTCCACATATATCATATGTTGAAGTTAAAAAACCTGATTCAAAAGCAATACTATTTACAAATCCAATAGATAAAAAAAGTGGTATAAAGTATGATGCTCCTGTTTTAATGAATGTATTTTGTAATGAAAAAGCCGTAAAACTATTTATAGGTGATGGAGATAAAATAGCAGACGAAATTGAATCTTTATTAAAATTAAAACCACCTGTAACTTTTAGTGAAAAAATATCTACATTTTCAAAACTTTTCTCTCTAAAAAATACTATACCTAAAAAATTAAAAGGCAAAGGTGCTTGTCAAGAGATTGTTAAACTTGGTAAAGAAGCAAAACTATCTGATCTTCCTGTTATTACAACTTGGGAGCTTGATGGTGGACCATTTATTACAATGGGACAAGTATATACACAAAGTTTAAACGGTGAACTAAAAAATGTTGGAATGTATAGACTTCAAGTTTATGATGATAATACTTTAGGAATGCACTGGCAAATTCATAAAGATAGTAATCACTTTTTTCATGAATATAAAAAAGCTGGTAAAAAAATGCCTATTTCTATTGGAATTGGTGGAGATCCAATGTATATTTGGTGTGGACAAGCTCCATTACCAATAGGTGTATTTGAACTAATGCTTTATGGATTTGTGAAGAATAAACCTGCACAACTTGTAAAATCTATCACAAATGATATTTGGATTCCACAAGATAATGATTATGTAATTGAAGGTTTTGTTGATCCTTCAAAACTAAGAATAGAAGGTCCTTTTGGAGATCATACAGGATATTATACTTTAGATGAAGAGTTTCCTTTTATGGAAGTTACTGCAATTACAAGTAAAAAAGATCCTGTATTCTTAGCAACTGTTGTAGGAAAGCCTCCTTTAGAAGATAAATATATGGGATATGCAACAGAGAGAATTTTTTTACCTCTTTTAAGAACAACTGCTCCTGATTTAATAGATTATTATATGCCTGAAAATGGTGTTTATCATAATCTAATTTTGGCAAAGATAGATGCTTTTTATCCAGGACATGCAACTCAAATGATGCATGCATTTTGGGGAGTTGGACAAATGAGTTTTGTAAAACATGCTATTTTTGTAAACTCTGATGCTCCAAAACTAACTTCTCATGATGAAATTACAAAATATATTTTAAATAGAATAAACATTGAAGATATTTTAGTTTCAAGAGGAGTTATAGATCATCTTGATCATACTGCTCCAAAATTTGCAATTGGAGGTAAGCTTGGACTTGATTGTACGGGAGAAGAGATAAAAGAGAGTGGAATTACACTTTTAAGTGATAATGAACTTTTATCTCAAATGCAAAATATAACAAGTGATATAAAAAACCTAAAACAATATTACACTGATACGAAAAATCCAATTTGTGTTATTAGCGTAGAAAAAACAAGAAGTCAAAAACATATTTTCAAAGAGTTAAAACCATTATATTCTCATATTAAGATTTTAGTGATTGTTGATGAAAAAGCAAATGATTTAGAAAATACTTATATGTTAATCTGGAGAGTTACAAATAATATTGACTCAAATAGAGATTTATATATTGATGGAAATACTCTTTGTCTTGATGGAACAAATAAAAATAGCTTTGATAATTTCCAAAGAAGATGGCCAGCAGATGTTGATTGTACAAAAAGTGTAATTGACTCTTTAAGAGAAAGAAATCTTATTGATGTTGATGATGAATTTATAAGAAAGTACCAGTTATATTAAATAACTGGTCTATTTAATCTCAAAAAGTATAAAGATGGTAAAACCAGTCCAAAAGTGATAGCAAATAAAATAGCAATTGCTTTTAAACCATTATGAATAAAAAGCTCTATTAATTCTACACTCACACCATATCTATTCATATCTATTACATTTACCATTGCATTAAAAGCATATGTTCCAGGTAAAACTGGAATTATAGAAGCAACGGTATAAACAGGTCTTGGAATTTTATATTTTCTTGACCAATAAAGTGCGATAAGTCCTATTATTGAAGAAGCTACAAAGGTTGAAATCTCTATCCCAAAATCTAAGCTTAAAAATATAGTTCTTAAATCATAAACAATTGCTCCACCAAAAGCACAATATTTTAAAGTATGTTTTGGAACATTAAAAACCATTGCAAAACCTAAAGAGGCACAAGCTGCAAAAACTCCTTCTATAACTATTTTTAAAATTAGCTCCATCTTTATCCTTTAACTTAAAAGTGCAATAGCAATAATAATTCCAACAGATGTTGCAAGAGTTAAAATCATTCCATCCATCCATCGTCCCCAACCCATCATCATATAGCCTTTAAACGAGTCCAAAAATGAGTTTACAAAAGCAAATCCGGGAGCAAGAAGTAAAACACTAGCTGCCATTGCAATATTTGGGGTTGAACTAAAGCCATAAATTTTTGAAAGCCCTGCTATTAGAGTGGCTACAAAAGCTGTGATTCCAAAGACTATTATCATTACAAATCGTTTTTTTGATAACTCTTGTCTTACAAACATAGCAATACTTGCAGCAAAAAAAGTTGTTAAAAGTGCCATAGGATCTCCACCTTGCAAAAATGCAAAACTCATACAAGATAATCCAACCATAAAAACAACCAACCATCTATTATAGTAGTTTGCTTCAAGTTGCTTTAAAATAGTATATAAATAATCTATATCATAGTTTACTTCGCTCTCTTTTTTCTCCATTTTTAAAACAATATTTTGTATAGCACAAACTATTCTCATATTTATTGGTTTATGATGAACTCTTCTTGTTGTTGTAACAGATTGTCCATGATATAAAGTTGTTAAAACAATAGCAGAAGGAATTAAAGATATTTCAACACTTGAAGCTCCCAGAACTTTTCCTAATCTTTGTGCTGTTTGCTCTATTAAAATACTTTCAGCACCATATTCACTCATTAAAACAGCTGCTTTTATAATTCCTCTTGTGATAATTGATTGTTCTTTGTGAGATAAACTATTCATTTTTCTTTCTTTTTAATTTTATGAAATTATACTAAAGTTTGTTATAATAAATGTTTTAAGGATATAGATGAAAGAATTAACAGCTTACTATTTAAAGAAAAATATTTTATTTAAAGAGATAAAAGAGATTTTTCCAAAAGAGATAAATAGTAGAAAAAAGATAAAAATGTATGTAGCTACTTCATTAGATTTAAAATTTTATGCAATTTTTATTTTGGAACAAAAAAGCAGATTTTTAAGAAAAAATGCAGATGAATTAATGAGTTTAGAAAATAGTTTATCAGGCTATGTAGAACACAATTTCAAGATAAAAGAGCTTCTTTATAAAGGTGAGATGTGCTCAAAAGCAAAAGAGTATTTAAAAGATAATTATTGGGGTGTAAAACTTGATTTTAATTGATATTGGAAATACAAGTACAAAAGCTTTAGAAAATAATATTATAAAAAAATACTATAAAGATGAAAAACTCCCAAGATTTAGTGGTAATATCTTTTATATAAGTGTAAATGAAGAAAAAGAGCAAGAATTCTTAAATATTAACCAAAATGCAAAAAACTTAAAAGAGTTTATAGAATTTAAAACAAACTATAAAGGTATGGGAATTGATAGAGTTGTAGCTTCTTTATTTCATAAAAATGCAATAATAGTTGATGCAGGAAGTGCAATAACTGTTGATATTATTGAAAATTCAAATCATATTGGTGGATTTATTCTTTTAGGATTAAATAGTATTAAAAAAGCCTATAAAGATATATCTTGCAAACTAGATTTTGAATTTGAAAAAAATATAAATTTGGATAAAATACCGCTTCAATCAAAAGATGCTATATCTTATGCCACTTTAAAGTCAATAATCTTACCAATTAAAGAGATTTGCAATGATAAAAATATAATTTTTACAGGTGGAGATGGAGAGTTTATAAGCCAGTTTTTTGAAAATAGCCAATATAAAAAAGATTTAATATTTGAAAATATGAAAAGGATAATAGATGCTAACAATTGCACTACCTAAAGGAAGAATCGCAGATGAAACACTTGATAGATTTGAAAAAGCCTTTGGAGAAAAATTTATTTTTGAAGATAGAAAACTAATTTTAGAAAAAAGTGGTTTTAAATTTTTAAATGTAAGAAATCAAGATGTACCAACTTATGTTATGCATGGAGCTGCTGACTTAGGAGTTGTTGGACTTGATGTTTTAGAAGAGAAAGAGTATGACTTAATCAAATTACTTGATTTAAAATTAGGTCGTTGTAAAGTTGCTTTTGGTTTAAGAGCTGGTGAAAAATTGAATTTTGATAAAAGTAAAATAACAATTGCTACAAAACATGAAAAAATAGCAAAAAAATTCTTTGAAGAAAAAGCTATGGCAGTTGAAATCATAAAACTTTATGGTTCTATTGAACTTGCACCACTTGTTGGTCTTTGTGATTGTATTGTTGATATTGTAGAAACAGGTGAAACAATGAAACAAAACGGTCTTGAAGTTGGTCCAACAATTATGGAGAGTTCTGCACATTTAATAGCAAATAAAAACTCATTTTATGCAAAAAAAGATTTAATATTTAATTTAAAAGATAATATTGAGAAATACTTGTAATGGGACTTGATTTATACGCAAAGATAGAACCTTTTTTAGGATTTGAAGAAGAGATTTACTCTTTACATAAAGTTTTTATGCGACATATTATGGAAAATGACCTTGATAATATTTTAGATATTGGTTGTGGTCAAGGTCATTTTTTACAGAACTTACAAATAAACAAGAAAAAATATTTAGGAATTGACTTAAGCTCAGAACAGATAAATATTTGTTTGGACAAAAATCTAAATGCAAAAAATATTGATGTAAAAGATTTAAACGAGAAGTTTGATTGTGCTGTTGCAATTTTTGATGTTATAAATTATTTGAATAAAAAGAATTTAAAAGATTTTTTTGAGAATATTTCAAATTCTTTAAATAAAGATGCTCATTTTTTATTTGATATAAATACTCTATATGGATTTGAAGATATTGCTCAAGGTTCTATAAATCTTGATTTTGATGATAAATTTATAGCAATTGATGCTTATTTTGAGAATAACTTTCTAACAACAGAATTAACTCTCTTTTCTAAAAATAAAGATAATCTATTTTCAAAAGAAAAAGATATTATCACTCAAGAGTATCATAAAAAAGAGTTTCTTAAAAAAAATTTATCAGATTCTGGTTTTGAGATTTTAAGAACTGATGATATTTTCCTACATAATAATAAAAAAGCTGACAAATATCTTTTTGTATGCAAGAAAAAATAAGTTCTTGTGTACTTTTGATACAATTTATTTATAATTAGTATAAATAAAAATTATTACTTTTACTTAGCAAAATATTTGTATATAATATAAACTTATGTACATTTTATGTTAAGGGAGAGATTATGAACATGAATTCAATAAGAGTAAAATTGTTATTTATAACTATTGTGCCATTTATTATAGGTATTTTTATTCTTTCAGGTATAAATTTTGAGAAGACAGAGATTACTTTAAATGAAACTCTATCAAAGTTTGAAAGTATCATAACAAAAGAGAAAGAAGCTTTAGTAAAACAGCAATTTGAAGTTGCTAGAACTTTAATTGATACAGTTATAAAAAAAGAGAATGATTTAGAATCTGCAAAAAAGCAAGTTATAGAACTTCTTAGTGGAATAAGATATTTAGATGATAAAAGTGGTTACTTTTTTGCTTATGAAAAAAGAGGAGAAGATTATTACTTCTCTTTTCATCCAGCAATTCCAAGATTAACAAATACAAAAACAAATATAAGTGCACCTGATATAAAAGGTTATGCTTTTAGAGAAGATCTTATTAAATATGCAAAAGATAGAAAATATGTAACCTATCATTATGAAAATCCATCTACAAAAGAGGTAGTATTAAAAATGGCATCTTCTTTATATATTCCAGAGTTTAATTGGATTTTAGTAACTGGAATTTATGCAGATGATATCGAAAGAGAGATTTCAGCTTTAAAAATACAAATTGAAGATGATATAAACACACTATTTTGGATAGCAATTATAGTTACAATTTTATTAAGTATTATTTTAGTTTCAATTATTCTTCCTTCTATAAATAAAATTATCTTAAAACCACTAAATATATTTCAAAATACTTTAGAGATATTTTTTAAATATCTAAATGGAGAAAGTGATAAAGTAAATAGAATAAAGAATTACTCAAAAGATGAGATTGGGCAAATGTCAAAAACTCTTGATCACAATATTGAGATTGCAAGAAAAGAGATTGATGATAATAATCTTTTTATAGAAAATAGTATTGAAATATTAACAAAATTCCAAAAAGGAGATTTGTCTTTAAGACTAGATATAAATGTTGATGATAGTCATTTAATAAAATTAAAATCTGTTATAAATCAAATGGCAGAAGAGTTAGAAAAAAATATTCAAAATATTTTAAAAGTGGTAAATGAATATAGCAAATATAAATATACTTCAAAAGTTGATACTTCTAAATTTTCAAATCATATTTTAGAATTAGCAAACGGGGTAAATAACCTTGGTAGCTCAATTACTTATATGCTAAATGAAAACAAAAAAAATGGTGATACTTTATCTTCTAGCTCAAATACTCTTTTAAAAAATGTTGAGAAATTAAATGATTCCTCTACAAGTACAGCTGCTAATCTTGAGGAAACAGCTGCTTCTTTAGAACAGATGACTGCAAATTTAAGAAATAGCACAGAAGGTGTTCAAGATATGGCAAGAATTGCTTCAAATGTTACAAATAAAGCAAAAGATGGAGAAAGACTTGCAAATCAGACTACTTTAGCTATGGAAGAGATAAATAATCAAATTAGCTCTATAAATGAAGCAATAAGTGTAATTGATCAAATAGCATTTCAAACAAATATCTTAAGTTTAAATGCAGCTGTTGAAGCAGCAACAGCTGGAGAAGCTGGAAAAGGATTTGCAGTTGTAGCACAAGAAGTAAGAAACCTTGCAAATAGAAGTGCAGAAGCTGCAAAAGAGATTAAAGATATTGTTGAACTAGCAACTTCAAAAGCATTAGATGGTAAAGAAGTTTCAACTCAAATGATAAATGGCTATACAGAACTAAATAAAGATATTACAGATACTATTGATCTAATAAAGAATTTTGAGAATTCAAGTAAAGAACAACTAGCTGGAATTGAACAGATAAATAATGCTGTTTCAATATTGGATCAAAAAACACAACAAAATGCTGCTGTTACTTTAGAGACAAAAGAGATAGCTCTTTCTACAAATAAAATAGCAAAACTTATAATAGAAGATGTGGATAAGAAAGAGTTTTAACTCTTTCTTATCTTATAAGCTCCACTTTATTTCTACCATTTGTTTTGGCTAAATACAAAGCTGTATCTGCCTTTTTTAAAAGAGTATAAATATTATCTTTAGAAGAAAAATTTGCAACACCAAAACTTGCTGTAATATTTCCTACTACTAAGAAATTATGTTTTGCTACTTTTTTACGAAGCTCTTCTGATAATTTTAAAGCTCCATCAATTTGTGTTTTTCTACAAATTATTATAAATTCTTCTCCACCAAAACGACCTAAAATATCAATTTCTCTTATACTTTTTTTAATAAGTTCTGAAAATTCTATTAATATATTATCACCAATAAGATGACCAAAAATATCATTTACATTTTTAAATCTATCTATATCAATCATTATAATAGAAAAATTTTCTTTATATCTTTCAAAAAATTTTATATTTTCATTTAAGAAATAATCTATACTTTTTCTATTATTGATTTTTGTTAAATAATCTATTGAACTGATTAAAATAAGCTCCTTATTAATATGTTCGATTTTGTTTATATACTTTATCTTACTATATAAATAAATCATAATAAAAATAAATAGTACTACAATTAAAATCTCCTTTTGATAATTCAATATATAACTATCCAATATAACTCTCCCCCCTAAAACAATATTATTATCCATTTCTATACCAAATAGGCAAAATATTATCTAATTATTTATTAAATAGCAAATTATTATCTTTATAATGACATATAAGGCAAATAGTTTGTGAATTTTATTTATATTTTCTTTGTATTAGAATTCGCACTATGAAATTAACACAACAAGATATCGCAAGAATAATAAATGTTACTCCAATGACATTAAGAAATTGGAAAAAAAATAAACCTAGGCTTTATGAAATAATACAAAAAGGCTTTGCTTTTGAAGAAGTAGTAAAAAAAGCTCAAGAAAATGCAGATGAATTAAAAGATTTAGAAGAAAAATTTAATATTAAGAAGTAGTTCTATTTTTTATTAAATATTTTTTTTGAGAGTCTAATTATTTTACTCTCTTTTTTCTTCTCATCTAAACTCTTTTTGATATGTTTTGCTAACTCTTCAAGATTTTTTGGACTATAAATACTATTTGTTATCTTCATTTTCACTCTTTTTAAAATAATCTTGAAGTTCTTTTATAGCCTCTTCATTTTTAATAGTAAATTTAATCTCTATTCTCCTTGAAGCATCTTTATCTTCAATACTCTTTGAATCATAAACTAAATTTGAAGATGATTTTCCACTTGAACTTACAAAACTATTTAAAAGCTCTTTTTCAACAATATTTTCATCATATAAAAACTGCATTACACTTAAAGCTCTTTTCTGTGATAGATATAAATTTGTAAGATAAGTTCCATCGCTATCAGTATATCCCTCAATTGTTATTGTTTCTATATATTTTTTTATATCTTCATCTTTTAATAAAACATCAAAATATCTTTTTAAAGCTCCGCTTAACTCTTTTTTTGATTCATTTTTTAAGGCAAATGAATTTTTATCAAATAAAATATTTGAAGAGAATTTTATAGCTCCACTTTTTTCATCTATATTTACAGCATCTTTAAGTTTTAATTTTATTTTAGAGATAAGTTCAAGCTTTATTCCACCTAGTTTTTTTATCTTATCTTTTGCTAGTTCAAACTCATCTTTTAGCTTTAATATATTTTGATCTTTTAATATAATCTCTTCCAAACTTCTATCTAATTTACTCTCTAAATCTTGATTTAATTTTGAACTTTCACTTAAATTTGCAAGTAATTTCTCATTTAGAATATTTATACTTTCAAGTTCTTCCTCTTTTTGAAGATTTTGATTGTATTGATTTTCTAGCTCATTTAAAACTATTTTTAGATTTTCATCGCTATTTTCCAAACTCTTTAAAGTTTGAGAATAAAGTTTTTCTATATTTTTAATTTGTTCTATTAATTCTAAATTTGTAGTTTCAATATCTTTTAATTTATTAATAAGTTTTGAATTTCTATCTTCACTATTTACTAAAGTATTTTCTGTATGAATATATTTTATTACAATCAAAGCAACTATTAATATAAAAACAAATAATAATCCAGCCATTAAATCTGCATAAGATATCCAAAAGTTTTCCTCTTTTTCTTCATTCTTTTTATACATTTTATTACTTTGATAAATCTTTAAATATTGATAGGTTTTTAACTATCGAAGTAGTTTGTTCATCTATTTGTTTTAGAGACTCTTTTAATCCCTCTTTATATTTCCATTCAATTTTTTCTATATCACTTTTCATAGTTTCAATACTTTTTACAATATTTGTATATATTGCTTTTAGATTTTCACTACTTAAATTATTCATATGAGAATTTAGTTCTACAATATTTTTGTTTAACTCTTTTGACATATCCATAAATACATCATTTTGATTTCTAATCTTATAATTTAAACTCTCTGCACTGCTTAAAAGATTCTCAAAATTTGAGATATTTTTATCAAGTTTATTTGATAAATTTTGCTCTTTTTCTAAAACTCTTTCAAGATTTTCAAATCTTTGTTCTATTGATTCATTTAAAGTTTGCATAACTTTACTTGAAGTTAACTCTTTAAAAATATCATTTATCTTTGAAAAATTATCAATATTACTTTTTATATGAATTGACTCAATATCAATTTTTGTCCAAAAAAGTTTTTTTGTACTATCTTTTATAATAAAACTATCTTTTTCAAATCTACTTATTCCAAATTTTTCGAAAAATATCCACCAAATAGATAAGAAAATACCATAGATTGATACATAAAAAGCAGTAGCAACTCCACCTAAAAGTTTTGTAATTTCCATATCCAAAATAGCCGTACTTGAAGATGTAAAATCTGGCATTGTAAGTGCAATTGATATAAAAGTTCCAAGTATTCCTAAAGTTGGGAAAATTCCACTTGCAATATTTGAGAAATTACTATTTCTTAAACTACTTGTATAATCTTTTAAAAAGTCTTCTGCACTTCCATTTGCTTTTATTGATTCATCAATTGTAAGAAGATTGTTATTTGTATAAATAAGTAACTTTTCTTTTAAATCTTTAAAACTATTTTTAAATTTACAAGATACAAAATATGCATTATGTGGTATAAAAAATAGATATATAAAAAATATAACTCCAATTAAAATAACTGTATGAAGCTCAATTTTTAAAGGTAAATAATCAAAAAAACACAAAAGAACCAGAGCATAAATCAAAGCTGGTATTAGAAAAAGTGTAATTATTTTCAAAAAAGGTTTACAATTTGTAATAAACCTAGAGTTTAATTCCAAGAAATCATCTGCTTTAAACATATATTTTCCTTAAAAACTTTAAAATAGCCACTATTCTAACATAAAATATTATATAAACAGGATTCATAATGAAATTTATTTTTTTATTTGCTATATTATTAGCTTCTTCTATTTTTGCAAAAGATGAATATTATACAATAGCAATTTGTACTACAAGCACTTTAGATTATGCTAAAGCTTGTCAAGATAGAGTTCTAAAAACTCAAAAACAAAAAGCATTTATTGTAAAAGAAAATGATAAATATTATACAAATTTAAATATTTACAAAAATAGAAAAGATGCAAGTTTTGATATAAAATCAACTTCAAACTACATAAAAGCCCAAGGAGCTTTTCCTAGAAATATATCTTTAGAGATTGTAGAAAAGTTTAATTTAGGAAACTATTTTATAGATTTAGATAAAAATATAGACAATAACATAGAAGAAGATTTATACAATATTAGTTTAAAAGAGTTTGATAAACAAAAATCACCTAAAAATGAATTAAGATATAGAAAAAGAGCATTAAATAGTTTTGATTTTGATGAATTAATAATAAAAGTAAATTCAAAAACAAATATTATGGAGCTATTTTCAAGGAAAAATAATCAAGAAAATCTTTTAAGATCTTATATTGTTGCAACTGGTAAAAATAGTATTAAAAAACCTCAAGGAGAAGGAACTATTACAGCAATCTCTTTAAATCCTGTTTGGTACCCAACATCTGATACTAAAAAAAGCTTTGAAAAAAGAGGAATAACTTTACCTGATGTTGTTCCTCCTGGGCATAAATATAACTATATGGGAGAAGCTAAACTAAATCTTTCTCATATTGTTGATGGAAATGCTACATATAGGATTCACGGTACTTTAAATGAAAAAACATTGGGATACAATGTAAGTGCTGGTTGTATTAGAATGAAAAATAAAGAGGTGATTGAACTTGCAAATTTAATAGAAGATTTTTCTATAATTTATGGAATGAACAAAGTAAGAGTTTTATTAGATTAACTCTTACTTTATAACCTTAATTTTTTAAAAAACTCTCTATATTTAATGCAACTTTTTCTATAAGTCTATTTCTAGCTTCAACACTTGCCCAAGCAATATGTGGAGTTAAAAGAAGTCTTTGTTTGTTTTTTACTTTTAATAGTGGATTACTATCTTCTATTGGTTCTTTTCCTACAACATCAAGTCCACAAAATATCTCTTTTTCATCTAATATTTTTGACAAATCAGCTTCATTTATAATTCCACCACGACCTAAATTTAATAAAATAGCACCATCTTTTAATAAACTTAACTCTTCATATTTTAATAAATCTTTTGTTTTCTCATTTAATGGTGCATGAATAGATATAATATCGCAAGTTTTAAGTAACTCTTCCAAACTAACACTCTTATAAGAGCTATTTTGATTTTGTCCACTTGTAGAGTAGTAAACAACTTCACAATCAAAAGCAAGTGCTTTTTTTGCAAAATCTCTTCCAATCTCTCCAAGTCCAATTATTCCAACTTTCTTTCCATCAAGTTCATAAAAAGGCATATCAATATGAGTAAAAGTATCACTTTCTTGCCAGTTTTGTTCATCTACATATTTTTTATAATAGTTTAATTTTTGTACAAAATAAAAAATCATAGAAAATGCAAGTTGAACAACACTAGAAGTCGAATATCCAGCTACATTTTTAACTTCAATATTTGACTCTTTTGCATAAGATAAATCAACATTATTTGTTCCTGTTGCTGTTATACAAATAAGTTTTACTTTTGAATTTTCTAGTTCATTTTTTCCTACATAAACTTTATTTGTAAGAATAATATCTGCATCTTTTATTCTATCTTTTGTCTCATTTGCTTTTGTTACATCATAAGATATAACTTCACCAAATTTATCAAAAATTGATACATCTATATCAAATCCCAAAGTTTTTCTATCTAAAATCACTATTTTCATCTTATTTCTCCTTTTTAATTTTCGATTATATCACAGATTTTAAAAGCATTTTTCTAATATTTTAGTTTCTTTTTTGTCCACTTTTTGGTACTGTTACATTTTTTTGTAAATCTATACTCAAATTATTGTAAAACAACTCTCCATAATTTGTCTCTCGATTTATAGTCTCATATGCTTGAGTTATTGTGTTGTTGTATTTTAAAGCTTCTTGCAATATTTTTAATATTTTAACTGATTCTAAGAAATTCACATGAGATGGAGCTTCTATTGGAGAGCTATAATATTTATGCATTCTTTCAACCAAATTTTTGTTTCTTATTTCAATAAAAACCGATTCAATAGGAGATTTAAAAAAGAGTATTTTATTTTTTACATTTATAGATATATATGTTGTCTCCATTCCATATATTTTTCTTGAAAAAGAATCAAAGAAAAATAGCTTTTTGTTGTAATTATTATTGAAAAGTTCATACATAAGTTCCAAAATCTTTATCTTTTCATCTTTTGTAAAAAAGTTTCCAATACTTGCAAAACAGAAGCTAAGAATTGATTTTATTGAATACCACTCTGTTGTATCATAATCATATCTTAACATCTGATCAATTCTTTCTTGTTTTAACTCTTCAATATCTAAACTTGTAGAGTGTTTGTACACTTTTCGTACAGCACTATCTCTATACATTGGTCCTGGAAATTGTGCTTGAATTACAAATCTTCTATTTTTTTCATGTTCTATTATATATTTTAATCTTCCTGTATAATCTTCATCAATTATTCTTACCTCTTTTTGTGGAATAGAAGTAATTGATTTTAAAAACTCTTCACCACTACAAGCATCTTCCCAAATATACTCAGGATATCTAAATTCTTTACAAATTTTATTTTGGATTTCACTATTTATTTCTACACTACTTACCCTATCAATCCACGAAGTAATAGTTCTTCTATCTTTGTTTAAAATTGATGCAAATTTAGATATACTAAGATTTGATCTATTATAAATCTCTATAAATTTATCTATTGAATTTTTAAAACTCATAAGCTACCTTTAATAATATTTACCAATATTGTACAATAATCTTACATAAATACAAATATTATACATATTATATAAAATGTACAAATTATTGTAATCTCTAAATATAATTAGTACATACAAAAGAAAACAAAGTTGATATAATATTTGAACAATACTTTTAAAGGATAGATATGACAAGTGCAGGAAAAAAATTTAGAGAAGCTCTTAAAGCTTCAAGTCCACTACAAATAGTTGGAACAATTAATGCTTACCAAGCTTTACAAGCTACAAAAGTGGGACATAAAGCTATTTATTTAAGTGGTGGTGGAATTGCAAATGCTTCTTATGGTTTACCTGATTTAGGTATGACAATGATAGAAGATGTTTGTATTGACATTAGAAGAATTACAGGAATTTGTGATACTCCATTAATAGTTGATGCTGATACAGGTTGGGGACATGCGTTTAATGTTGCTAGAACTGTAAAAGATTTTATTAGAAGTGGTGCAGCTGGAATGCATATTGAAGATCAAGTTGCTGCAAAAAGATGTGGGCATAGACCAAATAAAGAACTAGTTTCAACTGAAGAGATGTGTGATAGAATCAGAGCTGCTGTTGATGCTAAAAAAGAGTTAGACCCTGATTTTTATATTATTGCAAGAACAGATGCTCACGCAAGTGAAGGTCAAGCTGCTGCAATTGCTAGAGCTAAAGCTTATGTTGAAGCTGGTGCTGATGCTATTTTCGCTGAAGCTGTACATACACTAAAAGAGTATAAAGAGTTTACTGATGCTATTTCTGTACCAGTTTTAGCAAATATTACAGAATTTGGAGCAACTCCACTGTTTACAACTGAAGAGTTAGCAAGTGTTGGAATAGCTATGGTTTTATATCCACTTTCAGCATTTAGAGCTATGAATAAAGCTGCATTAAATGTTTACCAAGAGTTAAAAGATAAAGGAACTCAAGAGAGTGTTATTAGCACAATGCAAACAAGAATGGAATTATATGATATGTTAAATTACCACTCATATGAACAAAAAATGGACGATCTATTTTCAAGAGGAAAAGCTAAGTAATTAGCTTCTCTTATTTATTCAAAATCAAACTAAGGAGAAGTTATGAGTACTACAAGTACAGAATTTAAACCAAAGAAATCTGTTGCACTTTCAGGTGTTGCAGCTGGAAGTACAGCATTATGTACAGTTGGAAATACAGGAAATGATTTATATTATAGAGGATATGATATTTTAGAATTTGCTGAAAAAGCTGAATTTGAAGAAATTGCATATTTAATAGTTCATGGTGAGCTTCCAAATAAAGAAGAGTTAAAAGCATATAAAGCAAAACTTAAATCTTTTAGAGATATTCCAGAAGGTGTAAAAGTTGCATTAGAACAATTACCAAAAAACTGTCATCCTATGGATGTTATGAGAACAGGTTGTTCAGTTCTTGGTGCATTAAATCAAGAAGATGAATCTCATCCAAAAGAAGCTGCACAAGATATTATAAATAAATTAATGGCATCTTTTGGTTCTATGCTTTTATATTGGTACCACTTTGCTTATAATGGAAAAAGAATTGATGTTGTAACTGATGATGATACAATTGGTGGACATTTTTTACACTTACTACATGGTGAAAAACCAAGAGAATCTTGGGTTAAAGCTATGCATGTATCTTTAATTTTATATGCTGAGCATGAGTTTAATGCTTCAACTTTTACTTCAAGAGTAATTTCTGGAACAAATTCAGATATGTATTCTTGTATTACTGGTTCTATTGGAGCATTAAGAGGTCCAAAACATGGTGGTGCAAATGAAGTTGCATTTAGAATTCAAGAAAGATATTCATCAGCTGATGAAGCAGAAAAAGATATCAAAGAAAGAATAGCTAAAAAAGAGATTATAATTGGATTTGGACACCCTGTTTATGCTACAAGAGATCCAAGAAATGTAGTTATAAAAAAAGTTGCTAAAGAGCTATCTGAAGAAAATAAAAATATGTTAATGTATGATGTAGCTGCAAGACTTGAAGAAGTTATGTGGGATCAAAAGAAAATGTTCCCAAATCTTGACTGGTTCTCTGCTGTTTCATATAACCAAATGGGAATCCCAACAGATATGTTTACTCCAATATTTATTATTGCAAGAGTTACAGGATGGGGTGCACACGTTATTGAACAAAGAGAAGATGGAAAAATAATTAGACCATCAGCAAACTATACTGGACCAGAACCAAGAGCTTATGTTCCTTTAGAAGAGAGAAAATAATTTAATTTAGGTCAAAATGACCTAAATTTATACTTCAAATTTAAAAATATATAAAAATGGAAAAATAAAATGACAAATGAAAAATATCTTAAACAATTAAATGGTTTAGATGTTAAATACTATGATGTAAAAAGTGCAGTTGAAGATATAAAAACTGGTTCTTTTGCTAAACTTAACTACACATCAAGAGTATTAGCAGAAAACCTTTTAAGAAAATGCCCTAGTGCAGATTTAAAAGAGTCTTTAATTCAATTAATAGAAAAAAGAACAGATAGAGATTTTCCTTGGTATCCAAGTAGAGTTATCTGTCATGATATTCTAGGTCTTACAGCTTTTGTTGATCTTGCAGGTCTTAGGGAAGCAGTTGCAAGTAAAGGTGTTGACCCACAAAAAATCAATCCTGTTGTTCCAACTCAACTAATCGTTGACCACTCATTAGCTGTTGAATGTGGTGGATTTGATCCAGATGCATTTCAAAAGAATAGAGATATTGAAGATAGAAGAAATGCTGATAGATTTGACTTTATAAACTGGACAAAAAAGGCATTTGATAATGTTGATGTTATTCCTCCAGGAAATGGTATTATGCACCAAATAAACCTTGAAAAAATGTCACCAGTTATTCACAATATTGATGGTATTGCAAGTCCTGATACTCTTGTTGGTACAGATTCACACACACCTCATGTTGATGCTCTTGGAGTAATTGCAGTTGGTGTTGGAGGACTTGAAGCTGAAAATGTAATGCTTGGAAACCCATCTTATATGAGAGTTCCTGAAATAATTGGAGTTGAAATAAAAGGTGTAAGAGCCGCTGGAATAACAGCAACTGATATTGCATTAGCATTAACATCATTTTTAAGAGAAAATAATGTAATTTCTGCATATTTAGAATTCTATGGAAGTGGAATTAGATATTTAGATTTAGGTGATAGAGCGACTATTTCTAATATGACTCCTGAATATGGAGCAAGTGCAGCAATGTTTGCTATTGATGATAAAACTATTGATTATTTAAAAATCACAGGAAGAACTCCTGAGCAAGTAAAACTTGTAGAAACATATGCAAAAGCAAATGGATTATGGGCTGATAGTTTAGCAGAAGCTACATATGCTAGAACTATTGAATTTGATCTATCAACAGTTACAAGAAGTTTAGCAGGTCCATCAAAGCCACATAAACTTGTACCTACTTCAACATTAGATGCTGAAGGAATTACAAAAAAAATAACAATTTCAAATGATGTAATGCCAGATGGTGCAGTTTTAATTGCAGCTATTACTTCATGTACAAATACTTCAAATCCAAGAAATGTTGTTGCAGCTGGTTTAGTTGCTAAAAAAGCAAATGAGCTTGGTCTTACAAGAAAAAGATGGGTTAAATCATCATTAGCACCTGGTTCAAAAGTTTCTGAACTATATCTAAAAGATTCTGGTCTTTTAAGTGAATTAGAAAAACTAGGTTTTGGTATTGTTGGATTTGCATGTACAACTTGTAATGGTATGAGTGGTGCACTTGATCCAAAACTTGAGAAAGAAGCTGCTGATAGTGGAGTTTACACGACAGCTGTTTTATCAGGAAATAGAAACTTTGATGGAAGAATTCATCCATTTATTAAAGAAGCATTTCTAGCTTCTCCTCCACTTGTTGTTGCTTATGCATTAGCTGGAAGTATTAGATTTAATATTGAAACTGATGTTTTAGGAAAAGACAAAGATGGTAATGATATAAGATTAAAAGATATTTGGCCAAGTGATGAAGAGATTGATGCAATTGTTTACAAATCTGTAAAACCAGAGATGTTTGCAAAAATCTATGATCCAATGTTTGCAAGAGATGGGAAAAGAGAAGCTGCTGAGCCATTTTATAAATGGGATGCAAAATCAACATATATTCAAAAACCACCATATTGGGAAGATGAATTTATGAAAATGCCTGCTCTTAAAGGCTTAAGACCACTTGGAGTATTCCCTGATAATATTACAACAGACCACTTATCACCATCAAATGCTATTCAAGCAAAAAGTGCATCTGGAGAGTATTGTTTAAAAATGGGATTACCATTAGAAGATTTAAACTCTTATGCTACACATAGAGGAGATCATAATACTGCTTTGAGAGCAACTTTAGCAAATCCAAAACTATTTAATGAAATGGTAAAAGATGAAAATGGAAATGTTAAACAAGGAAGCTTGACAACAATTATGCCAGATGGTAAAGAGTCAAGAATGTGGGAAGCAATAGAAACTTATATGCAAAGAAAACAACCTCTAATAATAGTTGCTGGTACAAACTATGGACAAGGAAGTTCAAGAGATTGGGCAGCAAAAGGTGTAAGACTTGCAGGAGTTGAAGTTTTAATCGCTGAAAGTATAGAGAGAATTCATAGAACGAACCTAGTAGGAATGGGTGTTTTACCTTTACAATTTAAAGATGGAGAAACAAGACATACTTACAATATAGTAGGAACTGAAACATTTGATATTCTTGGTAATATTGAACCAAGAGGGGAATTAACAGTTGCTATGACAAGAGCTAATGGAGAGAAAATAGAATTTAAAGTAACTTGTAGACTTGATACAAGTGCTGAAGTAGAAGTTTACAAAGCTGGTGGAATTCTACAAAAATTTGCAAAAGATGTTATTGCTGAGAACAATTAATTTCTTTTAACTAGTGAAACATTTTGTTTCACTAGTTTTTAATATTTTTTAAAGATATTATAGAATTTCTTTAAAAAGTTTTAAAATTAGGAGAATTTAAATGGCATACCAAGAGCAAATAAGAGTAAAAGCAACATATATGAGAGGTGGTACTTCAAAAGGAACATTTTTTAATATAGCAGATCTTCCAAAAGAAGCACAAGAAGACAAAGTAAAAAGAGATAAACTTCTTCAAAGAATAGTGGGAAGTCCTGATATTTATAAACAACAAATGGATGGAATGGGAGGAGCAACTTCAAGTACTTCTAAGGCTATTCTTGTAGGTAAATCAACTGTTCCAAACCATGATGTTGATTACTATTTTGGACAAGTTGCTATTGATAAAGATTTTATGGATTGGAGTGGAAATTGTGGAAATTTAAGTTCAGCAGTTGGTCCTTTTGCAATTCATGAAGGACTTGTGGATAATGTTCCACAAAATGGTGTTTGTTGTGTAAGAATTTGGCAAGCAAATATCAAAAAAACAATTCTTTGCTATGTTACTATGATTGATGGAAAAGTAAAAGAGATGGGTGATTACTATATTGATGGTGTTGCATTTCCTGCCCAAGAGATAAACTTAGAATTTGCAGAGCCTGTTGATCCAAGTGAAGAGCTATTTCCTACTGGAAATTTAGTAGATGATTTAGAAGTTCCTGGTATTGGTACATTTAAAGCAACTATGATAACAGCAGGAATTCCAACAATATTTTTAAATGCAAGTGATATTGGATATAAAGGAACTGAACTTCAATCAGATATAAATAGTGATGCCCAAGCCTTAGCTAGATTTGAAAAAATAAGATCTTATGGTGCATTAAAAATGGGTTTAATATCTGATTTAAGTGAAGCAGAAACAAGACAACATACTCCAAAAATTGCTTTTGTTGCACCAAAATCTGATTTTACTACTTCAAGTGCTAAAGAAGTAAAAGCAGATGAAATAGATCTTCATGTAAGAGCTTTATCTATGCAAAAGCTTCATCATGCAATGATGGGAACAGCTTCAGTTGCTATTGGAGTTGCTGCTTGTATAGAAGGTACTTTAGTAAATCTTGCTAGTGGTGGTGGAGAAAAATCTGCTGTTGAGTTTGGACATCCATCAGGAACGCTAAAAGTTGGAGCAGTAATTAAAAAAGAAAATGGAAAATATATAGTTGATAAAGCTACAATGAGCAGAAGTGCTAGAATTATTATGAAAGGGGAAGTTTACGCACCTGCTGATATAATGAATTAAAAGCTTAAACTTTTCTATATTTAAGGATACCTCTTTTATGAAAGCTATACTATTTATTTTAATAAGTTCTACTATTTTGTATGCTGAAATTTCACATAATTATGAAAAATCAAAAAATGAATTTATTGAAAAACAAAATAATTTTAATCTAGAAAAGAAACAGACCTTAAATAAGCATAACTCTTATAAAGAAGAAGCACTAAGAGATTTTGAGAATTATAAGAAAGCCCAACAAAAGATATTTAATGACTTTAAAAATAATATATCTAAGCTTTGGGAAAATCCAAAAATGCCATCAGCAAAATCATTGATTAATTATACAAACGATAGAAAAACAAGAGGTGAAATAAACTTTGAGAATGAAGAAATTATAGTTGAAACTATTGCAAGTTCTTATGATGAAGCAGTTAAAAATTTAAGAAAAGAGCTAAATATACTTGTAAGTATTGATACTAAAGAGTTCAATAAGATAGACCCCTTTGAAAAAGAGCTCTCTTCTATTAAAAAATCAAATAAAATTATAGATAGTTCATTTAAAAATGAATCTATTTTAAGTGATGCAATATTTGGGAAAAAACCATCTAAAAAAGAGTTAAATAGTTTTTCAAATAGTAATATAAATAATAAATCTATAAAAGTTCATAATAGTCCAAAAATACCTAATCAAAAAGTTTATAGTGTAATTGTTCCAATGCCAAATCAAACTATGATAAATAAATCAAAAGAGTATGAAAAAGAGGTTACTAAACAAGGAAAAATAAGATCTATTCCTAGAAGTTTAATTTTTGCAGTTATTCATTCTGAAAGTGCTTATAATCCAAAAGCGAGATCTCATATTCCAGCATTTGGGCTTATGCAAATAGTTCCATCAAGTGCAGGAAAAGATGTTTATGAGCTTTTATACAATGAAGAGAAATTAGTAAGTGACAATTATCTATACAATTCAACGAATAATATAACTATGGGAACAGCTTATTTACATATGCTATATTTCAAATATCTTTCAAAAATCAAAGATAAAGAGAGCAGATTATATTGTGCAATAGCAGCTTATAATACAGGTGCAGGAAATGTTGCAAAAGCTTTTTCTAAAACAACAAATATATCTAAAGCAGCTCAAATTATAAATAAAATGTCTTCAAAAGATGTATATAATCATCTTTTAAAGAATCTTCCTTATGATGAAACAAAAGGGTATTTAGAAAAAGTTACTTCAAGAATGTATAGTTATGAAGAGATTTATAATAAATAGAAGAACTATTTAAAATAGTTCTTCTTAAAGCTTATTCTTCTATATTATCAGATGATTTATTATCTTTATTTTTAATTCTTTCTCTATTCTCTTTAAAATTCAAATAAAACTCTATCTCACCTGGAGTTAATATTTTAATTGTATTTGTACTTCCAGGAATTCCAACAGGATATCCAATAGTTGCAATATATATTCCATTTTTATTTAAGATTTTATTTTTTTGTAAAGTTCTTAACATTTTTTGAATCATTTTTGATGCTTGTGCTTCTTTTATAGATGCAACTGGAACAACTCCCCAGAATGCTGTTAAAGCACCTAAAACAGGTTTGCTATGTGTAAATGTATATATAGGTGTTTTAGGTCTATATCTTGACATTTTTCTTGCAGAGTTTCCACTACTTGTCATAGCTAAAATTCCATCAGCATTCATATCATCAGCAAGTTTTGTAACCGTTGCTTGAATTACATCAAACTCATCTAAATATGGTAAGTGATCTCTTTTTTTATGATTAAAAATATCTTCTGTTTTTGTAATAATATTGCTCATAGTTTCAACAACATTTTCAGGATTATCTCCCACAGCACTCTCTTCACTTAACATTACAATATCAGTTCCATCCAAAACTGCATTTGCAACATCTGAAATCTCAGCTCTAGTTGCTCTTTCATTTTGAGTCATCGATAAAAGCATTTGAGTTGCTGTAATTACAGGAACACCTTTTGCATTTGCTTTTCTAATTAACATTTTTTGAATAGTTGGTACTTCATAATATGGAACTTCAATTCCTAAATCACCTCTTGCAACCATTACTCCATCACTTTGTTCAATAATTTCATCTATATTAGAAACAGCATCAAATTTCTCAATTTTTGCTATTAGTTTTCCATTATATCCATTTAAAAGCTCTCTAGCTCTTTTCATATCATTTGCATTTTGAACAAAAGAGATAGCAAAATAATCAACTTGATTTTCAACTCCCCAAGCGATATCTTTTTCATCTTTTTCTGTAATTACATCAATATTTATTACTGTATTTGGGAAATTTACACCTTTTCTTGAGCTTAGTGTTCCATGATTTTCAATTCTTGTTTTGATACCATCTTTAACATCTATAACTTTTGCTCTAATAATTCCATCATATAAATATATAAATTCACCAACTTTAATCTTTCCTAAAATCTCAGGATGATTTATAGATACAATATATTCACCTTCAGCTTTTTTATATCCTACAATCTCTTTTTCGATTATTGTTACAGTATCATTTGCCACTAAGTTAAAAGGCTCTTTTAATTCACCTACTCTTACTTTTGGTCCTGAAATATCTTGTAAAATACCAACTCTTGTTCCACAATTTTTCATAGCTTGTCTAATATTATCTATACTCTCTTTGTGATACTCATGGCTACCATGAGAAAAGTTTAATCTAAACATATTAGCACCAGCTTTTATTAACTTTTCAATCATATCTAAACTATTACTAGCTGGTCCAAGTGTTGCTAAAATTTTTGTCTTTTTTTCCATTTGGTCTCCTTTAAAATGTGATATTATACTCTTTATTTTATTACTTAGAAGTTACAATTATATAAAACTATCTATTAAGAACAAAATGAGTATAATTGCTCCCCAATTTTTAGAAGGATGAGTTGAAAGAGTTTGAAATTAATTATAAATGGACAAGAAAAAAATATAAAAAATAATTTATCTCTTGAAGAGATAATCAATAATTTAAATAATACAAGTGAATCAATAGCTTGTGCAGTAAATATGAATATAGTTAAAAAATGTGAATGGAATAGTTATTTACCAAAAGAGAACGATTTAATAGAGATTTTAAATTTTAATTCAAGTGTAGGTTAATGAGCAGAGAAAAAGGTGATTTTGCAGAAAAAAGGGCTATTTTCTTTTTAAAAGAGAATGGTTTTGAAATAATAGAAACAAATTTTTATGCAAAAAAACTTGGTGAGATTGATATAATTGCAAAGAAAAATAGTGTTTATCACTTTTGTGAAGTAAAATCTGGAATAGATTACGATCAAGCAGTAGCAAATATAACTCCAAATAAATTATCAAAAATAAAAAGAAGTGTAGAGTATTATTTACAATTAAAAAAAATAGATAGTGCTTTTTGTATAGATGCAATAATTGTAGATGATTTAAATATAAGTTTCGTAGAAAATATTACTATCTAAGACTAAAGGTGAAGGTCGCAATAAACACCTTTAGTCATTTTGTATTGTACTTTTTAAATACAAAGATAATTGTACTATTTTGTAGTAGCATAAAACTAGCAATTTAAAGTTTTTAATACTATTTTTAGGATATTATCTATCTTTGCTTATGGAGAATAAATTGTACGAAAAAGAGTTAAATGCCATTTCTAAATCAAACAGAACAAGATCTAGAAAATTATTTAATAAAGATTTAAAAGATCTTGCATCAAATGATTATTTAGGTCTTGCACAAAATAAAAGCTTATTAAGAAAAACCTATAAAAAGCTTAAAAAAGAGAGTTGTTTCTCTCCAAAAGCTTCTATTTTAGTAAATGGCTATTCAAATATTCATAATAAATTTGAGAAAAAACTTTGCAAAGCTAATGGTTTTGAAGATGGAATTGTTGTTGGAAATGGTTTTTTAGCAAATATTTCACTTATTGAAAGTTTAGTTAGAAAAGGAGATATTCTTTTTATTGATGAAGAGTATCATGCAAGTGGGATTTTGGCTACTAAGCTTTTAAATCCTTCACAGGTTATCCTTTTTCCTCATAATAACTTTAAAGATTTAGAAAATAAATTAAAAAACAATCAAAATAATGGAAGAGTAATCATTGCTATTGAAGGTGTATATTCAATGAATGGAAATCTTGCAAAAAAAGAGTTTTTTGATTTAGCAGATAATTATAATGCACTTTTAATAGTAGATGAAGCACATAGTTCAGGAGTTATTGGTGATAATCTTTTAGGTATCTACGACTTTTATAATATAAAGATAAAAGATAATCACATAAAAATGGGTACTTTGGGTAAAGCTTATGGATCTTATGGAGCATATATTTTAGCTTCAAAAAACATTATAAAGTTTTTAGAAAATAGAGCAAAACCAATTATATATTCAACAGCACCTAGTTTATTTGATATTGCACTTGCAAATGAGTCTTTAAACTATATTTTAAAGAATAAAGAAAAATTAAAACAAAAAATTAAACAAAATTTAAATATAATCAAAAGTTACTTAGGTATTGAAAGTAATTCATTAATTATACCAATAGATATAAATGATAATAAAAAAGTTATAACAATTCAAGAAGAGCTTAAAAAAAGCAATTTTTTAGTTGGTGCTATAAGACAACCAACAGTAAAAAGAGCAATTTTAAGGCTCATTGCCAAAATAGATATTAAAAAGAAAGATTTAATAGAAGTTTGCAAACAAATAAAGGAATTCAATGCAGATAAATGATTTAGTCAAAGGTAATAAAAAGTTTAGAGAAGCCAGATTCTCTAAATATGAGACAGATTTAAAACAACTTTGTAAAGATGGACAAAATCCAGATATTCTTTTTATAGGTTGTAGTGATAGTAGAGTTACTCCTGAGCTTGTTCTTGATACAAAACCTGGAGATATGTTTACTCTTAGAAATGTTGGGAATTTTGTTCCTCCTTATAATCCTGATGAAGATTTTCACGGTACAAGTGCTGTTATTGAATATGCTGTAAATGTTTTAAATGTAAAACATATTATTGTATGTGGTCACTCACATTGTGGAGCTTGTAAAAGTTTATATCAAGATTTAGGAGATTCTCCTGATTTAGTAAATATTAAAAAATGGCTAGAGCTTGGAAAAAAAGCAAAAGAATATACACTTCTAGCAACTATGGATAAAAACAATAAAGAGCAAATTTATAGAACCACAGAAAAAGTTTCTATTGTTTATCAAATGGAAAACCTTTTGACTTTTCCTTATATTGTAAGAAGAGTTAAGGAAGGAACACTACAAATTCATGGTTGGTACTATGATATTGAAGATGGAAAAATTGACTTTTATGATGGAAGCGATTGCTCTTTCAAACCCTTAGATGAGTTTAATAATGAATTATCAAACTAGAAAATTACCAAAAAGATCTGTAATAATGATCTCTATTCTTATTGTTTTAGGTATTTTTGTTTTTTATACAATGCAAACTTTAAAAAATGAGAAATTTAAACAAGTTTTAGAACAACTTGATCACAAAGATATAAGTGCTTTAAAAGTTGTAAATAGAATGAATGTAGAAGATACTATTACAAAAAGAAAAAGTTATGTTTATAAGCTTGTTTTTCATGACAATACTTTAAATAAAGATTGTATAGGATTTATTTACCAACAAAATGATAAAACATATACAAAAGATATTGATTGTAAGTAGGAAAATATGATTTTAGAAAATGATTTATTAGAAAAACTAGAAAATGGTTCTAGATTAAATTTTGAAGAGGGTGTAAAACTTTTTGATTTAGATGTTATTACTTTAGGTCATTATGCAAATAAAATAAGAACAGATAAATTTGGTAAAAAAACATATTTTAATATAAATAGACATATAAATCCTACAAATATTTGTAAAGATGTTTGTCAATTTTGTGCATATAGTGCAACAAGAAAAAATCCAAATCAATATACTTTAAGCCACGAAGAAATTCTAAAAACAGTTGAAAACTCTTCTAAAAATGGAATTAAAGAAGTGCATATTGTTTCAGCTCACAATCCAAATACAGGTTTAGATTGGTATATGGATATATTTAAAAAAATAAGAAAAAACTTTCCTGATATTCATATAAAAGCCTTAACAGCTGCTGAAATCCACTTTTTAAGTACTGAATATAATCTAAGCTATCAAGAAATAATCAATATTATGTGTGAAAGTGGTGTTGATTCAATGCCAGGTGGTGGAGCTGAAATTTTTGATGAAAAAGTAAGAAAAAGAATTTGTGGTGGTAAAGTAAGTTCTACTCAATGGTTAGAAATACACAAACTTTGGCATGAAAAAGGCAGAAAAAGTAATGCAACTATGCTTTTTGGTCATATTGAATCAAGAGAAAATAGAGTTGATCATATATTAAGATTAAGAGATTTACAAGATATTACAAATGGATTTAATGCATTTATTCCTCTTGTTTTTCAAACAGAAAATAACTACTTAAAAGTAAAAGAACCTGTAACTGCAAATGAAATCTTAAAAACCTATGCAATTTCAAGAATACTTCTTGATAATATCCCAAATATAAAAGCTTATTGGGCAACCTCAACTGTAAAACTAGCATTAATTGCTCAAGAATTTGGTGCAAATGATGTTGATGGAACTATTGAAAAAGAATCAATACAAAGTGCAGCTGGAGCTGCTAGTAAAAATGGTATTGCTCAATTAGAATTTGTTGATTTAATTAAGAATGCAGGATTTATACCTGTTGAAAGAGATAGTATTTATAATGAATTAAAAGTATATTAAAATTAATATACTTTTAATATTCTAATTCTTTTTCTGAAAATATCCTATATAAAACTCGCTTAATAATCCACTTTCATTTTGTTTAATAATAATCGGATAAGTAATATTTATAGAATATAATTCACTATTTATCTTTGATATAATCTCAAATAGTTCATTTGGATTATCTATTTCCATTTTTACTAGAAATGTAAACTTATTTATTAAACTAAGTTCATCTTTCTTTATAAAAGATAGTTCACTTCCCTCTTTTAAAATTGTTTTTAATTGTTCTTCAATATCTTCAAGAGCAAAAACTTCATCTGTTAGATAATCTATTTTATTTATATTTTTATAAATATTGTCATCTTTTATCTCTTTTTTGAAAGATATATCTACAAAAAAGTCTTCATTTTTATCATCTTTCTTATTTAGATTAAAATCTTTATAAATATTATTTAATGAGCTAGTAAGTAGTTTTAAATTTGTTTCATCTTTTGCTAATAGTTCTAAATCTAAACTATTATTATCAATCTTAAATGAGTTAATTGTAACTTTTGAAGGGATAGTATCAAATACTTTTTTTATCTTAAATATAATATTTTCATTGTTTTCTATATGATTTGGAAGATCAATTTTTACTGTTTTTTCACTTTTAATTAAATCTAGTTTTTCAGCTAATTGAATAAAATTTATATCTTTAAGTATAAAATATGTACCGTAAAAAAGTATTGCAAATAAGAAAATTAAAATAATATATCTAGGATCATTTTTAACTTTTTTTATCCTTGGTTTCACAAAACTACTCGCACCTAAATTCTCTTTAGTTAAAATATCTAGCTCACTATCAATATCAATAGCATAATCATCTATTTTTAGTTTTAATTCTTGACTTAAAGTATTTATCTGCTCTTTCGAAAGATTTTTAAGAGGAAGTAGTAAAGATATTTTTTGTACAAAAATATCTTCTCTTTGTTTATGAAAGTTTAATAAAACATTTTGGATTAAATTATTAAGTTCCATAAAGTAAAGTTCATCAAAAAGTTTTTGCCCTTCTAAATCATCTTCATAAAAATGAGTTTTTTTAACTGTATCAAAACTAAGAAGAGGAACTACTTCATTAAAAATAATATTACTATGTTTATCTACTATTAGAATATATGCTTTGCTATTATAAATAAATAAAAGAAGTTCACTTCTTGAATTATGTCTTATAATATGTTGCTTCATAATATGAAATGCCGAATAGATAAAATCTATTCCACAAGGTGCAAAGAAATTCTTTGTCTCAAAAAGTGTTGTATCTAAAACTACAATATCATGTCTTAAATCAAAATCACAAATTGTACAATCTTTAACTCTTGCACTTTTTTTAGGAACAATTTTTGTAGTATCACTTAGTAAAAGTGTACTTGAATAAGCATTCCCATCTTCTTGTATTTGATTTATTTTAGTAGCAATATTTGTAGGTATTACATCCTCATTAATTAAGTATGTAGAGCTTGATATTTTATCAATATTGTCTCTTTTGAACTTTTTTTGTTCAACTTTTAACTGATTTTGTTGTTTTATAAGGTTTATAAACAGAGTATCTTTTTTAAACATCACTATTTCCTATTTTTAATCTAAAGAGTGTATCATCATCTTCTCTTTTATAAGAGTTTTTGCTTCATCAATCTCCATATTTTCAACACTAAAAGCTTCACTAATATAAAAGTTAATTGTACCAAAAGGCTTTGGAAGAATAAACTTGTCCCATGAGTTAAATTGCCAATATCTTGTAGGAATAGCATTAAAACATCTAATCTTTTTAGAACTTTTTTGAGCAATTACAACTATTCCATCTGCAATACTATATCTAGGTCCTCTTGGACCATCAGGAGTAATTGCAACTTCATTTCCAGCTTTTAGCTCTTTTAAAGCATTTATAAGTGCTTTTGCTCCACCTTTTGAACTAGAACCCCTAACAGCACCTATATTAAAATTCTCGACTAATTTTGCTATTATTTCACCATCTCTATTTTCGCTAATCATAGCACTTACTATTCCATCTTTTTTAAATGCAAAGTAGTTATATGGTTGTGACATTAAATCTGCATGCCACATTGATATTATAAATGTTTCTCCATTATCTTTTGGATGATGATAAATTTTTTTATTTGTAGCATATATTATCTTTACAAGGTAATATAATATTTTTGGAGCAAATCTTTTTTTAAACTTTTTCCACATTATGCTACAACTACTCCTTTTAAAGATGTTCTTGTAACTTCATTTATCTTAATATCTACAAATTTTCCTAAAAGTTCATCACTTCCTTTTGCAAAAACCAAAAAGTAATTATCTGTATATCCACTTACTTCACCATTTGGCTTAAGGCTTTCAACTAAAACATTTACAGTTTCACCAATCATTTTTGGCATACTTTGTTCTAAATGTCTTTTATGAATCTCTATTAACTCTTCAAGTCTTGCACTTCCAATATCATTTGGTACTTCAAAATCACTTAACTCTAAAGCTTTTGTATTTGGTCTAGCAGAGTATTTAAAATTAAAAATTTGATCAAATTTAACTTGATTTACAACATCTAAAGTATCATTAAAATCTTCATCACTTTCACCTGGAAAAGCAACAATAATATCAGTTGTAATCCTTAATTCTGGAATAAGTTCTCTTAATTTAAAAGCTCTATTTAAAAACCAATCTTTTGTATATCCTCTTTTCATTGCTTTTAAAATTGATGTTGAACCACTTTGTAAAGGCATATGAATACATTTTGATATTTTTGGATTTTTTGCAAACTCTTCAATAAACTCATCATCCATATGTAAAGGATGTGGGGATGTAAATCTTATTCTTTCTAGCTTTTCGATTTTTGAGATATCTTGTAAAAGTTTTGTAAAGCTATATTTAGCTCTTTTATCACTAAATCTTTTTCCATAAGAGTTTACATTTTGTCCTAAAAGCATAACTTCAACAGCACCTGTGTCAACTGCTTTTTGAATTTGTGTAACAATCATTTCAGGTGGAATAGAGATCTCTTCTCCTCTTGTACTTGGAACAATACAATATGTACACTCTTTATCACAGCCAACAGATATATTAACACTTGTTCTATAATTATTTGTACTTGGTGTTGCAAATTCATAGTTTGAATCATCATTTTCAATACTAATCTCAACAGCACCTTTTATATCCACAACATCTTTTATTTTAGATATATTTCTAGCACCTAAAACAAAATCAACATATGGCGCTCTTTTTATAATATCGTTTCCTAAATGAGAAGCAGTACAACCACAAACACCTATTTTTGCACCATCTTTTTTCTTTTTATTAAATTGTCCAATTTCAGAAAAAAGTTTTTGAACAGGTTTTTCTCTTACTGAACAAGTATTAATTATAATTAAATCTGCTTCTTCAAGTTTATCTGTTTTTGTATAATCCTTGTGTTTCTCAAGTTCTGCTTGAATATGCTTACTATCAGTGTCATTCATTTGACACCCTAAAGTTTGTATAAATAGTTTTTTACTCATAGTTTTAAGCACTCAAAATTACAGAGCATGAACCTCATACATATATTCATCATCAGCTAATCCATATTTTATCTCTCTAAAATATATGTTGTACCCCTCTTTTTCTAAAGCTTCTACTAAAGACATCATATCTTTATGTGAGTTATCTCTATCAAAGTAAAATATTTTTTGAGAATCTTTTTTTAACTCTTCTTTAATCTTATCAAGATGAAGCTTTTTAGGCTTTTCTTTTAATTCATTTCTAGCAAGTAGTAATTCCATCTAATAAACCTTTTTTTGTATTTAATCGCTTATTCTAGTTAAAAATTGCTTTAATTTCTATAAAAGGTATTTTAGCTATACTATTGACCTAATTAATTCACATTGAAAATCACATTTTTCTATTTCAATGTTAAAATAAGGGATATTATGGATAAGATAATAGATATTTTAGACTCTATTGCATATGAAAAAGGTTTGAAAATAACTGATGTTGAAAGTGCTTTAAAAGAAGCTCTTATAAAAACTGCTCAAAAAATGGTTGATCATAGTTTAGTATTTGATGCAAAACTTGATAGAGCAAATAAAAAATTAACTCTTTTACAAAAAATAGAAGTTGTAGCTAATGATGACAAAAGACTTTTAGAAGAGACTTTAGATGAAGAAGGAAAAGTTTTAAACAAAGAAAATTTCATAAAAATAGATGAAGCAAAATCTATAAATAGTGAATTAGAACTTGGAGATTTTTTAAGTTATGAATTAGAGTTTGAAAATATGGGAAGAAATGCAGCTGTTATTTTATCTAGTAATTTTGAATATAGACTTCAAAGATTTATTGAAGAAAATATTATGGCAAAATTCAAAGAGAAAGTTGGTAAAACAATCTCAGGTGTTGTTACAAGAATAGATAAAGCTGATAATACTTTTATTGATATAGCAGAAATAAAAGGTATTCTACAAAGAAAAAATAGAATAAAAGGTGAAAAATTTAGAGTTGGAGATACTTTAAAAGCTGTTGTAAGAAGCGTAAATATTGATAAAAACTTCGGTCTTATCATAGAGCTATCAAGAACTAGCCCTAAATTCTTAGAAAATCTTTTAGCTACTGAAGTTCCAGAACTTAAAGATGAAAAAATTGTAATTGAAGCGAGTGCTAGAATTCCTGGTTCTAGATCTAAAATTGCTCTTAGTACAAAAAATCCAACAATAGATGCAATTGGTGCTGTTGTTGGAGTAAAAGGAGTTAGAATAAACTCTGTTTCAAAAGAGTTAAATGGCGAAAATATTGATTGTGTTGAATATTCAACTATCCCTGAAATGTTTATTGCAAGAGCTTTAAGCCCTGCTTCTGTAAATAGTGTAAAAATTGAGTTTGAACCAAAAAATGGAGAAAAAGGAAAAGCGATTGCTACAATTAACAGTGATCAAAAATCAAAAGCTATTGGAAAAGAGGGTTTAAATATTAGACTTGCTTCTATGCTTACAAAATATGATATTGAGATAAAAGAGATTGGTTCTTCAACACCAAGTTTAGATAATGGCGAAGTAAAAAAAGATGAAATAAAAGCTGATTCTTCTGCACTAGAAGCTCTATTTAAATAATATGAAAAAAATATTTATTTTTGATTCAGTAAAAAAAGATAAAGTAGAATTTATCTCTATAAAAGAAAATATTGTAAAAATCTATGTTTGTGGACCTACTGTTTATGATAACTCTCACTTAGGTCATGCAAGAAGTGCTATTGCATTTGATTTACTCCATAGAGTTTTAAAAGTAAATAATTATGAAGTAATTATGGCAAAAAACTTTACAGATATTGATGATAAAATTATAAAAAAAATGAATGAAAATGGTAAAACTTTAGAAGATACTACAAAGCATTATATAGATTTATATAAGAAAGATATGGAACTTTTAAATATTTTACCAAATAGTATAGAACCAAAAGCAACTCAAAATCTTGAAGAGATGAAAGAGATGATTGAAAATCTACTTAATAAAGATATTGCATATAAAACTGAATCATCTATATATTTTGATGTTTCAAAAGATAATCTATATGGAACTTTATCAAATAAAATAAGCAATGAAACTCAAGCAAGAGTTGAAAATGATAAAGAGAAAAGAAATAGTGCTGATTTTGCTTTATGGAAGTTTGAAAAAGCAAATGATGTAGCATTTAATTCAAGCTTCGGGAAAGGTCGTCCTGGTTGGCATATTGAATGTAGTGCTATGATTAAAAAACATTTAGCTTATAATGATGAAAAATATCAAATTGATATTCATTGTGGAGGAGCTGATTTACTTTTTCCACATCATGAAAATGAAGCTAGTCAAACAAGATGTGACAATGGTCAAACTTTAGCAAAATATTGGATGCATAATGGATTTGTAAATATAAATGGTGAAAAAATGAGTAAATCTTTAGGAAACTCATTCTTCTTAAAAGATGTTTTGAAATCTTATAGTGGAGAAGTTGTAAGATTTTATCTTTTAAGCACACATTATAGAGCTGATTTATCTTTTAATGAAGAGGATTTAATAGCTTCAAAAAAAAGACTTGATAAACTTTATAGAGTTAAGAAAAGAGTTTATGGAGTAAATGCAAATCAAAATGATAAAGATTTTGAGGATAAAGTATTAAAATCTTTAAATGATGATCTAAATACCTCAATAGCCCTATCTTATATTGATGGATTTATATCAAATTCAAATGATAACTTAGATAAAAATCCAAAAGACAAAACTTTAAAACAAAGAATTGTATCAAATATAGAGTTTATAGAAAAACTTTTAGGTATTGGAGGAAGTGATGCTTTTGAGTATTTCCAATTTGGTATTGATGAAGTATTAAAAGATAAAATTGAAAAACTTATTAAAAATAGAAGCGAAGCAAAAGAATCTAAAGATTTTGAAAAAGCAGATAATATAAGAGAAGAGCTTTCAAACTTAAATATTTCTATTATGGATACAGCAAACGGAACTGTTTGGGAAAGATTATAATCTTTTCTCAAACTCTTTAAGTAATTTAGGCATCATTTTACCTATATCTTTAAAATCATACTTAAAACTATATTTTACAAGTTCATATAATTCATGATTTTTATACTTTTTATGCCATCTTTCTTCTTGATTATTATATAAATTATAGTATTCAAATCTGACTCTAAGAGCTTCTGTTAATCTGTCTTTCATTTACAATTCTTATTATTTTAATAAATAAAAAAAGGCCAGAAGATAACTTCTAGCCTTTTACTTTATTTTATTTAAACTTATTAAATAAATGATTTTGAATAAGCTGTATCTGTAAGATTTTGAGTATCAACTACATAAGGTACAAGTGCCATATGTCTTGCTCTTTTGATTGCTTTTTCTACCATTTCTTGAGCATTTTTAGAATTTCCCGTAAGTCTTCTAGGCATAATTTTACCTCTTTCACTCATAGAAATTTTTAATAAATCAATATTTTTATAATCAATAAAATCAATTTTCATCTCTGTATATTTACAAGATTTTTTTCCATATTTTCTTTTTTCTGACATTTTATCTCCTTTTTTCTAAAACGGTATTTCGTCATCTATATCAATTTCAGGAATATTTGAAGCAGCTCTTTGTTGATTCATATTTCCACCATGGTTGTTATTATACTCTTGTTGTTGAGGCTCTTGATTATAATTTTGGTTTTGATTGTATGAATTTTGATTATATCCAGCACCATCATTTGAACCTTTACTATCAAGCATTTTCATCTCATCAACTCTTAAAGTATGTCTATTTCTATTGCTTCCATCTTGAGCAGTCCATTGTTCATAAACAAGTCTACCTTCTAATAAAACTTTAGAACCTTTTCTTAAGTATTGATTAGCAACTTCTGCTATTCTTCCAAAAATATTAAACTCCAAAAAGCATACTTCCTCTTTTTGCTCTCCTGTTTGTGCTTTATATTTATATGAAGTTGCAATTGAACTTCTAGCAATAGCTGCACCACTTGGAAGATATTTAAGCTCGATATCTCTTGTAAGATTTCCTACCATAATTACTTTATTATACATAAAGGCTCCTTTTTCTAAAAATTATTTAGCAGCTTTTTTTAGAGCTTCTTCACTCATTTTTGTCCAAGAAACAATCTCTTTTTTAGATTCGTACTTAATAAATATAAATCTAACTAAGTTTTCATTATTTTTGTAGTTTCTTTCAATTTCTGCAATAGCTGTTGCTGGTGCTTTGAAATAAGCAACAAAGTAATAACCTCTTTTTTGTTTATCAATTTCGTATGCTAACTCTTTGATACCAATATTATCAGTAGATACAATCTCTGCACCATTTTTTTCAAATAGAGCTTTGATTCCGTCAAGTTGTGCTACAGTCTCTTCTTCAGTTAGTGTAGGCTTTAAAATAAACATTGTTTCGTAATGTTTTAATTTAGACATTGAGTTCTCCTTATAGTTTATGCCGATTTTCTTTTCACTTCCCAGACCTATCAGCAAGGATATTTTTCTGTAAAGTTTTGGATTCTATCTAAATAAAGCTGTAAATTTTCTTATATTTGCTTGTAAAAATAAAGATGTATTTGAAATTTTAGAACTTTTTAGTTCTAATTCTAAATTTAATAGAAATTCAAATAATTTAAGATATTTTTTGGGATTTATATTTATAGCTAATCTTGATTTTGTTTCCCAAACATCTTTTGGTGGATTAAAACCTAAAATATCAATAGCTTTTGGTGCTCCAAAATTTCTTGCATATGCACTTATCATAAAAAGTTGATGTACAAATTGAGTTATTTGGTTTACAATAAACACACTATCCATTCCCTCTTCTAAAAGCAAATCTAAATCACTATTAACATCTTTAAAGCTAAGAATATTTACTAAAAAACTATCAAAATTAACAACTCCTAATCCAAAACAATAGTTATCTACACTTTTTGAACTAATCTTTTCATCAAGAACTTTTAACTTTGATAAATCATTTACACAAAGAGTTAAATCTCCTTTATGCATGAAATATAGATGACTCATGGCACTTATTTCATAATCTAACCCTATTCTTTTGGCTTCATTATTTAAATAAGATATTGCTTCATTATCTTTTAGTGGGAAAAACCTTACAAAACAAGAGTTTGTTTTAGGATTTAAACTACTCTCCATAGATTTAAAAGTAGCATCATCTCCATAACAAGATATTATTAATGTGCTACTAGAATTTTTATTTGCAGCTTCAACTAATAGATCTAACTCTTTTTTTGGTATTTTCTTATCAATTCTTAGATATACAACATTTGAAGAAGCAAATAGTGAAGATTGTTGTAAACAGTTTAATATATATTTAAAATTATATTCTTCAAAATATATCTTTATAATATCATCTTCTTTTGCAATAATCTTTGAAATAATCCATGAATATTGCTCTATCATAAATGTAGATTGTCCATAAAACATATAAGTACTAAAGTACTTTTTATCTCTTAAATATTTATCAAATTCACTTTTATACATTTTAAAATACTATCCTATATTTGCTTGTTTTATAATATTCTTGCAACTATAACTTTTGTTGCAAGATTACTTGAAACAATTTTAACTCTATGTTTTGAAAATAATTTTTGAGCTTTAAAATTTTCTAAAACAACTTTTAAGCCAATCATTTTATCATAGCATTCAGCTCTTGATTTTTCAATATCAGTTATTTTTACTTTTATCTCTTTATCAATATTGTCTTTTGCCCATCTAGCATATGTCCTATCTTCAAAATCCCAAACAAGATTATCTATTTTTCTCTCTTGCTCTGATATATATAAAGTCGTTTCATCAATATCTTTTGGTACTTGTTTACTTTTTAAAATTCTATGCAAAACCAAATCTGAATATCTTCTAATTGGACTTGTAAAATGAGAATAAGAGTTAAATCCTAAACCAAAATGCCCAAGATTTTTTGATGAGTATTTTGCTTTTTCTTGAGCTTGAATTATAAGTTCATCAACTTCAGCTTCCAATCCATAATTACTTGCTTCTTTTTGAAGATGTAAAATAGTTTCGTGAGTATCATTTTTTATTTCAGCTTTTATTCCAATTAGATTTATATCATCAATCAATCTAGAAATAGATTTAAAACTTGGCTCTTCATGAATTCTAAATATTCCAATATTTCCTACTTTTTTACTAGCTTCTATATTGGCTAATAACATACACTCTTCAACCAATTGATGAGAAGCTGTTGAAAATTCAATATTTATTGCTTCAAGAAGATTGTTTTTTAAAACCAATCTATTTTCTTGAGTTCTAAAATCATAACCTTTTTGTAATCTCTTTTTTCTAAACTTTTTTGTTATTTCATATAAAGGAAGTAAATAATCAAAAATATCTTTTTCTACTTTATTATATTGATCAAGTTTTCCTTCTAAAACTCTATCAACTCTTCCATAAGATAAATTTCTATGATTTCTTATGATTGCTTCAAAAAGTGATGATTTTTTAACACTTTTTGCATCTAAATCTAATTCCATTTTAAAAACATATGAATATCTTATTTCATCCTCTTTTAATGAACATAAGTTCTCACTCAAAACTTTTGGAAGCATTGGCAAAGTTTTTGTTGGAAGGTATATTGTATTCCCTTTTTTATAAGCTAACTTATCTAAAATTGAATTCTCTTTTACAAAATATGAAACATCTGCTATTGCTACATATAAAGTGTTTGAAGAGTTATCAAAATATATTGCATCATCATGATCTTTTGCACTATTTGGATCTATTGTACAAAAAGGAAGAGCTGTTAAATCTACTCTTTGCTTAGTATCATCCATAAAAAAATCTTCATCTTCATTTTTATCAAATCTATATAATTCATCATACAAATATAAAGAGATAAACTCATCAATTTTTGGATCAGATAAATTTCCTACAAATTTAATCTCTTCAAAGTTTTTATTATCTACAATAATTACATCATTTTTTTTATATTTTTTTGAATTTTTATTAAAAATCTGAATATGCTCTTTCATCGTAATAAACGAGTCATCTTCTACATAAACCATTATTTCTGATTTCTTGCCTTCTAAAATTTTTATAACTTTTGCTTTGATTTTACTTCTTGGATTAAAAACTCTTTTTGCTAAAACTAAATCTCCATCAAAAGCTCCATTTAAAAACTCTTTTTCTACTCTAATATTTTTTATAGGATTTACTAAATCCAAAATCTCTACATAATTTTTATCAATCTTTAAAATACCTATTTTATATTTTGAATTTATCTCATATTTTTCTTCATTTTTTATAACAATATCATTTTTTATAAACTCTTTTAACTCTTTTTCTTCATCCTTTGAAAAGTTAAAACTATTTTCTAAAATTTTTTTAAATAACTCTTTTAACAATATTTATCCTTTTTATTTAAACCATTATAATATATTTAGTTAAGGTTTTGTATAATCTTTCAAAATTTTAATAAATAGAGGATGAGAAAAATGGCAGTAAATGTTTTTTATGATAAAGATTGTAATATCGAATTAATCAAATCAAAAAAAGTTGCAATGATTGGATTTGGTTCACAAGGTCATGCACATGCTGAAAACTTAAGAGATTCTGGAGTTGAAGTTATTGTTGGATTAAGAAAAGATGGATCTTCTTGGAAAAAAGCAGAAGCAAAAGGATTTAAAGTTTTAACAGTTGCAGAAGCTACAAAACTTGCAGATGTTGTAATGATTCTTTTACCAGATGAAAATCAAGCTGAAATTTACGAAAATGAGATCAAACCAAATTTAAAATCTGGTGCTTATTTAGCATTTGGACATGGATTTAATATTCACTATAAAAGAATTATCCCAACTAGTGATATGAACATTATGATGATTGCTCCAAAAGCTCCAGGACACACTGTAAGAAGTGAGTTTACAAAAGGTGGAGGAATTCCAGATTTAATTGCAATTCATCAAGATGCATCAGGTGATACAAAACAAGTTGCTTTAGCATACGCAAGTGCAATTGGTGGTGGAAGAACTGCTATTATTGAAACAACTTTTAAAGATGAAACTGAAACTGACTTATTTGGAGAACAAGCTGTTCTTTGTGGTGGAGCTGTATCTTTAGTTCAAGCTGGATTTGAGACATTAACAGAAGCTGGATATGCTCCTGAACTTGCATATTTTGAGTGTTTACATGAATTAAAACTAATCGTTGATTTAATGTATGAAGGTGGAATTGCTGATATGAGATACTCTATTTCAAATACTGCTGAATATGGAGATTATGTGTCAGGAAAAAGAGTAATTAACTGCGAATCTAAAAAAGCTATGAAAGAGATTTTAAAAGAGATTCAAGATGGAAGATTTGCAAAAGACTTCATTCTTGAAGGACAAGCAGGATACCCAAGAATGCATGCTGAAAGAGCAAATGCAAAAGCTTCTTTGATTGAACAAACAGGTGTTAAATTAAGAACTATGATGCCATGGATTGCATCTAAAAAAATCGTTAATCAAGAAACTAACTAATTTTAAGAGGATATCTCCTCTTAAAACTCTTAAATTATGAGCAAAGAAAAATCTACAACAACTAAAAAAAGATCTACTCGTTCTAGAAAAAATCGTGTTATTAAAAGAAATGTCGGTAAAAAAGTATTAGCAAATAACTTTTTAATAGCTCTTTTTTTAATTGTTATTCTTCTATCTGCTTCTTATTTTCTTTTAAGTAATAGTTTAAAAGATAGCTCGTCTTTAATTCATGATATTAAAAAAGAAATTAATATAAAAAACTATTCAAATGAAGAGATTATGGATGAAGTTTTAGTTTCTGAAGGTATAAAAGAAGAAGTAAAATTAATTGAAGATAGTAAGAATCTACTTGAAAAAGATAAAAAAGAAGAAGCAAAAGTAAAAGAAATAATCATAAAGAATGAAATACAAGAAGAGATAATCTATGAAGACAAGAAAAAAGATGATAAAAAAGTAGTTACAAAAAAAGATATATATACTCCAAAAAATAATCAAAAACCAAAACTTGTAATAGTTATTGATGATGTTGTATCAAAAAGCCAAGTTAATAAGATTTTAGATATAGGCTATCCTGTCAATATATCTTTTCTTCCTCCAGCAAAAAATCATAAGAATTCTGCAAATATAGCTAAAAATATAAATTTCTATCTAATTCATTTTCCTTTACAAGCTTCAAAGGCTTTTAAAAACTTTGAAGAGAATACTTTAAATGTAAGTGATTCTTATCAAAAAATTGAAGCTAGAGTTAAACAGCTAAGAGCTTGGTATCCAGATGCAATATATACAAATAATCATACAGGATCTGTATTTACAGAGAATTATGAAGCTATGGATAAACTATTTCGAGCCTTAAAAAAGCATAATTTTATTTTTGTTGATAGTAGAACTTCTCCAAATAGTGTTGCAAAAGAACTTAGTGTAAAATATAAATTTCCTTATATAGTAAGAGATGTTTTTTTAGACAATAATAGAAACTATGATGATATTTCTAAACAGTTAAAAGAGTCAATATCTATTGCAAAAAAACAAGGTTTTGCTATTGCTATTGGTCATCCATATGATATAACTTTTAAAGTGTTAAAAGAGTCAAAAGAGCTTTTAAAAGATGTTGAACCAATATTCTTAGATAAACTTCCTTATTTGTAATATTTTTGTTAGAATCTTCAATAAACTTTGGAGTTTCTTATGATAAAAAGTATTGATTTTGAAATTAAAGAGCTATCTTTTATGGCAAAATATCCAAAAGAGATATTTTATATAGGTAACACTGAACTTCTTAAAAAAAGAAAGATTTCTATAGTAGGCACAAGAAGACCAAATTCATATACAAAAGAGTTTACATATAAGCTTTCTTCTAAATTATCCTCATCTAATATTTGTATTGTAAGTGGTGCTGCTATGGGTGTTGATAGTATTTCTCATAGTGGAGCTGGATCTTCAAACACTATTGCTGTTGTTGCAAATGGTTTAAATATTAGGTATCCAAGTGTAAATAAGAATCAAATAATTGATATAGAAAAAAATGGTTTAATTCTTTCAACTTTTCAGAATGAAGAAAAAGCAAAGAATTATACTTTTGTTTTAAGAAATGAATTAGTAGTTGCTCTAGGAGAAGCTTTAATAGTCACAGAAGCTGATTTGAATAGTGGAAGTATGACATCAATAAATTATGCAATAAAACAAAATAAAGAAATATTTGTTTTACCTCATAGAATAAATGAAAGCCTTGCTACAAACGAACTTATTAAAAAAAATATTGCAAAAGTAATTTATGATATTGATGAGTTTGTTGAAAAGTTTTCTGGGATTAATCAATCACAAAGTAATCTTTGTGAAGTCTTAGAATTTTGTAAAACAACTCCTAGTTATGAAAAAGCTATTCTTATTTATCCTGATAAAATTTTAGAGTATGAACTTGAAGGAAAAATAAAAATAGAAGATGGAAAAGTTTTTCTAATTTAATCATTCTTTAATATTATTTTATATAACATTCTTCCAAACCATCGTTTGGATAATTAAATGGCAATAAAAAAAACATCAAAAGAAGAGATTTTACAAGAGTCTATAAAACTTTTTAAGATAAAAGGTTATTATAACTGTTCTATGGCAAACATAGCTGATGCTTGTGGACTTATAAAAGGAAGTATTTATCACTATTTTAAAAGCAAAGATGAGATAGGGATAGAATCTTTAAAATATATTCATAACTATTTTGTAGAAAATATTTTTTCTATTGCATATAAAAAAGACTTAAGTGACTTAGAGAAAATAAAACTTTTTGTAAAAAAAACAGATGAGTATTTTTTAAATAGTAAAGGTGGTTGTTTATTAGGAAATTTAGCTTTAGAAGTAAGTAGTGAGAATTCAGAATTTAAAGAAGTTATAAAAGAGTATTTTAGTGCTTGGGAAGATGCTTTGACAAAAATACTTGAAAATAAGTATGGAACAAATCAAGCAAAAAATATATCAAAAGAGTATGTTTCATTGACTCAAGGTACTATTATGATGATGAACTTATACGACACTCCTTCAGGTTATTTAAAAGTTGGTGAAAAATTGATTAGTTTAATCTAATCTTTTTTTTTAATCTATTATTCAAACAATCGTTTGGTTTATTAAGGAAAATTAATGAATATTTATCTTAAAAAATTTATTGGAGAAAAAGAGAAAATAGCGGATAAATCATCAATAAAAGATATAGTTTTTGCTTTTATTGGAAGTTTTTTAGCAATAGCAACTATTGGTTATTTGACAAAAACTTATGATAATCTATTAGTTATGGGTTCATTTGGTGCAAGTTGTGTTTTACTATTTGCTTTTCCCAAAAGTCCATTTTCTCAACCAAGAAATGTAATATTTGGTCATTTTATATCATCGTTTACAGGACTATTTTTCCTACATTTTATTGGAAGTGATTATATAAGTATGGCTTTAGCATTAGCAACTGCAATATCTTTGATGTTAGCTACAAAAACAGTTCATCCACCAGCTGGTTCAAATCCATTAATAATATTTTTCTTAGGTGCAAATTGGGATTATTTAGTATTTCCAACTTTAGTTGGTTCTATTGTATTAGTAATTGTAAGTTTGTTTTATAATAATTTACATAAAAACAGAGTTTACCCAATATATTGGATTTAAAAAGATAGAGCTATTAATAATAGCTCTATCTTTTTATAAGTTTATTAAATTTATCTATGATTTTACGAAATAATCCCCATCAAAACTTTCCAGTGCATAGTGTCTATTATCTCCTATAGCTTCAACCAAATCTTCTATAGATAAATACTCTAAACTATCAGCTTCAATATATTTACATATTTCATCTTTAGTCATTTTTGTAGAAATCAATTCATCTTTTGTTGGAGTATCTATTCCATAAAAACATGGAAATTTAATTTCAGGACTAGCAACTCTAAAATGAACCTCTTTTGCTCCTGCCTCTTTTAGCATTTTAACTATTCTTTTTGAAGTTGTTCCTCTTACAATTGAATCATCTATTACAAGAAGAGATTTTCCCTCAATAATTGAATTCATAGGACTTAATTTCATTTTTACTTTATTATTTCTCATCTCTTGAGTTGGTTCAATAAATGTTCTTCCAATATAATGATTTCTAATAATCCCATATTTAAAAGGAATTCCACTTTGTGCTGAATATCCTAATGCTGCTGGAACTCCACTATCTGGAACAGGAACAACCATATCATATTTTGCTCTATTTTCTACATCTCGTTTAGCTAGAGCTTTTCCCATATTCTCTCTTGTAGTATATACATTTTTACCATCAATAACTGAATCAGGTCTAGCAAAATATACATATTCAAATGCACATGGTCTAAAATCTGCTTCAAAAAGCTGTATTGATTCTGGTTCGCAATTACCATCAAATATAAGCATTTCTCCAGGTCTTACATCTCTTATAAATTCAGCTTCAAGTAGATCAAAAGTACAAGTTTCACTTGCAACTATATATCCACCACTTTTTAGTTTCCCAAAAGACAGAGGTCTAATTCCATATCTATCCCTTATTACAAATTGTTTACTTCTACTTTGAATAATAAAGCAATATGCTCCAATAGTTCTATTTAATGCTTCAATAATTCTATCTTTTAAATGATCTTTAGTATTTTTAGCAATTAGATGAATTAAATTCTCAGTATCCATTCCTGTTTGGAATATTGCACCTTTATCTATTAAATCTTCTCTAACTTCATCTTTGTTTATTAAATTTCCATTGTGAACTATTGATATTTCACCCAATTTGTATTTAGCATAAACAGGTTGAGCATCTAAAACAGAATCACTTCCTGCTGTTGCATATCTATTATGACCTATTGCCATATCTCCTTGCAAATATGCTAAAGCTTCATCTGTAAAAACTTCTGAAACCAAACCTCTATCTTTTTTTGTATATATTTTTCCATTGCAAGATGATGATATACCACTTGCTTCTTGTCCTCTATGTTGCATGGCAAATAGAGCCATGGACGCTAATCTTGCGGCATTTTTATTACCATAAATTCCTACTATTGCACACATTTTTTATCCTTTTATAAATCTAAAGCATCATTTATAGAGTAAAGATTCGCATCTTTATTTACTATCCATTTTGCAACTTTTAATGCACCTTTTGAAAATGTATTCCTTGCTGTTGCCGTATGATTTAACTCTAAAAATTCTCCATCATTATAAAAACCAACAGTGTGTCTTCCCACTATATCTCCACCTCTTAAGGCCATTACTGCAATTTCATCTTTAGTTCTAGCACCAATTTGTCCATCTCTTCCAGAAATTCTTACTTTATCTAGCTCTAAATCTCTTGCACTACTTGCATGTTCTGCTAAAGTCAATGCTGTTCCTGAAGGAGCATCAACTTTATGCCTATGGTGCTGTTCAACAATTTCTATATCAAAATCTCTTAGTGTTTTAGATGCTAGAGCTACAAGTTTATTTAAAACTGAAACTCCTAAGCTCATATTTGTAGCATATAAAATAGGTACTAGCTTACTAGCTTCAAGAAGTAGGTTTTGTTGGTGTTTACTAAGACCAGTTGTTGCAATTACCAAAGCTTTCCTTTTTCCACCTTCAATAACAGCTTCTAAAAGCTCTTGTGTTGCAGATGGACTTGAAAAATCAATAAGAACATCACTTTCCTCAAATAATACATTAATATCGTTTGTTACAACTGTATTTTCTGGTAGAGTTTTTTCCATCTTACCAAAAACATGAACACAAGATAATTTTGCTTCATTATCATTTTTTAAATCATCAATTAATAAGCTTCCAACTCTTCCTGTACTTCCTAAAATACCTATTTTTATCATATATTTATCCTAAATATTCAATTATATCAACAGCAGCCGTAGCTCCATCACCAGCTGCACAAACAACTTGTTTTGCTGCATCAATTCTGATATCTCCAGCAGCATAAAGTCCTTTTACATTTGTTCTCATTTTTAAATCAACAACAACTTCACCATTGTCATTCATCTCACATAAGAAAGTTCCATCTTCTTGTTTTAATGGTGCATTTAGAGCATTTCTTCCAACAAAAACAAAAACACCAGGTGTTGCTAAATCTCTTGTTTCACCTGTTTTATTACACTTAACTTTTAATCCTGTAACTCCTGAAGCATCTCCAAGAACTTCTTCAACACTTACATTTGTAACTTCTTCAATATTTGCTGATTTCTTAATATTTTCAATAGTTGAAGGAGCAGCTCTATATGTATCTCTTCTATGCACTAAATATACTTTTGCACACATTTTTGCTAAGTAATAAGCTTCTTCAAGAGCAGCATCTCCTCCACCAATTACAGCAACTTCTTTTCCTTTATAAAAGAATCCATCACAAGTTGCACAAGTTGAAATTCCTCTACCAAAGAATTCATTTTCACCTTTAAAACCAGCTTTTTTAGGCACTGAACCAGTAGCAAAAAGAACTGATCTAGCTTCATATTCTTTACCTTCAGCAGTTTTAACTAAGAAATTATCACCTTTTTTACTAATATTTGAAACTTCTGCCATTTCATGTTTTAATCCAAATTTTTGGCATTGTTCAGGCCATGAAGCCATAAGATCCATACCAGTCATAACATTACCTTGTCCTGGATAGTTTTCAATTTCACTAGAACCAGTAATTTGTCCTCCTGGCATTCCCATTTCAAACATTATTACATTTTTTAAACCACCTCTAGTAGCATATAGTCCAGCAGTTAAACCAGCTGGTCCTCCACCAATAATTGCTAAATCTAACATATAAAACTCCTTTTATTTATTTCATTGGAGAAATTTTATCATTTAATATTTTATATTTCTCTTAAGACTTTTGAATTAAAAAAAGGAAGATGTAAGACACCTTCCTTTATCTCTTTATCATAAATATATGATTTAAAATTATAATAAAGAGTTTATTTTATCAGTAAATGCTTGTTTTGAAGATGCACCAATTAATGTATCAACAACTTCTCCATCTCTCATAAAAATTATAGTTGGAATTGATCTAACCCCATATTTAACTGCTAAATCTTGTTCTTCATCTGTATTTACTTTACAAATGTTTGCTTTCCCACCAAAATCTGCTGCTAATTCATCAATAACTGGAGCTATCATTCTACAAGGTCCACACCATGGAGCCCAGAAATCTACCATTGAGATACCTTTACTTGTAACTTCATCAAAGTTAGCCGATGTTAATTCAATATATTTTGCCATCATTTATCCTTTTTTATTAAATATCAATTCTCATAATTTAAGTTAAAATTATATAAATATAATTAAAACACAACGATTATAGCTTTAAAAAACTTAAATTCTTTTTATATTTATAAGAATTATATAAATTTATATAATCAAAGCTAAATCATATTTTAGATATATTTACAATTATTTTATTATGGAAAAATTAAATGGATATAAGAAAAGAGTTTTTAGAATTTTTTAGAAGTAAAGGTCACGAAGTTGTATCATCTATGCCACTTGTTCCAGATGACCCAACTTTAATGTTTACAAATGCAGGTATGGTTCAATTTAAAGATATTTTTACAGGTAATATTCCTGCACCAATAAATCCTAGAGCAACATCTTGCCAATTATGTATAAGAGCTGGTGGAAAACATAATGATCTTGAAAATGTAGGTTACACAGCACGTCATCATACACTTTTTGAGATGCTAGGAAACTTCTCTTTTGGAGATTATTTTAAAGAAGATGCAATAGCTTATGCTTGGGAATTTATAACAGTAAATCTTGAACTTGCAGTAGATAAACTTTGGGTAACTGTTCATGAAAATGATGATGAAGCTTTTGATATATGGACAAAGTTTATAGATCAAAAAAGAATTCTAAGATTTGGAGATAAAGATAACTTTTGGTCAATGGGAGATACTGGTGCTTGTGGTCCTTGTAGTGAAATTTTTTATGACCAAGGCGAAGAACATTTCTCTAGTCCTGAAGATAAAATGGGTGGTGAAGGAGATAGATTTTTAGAGATTTGGAATCTTGTTTTTATGCAATATGAAAGAACAAAAGAAGGAGAACTTCTTCCTCTTCCAAAACCTTCAATAGACACAGGAATGGGTCTTGAAAGAGTAATTGCAATAAAAGAAGGTGTTTTAAATAACTTTGATTCTTCAAATTTTAAACCAATAATTGAGAATTTAGAAAAAATTACAAATAAAAAAGCAAATAAAGAAAATATAGGTTCGTATAGAGTTATTGCTGACCATTTAAGAGCTTGTTCATTTATGTTAAGTCAAGGAATTCTTTTTGGAAATGAAGGAAGACCTTATGTTTTAAGAAGAATTCTAAGAAGAGCTATTAGACATGGTTATTTAATAGGTATTAGAAAACCTTTTATGGCAAAGCTTGTTGATACTTTAGTTAATATTATGGGTACACATTATGTTGAATTAAAAGAGAATATAAATTATATAAAAGAGCAATTAACTTTAGAAGAAGAGAGATTTTTCAAAACTATTGATCTTGGAATGAACTTATTTAATGAAGAATTAGCAAATACAAAAACTCTATTTAGTGGTGAAATTGCATTTAAACTATATGATACTTATGGTTTTCCTTTAGATTTAACAGAAGATATGCTAAAAGACAAAGGCTTAAAAGTTGATATGAATAAGTTTGAAGAGCTTATGAATAATCAAAAGTCTATGGCAAAAGCTGCTTGGAAAGGTAGTGGAGATGCATTAAATGAAGGTGATTTTAAATCTTTATTAGAAAAATATGGACAAAATGAATTTGTTGGCTATACAAATATAACTTTTAACTCAAAAGTTTTAACTCTGCTTGATGAAAATTTTAAAGAAGTTGATTCTTTAGAAAATCAAAGAGGTTGGGTACTTTTAGATAAAACTCCTTTCTATGCTACAAGTGGTGGACAAAATGGTGATATTGGTGCATTAGAGTTTGATGGTCACAATATTATGATTCTTGAAACTTCAAAATTCCATAATTTAAATTTATCTTTAGTTGATGTAAAAGAGATTAAACTTAAAAAGAACGAGTCTCTTTTAGCAGTAGTTATAAATAGGAATGAAGTAATGAAACATCATAGTGCTACTCATTTACTTCAAAGTGCCTTAAAAATGGTTCTTGGAGATAGTGTTTCTCAAGCTGGATCTTACAATGATGATTTAAAATTAAGATTTGACTTTACTTATCCAAAAGCTATGTCAACAGAACAAATTGATGAAGTTGAAGATTTAGTAAATTCAATGATAAATAGAGCTTTAGAAGGTGTTATTGAAGAGTTACCTTTAGAAGAAGCAAAGAAAAAAGGTGCGATTGCTATGTTTGGTGAAAAATATGGTGATTTTGTGCGAGTTGTGAGCTTTGGTAAAGATATTTCTATTGAATTTTGTGGTGGAACACATGTAAACAACACAAGAGATATTGGAAGTTTTTATATAGTTAAAGAATCTGGTGTTAGTGCAGGAATTAGAAGAATAGAAGCTGTTGTTGGAGCTAGTGCATTTAGATATGTAAAGGAGCAACTAAACAAACTATCTGAAATACAATCTGAAATTAAATCAAATGATATTTTAAGTGGAATTAGAAAACTGAAAAATGAAATTAAAGAGCTTAAAAATGAAGTTAAAAATGTCCAAAGCCAAGTTTTAACACCTATAAAGGAAGAGATTATTGGAGATAATAAATTAATAGTTAGTATTGTTGAAAATGGTGATTTAAAGAAAATTGTAGATGATAGTAAAAATGGAAATGAGAAAGTCGCAATTTTACTTTTACAAACAAAAGATGACAAAGTTAATATTGTTGCAGGAAGTAAAAACACTAAAATAAAAGCTGGAGATTGGATTAAACAAATTGCTATAATCTTAGGCGGAAATGGTGGTGGAAGGGCTGATTTTGCACAAGCTGGTGGAAAAGATGCAAGTAAAATAGAAGAAGCAAGAACAGCAGCTATTGCTTATGCTAAAGAGAATTTATAATATAAGTTTTAGTACAGAAAATGAAAGAATTTTTTACTAATTATTTATCTATAATTCTTTTTTTACATTTAATTTCTGTTGTAGTTTGGATTGGTGGAATGATAGTCATTAGATTTTCTGTTCACTACTCATTTTTGAAAATAAATGATCCAAAAATAAAATTAGGAAGAAGCTTAGAAAATCTAAGAATCTTCTTTAATATGGTAATAGTTTCTATAATTATTATTTTTATAACAGCTATTATCATGCATTTAACTTTGGATTTAAGCTATTCTGATTTAAGAAATATTGCTATTTTAAAAGAGATTATTCTTCTTATTATGACAATTATTTTTATAATTGTTTTTATTAAAAGAAATCATGCTTCTAAGTTTTTTGAAAACAATGATCTTCTTTTAGCTAAAAAAGAGTTAGAAATAATATCTAAATATTTAATCCCAATAAATATCTCTTTAGGTATTATAGAGATATTTTTAGGAGTAATTTTAAGAGGCTTTTGATAGCCTTTTTTTACTAATCATCAATACATATAAAACAATTATTAATATAAATCCAAAGAACCAAATCATAGTATTCCAATCAAAGCTTTTATAGATTATTGAAGGAAAAAATGATCCCATAGCTCCACCAAGATAATAAAAACTTAGATACATTCCTGATGTTAAAGACTTTTGTGAACTTTTCATAGAGTTTGCTAATTGTGTGCTTACAGTATGTGTTGTAAACATTCCTACACACAATAAAAACAGAAGAATAAATAAATATATAATATCCTCTGTAAATAGTGTAAAACAAATTATTGTAAAAAATATTGTAGAAACTATTATTGTATTTAACTCTCCTTTAAAAAAGTTTGTAATCTTTTTTGAGTTTAAAGATACCAAAATTCCCATTCCATATCCTAAATATAGTAATGATATTTGAAACTCTGAGAAATTCTCTGATATATCTTTTGCTCTAAAAGGAAGAACATTTAAAACACCTGCAAATACAAAAAATACACAAAACATTAGGAAATATATAAGTAAAAATCTTCTATCTTTTAAGATGTTTTTTATATCTTCAAGTTTTGGTTTTAAAATATTTGCTTCTCCATTGAAATCAAGTTTTCTTATAAGTAGAATTGATATAAAAATTGCAAAAGACAAAGAATAAAACACATAAGTATATGAAAAATTTGTTGCAATAAAACCTGAAAAGATTCTTCCTACAAGTCCACCAAATACTGTTGCAGCAACATAAACTGACATATTAAATTTTATATTCTCTTTATCTATTGAAGCTAAAATACTCATAAGTGAAGTTAAAACAGCAGGTACAACTAAAGCTTCTAAAGTTCTAAAAATCATAAAAGCTTCAAAAGTTCTTGATAGTCCTAAACATATATTTGTAATAAGCAAGATAATACTTGCATTTATTAACATTTTCTTAGGACACATTTTCTCTAAAAAATATCCATAAATGATTGGAGATATTGCCATAAAAAGCAAAATAATAGCTGTAAACTGAGATGCCTCAATTACACTTATATTGAACTCTCTTGCCAAAAGTGGTTGAATTGGCTGAGTTGCATACATTACTGATAATACAACAATTATTGAATAAACAATAATAAGCAGATTTTTTTTCAAGGCTAATTCTTTCTTTCCTATATTATTTTTATACTAAAAATATTAAATCCGTTTTGGTGTTCATATGTTAAATTAAATTTATGTAAATTAACAATAGCTTTTACTATATAAAGTCCTAAACCAAAACCACTACTTCTTTTATCCTCTTGATAAAAAGCATCTGTATAAAAAATCAAATCATTTTTTAACTCTGGTGCTTTTGATATGATTTTGATAACAGATTTATTTGCATTTACTATTGCTTTTTTATCAGAACTGAATTTTATAGCATTATCGATTAAATTCTTCAATGCTATTGAAATCATATAAATATCTACATTAAAGTAAAAATCTTCTATTTTAGTCTCTATTTTAGAAGAATCAATTAACATCAAATCTAAAGTCTTATTAAATATTGTTTCAAAATTTACTTTCTCTTTATAAAGTATTGTACTTTTTGAAGTTATTTTCTCAACTGTTGCAAGCTCTTTGATAATATCATCCATTCTTTTGAAAGCTCTTTGAAGATTATCTCTTGTTTTTTTATCATCTAAACCTTCTGCAATAAACATAGCTTTTGTTATAGGAGTCTTTAATTCATGCATCATATTTCTCATAAATAGATCTTTTGATTTTGATTGATTATTTATTATATTTATAGCTTCATTAAAGTTTTTTGCTATTGTTCCAACCTCATCTTTACTTTTATACTCTAATTTTATATCTTTATTTCCATTTGAGAACTCAATAATTTTTCTATTTAACTCTTTTAAAGGTCTTAGCTTTCTATTTATAATCTCATATAAAATTAAAAAAACAGCCAAAGATATAAAAAGTCCAATTATTATAAATGCAACATTGTAGTTGTGATGTTTTGTATCTTTTAACATAATGTTATATCCATATTGTTGAACATAAATGTAATAAATTTCATCAAACTTATAAACCCTGTATGTTCCTAAATAATTTTGATTTATAGTAAGTTCTTGAGCATTATTTATAATTTCGAGCTTTCGTTCTATTTTCTCGATAGGTTTTACATTTAGTTTATTATATAGTTCATTTAATTTTGAACTTGTTGGATATTCTTGAAAAAGTATTAAAAAGTTTTCAGCAATCAATTCATATCTACTTTGTAGATTTAAATCGTGCCTTTGTTTATCATAGCTTATAAAAGTTGCGAAAGTTAAGAAAATTGCTAAAAATGCAAAGGCAAATATTATATTTACAAAAGTTGAAATAGAGATATTTCGTATCATAAAAGCTGATATCCAATACCTCTTACTGATTTTATATGTTGTTTTGAATCATCTATCTTTGCTAATTTTGTTCTAATTCTTGAAATTATTACATCAATGTTTTTTAGTGAAGAATCATCTTCGATATTATCACTTGTATAAATAAAATCCTCTCTAGAAACAACACCTTTATTCCTTTGAATTAAAAGCTTTAAGATATCATACTCTGCTAAAGTAAGAGTCAAAGGCTCATTTTGGAAAAGTATTTGCATATCACTCTCTCTTAACTCAAATGCTGAACTATTTTTATCCTTTTTTATTGATGCTTGATGATCTACTCTTTTTAAAATGGTTTTAATTCTAGCTTCAAGCTCTCTTGGATTATATGGTTTTGGTAAGTAGTCATCTGCTCCTCTTTCTAAACCCATAACCTTATCTAAAATATCATCTCTTGCTGAGCTGATTATTATAGGAATTTGTGATTTCTCTCTAATCTTTGGAATAAGTTCTAATCCATCAATTTCTGGTAGAGTCAAATCAAGTATAATAAGTTGGAAATCTTTATTCATATCCAACATTGATAGCCCAATATATGGACTATCTGTATTCTTAACATCAATATCGAATGATTTTAAATAATCAGTGATAATTTGAGCTAACTCTAAATCATCTTCAATCATAAGTATTTTAATTATGTCGTATCCTTTTTATTGAATTATAACTAAAGCAGTTTGTCCATATCTATTAATATAAACTTTCTTATATATATCATTATATCTTTTCAGAGCTGTTTGTATGTTTGAAAAATCTTTTATCTCGATATCTTCAATTTGTATAATAATATCTCCTGCTAAAAACCCTGCTTTCTCTGCTTTTGATTTTGGTTCAACCTCTATTATTAAAACTCCTGTTAAATCATTTGGCAATCTATATTTTCTTGCTATATCGTTTGTAATAGGACTTATTTTTAATCCATTTAAAATATTTTGTTCATCTTTCGAAACACCTTCAATAGAAGATCTATCTCCCAAAACAATTTCTAGTTTAATATCTTTTTTATCTCTTTCAATACCAAATACAACTTTCTCATTTGGCTTAAAAGATGCAATTATATTTTGAAGAGTTGTTCTATCTTTTACTTTTTTATCATTAATAGAAAAAACTAAATCTCCTCTTTTTAATCCTGATTGAGAAGCTGGTGTATTTGGAGCAACATCAAGAATAATTGCACCCTCTTTTTTATAAACTTGTTTTGTATCTTTATCAAGATCAGCTATTATAACTCCTAAGTAACCCCTTGTAACTTTTCCATCAACAACTAATTTACTAACAACATCTTTTACCATATCAACAGGAATTGCAAAACCTATTCCATCATTTCCACCACTTTTTGATAAAATTGCTGTATTTATTCCTATTAAAGCTCCTCGGCTATCAACTAAAGCCCCTCCACTATTTCCTGGATTTATTGAAGCATCTGTTTGAATATAGTTTTCATATTTATTTATTCCAACTCTATTTTTATTAAGTGCAGATATAATTCCCATTGTAACTGTTGTTCCAACTCCAAAAGGATCTCCAATAGCAAATGTTAAATCACCAACTAACAATGAAGTTGAATCACCTAATTTAATTGGAGTTAATTTATTTTTTGTATCAATTTTTATAACAGCAATATCACTATCAGCATCTTTTCCAATTAGTTTTGCACTATATTCAGTTTGATCATCAGCAATAGTTACAGCTATCTCTTCAGCATTTTCAATTACATGATTATTTGTTACTATATAACCATCTTTTGTAACAATTACTCCTGAACCCAAAGAGTTTTGGATTCTATTTTGTTTAAATTGATTTGAAAATTCATCACCAAAAAACTTTTTAAAGAATGGATCATCTAACATAGGAAAAGGTAGATTAGAATTTGTAACACTTCTTTTTGTAGATATATTTACGACAGATTTTACAGAATCTTTTATATTATTATTAAAAGATAAAATTTCATTTTGTGAATTTGGGCTCACTCTTGCTGGATTATTTTGCATCTCTTCAAACTCTATTGTTTTTGCAAAAATAGTAGCTGATAATACAAAAGCTATTAAAACTATCTTTCTATACATATTTAATTCCCTTAATTTTTAAAATTTATCTAACATAATATCAATCTATTGTAAACTATTTTTCAATAAATAATTAATAAATAGTTAATTATTCTATAAATCTGTTTTTAATACTGCTCCACTACTTGCATTTGTAACTAATGCTCTATATTGTCCTAGCCAAGATGAAGTTATCTCTTTTTTAAATGCTTTAAACTCAGACTTCCTTTTAGAAATCTCATCTTCACTCAAATCAACACTCAAAATATATTTATCTACATCTATATTAATGATATCACCATCTTTTAATAATCCAATCATTCCACCTTCAGCAGCTTCTGGACTAACATGCCCAATACTCGCTCCTCTTGTTGCTCCACTAAATCTTCCATCAGTTATAAGTGCAACACTATCTCCAAGTCCCATTCCCATAATCAGACTTGTTGGTGCTAACATCTCTTGCATTCCTGGACCTCCTTTTGGTCCTTCATATCTAATAACAACAACATCACCAGCTTTTACTTTTCCACCAACAATTCCTTTTATAGCTTCTGCTTGTCCATTGAAACAAACAGCATTACCTCTCATAGCTCTAGCTCCTGTAATTCCAGCTGTTTTAATAACAGCTCCTTGCTCTGCTAAGTTTCCATATAAAATTGCTAATCCACCAACCTCACTATATGGATTATCAATTGTATGAATTATATTTGTATCTAAGATTTTTGCATTTTTTATTTTTTCATATATAGTTTCACCTGTAACTGTTAAATTATCTAATAATATATCAGTTCCTCTTTTACTCATTTCATGCATAACTGCACTTACTCCACCTGCTTTGTTTATATCTTCCATATGAACAGTTGATAAACTTGGTGAAATTTTTGCAATATGTGAAACCCTTTTTGAAATATCATTTATATCTTTTAATTCAAAATCAACTCCAGCTTCTTTTGCAATAGCTAGCATATGTAGAACCGTATTTGAACTCCCACCCATTGCCATATCAACAGCAAATGCATTTCTAACAGCATTTTCATTTAATATATTTTTTAATTTGTATTTATCTCTATTTGTTTTATCAAGTGCTAGTTCACAAACTCTTTTTGCAGCTTTTCTATAAAGTTCTTCTCTCTCTTTTGTTAAAGCTAATATTGTTCCATTTCCTGGAAGTGCAATTCCCATAGCTTCCATAAGTGTATTCATAGAGTTTGCTGTAAACATTCCAGAACAACTTCCACCACCTGGACAGGCATTACACTCAATATCTTTTAACTCTTCTTCTGTTATTTCACCAGCTTCAAATTTACCAACAGCTTCAAAAGCAGTTGCTAAATCTATTGGTGTTCCATCTTTCTTATAACCTTTTTGCATAGCTCCACCACTTACAAAAACTGTTGGAACATTTACTCTTAATGCACCCATAATCATACCTGGAACAATTTTGTCACAATTTGGAATAGCAATCATTGCATCAAGTTTATGTGCATTCATTACAGTTTCAATAGAGTTTGCTATTAATTCTCTACTTGGTAAAGAAAAAAGCATCCCATCATGCCCCATTGCAATACCATCATCAACTCCTATTGTATTAAATTCAAAAGGAACACAACCATTTTTTCTAATCTCATCTTTAATAATTGCTGAAACTTTATCTAAAAAGAAATGTCCTGGAATAATCTCAATAAATGAGTTTGCAACTCCAATAAATGGTTTATTAAAATCATCATCTTTTAATCCAGTTGCTCTTAATAGAGATCTATGTGGTGCTCTTGCATAACCTTTCTTAACTTCATCACTTCTCATATTTATCCTTAGTTTGTTATTTAATAAAATTTTATATGATTATACATAGTTTCATTTTCATATTTTATTAAGTCATTTTACAAATTTTTAATTATTGTGTAAAAGCTCTTGACAAACAAAAAAAAAGCTACTATAATTCCAGTCCATTTTAAGAATAAAGCTTAAATATGGATTCTATTTATAATGCGAGTGTGGCGGAACAGGTAGACGCGCGGGACTTAAAATCCCGTTCCAGTTTATGGAGTGTGGGTTCGATTCTCACCATTCGCACCATTATAAAATGTGTATAGAGGATTGACAGAGTTGGTCGATTGTACCGGTTTTGAAAACCGGCGAGGTGAAAGCCTCCGAGGGTTCGAATCCCTTGTCCTCTGCCACTCACACAAACCCCCATCAAATCGAACTTCCCAAATTATAATTTAGCTTTGTTTTACGATTTATTAGCTATTTTGTTACATCTTTTGGCAATTTTGTTCACTAAATTTTAAGAAAGTTTTAAGTAACATATATTTAATAAATAGCACCTATTTTTAATTTAATAAAAAGTTAAAAAAAAGATGAAATATTTATATAAAAAAGATAAAGCAAATGTATATAAAAGAAGAATACCAAATACCAACACATTTTTTTATTTTAATACAAAAATTTATAATGTTAAAAATGCTCAAAAATTTATAATTATTTTTAATCGTATAAGCTACGATTTTTGGGCATTTCTAAAATTAATAGATAGGAAAAATATGAATAATATATTTATGCAAGAGATTTTAACTACTTTGAATAATTATAAAGAGAAGGCTCTAGAAGAGTATATAAGATTAAAAACTACTTCTAAAAAACAAACTCTAAAAAACCTTGAAGAAGAAAGACATAATCATTTACAAAAACTTTTTCCTATAAAAAGACAAGACCCTATAATGGGAGAATTTATTTTAAGTGGAGCAGATAAAGAAGTTTTAGAAACTGCTTTTAATAGCTTTAAAAATTTAAGTATTACAGATTATAATCAAAGCAAAGTTCACTTAAAAAAAATAGGTAAAGAGATAGTAAGTAGAACAACCCCAGAAGTAAAGGAACTTTATAAAAGAGTTAGAAATAGTACAAATGAAAGAGATTTACTAGATTTTTTATCTATATTATTAAAAACAGAGTGTGAAATTTTAAAAGAAGATTATAGAAGAGTTGAAAATAGATTTAACACTAGCACAAATAATCTAGAAAAAAAAGAAGAGAGTTTTACACAACAAGAACTTAAAAACAATAAATCATTAATGGATTTAGAAGATTACTTTTTAAAAGAGTATTGTAAATATAGTAAAGAACAGCTAGAAGATAGTAAGAATTCAGGTTCAAAACAAAAAAAAGTGAATGAACTGTTTAGAGAATATTTTACAGATAAAGGGGAATATACAAGCAATTTTATAAGTTTTAATAAGATTGTAGAGATAATAAATATAATCCCTAAAATACCTTTAAAAACTGGTAATATAAAAGGTTTTTATAGCTACTATCAATCTTATAAAAATAATCCAAGTTTAACAAATAAAGATGAACTAAGAAGCCCAACAACTACAAACAAAGATTTAAACTCTCTTAAAAGATATATAGAGTTTTTAGCTTTAAAAGAGTTCATATCTAATCAAGAAGAGAAAGAACTATATATATTAATAAATCAAACAAAAAAAAATCTTGAAAAAAAAGTTATAAAAGGAGAGATAAACGAAGAAAAAAATGCCGCTGCTTTTAAAGATAAAATGCTTATAGATATATTTAATAAAAGTAATAAACCTTACTCAATTTTATTTAAAAAACTATTAGATAAAAAAATAAATGAAAATGAAAAAGACATCTTAGTAGCTAGATTTTACACTCCTCTTTTAATGTTTTTTACAGGCTCTAGATTGGGGGAAATTGTTCATATAAAAACGGAAAATTGTCAGATAAAAAATAACAATGAGATATATTTATATATTGAAGCAAACGAACAAAAGGGGCTAAAAACAAGCAATTCAAAACGAGTTGTACCACTTCATAATTTTTTAGTAGAAGATTTAAATTTCTTAGAGTTTATAAAAAAAGCAAAAGATGAAAAAAGAGAATATCTATTTAACTCAAAACTAAAAGATGAAGAAAAAATATCTAAAGAATTTAATAGAGATAAAAGCTTTATAAATAATAATTTAGATAAGGAAGATGAATTCTTTAATAACTCTTACTCTTTATACTCTTTTAGACACTCTTATAAAACTCACATGCTCAACCAAGAGATAAACGAAACTGTAATAAACAAACTTACGGGACACCAAGGGGAAGATAAAATAGTTCAAGGCTATTTTACAATAGACCATGAAATTTTAAAAAATGTAAATAAATTTAAAAAGCATGAAATAATAGAAGATTGGAGCGATTTTATAGAGCTTAGTAATTATATTATAAAGAACTTATAATAAAAAACACCATCAAAGCCCGATACAATGGGATTTACAGTGATTTGGCGAGTTTTTATACTATATAGAGTATATAGAGTATATAGAGTATATAGAGTATATAGAGTATATAGAGTATATAGAGTATGTAGAGTATATATTATCTCTTCTATATATAGTATATATTATCTCTTATAAGTATATACTATATAAAAAAATTATTTACCATCTTCTAGCAATTCTGTTTTTTTCTTTTTTGTTTTTCTAATGTTAATTTATATTATATGTTTGTTGTTTAAAATATGGTTATAGTTTTTCTTTATTATTTTTGGTGCTTAAACCTTTAAAAAGAAAATAAACTAAAAAGCTTTAGCCCTATAAACTTTAAGGATAGAAAAAAACAGAATTCTAACCCTTTTAAAAGTTAAAATTCAAGCAAAAAGCCCTATATTAAAGGCTTTAAAACAGTTTTATAAGCTAAGTAACTTATAAAAACACTTCATAATGATAATTATGCAAATAAAGACATCCGATAAATTTTGCCTAGGGTTTCCCCTAGAAAGTGCAACTCCGCCCAAATTAGTATAGTTAATATAAGGGCTGCGGTATAGTTGCACCTTTTAAAATATATTGTATAAATACACTTTAAAAGGCACAAGCTGGGAGAGAATTGAACCACAACCGCGCCTCACTCTCACTTACTCCTCTTTATCTCGCCCCTACCATGGTGTTATTATAGTGATTGTTTAAACTTCAAAAGTATAAATGCTCACACACTTTAGGAAGGCATAGAGCCACGCCCAGTTTTGGGTCATGATTAAATTTTTTTGCTATTTTTTTTGAAGTAGTAGAACAATAATAAGAAACTTTTTTTTGTAAAAAATTAACTATACTAACTTTTTACCCTACTTCTAGCTCTTTTAAAAATTTAACGAAAAAAGCTTTATAAAGAATATTAGCTTAAAATAAAAAATAATCAAGTGTTTTTAAGAAAAATTTAAGAAATTACTAAAATTAAAGAAATGGGGATTGTTTCGTTTTATGCCCCGCCCCCTAATTCCCCATTAGCGGGGCATTTTTTTACTAAAGTAAAAAAACAAGTAAAACAAAAAATTACTTAATAAACCTAAAAGGATTACTAATCTATTTTTTATAAATTTTTTTTAATATATATAAAACCAGCCAAGCTTTTTGTTAAGACAGAACTCTTTTTTAAAAGGGAAGAATAACCCAATTTTTTTTGTAGTGCTTAGGTGTTAAACTAAGCCTATAAACAGCCGAACATTTTTAAATAATATTGTGCTTTTATAGGTGTAAATTTTATTATATATTTTTATTAATTCTCTTCAATTTTTTTTTATTTTTTTCTCCTTTTGTAAATTTTTATTATGTATTGTTATAGGTTTAATTTATTAAATAAATCAAATTTTTATAAAAATTCTGGCAATTCCTAATACCCGTCAAGAAGCTACCGCTTCTTTACGGGTATAGCCCCCATTTTATCGTATTTCTATACATATCTTATCTCTTTTTTTTGCCAAGCTTTTATTACTACTTGCCAAAAATTTACAAAGTTTGCCTATTTTTTTAATATTTTTTTTATTTTAAGCTATACTTAAATATAACTTAAACACATAGGAGAACAATATGCAAAATAATAAAAATTTAAAGCAATTTAAAGAAGCAAAAGCAGGAGTAAATCTATTTTATAATTTAGTGGAAAATGCAAATTCTTATAATGAATTATTAGAAATATTAAACAATTTATCAGGCTATTTTTTAAGAATAGGAAATGAAAAAAATAATAGAGTTAATAAGAATATAATAGTTTTTACAGAATATTTTAGAATAGAAGCTAATAAAAAAAGAGATATACAAACAGTTGTAAATAATGCAAAAAGTAAGAGATTATCTTTTAAAAAATCTTACAAAGATTATATAGAAGATTATTTAATACTTAGTAAAAGGGGGTATAGCAGCAGAGAAATTGCAGCCTATTCAGAAAAGCATTTTAAAATAAAAGTAAGTAAAACAACAATAAATAATATTATAAAAGAACATAAGGGGGAAAATTAATGTTAGGGAAAAGAGCAAGTGCAAATGCAGTTATAAATGCAATAATGAGTAAAAGCAATGGTATTGGAACAAGTAAAATAGAAGCAAAAAATAGTAGTAATTTAAAAGGTCAAAATGGGCATAAAATAAGCTCTAAAGCACACTCTATAAGTTCTATGCAAAATTTAAGAACAGTAACGACACAGTATGTAAATTATGTTAAAGAAAATTATAAGGGGAGAGTTTTAGAAAATATAAACCAAGAAAGTGTTAGAAGCTTTTTAAATACAAAACAAGAAGTATTAAAAGGAAGCAGCCTAAACACTTATATATCTTCTTTAGGAAAAGTTGCAGATAACTTAAAAGAGTTAGGATATAACAATATAAATAGGCAAGAAATAGTAAGTTATAGAGATGATTTTGATACTTCAAAAGAGCATATAAATAGAGCTTACAATAATCCACAGGAAATAATAAATAATATGCAAAACAATAGCCCCTATGGATTAAGTGCTGAATTGCAATATAAAGTAGGTTTAAGGGTGGATGATGCTTTAAACTCAAGCAAATGGACGATAAACAATATAGATAACACTTTAACAATATCAGGAAGCAAAGGGGGAATTAATTATCAAACAGCCCCATTAAGTAATAGTTTGTTAGAAAAAGTAAGAGAAGCAAAAGAACAAGAATATAAAGGTAATTATACAGAATATAGGGAAACTCTAAAAGAGAATAGCCAAGAGTGGCATGGAACACATGGCTTAAGATATAATTTTGCACAAAATAGAGTTTTAGAATTACAAGAACAAGGGCTTACTTATTCAGAAGCCCTAAGCCAAACAAGCTTAGAGCTAGGGCATAGTAGAGAAGAGATAACTTTACACTATTTAAAATAGTTTTAAGTTTAACTTCTCTATAATTCCAGCCACACAAAAAGATAAGTGCACAAATTTAGCTATATTTAAGTTGGATTTTTGGAGTTTTTGTTGTGAAGTTTTTAGTAGATGCCCAAGTTGTCGAGCTTAAGCTTAATTATTAGAATTAACTTAAAATCATCCCTTGTCCTCTGCCACCTAAAATCATTCAAATCACTTTACTATATGATTTTCTGTACTTTTGGAGGTATAGCAAAGCTGGTAATGCCTCGGATTGCAAATCCGACATGCGTTGGTTCGAGTCCGACTACCTCCTCCATAACAAATTCATAAATAATTTATACTTAACATAATTTTAAGTTATTCTAATCCATTTTTTAGCTATAATACTGCTTTTAAAATATGGAGGGGATATGGCAAATAAAAATCAAATAGACGAATTAAAAGATATTCTACTTAGTAGAAAAGAAGTTATTTTTACTAATGTTAAAAATAGTAGAGATAGTATTGAGCAACTAAAAGATCAAGGTATGATCGATGATTTGGATTATGCTGATTTTGTTAGTGACTCGTTTACGCAAGGAATGATTGCAAACCACCAATTAGAAGAACTAAAACAAATTGAAGATGCACTTAAAAAGATAAAAGATGGAAGCTATGGTATATGTGATATGTGTGGGGTTAACATTCCTTTAGGTAGATTAAAAGCAAAACCTTTTGCAAAGTTTTGTACTGAGTGCAGAACTGTTTTTGAGCAAGAGGAAATAAAAAGAGCAAAAATTTGAATATAATAAAAAGAGATTACTTTCTACATGATAAGAAATTAAATTTTAAATTTTTTCAAAATGTAGATGATTTTATTGTAGAAGAAGAGCCATTAAGCTTCTCTTCTCATGGAAATTTTTTAGTTTTAAAAGTTAAAAAACAAAACTGTGATACTTGGGAATTATTAGATAGATTTTCTAAACATCTTGGTATTTTCTCAAATGAGTTAGGTTATGCTGGTTTAAAAGACAAGAATGCAACTACAACTCAATATATAAGTATTCCAAAAAAGTATCAAAAAGATATTAAAACTTTTAGAAGTAAGAAAATTGAGATATTAGATAGTTTTTTACATAATAAAAAACTTAATATTGGTGATTTAAATGCTAATAGATTTAAAATTAATTTAAAAGAAGTTGAGATTGAAGAGCTTTTTATAATTGAAAAAGTTTTAAAGCTTGTAAATAAATCTGGTATGCCAAACTATTTTGGTTATCAAAGATTTGGTAAAGATGTAGAAGATAATCTTGAAAAAGCAAAAGATCTACTTTTTGATGAATCAAAAATAAAAGATAGAAAACTTGCTAAAATGCTTATAAGTGCTTATCAAAGCTCATATTTTAATGCTTGGCTAAAAGAGAGATTAAAATTAAATAAAGAAGAATTTTCCCTTTTAAATGGTGATGTATTCTTTGATATTAAAAACAATAAGCTATTTACACCAAAAAATATTAATAAAAAAATTATAGATGATTTTAGAAATCATGAAATTACACCAACAGGTCTTCTTCCTGGAACTGATGTTTTTAAAGCAAGAGATGATGCTTTATTAATTGAACAAAAATATGATAATAGTGAAATAAGAGAAAAAGGTTACAGAAGAGAAGCTATTGTATTTCCTAAAATCTTAGATACAAAATATAATAAAGATAAAAAAGAGTTACTTTTAGATTTTGTCTTACCAAAAGGCTCTTATGCAACAGTTTTAATCGAGCTTTTAGCGAATAGAAACTTCTCTTAAATTAAGGAAGTTCTATATAGTTTTTATCAAAATATAGTTTATTATCAATTGATAAAACTCTTTTTTCATTATCGAAATAAAATTTATATACTTTTTCGCTATCAAGATTTTTATCTAAATTTATTAGAAAGCCTTGAGATTCTAAAGCATATAAACTTTCTGAATATGCCAAAGCAAGAATTTTTGCATATTTAAGTTTTATACTACTTTCTTCATCCAATGAACTGTTCATTTTTATTATTTCGCCTTCAATATTTGCAAGATATATCTTATCTTCTTTAAAAATAATATCTCTTATATTATACTCTTTTGAAATAGTATCTCTTGGAGAAATTGATAAAATCTTATTTGAACTTGCAACAATTAATGTTTCATCATTATTAAGTAATCCTAATGCAATAATATTTTTAAACTCATTATCTGGATCAACTGCAATATTCCTTACAATTTCATTTGAAACTAAAGATACTATTATTAATCTTCCATCTAATGTTGGAAATAAAACTAAGCTTCCCATAAAAACAGGATTTGTTACTCTAACATCATTTGCTAATGATAATGAAAAATACTCTTTAAATAGAGTTTTATTTGAGTTTATATCAAATAATTCAACACTGTTATTTGAATAAATTACTGCTAATCTATCTCCAACTAAACTTGCTGCAATAACAGGATTTTCTGTATTTATTTCTATATTATCAATTAATATTTTATCAAGATTATTTGTCGCAATTATTTTTTTATCATCACTTAAATTTATAAAGTTAAAATCTTTTGCTAAATTCATTTCGCTAAGTCCAAGTTCTGATACGAAAACTCCATTTTCTAAAGTTCCACCTATTTTATTCATAGATTTAATATAACTTTTCATAGATTTCTTTGAAACTTCAAATTCACCTTCAACATCAGTAGGTTCATAATATTTCTTTCCAGAACATCCTGAAATTAGAAATATAAATAGAACTAAATATAATCTATATTTCATCTTTATTTTGTAACCAAATAATGTTTTAAGAATATTGCTAATTCATAAGCTTTTGATTCTTTATTTATCTCTTCTATAAGTTCTTTTGATTTTGTATATTCACCTTTATTTACTAAAACTATTGCTTCATTTAAAATTGCATAATCTTTGATTAAAAAATCATCACTCTTTCTTAATGCTTCCAGCTTATAAGAATCTGCATTTTTTTCAGCAAGTTGATATTCTAATAACTCTTTTAAATATTTCAAAGATATATTTTCTTCATTTAGACTCTTTTTTGCTCTTAAATATAATGCTAGTTCATATAAGTTTTTGTTATTATTTTTAAGATATTCTAAAGAATCATTATCATTTTGTTCCAAATAAGTACTCAAAGCATTATTTGCTTTATTAAGATTTGTTTCATCAATACTATTTTTAATATAAATTCCAATTGGAGTAACTATTGCCAAAAATATCAATACATAAATAATTTTTTTATATTTTTTAAAAAATCTCTCAAATTTTACAAAATTTACTAAAAGTTTTTCGTCATTACTGAATTCATCTTTTATAAACTTTACTTCATCTTTCATACTCATAATCTTGCCTTATTTTTAAAATAAACATTATTCTACAAAAATATTGTTAAAATCTTACTTTTATTTTTTTTTATGTATAATTATTGTCATAAATTTTAAAGGTAACAAATTATGAAAAAACTACTAATCTCTTCGATGATATTACTATCTTTATCTATTTCTTTACTTGCAAAAGAGAATCAAAATACACAAGTTTCAGAGCAAACTAGATTTGAATCTTTAACAAAACTAACAAAAGTAATAGGAACAGTTGAGAAATATTATGTAGATGATTTAAAACTTCAAGAAATTATAGATAAAGCATTAAAAGGTCTTATGCAAGAACTTGATGCTCACTCAAGCTATTTAGATAAAAAAGCTTCAAACGAGATGAACATTTCGACTACTGGTGAGTTTGGTGGCTTAGGAATCACTGTTGGAATGAGAGATGGTGCATTAACAGTTATAGCTCCAATAGATGATACTCCTGCTTATAAAGCTGGTGTAAAAGCTGGTGATATAATTTTAAAAATAAATAATGATGCAACTTTAGGTATAACTTTGGATGAAGCAGTAAGCCAAATGAGAGGTAAAGCAAAAACTGATATTACTATTACTGTTGTAAGAAAAGGTGAACAAAAACCAATAGAGATAAAAATGCAAAGAGATATTATTAAAGTAAAATCTGTATTTTCAAAAACTATTGAAGATGAGAATTTAATATATATTCGTATCTCAAGTTTTGATGCAAAAGTAACTGATGAACTACAAAAAGCAATTAAAAACAATCCAAATGTAAAAGGAATAATTCTTGATTTAAGAAATAATCCTGGTGGATTATTAGGTCAAGCTATTGGAGTTGTTGATACTTTTATTAGAAATGGTTTAATAGTTTCTCAAAAAGGTAGAGATAAAGAGTCGCATGAGAAATTTGAAGCAAATAAATTTAGTTTTAAAACTGATTTACCACTTGTTGTTCTTGTAAATGAAGGTTCAGCTTCTGCATCTGAAATTGTTAGTGGTTCATTACAAGACCATAAAAGAGCAATTATTATTGGTGAAAAAACTTTTGGTAAAGGTTCTGTACAAGCTGTTTTACCTATAAATGATGAAAAAACTGAAAATATTAAATTAACTATTGCAAAATACTATCTTCCAAGTGGACGAACTATTCAAGCTGAAGGAGTTACTCCTGATATTATCGCTAGTTCAGGTTCGGTAACTCAAGATGAAGATAGTGCATTTAGGATAAAAGAAGCTGATTTAAAAAGACATTTAGAAGGCGAATTAACAAAAGTTGATAAAAGAGTTAAGGATGAAGAAAAATCAATAAAGAATGAAAATAAAAAAGATATTTCAAAAGAGGATCTATTAAAAGATAATCAGTTAAATACTGCCCTAGGTATTTTAAAAAGTTTAATAATAATGAATAAATTTTAAAAGGATATTGATGAATATAGAAGAGATAAAAGAGTTAAATCTTTGGCCAAACAACAAAAAAACAACTACGAACAAAGGCTTAGATGAGCTTGAAAATTCAGGTTATAATTTATTTTATATAGGTAAAAATGCTGATTTATATACTACTTCTGGTAAAGAAGCAAAAATTCTACTTGTAAGAAGTGATAGAACTTCAGTTTTTGATATTCCTCTTAATTTAGAGATTGAAGGAAAAGGAATAATTCAAACTTCAATATCTAATTTTGGAGCAAAATTTGCAAATAATTTTGGTATTAAAACAGCTATTTTAGATGAAAAAGTTGATTCTAGTTTAAAAGTTTATCCAAGATGTCAATTAATGGAACTTTGTAAACCTTTAGAAGCAACAATTAATGGAGAGCTTGTTCAATTTGAACTTATTTTTAGAAATTATTTAACTGGTTCACTTTTTCAAGCTCTTCAAGATAATTTAGATCCTTATGGATTAAATCTTCCAAAAGATTTAAAAGAGTGGCACAAATTTGATAATGCAATTTTTACTCCTACAACAAAAGGATTAAAAGATGAACCATTAAAATCAGCAGATGTAAGAGAAGTTTTCCCAGAAATTATAGAAAAATTAGAAAATTTGTTTAAATCATTTACAAAATTTGCAGAAGAAAGAGGAATTATTGTAGTTGATACAAAATTTGAAGTTTTTGTAGAAGAAGATGGAACTTGGGTTCTTGGTGATGAGATTTTAACTCCAGAAAGTTCAAGATTTATTCCAAAAGAGGAGTTTTTAAAAGCTAACTTTGTTTCTATGGATAAACAAATCTTAAGAGATTTTGGTAAAAAAGAGAACTGGAAAGAACAAGCAAAATCTCTAAAAGCTAGTGAAAAACTAGAAGTAAAGGTACCTCAAGAGATTAAAGATAAAATCTTAAATGGTTACAAAACAATTTTAGAAAGATTAAGCAAATAAAATTTTCGATATAATCGCAAAAAATTATAAAAAGAGGCAATAAATATGAGAGCAATAGTTAATATAGGTTTAAAAAAAGGCGTACTTGATGATCAAGGAAAAGCAATAAATAATGCTTTAGGAACATTAGGATTTAAAGATTTAATAAATGATGTTAGAGTTGGAAAACAAATTATCATAGAATTAAATACAAATGATAAATCAAAAGCTGAAGCTGAAGTTGCTCAAATGTGTGAGAAACTTCTTGCAAATACTGTAATTGAAGATTATTCAATTGAAATAGTTGGTTAATTATGAAAGTTGCTGTACTTAGATTCCCAGGAACAAACTGTGAATTTGATGCTAAATATGCATTTGAGAAATTAGATTGTGAAGTAGAAATAATTTGGCATAAAGATGAAAAACTTCCAGAAAACTGTGATTTGGTTGTAGTTCCAGGTGGATTTTCATATGGAGATTATCTAAGAAGTGGTGCAATTGCAAGATTTGCTAAAATTATGGAAAGTGTAAAAGAGTTTGCAAATAATGGTGGAAAAGTTTTAGGTATTTGTAATGGTTTCCAAATCTTACTTGAAGCTGGACTTTTACCAGGAGCTATGAAAAGAAATGATACTTTGCATTTTATTTCTAAACATCACCACTTAAAAGTAATTGATAATAATAATCCTCTATTAAAACTATTAAATATTGGTGATATTGTTAATATTCCTGTTGCTCACCATGATGGTAATTATTATATTGATGAAGCTGGTCTTAAAGATTTAGAAAAAAATAATCAAATTCTTCTTAAATATTGTACTTCTGATGGTGATTTAACAAATATGAACGGAAGTGTTTCAAATATTGCTGGTATTTGTAATAAAAATAGAAATGTATTTGGTCTTATGCCTCACCCTGAAAGAGCAATGGAAGATGTGCTAGGTTCAAGTGATGGACTTAATATGTTAAAAGGTTTTTTAAAGTAGATTAATTCTACTTTAAAATTTTATATGAAAAAATTTATTCTACTTTTTTTATCTTTTTTAACTCTTTTTGCCATAAATCTTTTGGCATCAAAAAATTTATATTTATCTTTTTCTAAAATACCAAAAAATATCTATACTAATCAAAAATTTGAAATTACAATTGAAGCTTTAGTTCCAAACTCAAAATTTACAAACTTTAGAGTTGCCTTTTTAGATATGGAAGATATAGATATTATAAATCCAAATTCAACTTGGAAAAAGATATCTAATAACACTTGGCAGAATAGTTTTTATCTTCAAGTTCTAAGCCCAAATTTCAAACTACCTGAAATTAATGTATCTTTAATAAATTATAATGAAGAAATAGATAATACAAGTCTATTTTTAGATGGTATAAGTTTCTCAAAAATTGGTAAAAGTGATGAAAGATATGCAAATATAGTTGCTGAAGAGTTGATTTTAAAAGCATATAAAACTAAACAATATAACAATAAAGAAGCTCTTACAATAGTTGATATTGATGCTATAAATTCAAATTTAGGAAATTTTCATCTAAATTCTATTGAAGAACAAGGAATTCATAGTATAAAAGAACAAGAAAATATAGAGAATCTAGTTTACTATTTTGTAACACCTATTTTTCAAAAGAATCTATATTTTACATATTTTAATAGCTCTTTAAATAAATTTGAAGAGATTAAAATACCTCTTATTTTACAAAATGAACTTGTAAGCACTCAAACAGATCTAAATCCTAATGATTCAACATTTGAAAAATATAAAAAGATTGCTTCTATTATTGTATTTATTATATTTTTACTTATCTTTATTTGGAAAAGAAATAAAATATTACTAATATTTGTAATTATCACTTTAATATTTGCTGTAATTTATAACTATCCAAATCAAAAGGGTTATATAAGTGAAGGTTCATATATATATATTTTACCTACAAAAAACTCAACAATTTTCTTCCAAACCTTAGAAAAAGAGAGTGTTGAAATATTAGAGAAAAAAGGTCAATTTAAAAAAGTCTTAGGAATTGATAATAATTTTATTGGTTGGATAAAGGAGGAGAGTTTTGAGAAAAATTAGAGGCTTATTTGTTGCTATTCAATTTTCTGTAACTGTTGCATTTGTTATTCTTTTTATGTACATTTTTAGGAATCATACACATAAAGTTATAAAAGTTTGGATGAAAATTCAAATTTTCTTTTTAGGTATTAAAATAGAAATTGAAGGTAAAGCTGATGAAAGTTGTGATTTACTTCTTTTGAATCATCAATCAATGCTTGATATTATAGTAATTGAGTACTTACATAAAAGAGATATTGCATGGGTAGCAAAACAGGAGATTACAGATATGTTCTTCTTTGGTCATATTATAAAAGCTCCAAGAATGATAAGTATTGACAGAGAGAATAAAGCTGGTCTTATTCATCTTATTAATGAAGCAAAAGATAGATTAAGTAAAAATAGACCAATAGCAATCTTCCCTGAAGGGACAAGAAGTGATGGTACATTTATGGGAGATTTTAAAGCTGGTGCTAAAATGCTTGGGAATAAATATGCTTTAAAAGTACAACCTATTGTTTTATTTGGAACTAGAAATATAGTTGATTCCCAAAAACTTGAAGCAAGTCCAGGAATTGTAAAAATAGTTTATTTAGATCCAGTTATTGCTAGTAAAGAAACATCTTGGTATGAAGATACTGAGAAAAACATGAAAGAAGTTTTCGAAAAAGAGTACAGAAACTATGTTCATTAATTGGCAAATAGTTTTTGCCGTTGGCTTAGGTGGAGCTCTAGGCTCTATTCTAAGATATTTTGCTGTTTATTATCAAGTAAAAATTTATCCTATTGATTTTCCACTTGGAATACTAATTGTAAATTTAATTGGCTCTTTTCTAATTGGATTCTTTTATTTATATTTTACTTCTTTTATAGTTTCTGATAATCTAAAATATCTACTAATAACAGGTTTTTTAGGTGGACTTACAACTTTTTCTACTTTTTCTTTAGATAGCTATTTACTCTTAAATTCATCTTTAACTTTTGCAATATTAAATATTTGTTTAAACTTATTTGGATCAATTCTTGCAGTTTTCATTGGTATAAAATTAGCTCAAATATTTATTAAATAGAAAAATTTTTAAGCTATAAAAAGCTATAATAATTGCTATCTTAAAAAAAAGGAATAATTATGGGTATGCCAAGTGGTATGCAATTATTAGTAATTGTTTTAATAGTATTAATTTTATTTGGTGGTAAAAAAATACCAGAACTTGCAAAAGGTATTGGAAGTGGTATTAAAAACTTCAAAAAAGCTGTAAAAGAAGATGGTGAAGATGAAGTTGCAAGTGCATCAAATATTGATGACAAAAAGACTGAAGTAAAAAAAGAAGAAAATAAAAAAGAAGAAGCTAAAGTATAATTATGGGACCAAGTGGTATTCAGATTTTAGTTATTCTATTAATTGTTGTTATTCTTTTTGGTGGAAAGAAAATTCCTGAACTTGCAAAAGGTATTGGAAGTGGAATTAAAAACTTTAAAAATGCACTAAAAGATGATGAGAAAGAAGAAGTTTCAAAAGATTCTAAAATAGAAGAGATTGAAAATAAAAAAGATAATGAAACAAAACAAGTATAAGAGTAGAATTTGCAAAATATAGTTAAAGAGTTTATAGAAAGTATATTAGAAAAGAGTAATGTTGTTTTAGAAAAGCCAAAAGATTTATCTTTAGGTCATTTTGCAACTCCTGTGGCTTTTTCTTTAGCAAAAGAGCTTAAAAAATCTCCTATGATTTTAGCTGATGAATTAGTTTCTAAATTAGAAAATAAAGAGTTATTTGAAAAGGTTGAAGCTGTAAAAGGTTTTATAAACTTCACTCTTTCAAAAGGGTTTATAGAAAAACTTACAAATGAAGCTTTAGATAAAAAAGAAGATTTTGCAAAAAACCTAAATACAAAAAGAGATGAAAAAATACTTCTTGAGTATGTTAGTGCAAATCCAACTGGACCACTTCATATTGGTCATGCAAGAGGTGCAGTTTTTGGAGATACTTTATATAAAGTTGGTGATTATTTAGGTTTTGATATTACAAGAGAGTATTATGTAAACGATGCTGGGGCTCAAATGCAACTTCTAGGAACTTCTGTTAGTTTGGCTGCTAGAGATTTTATTTTTAAAGAGAAAGTAAAATATCCTGAGAGTTATTATAGAGGCGATTATCTAGTTGAAATTGCTGAACAAATCATTACAAAATATGGAAAAGAGATAATCTATGATGAAAATAGATTTGATGAGATGGCACTTTTCGCAAAAGATATTGTAATGCAAATAATTATAAAAGATTTAGGTGATTTAGGAATAACTTTCCAAAACTTTGTATCTGAAAAATCACTTTATAGCTCTTGGGATAGTACAAAAAGTGTTTTAGAGCAAAATGGCTCTTTATATACAAAAGATGAAAAAATATATCTAAAATCTACTCAATTTGGTGATGATAGTGATAGAGTTGTTGTAAGAGAAAATGGAATTCCTACATATTTAGCTGGAGATATAATTTATCATAAAAATAAATTCGATAGAAAATTTGACAAATATATAAATATTTGGGGAGCAGATCACCACGGATATATAAGTAGAGTTAAAGCAGCTATTGAATTTCTAAGGAATGATTCATCTAAACTAGAAGTTATTTTATCTCAAATGGTTCAACTACTTAAAGGTGGGCAACCATATAAAATGAGTAAAAGAGCTGGAAATGTTATTTTAATGTCTGATATAACAGCTGAAATTGGAAGTGATGCATTAAGATTTATCTTCTTAACTAAAAAAAGTGATACTCACTTAGAGTTTGATATTGATATGCTTAAAAATCAAGATTCATCAAATCCTATTTTTTATATAAATTATGCACACGCAAGAATAAATCAAGTTTTTGTAAAATCATCTTTAAATATAGATGATATAAAAGATGAAAAATTTGAAAATTTAAATGCAGAAGCTCTAAATTTACTTTATGAATCTTTACTTTTAAACTCTGTTTTAGAAGATGCTTTCTCAAAAAGAGAGATGCAAAAAATCACTGAATATTTATATAGTTTAGCTTCAAGTGTTCATAAGTTTTATAATGAACACAAAATTATTGGAAGTAGTGAAGAAAAAACTTATCTAAAAGTTTTAAGTATGGCAAAGTTAAGTCTAAAAACAGGACTTAAATTACTTGGAATTGAAGCAAAAGAGATTATGTAATCTCTTTTGTATATTTTATTTACTAAGATTTAAACTTAGCAAAACTTTCTAAAAATTCTTCAATATTATATTTTTCTCTATATTTTTCACTCATTAAATGTATAAAAATATCACCTAAATCTATAACAGTCCAATTTTCATCTTCATCAACTCTTAAGAACTCTTCACCTTGAGGTTTTAAATCAGTTTTTAAATAATCTAATAATGCACTTGCATGTTTTGGATTTAAAGTAGTTGCAATAACAACATAATCAACCAAATAATCTTTAGTGCTTAAATCAAAAACCTCAACATCAACTGCTTTTTTATCTTCTAATATCTCTTTGATATTTTCTATTCTTTTGTTCAAAATTTTCCTTTTTTTAATTTTCCTAACTCTTTTTTTACATCATCTTTTATAATATCTGGAATATATGATAAATCCAATTTATCTCTTAAAAGTGTAGAACTAATATCAATATTAATATCAAAACTTTTAAACTCTTTGTTGTCCAAATTATATCCCACTCTTTTTGCTACAACAAATTCTAAATTTTTCTTCAACTCATCGATATTATGCCACTTATGAAGAGATTTTAAGTTATCTTCTCCTATTATAAAATATATTTTACTAGGATTTAACAAAGATTTAATATATCTAATAGTCTCATAAGTATAGCTTAGTTTTTTTTGTTTTATTTCGTAATCACTAACGAAAATTCTACTATCATCTTGGAAGACTTTTTTAAGAAATTCAAATCTTATTTCTGGTTCAAACAAAAAATCTTTTTTAAATGGATTTAAATAAGTAGGAATAACAATTATTCTATCAAGATCTAAATTTTTTAAAGCAGTTCTTACTATTGTTTCATGTGCTATATGAATTGGGTCAAAACTACCACCAAAAATTGCAATTTTCAAAAAAAACTTTCCTTACTTTTGTGATTAAATTATATTATAGCAATTTTTGGATAAAATATTTGCTATTTAGAATTTTTACAAAGGGATTAGATGGCTATTAAAGTTGCAATAAATGGTTTTGGAAGAATAGGAAGATGTGTAGCTAGAATTATTGCTACAAGAGATGATATTGAATTAGTTGCTATAAATGATACAGCTAAACCTGATATGCTTGAATATATTACAAAATATGATACAGTTCACGGTACTTTTAATGGTGATGTTAAAGTTGAAAATGGTTTTTTAAAAATGGGAAAAATTAATGCAAAACTATATTCAACAAGAGATGCAAATGAATTAACTTTTACAAAAGATTGTGGAGCTGAAATAGTATTGGAGTGTACAGGAGCTTATCTTACACAAGAAGCTTGTGAGATTCATATTAGAAATGGTGCAAAAAAAGTTGTTATGAGTGCACCTGCAAAAGATACTACAAAAACTTATGTTATGGGTGTAAATGAAAACACTTATGATGGTGAAAAAATAGTTTCAAATGCTTCTTGCACTACAAATTGTCTTGGACCAATAGCAAAAATCATTGATGATGCTTTTGGTATTGAAAAAGGTTTAATGACAACTATTCACTCTTATACAAATGATCAAAATATCTTAGATGTAAAACATAATTCAGATAAAAGAAGATCAAGAGCTGGTGCACAAAATATGATTCCTACAAGTACAGGTGCAGCAAAAGCTATGAAACTTATAATGCCTCAACTTGATGGAAAACTTCATGGTCAAAGTGTAAGAGTTCCAACTCCAAATGTATCAATGGTAGATGTAAACTTTGTAGTTAAAAAAGATACAACAAAAGAGGAGATAAATGCTCTATTTACTCAAAAATCAAAAGAGCTAAATGGAATTGTAGCAGTTGATAATGATATGCTAGTTTCAAGTGATTTAATAGGAAATACAAATTCAACAATAATTGCAAGTGATTTAACACAAGTTATTGGTGGAAATATGATAAAAGTAATGAGCTGGTACGACAATGAGTGGGGTTACTCTTCAAGATTAATAGACTTAGCTTTATATATCTCTAATAAATAGGCTTTAAGATGAATTTACAAGAGTTAAAAAATATAAATATAGCTGGTAAAAAAGTATTTATTAGATGTGATTTTAATGTTCCTGTTGATGAATACAATAATATTACAGATGATAGAAGAATTAGAAGTGCTTTAAATACAATTAGATACTGTATAGATAATGATTGTTCAGTTATTTTAGCTAGCCACTTTGGAAGACCAAAAGGTGGATTTGAAGAAAAATACTCTTTATCTCCAATTGCAAAGAGACTTCATATATTACTTAAACAAGATATAAAGTTAGCTCCAAATGTAGTTTGTGAAAAAACTATTCAAATGGCAAAAGAGTTAAAAGCTGGTGAAATTATGCTTTTAGAGAATATGAGATTTGAAGCTGGTGAAACAAAAAACGACGAAGAATTAAGTAAAAAATTGGCTTCTATGGCTGAAGTATATGTAAATGATGCATTTGGAGTTTCACATAGAGCTCATTCATCAGTTGAAGGTGTTGCAAAATACTTTGATAAAAACCATAAAGCAGCTGGATTCCTACTTGCTAAAGAGATTAAATTTTTTCACCATATAGTTGAGAATCCAAAAAGACCTTTTGTATCAATAGTTGGTGGTTCAAAAGTATCTGGTAAACTAGAAGCTTTATATAACTTAGTTCCAAAAGTTGATAAAATAGTTATCGGTGGAGGAATGGCATTTACATTTTTAAAAGCTCAAGGTCATGAGATTGGGAAATCTTTGGTTGAAGAGGATTTGATTCCTGAAGCTATTAAAATAATGGATTTGGCAAAAAAACAAAATACAAAACTATATTTACCTGTTGATATTGTTGTAGCTGAAGCTTTTGATCCTGAAGCAATAGCAAAAATAGTTCCAGTTCAAGAGATTCCAAAAACTTGGATAGGTTTAGATATTGGTCCAGCAACTGCACTTTTATTTAGTGAAGTTTTAAATGATGCAAACACTATTTTGTGGAATGGTCCAATGGGTGTTTATGAGATGGAAAAATTTGCAAAAGGTAGTACAAAGATATCAAATGCTGTAGCTAACTCTTATGCAACAACTGTTGTTGGTGGTGGAGATACAGCTGATTTAGTAAGAATAACTGGTGATGAAACTGATATGACATTTATAAGCACTGGTGGTGGAGCTTCACTTGAACTTATAGAGGGTAAAATTTTACCAGGAGTTAAAGCACTACTTTTAGAGGATGAAGAATAAATGTTGATTATTGCAAGTAATTTTAAGACTAACCACACAAGAAAAAGTACAAAAGAGTTTATTGAAAAAACAAACTCTTTTATTAAAGAGAATAATATAAAAAATGAAGTTTTAATTTTCCCTACTTCAAGCTCTTTAGACTCATTTTCTTGTGAAAGAAACTTAAATATTGGTATTCAAAATGCTTTTCCAACTATGAAAGGTTCTTATACAGGTGAGATTGGTCTTGAACAAATTGAAGAGTTTGGTCTTAAAACTATTTTAATTGGTCACAGTGAGAGAAGAGAGATTTTTAAAGAATCTCAAGAAGATATTTCAAAAAAATTTAATTTTTATAAAAACCAAGGTTTTAAAATAATCTACTGTATTGGCGAACCTTTAGAGATAAAAAATCAAGGTTTAGATAAAACTTTAGAGTATCTTTTTGCACAATTTGAAGGAATTGATACAAATTATGAGAAACTAATCTTAGCTTATGAACCAATTTGGGCAATAGGAACAGGTGTAACAGCAACTATTGAAGATATTAAAAACATTCATGAAGCGATAAAAAGTAAAATAGACAAAGCTTTACTTTATGGTGGAAGTGTAAAACTTGAAAATATAGAAGATATTTGCTCTTTAAAGAGTGTTGATGGAGCTTTAATTGGTACGGCTTCTTGGAATATAGATGATTTTATACAGATATTAGAAAAAACAAAGGATTTAAAATGATTATGAAAGGTAAAAAAGGTGTTATTTTAGGTGTAGCAAATGAGAAATCAATTGCTTATGGTATTGCAAAAGCTTGTGCTGAGCAAGGTGCAACAATTGCCTTTACATATTTAAATGATGCTCTAAAAAAAAGAGTTGAGCCAATAGCTGCTCAATTTGGAAGTGAAAATTTAGTTTATCCTTGTGATGTTTCAAAACCAGAAGAGATAGTTGCATTAAGAGAATCTTTACAAAAAGATTTAGGCGAGATTGATTTTATAGTTCACTCAATAGCTTTTGCTCCAAAAGAAGGACTAAGTGGAAGATTTCATAATATTTCAAAAGAGGCATTTGATATTGCTATGAATATCTCTGTATTTTCATTGATTGAAGTATCAAGAGAGCTAAAACCTCTTTTAAGTTCTAACTCTTCAATTTTAACTCTTACATATTATGGTGGAGCAAAATATATTCCAAACTACAATCTTATGGGAGTTGCAAAAGCAGCTTTAGAGATGACTACAAAATATTTAGCTGAAGATTTAGGAAAAGATGGGATAAGAGTAAATGCTATTAGTGCTGGTCCAATTAAAACTTTAGCTGCTGCTGGAATTGGTGATTTTAGATTTATGCTTAAATGGAATGAAGCACACTCTCCATTAAAGAAAAATGTAACTATTGAAGAAGTTGGAAACTCGGGAATGTATATGCTTAGTGATTTAAGCAAAGCAGTAACTGGAGAAATTCACTATGTCGATAGTGGATTTAATATAATGGGAATGCCAGCTGTTGAATTTGAGGATGGAAAACCTAGAATTGCTTGGAATGGAACGGATAATTAAATTTGTTCTAAAAGCCCTTAAGAAAACTTAAGGGCTTTTATATTTTACAATTTTAAGAACTTTAACATAGAGTTTTTAAAATTTTATAATAGATTTTAATTAGGATAAACATGAGTATAGATTTCAAAAAACTAGCAGATAAATATCAAACTCCATTTTACGTATATGACTTTAATCATATAACAAAACAGTATGAAGAGTTAAAAAGCTCTTTTAGAGCAAGAAAGTCTTTAATAGCTTATGCTGTAAAGGCAAATTCAAATTTAAGTGTTATAAAACATCTAGCAGAACTTGGGGCTGGTGCTGATTGTGTAAGTATTGGTGAAGTAAAAAGAGCTTTAAAAGTTGGAATTCCTACATATAAAATCATTTTTTCAGGTGTTGGAAAAAGTGATGATGAGATTAAAGAAGCACTTTTACTTGATATTCTTATGATAAATGTTGAAAGTGCAGCTGAGCTAAACAGAGTTGAACTAATTTCAAAAGAGTTAAATAAAGTTGCAAGAATCTCTATAAGAGTAAATCCAAATATAGACCCAAAAACTCATCCATATATTTCAACTGGACTTCATGAAAATAAGTTTGGAGTAGATATTGATACAGCAAAAAGAATGTATATTCAATGTAAAAATAGTGAAAACTTGGAGCCAACTGGAATTCATTGTCATATTGGATCACAATTAACTGAACTTGAACCAATAAAAGAATCAATAAATATTGTTGCAAATTTAGTTAGAAATTTAAAAGCAATAAAAATAGAACTATCTTTTATGGATATTGGTGGAGGATTAGGAATTGTTTATAATGATGAGAAACTAATAAATACTTATGATTATGCACAAACTATTTTAGACTCTATGTTTGGACTTGATTTAACAGTTATTTGTGAACCTGGAAGATTTATTGTTGGAAATTCTGGAATATTTATTACAAAAGTTTTATATGAAAAAATAAATGGAAATAAAAGATTTATTATTGTTGATGGAGCAATGAATGATTTAATAAGACCAGCTTTATATGATGCTTATCATAAAATTGAAGTTTTAAATGACAATAAAGATTTTAGTGATTGTAATATTGTAGGACCAGTATGTGAAAGTGGTGATTTTTTTGCAAAAAATATAGATTTACCAAGTACACAAAGTGGTGATTTAGTTGCAATTTATAGTGCTGGAGCATATGGCTTTACAATGGCAAGTAACTATAATACAAGAGCTAGAGTTGCTGAAATTGCTATTGAAAATGGGGAAGATAGATTAATTAGAAGAAGAGAAAATTTTGAAGATTTAATTGCTCATGAAATTGAATTTATAAAATAAGGTAACAAAATGACAAGCGAAAAAGGATTAATAGATATTAGAAATCAACTTGATGATATAGATAATCGATTACTTAATTTATTAAATGAAAGAATGGAACTTGTTCATCAAGTTGGAGTTATAAAAGCACAAAGTGGTGGTGCAATTTATAGACCAGAAAGAGAAAAATCTATTATTGAAAGACTTGATAATATTAATAAAGCAAGTAAAGGACTTCTTACAAGAAGTGCAATAGAAGCCCTATTTTTAGAGATTTTTGCAATTTCAAGAAACCTTGAACTACCTGAGAACATAGGCTATCTAGGTCCAAAAGGAAGTTTTACTCATCAAGCAGCTGAAACAAGATTTGGGGCTATGAGCTCTTATATTTCAATATCTTCAATAAAAGGAATTTTTAAAGAGCTTGAGGCAAAAAATATAAAATTTGGAGTTGTTCCAATTGAGAACTCTTCAAATGGTATTGTAAATGACACTATAAATAGTTTCACTCACTATAACTCAAAAATTGTTGCTGAAGTAATATTAAATATTCATCATACATTAGCAACAACTTGTGATAAGATAGAAGATATAAAGAAAATATATTCAAAAGATATCGCTTTTGATCAATGTAGAAGATTCTTAACAAACTATGGTCTTGATGAGATAGAACTAATTCCAGTAGAATCAACAACTAAAGCAGCAAAACTAGCTGTTGAAGAGCCAAATAGTGCAGCAATTTGTGCTCATGTAGCTGCAAAAATATATAATCTTCCTATATTATTTGAAAATATTGAAGATAAAGATAATAATAAAACAAGATTTTTTATCTTGAGTGATTTTGATAATTCTCCAAGTGGAAATGATAAAACTTCACTTCTTGCAAAATTCCCTGATGAGCAAGGTATATTGGTTAAATTTTTAAATGATTTGAATAATGCAAAGATAAACTTAACTAAGATAAAATCACACATTGTAGAAGGTGATTCTATTTTTTTCATAGACTTTGATGGTCATAAAGATGATAAAAATATAAAAGAAGTTTTAGAAAAACATAGTGAAAATGTGAAGATACTTGGCTCTTATGTAAAAGAGATAAAAGACATATAAAAAGGAAACAAAATGAAATTCAATAAAGTGTTAAAAAATGTGCCTCTATATGAAGCTGGAAAACCAATTGAATTGGTTACAAGAGAGTATGGTATATCTCCTAAAGATGTTGTAAAACTGGCATCAAATGAGAATCCTTATGGAACAAGTCCAAAAGTTGTTAAGAAAATTCAAGATATTGCAAAAGATATGTTTAAATATCCTGATGACTCTATGTATGAACTTAAAGAGGCTTTGGCATCTAAATATGAAGTAGAAAGTAATAATATTGTTATTGGCTCTGGAAGTGATCAAATTTTAGAGTTTGCAATACACGCAAAATGTAATAAAAAATCAAAAGTTCTAATGGCAAAAACAACATTTGCAATGTATGAAATATATGCAAAACAGACTGGTGCTGAAATAATTAAAACAAAATCTAGCCAACACAATTTAAAAGAGTTCAAAAAACTTTACAAAAAACACAATCCAGATATTATTTTCCTTTGTATCCCAAATAACCCTTTAGGTGAATGTTTAGATAAAGTAGAAGTTTATGAATTTTTAGAATCTGTTGATAAAAATACTCTTGTAATTATTGATGGTGCATATATGGAATATGCTGCTTATAAAGATATTAATAAAAAAATATCTCCAAAAGATTTAATTGATACTTTTCCAAATACAATCTATCTTGGAACTTTCTCAAAAGCATATGCTCTTGGAGGAATGAGAGTTGGTTATGGTGTTGCTAATCCAGAAATTATACAAAATTTATATAAATTAAGAGCTCCTTTTAATATTACGACTTTAAGTTTAGCAGCTGCTATTGAAGCATTAAAAGATGAAGAATTTGTAAATGATTGTATTGATAAAAACTTCAAACAAATGAAAAGATTTGAAAAATATTGTAATGATAATAATTTTGAATATATACCTTCATATACAAACTTTATTACAATTTTATTTAAGAATTTTATATCTAAACAAGTTGCTCAAAAACTTTTAGAAAAAGGAATGATAATAAGAGATTTAACTGGTTATGGTTTAAATGCAATTCGTGTAACTATTGGTTCAACTACTCAAAACACGAAATTCTTTAAACTATTAAATGAAGTTTTAGAAGAGTTAAAATAGATTTAAATATGCAGATAAAAGAAAAATCAACTGAAGAATTAATTCAAATATCTAATAAAATTAGAGAAAGAATCATTGATGTAGTATCAAGAAAAGGTGGTCATTTTTCATCTACTTTAGGTGCTGTTGAATTAACTTTGGGTATGCATAAAGTTTTTGATGTAAGAAAAGACCCATTTATTTTTGATGTTTCTCATCAATGCTATGCACATAAACTCCTAACAAACAGATGGGAAGAGTTTGAAACTGTTAGACAATTTGACGGAATGTGTGGTTTTACAAAACCAAAAGAGAGCGATGCAGATTATTTCGTAGCTGGGCATAGCTCAACTTCTATTTCTATTGCAACTGGTGCTGCAAAAGCTATTAAGCTAAAAAATGAAGATAGAGTTCCAGTTGTTATGATTGGTGATGGTTCTATGAGTGCTGGAATGGTTTATGAAGCTATGAATGAACTTGGAGATTTGAAACTTCCAGTTGTGATTATTTTAAATGATAATGAAATGAGTATTGCAAAACCAATTGGAGCAATTTCAAAATATCTATCAAAAATATTAGCAGGGAAATTTTATCAAAGCTTTAAAGCAAGAGTTGATAAATTTATTAGAAATAATATGCCAGAAGGAACAACTTATCTTGCAAAAAGAGTTGAAAATTCAATTAAATTAATAACTCCTGGAATACTATTTGAAGAGTTAGGAATTGATTATATTGGTCCAATAGATGGTCATGATATTGAAGAAATTATTGATACATTAACTATTGCAAAATCAATGAATAAACCTGTTATTGTTCATGCAAGAACAACAAAAGGTAAAGGTTATAAAATAGCAGAAGGTCAACACGAAGAGTGGCATGGAGTTGGTCCATTTAATATTGAAGATGGTGAATTTATTAAAAAATCATCTGATAAAAGTGCAACAGCTGTATATTCAGATGCTCTTTTAAATCTTGCAGAAAAATATGATAATGTTGTTGGAGTAACCGCTGCAATGCCAAGTGGAACTGGTTTAGATAAGCTTTTAGATAAGTTTCCCGATAGATTTTGGGATGTTGCTATTGCTGAACAACATGCAGTTACATCTATGGCTGCAATGGCAAAAGAAGGATTCAAGCCTTTTGTTACAATATATTCAACATTCTTACAAAGAGGATTTGATCAAATAGTTCATGATGTTTGTATAATGGGCTTACCTGTTGTTTTTGCTATGGATAGAGCTGGAATTGTAGGAAATGATGGAGAAACACATCAAGGTGTTTTTGATATTAGTTTTCTAAGATTTATTCCAAATATGGTTTTATTTGCTCCAAGAGATAACCAAACTTTAAATTTTGCTTTAGATTTTGCTTACAGTTTAGATAAGCCATGTGCTATTAGATATCCAAGAGGAGCTTTTAAAGAGTTAGATTATAAAGCAAATCCTTTTGTTTTAGGAAAATCAGAACTTCTAAAAGATGGAAAATCAAATAAACTTTTTATTGCTTATGGAGCTGGTGTTAGTAAAGCCATAGAAGTTGAAAAACTACACGAAGAAGATATAGCAATTTTAGATTTAAGATTTGTAAAACCTTTAGACAAAGATATGTTAATAAAACTTTCAGAAAAATATAACTCTTGGTATATTTTCAGTGATTCACAAAAACAAGGTGGAGTTGCTAGTGCTATTTTAGAACTATTAAGCGAAGAAAATATACTAAATATTAGTGTAAATTCTTTTGAATATAATGATATCTTTATAGAACATGGGGATACTAAGCTTGTTGAGAAATCACTTGAATTATTAGCAGATCAGTTAGTAAAAAAAGTTATATAGGACAATTAATATCTTCTATTATAAGTAAAAATTATAATATTTCTAAAAAAAAGCTATAATTTAACCTCTATTTAATAAAAATTCTCCTATGATTTTGTAAATCATTTAGGAGGAAAATAATGAAATTTAAAATTTCTTTGGCAATACTTTGTTGTACTACTTTTGCATTTGCAAATGAAGCACTAATTAAAAAAGCAAAAGATTCAGGTCTTGAGGCTATACCTGCAAATAAATCAGAACTTATGAAATTAATTGATACAGATCCAAAAGATCCAATTACTAATGCAAAAGTAGAATTAGGGAAAAAATTATACTTTGATCCAAGACTTTCAAGAAGTAACCTTATTTCATGTAATACTTGTCATAATTTAGGACTTGGTGGAGCTGATGGAATTCCAGCTGCTATTGGTCACGGATGGACAGCAAATCCATTTCATTTAAACTCACCAACTGTTTATAACTCAGTATTCTTTAAAGCACAATTCTGGGATGGAAGAAGTCCACACCTTGCAGATCAAGCAGCTGGACCAATTCAAGCTGGACCTGAAATGGCAGCACCACCTGCACTTGTTGAGCAAAGAATAAACTCTATTCCAGCATATGTTGAAGAGTTCAAAAATGCTTATGGAAAAGATACAAAAGTAGATTTTAAAATAATCACTGAAACTATTGCAACTTTTGAGAAAACTTTAGTTACTCCATCAAGATTTGATGACTTTTTAAATGGTGATTCAAAAGCTCTTTCAAAAGCAGAACAAGATGGCTTAAATCTATTTTTATCAAAAGGTTGTACAGCTTGTCATACAGGAATTGCTCTTGGTGGAACAATGCAACCATTCCAAATTGCTAACCAATATAAATTTATCAGTGTAGGTGATTTTAAAGGTGATGAAAATGGTATGGTAAAAACTCCAACTTTAAGAAATATTACTCAAACAGCACCATATTTCCATAATGGGCAATTCTGGTCATTAAGTGATGCAATTAAAGAGATGGGTTCAGTACAATTAGGAATTAAAATCAGTGATGCTGAAGCTTCAAAAATTATAACATTTTTGAAAACTTTAGATGGAAGAATGCCTGATTTTAAATATCCACAACTTCCAGCTAGTACAGAAGAGACAGCAAAACCAACATTTGACTAATTTTTCTTTACTCTGTTTTTAAAAGGCTAAGAGTTAAACTCTTAGCCTTTTTTATATTTACAAAAAAGGAATTAATTTTTCTATACTAAGTCCCATAGCTGTACTTTCAAGCCCAATAACATTTTTTATATATGGTTTACAAAAACCTTCAACCATTATAGCTCCAGCTTTTCCAAAACATTCACCTGATTTTATATAATTTTCTATATCCTTTTTATCAAATTCCATAAAATCATAACTTGTAATTGAGATATCAATAAGTTCTAGCTCTTTACTTTTAAATATCATACAAGATATTACAGATGTTTTATTTCCACTTTGAAGTTCTATCATAGATTTTGCATCATCAAAATCTTTTGCTTTTCTAAGAAGTTTTCCTTCACAAGTAACAACACTATCAGCTACAAGCAAAGGCATATCTTCTATTCCATATTTACTATATAACTCTTCAAATTTTCCTTTTGTAGCCATAAAACAAAACTCTTTTGGATTAGTTGTTCTTATACTATCTTCATCAAAGTTTCCACCATTTTGTATAAAATCTATATTAAAACTTCTTAGAATTTTTGCTCTTGTTGGTGAATTTGAACCAAGTCTTATCAAGATTTATCCTTTTTGCTTGAATTATACTAAGTTTTTATATAATGTATTTTTACAAAAAAGGTTTTAAATGCTATTTTTATCAAGACTTTCAGGACTTTTAATATTTCTTAGTTTTATTTTTACTATTTATTCATATTTTATAGATAATAGCTTTAATATATTTGCAGTTTCTTCTATTTGGATAGCTGCAATATTACTTTTCCCTACATTAAAATCAAAAAAACTAATAATAATCTTATTATTATTCTCTTTTATAGCTTTTTTTTATAGCTATTTAAATGACTTTTATATAGATTTTGAAAAGATTTTTAGTATAAATTTATATCTATTAGTTCTATTAATATCTGTTAGTTTCTTAAAACTTGTTGCAATCCCAAAAGAAGATAAAGAGACTCTTCCAAATGGTAAAAAAGCATTTATTAAAACATATTTAGGAATACATCTATTTGGTTCAGTTATAAATATATCTTCTTTACTTTTAGTTGCAGATAAAATGTATAAAAAAGCTACATTATCTCCTTTACAAATAATAGTTTTAACACGTTCTTTTGCAAGTGATGCATACTGGTCGCCTTTTTTTGTTGCTTTTGCAGCAGCTTTAACATATGCACCAAATTTAAATACTTTTTCTATAATATCTTTTGGTTTAATATTAGCAATATTTTCATTTGTATTTACATATCTTGAAGTCAATACAAATAGATTTAATTTGGATAGTTTTTATGGTTATCCTCTATCATTAGAAAATCTTTTTTTACCAGCTATTTTAGCTTTTCTTGTAATTATTACTCACTTTTATTTTGAAGATTTAAAAATAATTTTACTTATTTCATCATTTGCATTTACTCTTACTCTTATTATTTTACCTATGAAAAAAGGTTTAAAAACTAGTTTCTTTATATTAAAAGATTATATCTTTGATGATTTACCAAAAATGAAAAGTGAAATATCATTATTTTTGATTGCTGGACTTTTTGGTATTTTAGCAGGAACTGTTTTATTAGGATTAAATTTCTCTTTTCCTTTTGAAGTTTTTGATTATAAAATAGCTTCTATTATTCTTTTTATATTTATTTCTTTATCTTTTATAGGAATTCATCCTATTATATCTATATCTATTTTTGCAGACTTTTTTATAGATGCAAATCATACTTTATTAGCTATGACTTTTTTGATGGCTTGGGCAACAACTGTTTCAACATCACCAATTTCAGGATTAAATCTTACAATGAGTTCAAGATATTCTTGCAGTGCAAAAGAGATTTTTAAATTAAATTTCTTTTATAGTATTAAAATGTATTTTGCTTGTATTATTTTACTTTTCTTATTATCAAAGTTTTTAGGTATTTAGAGGTTAAAAAAACCTTTAATACCTGTAAACATAATTTGTGCTGATAAAGCTGCCAAAATCAATCCTGTTATTTTAGAAATTATCAATAAACCCTCTTTTTTTATAAGCTTTTCAATTAATGATGATAAATAAAGCATAGTTCCTATTGTTAATATTGCAAATAAAAGTGCTAAACCTGCTGTTAGTTTTGCTTGAAGACTTTGGAATTCTATTCCAAAAACCAATAGTATTCCTATTGTTCCTGGACCAATTGTAATTGGTAAAGCCAAAGGAACAACAGCTAACTCTTGAAGGTTTTTGTCATTCAATTTTTGTCCATCTTTATTTCCATAGATTAAACCAATTGCTGTTACAAAAAGTAGTGCCCCTGCTCCAATTTTAAAAGCATCTAATGTAATTCCAAATATAGAAAATATATGTTTCCCAAAAAATAGTAAAATAAAAGCCATAATTATTACAGATATTGTGACTTTTGTGGCTAATTTTCTTTTCTCTTCTATTGTGGCATCACTTGTTACTGTTATAAAAACACTCAAGACAAAAAAAGGAGTCATAATAAAAAACATCTTTAAATAAGTAGATAAAAAAAGCTCCATATCTTATCTCCTACTATCTTTTAAAAGATTTATCCATAATTGATAAGCTTCTCCATTTAAATGCAAATCATCTTTTGTATATTGTGAATTTAAAATATTATTTTCAGACAATATAGTATTTAAATCGATAAATTTTATATTTTTTAATTTTGCAAAATCTTTTAATGATTTATTTAATAACTCTATTTCATTATTAAAATTAGATTTCCTACTTTCACCAATATATAAAGTAGATTGAATATTTACTTTTATTTTTTTATCTAAAAAATATTTAACTATCTTTTTATAATTTTTAAATACTTCTTTGGCATTTGATCCTCTCATAATATCATTTACACCAATCATTATATAAACATCTTCTATATTTGAGCTAATTGTATGAACTCTATCTAAAACACCTAATGTTGTATCTCCACTAATTCCCCTATTTTGAACAAGCTCTCCCCAAAGTTCGCTCCATTCTCCTTCATCAGTTATTGAATCTCCTAACATCATTATCTTTGAAGTATTAAAATCTTTTAACATGAAAAATTGGCTCACTTTATGTTTATAATATGGATCATTTTGTATTTTCCACTCATTAGAATAAGAGTAAATTACAAAAAAAAGTAAAACAGATAATAATCTCATCTCATCTCCTAGTTTTCCATATTGTAGCAAAATGTAATTAATATGTAATATTTATTACACTTTAAAACTATTAACTAGCAATTTATACTATAATTCAAAAAAAATTATTTAGGAGTACTTATGTCGCAGAAAAATATTAAGCTACTAATACCCGTATTAATAGCCTTAGTAATTTGGTTTATTCCAGCACCTGAAGGTTTAACTCAGGACTCTTGGAGATACTTAGGAATTTTTATAGCAGTAATTATAGGACTTATACTTGAGCCTATTCCAGCAGCACTTATTGGTTTTGTAGGAATATCTTTTGTAGCTGCTGTAGGTTTAGTTGGAGGTTCTGGAGAGAGTATCAAATGGGCTCTATCAGGTTTTTCTAATACTACAATTTGGCTAATCTTTGCAGCATTTATGTTTGCAGCTGGTTATAAAAAAACTGGTTTAGGTAAAAGAATTTCTTTACTTATGGTTAAATATATGGGAAAAAGTTCTTTAGGTTTAGGTTATGCTGTTGCATTTTCTGATTTAGCTTTAGCTCCATTTATGCCATCAAATACTGCAAGAAGTGGTGGAACTATCTATCCTGTTGCAATTCATATTCCTGAAATATTTGGTTCATATCCAGATAAAGAGCCAAGAAAACTTGGTGCTTATATATCTTGGGTTGCTATTGCTTCTACTTGTGTAACAAGTTCAATGTTCCTAACAGCTCTTGCACCAAATGTTTTGGCAGTAGGAATGGTTGCTCAACACGATGCACATATTATTGTTCCTTGGATGGAGTGGGCAAAAATAATGCTACCACTTATGATTCCTCTATTTTTATTAACTCCATGGCTTACTTATGTAGTTTATCCACCAACTCAAAAGAAATCTCCTGAAGCTCCAGCTTGGGCAGCAGAAGAACTTAAAAAATTAGGTGGTGTTACATTTAAAGAGTATTTAATGCTAGGTCTTGCTTTAGTTGCACTTATTCTTTGGATATTTGGAGAAGATGTTGGAATAAACTCTACAACTACTGCTATTGCTGTTGTTTCTGTAATTATTTTATCAGGTATTTTAACTTGGGATGATTTACTTTCAGATAAAGCTGCATTTAACGTATTTATTTGGTTTGCTACTTTAGTTGCTTTAGCAGATGGTTTAAAGAAAGTTGGTTTAATCAAATATCTTGAATCAAATATCTCAAGTGTATTTACAGATATAAATGTAACAAGTGCTGTGATTGCATTAATAGTTATTTTCTATATCTTACACTATTTCTTTGCTAGTACAACAGCTCATGTTAGTGCTTTAGTTCCTGTGTTTATTACTATTGCTGTTACAATTTTACCAGCTGAACAAGTTCTTCCATTTACAATTTTATTACTTGGAAGTTTAGGTGTTATGGGAATAATTACTCCTTATGGTTGTGGACCTTCTCCTATTTGGTATGGAGCTGGTTATATTTCACAAGCAAAATGGTGGTCACTAGGTGCTATATTTGGTACTATTTATTTAATACCAATCATTATTGGAGTATTTATATTCCTTTAAAAATTAAAAGAGATTTTTTCTCTTTTAATTTATGGAAAAATCAGCTTAAATATTAGTATAAATGCAATAATTAATAAAACTACTCTTATTATCTTATTGTATAACTCTTGAGAAATTTTATCTTTTATCTTAAATCCAAAATATACAAAAATAATAGTAGCAATAACTGAAAATATTGAAATATTTATTACTTCATTTGTAATATATCCATAATATGAAAAAAGTATAATTTGTATAATTTTACTAGACAAGAAACATAAATTTGCAGCTTGTATTGTCTCTTTTTTTGTAAACTTTGACTCTAATGTATAAATTAAAAGACTAGCTGACATTACATTTGTTAAGCCACCTAATAATCCTGTTATAAGACCAAAAAACATTCTACTAAAAGTTTTCTTCTCATAAATCCAAGTAAATTTAATATTAAACTTATTAAAGAAGAGATAAAAAAGAATAGAGAATACAAGTAAAATTTTAAAAATATCAGAATCTGTATATAATAATATATATGTTCCTATTGCACTACCAATTAAAGAGAAAAGTGCTAATTTATAGAATTTCAAAAATGCTTCTTTAAAACTTCCTTCTTTTAATATTGACATAATATTTATAACAATTGCTGGTATAAGAAGATATATTATTGCAGTTTTTAAATCTGTAAAAGTTGCTAAAAGTGGTGTAGCTAACATCAAAAAGCCAACACCAATACTTCCTTGAATTAAGGCTGAGATGGCTATTGAAGCAATTAATATTAAATTAAAAGTAGTTAATAGTTCCATTAAAAAAATAGAAGCTTAAAAGCTTCTATTAATAATCTCTATAAATTCTTTTGGATTTTTATACCCAACAATTTTTGCTGCTTTAACTTCTTCTTTATTTTCATTCCAAAAGATTAATGCAGGAGGTCCTACTATTCCGAATCTCTTTTGAATAGCTTTATCATCTTCATTATTTGCTGTTACATCTACTTTTAGAAGTGTAAAGTTTTTCAATTTTGATATTACTTCACTATCTTTAAAAGTAATTTCATCTAACTCTTTACAAGAAACACACCAAGATGCCCAGAAATCAAGAATAACTGGTTTTGATGATTTTGATATTGCATCTTCTAGCTCTTTTATGTTTTTAATATATGTAAAATTTAATTCATCTTTTTGTGAAATTGACACTCCACTTGTAAATTTATCAAGTGGTTTAAGTGGATTTGTTGCTCCACTAATTGCTCCTACAAATAAAATAACTCCTAAAATAGTAATTACAACTTTTATAAGTTCAGCCAATATATGAGTATAAATTCTTAAATAAATTCCTGTTCCTAAAAATAATAAAGCCCATAAATACATAGTTATACTTGGATTTAAAACTCTATCAAGAAGCCAAATAGCAACTCCTAACATAATAATTCCAAATATTTTTGTAACACTTAGCATCCAACCACCTGGTTTTGGCATAAACTTACCAGCTCCAAGACCTATTAACAATAAAGGAACACCCATTCCTAAACTCATAACAAATAAAGCCATTCCTCCTAAAAGTGCATCTCCTGTTTGACCAATATATACTAATGCTCCTGCAAGAGGAGGTGCAACACAAGGTCCAACGATAAGTGCTGATAAGAATCCCATAATAGCAATTCCTAAAATTCCTTGTTGCTCTTTTCCATCTGTTGTTTTATTTATTCTTGATTGTATTGCTTGAGGAAGTTTAATCTCAAAATATCCAAACATAGAGAATGCAAGAGCAATAAATATTAGAGAAAAAGTAACTAATACATAAGGGTTTTGTAAACTTGCTTGTAAATTTGCTCCAAATATTCCTGCTATTATTCCAGCCATTGCATATGCAACACTCATTGAAATAACATAAACAAGTGACATAAAGAAACCTTTTTTGGCACTCATTTTCTCATTTTGAGAAGCTTTTACTATAATTGAAGATAATATAGGAATCATAGGAAAAACACAAGGTGTAAATGATAATAAAAGTCCAAAACCAAAGAATGTAGCAAGAACCAAAAGTGTACCTGAATCTTTAAATGTATTTGCAATACTATCTGTTTCACTTAAAAGTTCATTTGAAGCTAAAGTTTCTTCAATAATCTCTTCTTGTTTTGCTAGATTATCTTCATTATTTGAAGCTTCAAAAAATATAACTTTTTTCTCTTTCATAGGTGCATAACAAAGCCCAGCTTTTGAACAACCTTGAAATTTCAATTCAATTTCATATTTATTTGAATCTATTTTATCTTTTAGCAAACTATATGGTAAAGTTAAATTTAAATTATCTAAATGAACAATAAATCCATCATATTCAACTGGTTTTGGGAGATTCAGTTCATCTCTTAAAGCAACTTTCTTAGGTTTTGTAATATTTATCTCTATCTTATCATCATATAAATATATATCTTTTCCTAAATCCAACTTAATATTTAAATCTTTTTCATTTTGTATAAAAGTAACTTGAAAAGCCTCTTCTGGCTCTAAAACTTTATTTCCTAAATCTAATGAAAAAGAGTATGTTATTATTAATAAACTTAATAGCCATTTTCTCATATCTTCTCCTATTTAAAATCATTTTTAGATATTTCCAACAGCTCATCTGCTGTTTTTATACCTGCATATTGTTTGATTAATTCACCATCTTTAAAAATCATTATTGTTGGTAATCTTCTTACTTTATATATTCTTGATAACTCTTGTTCATTATCTATATTTACTTTAAAAACTTCTACATCTTCAGGTTTTATTATGTCAAATTCTTCTAAATTTACTGCCAAGATTTTACAAGGGGGACACCAAGGTGCATGAAAATCTATAATAGCATTTTTACCTTTTATTTTTTGGTGAAAGTTATCTTTATTTAGCTCTTCAAATGAGAACAAATAACTTACAAATAATCCTAATAGAACTATTTTTCTCATACCTACTCCTTTATTTCGAATATTAATTGTATATAAGTTTTGTAAATGAAAAGTTTATATTGATAATTAATAATCTCTTATAATTCTTAATATTTCATGCACCAATATTATCTTTTTTTATTTTTCTTTTCTTTGGATTAATCTCATCTATTATTTTTATATTTTTTTCTATATATTCAACAATTTTTAAAGCAACATTTATTCCTGTTGATTTTTCAATTCCTTCTAAGCCAGGACTTGAATTTACCTCCATAACAAGTGGTCCTCTATTTGATATTATCATATCAACTCCACAAACCCCAAGCCCCATTGCCTTTGCAGCAGCTATTGCTGTACTTTTTTCTTTTCTATTTAATTTATATATTGTTGCATTTCCACCTTGATGAAGGTTAGATCTAAAATCACCTTCAGCACCTTGTCTTTTCATAGCAGCAACTACTTCACCATCTACAATTAAAACTCTTATATCACTTCCATTTGCTTCTTCTATATACTCTTGTACAAGCAAATTAACTTCCATCCCATAAAAAGCGTCTAGCACAGACTTTGCAGCTTTTTTACTATCAACGAGAACTACTCCAACTCCTTGAGTTCCTTCTAATATTTTTAAAACTAAAGGTGCTCCACCACTTAAAGCAATAACATCTTTTGCTTTTGATTTATTTGATGCAAAAACAGTTCTTGGTAAATCTACTCCATTTTTTGATAGAACTTGAAGGCTTCTTAATTTATCTCTACTTCTTGTAAGAGCTAAATTTCCAGTCGTTGAAAAAACATCTTGCATTTCAAAGTGCCTTACTATTGAAGCACCAAAAAAAGTCCTACTAGCACCAATTCTAGGAATTATTGCATCAGGGATTTTTAAAACCTCTCCTTCATAATTTACAACTAACTCACTCTTCATAATCTCTATTGTACATTTAAGATAATCAATTACTCTAACTTCCCATCCCTTATTTTGGATCTCTTCAAATAATCTTCTTGTAGAATATAGATTTTCATTTCTTGATAAAATGTAGATTAACATTATTTATCCCTTTTTGTAATATTCTTTTTTGATACATCAACTAAAAATCTATTTTGTAAGAATTTCCTTCCAATTAGCATTGGATATTTCATACTCTGCCTTGAAGTTAAAGAGATTACAGTTTTGTAAACTTTCCCTGCAAAACTCACTCTTACTCTTATAGAAGCCCTAAGTTCAATATCTCCATTTGAGCTTTTTACATTTTTAAATTTATATATTGGTAGTATAATTTTTTTATTGTGATAAGATGGATGAACTTTATCTAATAAGATAAAACTAACAAAACTATCATCTATTATTTTTATTTCATCACAATGTAGAGAGTTTGAGTAGGCTCCTGTATCAATTTTTGCATCAAGATTTCTTAAATCCAAATCCAAAATCGATATAGGTTCTACTCTTCCAATTATTTTTTCTTGCAAGATAAACTCCTCTTAAATTAGAGAAATTATATCACAAATTGGAGTTTATATTTATTTTTTTAAGCTTTTTGCTTTTGCTAAAGCGTCTATTAATTCATCGATATTATCATATGGAATATGAGCTTTCCATTGAACATCTTCACCATTTAATGCAATTCCAATACTTACTACATCTTCTGTATCTTTTCCATAAGGTTCGCTTACATTTGATACAGATATTTTCCCTTTTTTTGTACCTGATAATTCAAACTCTTTTATTTTAGTAATCACAGTCATTTTATCTCCTTATTAGTTTGCTTTATTCTACAAGAAATTTCTTTTATTATTGTTAAATTATGAAAAAGAAGCTGAAGGTTTACCTAAATAGAATCCTTGGAACTCATCAATATCTAAATCTATCAATATCCTATAAATCTCTTCTTTATGAACAAACTCTGCAACTGTTCTAATATTTAAAGTTTTACAAAAAGCAACTATTGATTTTACTATTTCATAAGAGTTTTGATCTGTATCTATATTTTTGATTAAACTACCATCTATTTTTATATATTCAGGTTTTATTCTTATAATTCTTAAAAAGTTTGAATATCCACTACCAAAATCATCAATAGCAATCTTTATTCCCATTTTCTTATATTTTAAAATGAACTCTTCAAGAAACTCATAATCACTTACATTTTCACTTTCTAAAATCTCAAAAACTAATCTTTTTCTATCTTCTTCTGATATATTATTTATAGCTTCTTCTAAATAATCTATAAATTCATAACTCAAAATATCTCTAAAGCTTATATTTATTGTAATTTGTTTATCTGTTTTTAGAAGATTTTTAAGAGTTTTAGAGATAACTGTTTTTGATAATTCTAAATATTGTTTAGTTTTAAATGATATTCCTAAAAACTTATCTGGTGTTACAACAATATTTTGATTATATTGATCTTTATCCTCTATTCTCATAAGAGTTTCATATTTTATTATATTTTTGTTTTTATCTACAATGGCTTGATAATAAGGAACTATTCTATTCTCTTCTAAAGCCTTCTTAATATTTTCTCTCCAATATAAAGATTGAATTATTAGCTCTTTTGAGTCTAGTTCATTGTTATATACAAAATATCCTTGATTAAGAGATTTTGCTCTTTTTAGTGCCATAGCAGCAGTAATAATCGACTCTTCTTGAAAAATAGAAACACCTAAAGTCATAGAGATAGTTAAATCATCTTTTAGCTTTTCTACATATATTTTTCTATTTGTAAAAGTTTTTTCTAGCTTCTCTATTAATATAAAAATCTCTTCTATTGGCATATTATTTATATTTGAAACAGCAAATATATCTCCACTCATTCTAAAAGCTGTACAATCATAACTATTTTCAAAAGTTTTTAATATTTTTCCTATTTCGCTAAGTACAAATTCGGCATTTATAAATCCATAAATCTCATTTAAATCTTCAAATGCATCTACATCAAGTAAAATTACAATCACAGACTCTTCATCTTTTATTTGATCCTCAAGAGCTTTTCTGTTTTTTAGCCCTGTTAGCTCATCTTTATAAAGTCTCTCTTCTACCTCTTTTTTTGCTTTTAATATTACTTCTTTATTGCTTTTTCTTGCTTTTATAATAGTTCTTATATAAAGATAGAAGAAAACTACTGTTAAAGAGAAACTAAATATTAATAGAAATATTATTAATTCAGAATTCAGCAATTCTTTGTCCAAACTTAATATCTTTATTTAAAAGCTCTTCAAGTTTTACAAAATCTTTCTCCCACAACATAACAACAGTTGAACCCATTTTAAAGTATCCCAAACAATCAGCTTTTGAAATTTCAATATTGTCATAATTATATACTTTTATCTCACTTGTATCTTTATTTGTTTCAACACTTTTCTCAAATTCAAATACCATTTGTCCAACATTCAGAGCTCCTACAAAAACCATATAAAATAGTTTTCCATCTGATTCACACTCTAAAATCACTCTTTCATTTTGAACAAAAAGTTCAAACTCTTTATTTAAATATTTCAAATTTACAGGGTATAGTTTTCCAGGTACATGAATTAGTTTTTTTAGTTTAAAATCTATTGGTGCATGATATCTATGATAATCTTTTGGCGATAAATAAAAATTCATAAAATTTCCATCTTTTAGTCTTTCAAAATTTGAAGTACAATAATAAGTTAAAAGTTCTTCAACACTATATTGCATCCCTTTAATTTGTAAAGCAATATCTTTTTCTAATTTCCCACACTCTGTAATTAAACTATCAGTTGGAGAGATAAATATATTTTCACTATTATCTATCTCTCTTTTTATTATTAATTCTCTTGTAAATAGTTCATTTAAACTTTTATAATGTTTTGCACTTTTAAATTCTCTTAAATCCAATTTCATAATTTTTGCATATGAGTTGTTTATAAGTTTTTGAATAGGATTTGGAAACTCTTTTTTTGCGAATTTACCAAAGTATTGTGATAAAAGATTTGTTATATGCATGTTTTTCCCCAAATTTAATATGGCTAATATTTTACTCTTTTTTTGCTAGAATTATGCTTTTATTAATATATTTTAGGATTTTTTATGTATAAACTAGTGATTCAAGATAAATGCAGTTGTTTTTATAAATATAAATTAGACGGAACTTTTGAGTTTTACTCAAAAGATGATGCTCTTCAAAAAGCTATTGATTTAAGAAATTATATGAATAATACTTTTTGTAAAAAGCACTCTTTTGAAGTTCAAGAGATGTTTAATAATTTTATTATTAAATTTTATAAAGATGAACCTATTAACTCTTGTTGTGGAAATGGTTGTTGTATGTAATAATTATAAAATAATTTAGAGTAAGCTTAAACTAAGATTTACTTCTGTACTATGTATCGATCTTCATTGTGTTTTTTATTTAGAAGAACTATAAAGAAGGTAAGTTTACTATATTTTGTAAACAAAAATATTACACGGAGTATAAAATGAAAACTACAAAAGCAGTTAAAGAACTTGTAAAACTTACAAAAAAAGATGAGTTAAGCAAATCACAAAAAAAAGAGTCTAAGAAACTTGTTGGTGAATTAAAGTCAAAAAGATCAAAAATCAAATCTGAACTTAAAAAAACATCAAAAAATGATAAGAAAAAACTTAAAAAACTTAAAAATAAACAAAGTTTAATTAAAAAAGCTATCAAAAAAAGTAGCAAATAATTTAGCTTAGTGTAGATTTTTCTACACTAACTATTTTTTTGGTTCCAATACAATTATTTCGCCATATTCTTTCATTTTATGTGAATTTAATTTGGCTTCTTCTCCAAAACCCCAATAAAAATCAGCTCTTATTTCACCTTTTATTGCACCACCAACATCAGCAGCTACAACAAGTTTATTTATAGGTTCTTTTGTTATTGGATTTGTAGTCTTTATAAAAACAGGAGTTCCAAGCTCAATATATCTTCTATCAACAGCAATATTTCTCTTTGGAGTCAATACTGTATTTAAAGCACCTGTTGCGATATTTGGAGATATTTTGAAAAATATATAACTCTCATTTGTATTTAAAATTTCATCAACTTTTTCTTGGTTTTCATTTAGATACTCTTTTATCTTTATTCCATCAATCTCTTCAAGAGTAAAAATATTGTTCTCTACTAAGTATTTACCAATAGATCTATAAGCTCTTCCATTTTGCCCTGCCCAAGCAAGATTTATAAGAGTTTTATCTTCAAGTTCAACTCTTCCACTTCCTTGAATCTGGAGAAAAAATAGATCTATCTTATTATCTACATAAAGTATTGCTTTTAAACTTTTACTTATTTGTGCATCTATCTCTTCTCTTTTATAGTATGGAGTTAATCTATTGTTTTCTACTCTACCTATATTTCTATAATCTTTTAATTTACTATCATCAGAAATCACTAAATCTTCTGGCAGAGCATAAACTGGATATTTATATTTTAAAGTTTTTTCAAAACTCCCTTTTAAAAGAGGTTCATAATATCCTGTTATTAGTCCTTGCTTACTTTTGTTTCTATCAACAATTGTAAAAGCTTCGAAATTTTCTGTAAAGAACTTTTTGGCATCATCATAAGTTTCTGAAAGTTTACAAACATTTGTGAATTTTGGATTAATTTGTGATTTTTCACAATCTTTTTTAAATACTTCAAAAGCAAGATTTAAATCATCATCAAAAAAACCATCTATTTTTGAAAATGAAGTTTTCTCAAAACTTATATCTTTTTGTGAACATGAAATAAAAAAAAATGAGATTAATATTATAAGAAGATATTTAATGTGTTGCATGAAGTAGAGATTACTCTACTTCTGCATCGATAACATCGTCATCTTTTTTTGATTTTTGGTTTGCTTGTCCACCTTGAGCAGCTTCACCCTCTTTTTTATACATAGCTTCTGCTAATTTATGAGATTTTTCAGTTAAAACTTTTAACTTCTCTTCAATTTGCTCTTTTGTAGCATTATCATCTTTTAAAATCTCTTCAAGTTCAGCAGCTGCATCAATAATAGCTTTTTTCTCTTCTTCAGAGATTGCATTTTCATTCTCTTCTAAAGTTTTTTTAGTAGAGTGAAGCATTGCATCTGCTTGATTTCTTATCTCAATTAGAGCTTTTTTCTTAGCATCAGCATCTTTGTTTGCTTCAGCTTCTGCAACCATTTTTGCAATTTCATCATCACTTAATCCAGAACTTCCAGAAATTGTAATTGTATTTTCTTTTCCTGTTCCTTTATCCTTAGCACTTACATTTAAAACACCATTTGCATCAATATCAAATGTTACTTCAATTTGAGGAACACCTCTTGGAGCTGCTGGAATATCTGAAAGTTCAAACATACCTAAAGATTTATTATCTTTTGCAAACTCTCTTTCTCCTTGAGAAACATGAATAGAAACTGCTGGTTGATTATCATCAGCTGTTGAGAAAACTTGTGACTTTTTAACAGGAATTGTAGTTCCTTTTTCAATAAGTTTTGTCATAACTCCACCTAGAGTTTCAATTCCAAGAGATAGTGGTGTAACATCAAGTAAAAGAACATCTTTTACATCTCCTCTTAAAACTCCAGCTTGCACAGCAGCACCAGCTGCTACAACTTCATCTGGATTTACACCTTTATTTAAATCTTTTCCAAAGAAATCTCTTACAACTTGGTTTGCTTTTGGTAATCTTGTAGATCCACCAACCATGATAATTTCATTAATTTCACCTTTATCAAGACCTGAATCTTTTAAAGCAACTTTAATATGATTTAGTGTTTCATTGATTAATTTTTCAGTCATTGCTTCAAATTTTGCTCTTGTTAAAGATTTAACTAAGTGTACAGGACCTGCATTTCCCATAGAGATAAATGGTAAATTAATCTCTGTACTCTCAGCTGAACTTAGTTCTTTTTTAGCATTTTCAGCAGCATCTTTTAATCTTTGAAGAGCCATTTTGTCATTTTTTATATCAAATCCATTTTCACTTTTAAACTCTTCTGCTAACCAATCAATAATTGCATTATCAAAATCATCTCCACCTAAGAAAGCATTTCCATCTGTTGAAAGAACTTCAAATGTTCCATCACCTATTTCTAATACTGTAACGTCAAATGTTCCTCCACCAAAGTCATAAACTAAAACTTTCTCTTCACCTTTTTTATCAAGTCCATAAGCTAAAGAAGCTGCTGTTGGCTCATTTATAATTCTTAATACATTTAATCCAGCAATAGTTCCAGCTTCTTGAGTAGCTTTTCTTTGTGCATCATTAAAATATGCAGGAACAGTAATAACAGCATCTGTAACTTTTGCTCCTAAATACTCTTCAGCATCAGCTTTTAATTTTCCTAAAATTTTTGCAGAAATCTCTTGCGGAGTATAAACTTTTCCACCAATTTCAACAGCTGCTGCTCCATTTCTATCAACAATTTTATATCCAACTTTTGATTGTGCTTCTTTAGCATTCTCTTCATTCATCATTAAACCCATAATTCTTTTAATAGAATATATTGTTTTTTCTGGATTTGTAATTGCTTGTCTTTTTGCTGGATCTCCAACTAAAACATCACCTTTGTCTGTATATGCAACAATTGATGGAGTTGTATTTTTTCCCTCTTTATTTGGAATAATTTTTGCTTCACCATTCTCATAAACAGCAACACAAGAGTTTGTTGTTCCTAAATCTATACCTATAACTTTACTCATTTTTTTTCCTTTTATTAAGTTTTAAATCTATTATTAATAGTTTTATGACATTACGGTCAATATTTTAGTTTGCTATACTAACCATTGCAGGTCTTAAAAGCCTATCTTTTAAAACATAACCTTTTTGTAACTCAGCTACAATTTCACCTGTTTTGTGATTTTCGCTATCTACTTGCATAACAGCATTATGAAAGTTTGGATCAAATTCGCCATCTGTTTCTACTTTACTTACTCCATGTTTTTCAAAAGTGCTTAAAAAACTTTTAATTGTAAGCTCTATTCCCTCTTTTATTTTTGGAAGTAACTCTTCTGCTTTAATATCAGCTTCTGAAGATTTAAGAGCCATTTCAAGAGTATCTAATGGTGTTAAAATATCTTTTGCAAACTTTTCACTTGCATAATCTATTGCCATAAATTTCTCTTTTTCTAATCTTTTTTTGATATTCTCAAAATCAGCATGAACTCTTAAAAACTTCTCTTCACTTTGCTTTAGTTCTTCTTGAAGTTTTGCAATAATATCTTCAGAACTCTCCTCTTTTTTCTCTTCACACTCTTTATTTTCACAACAATTTTCAGATTTCTCAATCTCTTGTTCTACTTGTTCTTCTATTTTTTCTTCTATTTTCTCACTCAAGTTTTACTCCTTAAAAATTTGTAATTTGTTCAAAAAAGTATTCATAATCTTTTGATAACTCACCAACAATAAACATCTTATAATCTTCATTATTGATTTTGCAGAATTTACATATTCCAATATAATTTTGAGGTAACAAACCATCAAAATATAGACCTTCTTTCAAATCTTCCATAATATTTCCCTTAAGAAATCTATTAATTGTAAACTCATCAAAATCATAATTTAAAGCTAAATTTAAAAACTCTTTATAGTTAAATATTTCAAAATCATTTTGCAAAGATTGTTTTATTGCATTATATAATTCATATGCTCCAACATCTTTTGAAATTTTTAGAATTTCATCTAAAGAGATTTGTAAAAAATCACTCAAAAATTTGTATAAAGCTTGACTATACTTTATACTAACTGCAAAATTTGTAAACTCTAAAATGATATATCTACTCTCAACATTTATAATATTCTCTAAGATATCACTTCTTTCTTTTTGTAAAAAAATTGTTAATCCAATATTTTTTGCAAAATGTTCTAAAGCTTTGATATTTATACCTTTAAGCTTGAAATTTAATCTTCCTATCCAATACTGTTTTAAAGCTTCATTTGTAGGAGTTCTTCCACTACTTACATGTTCTTGAGCTAAAAAACCTTCATCTCCAAGCTTTTTAAAATATCCTCTTATTGTTGCAGTTGAATACTCTAGATCATACATAGATTTCAGCTCTTTTGAACCTATTGGCTCAAGATGCTCAATATATGCTTTTATTATAGATTGTAGTAAAAACTCTTTTTTATCTATCATAAACCTGCTCTTTATTTAAATTTTAGCACTCTATAACTTTAACTGCTAAAGAATTATAACAAAGTGAGTGAATGTTTGTCAAGTATTGTATTGTGAAAATTTTAATATTTTAAAGTTTTATCTTCTAAATGATATGTTTTTGAGACTAACTTATCTAAAAAAGCTTGTTTATGAGACACTATTATCATTGATTTTTCTGTATTATTTAAAATTTCTAAAACTCTCTTTTCACTACTTTCATCTAAGTCATTTGTAGGTTCATCAAGAAGTAATATCTCAGGCTCTTTAACCAAAATAGCTGCTAATGCTACAATTTTTTTCTCTCCTCCACTTAATTCATAGATTACTCTATTTTCTAAATGAAGAATATCTAGTTTTTTTAAGATATCTATACTTTTTTTATATGCTTCCTCTTTATTAATTCCAAGAGTTCTTAAAGAGAACATAACATCTTCAATTACACTAATAGTTAAAAAAAAGCTATTTATATTTTGTGGTAAATATGCTATTTTATCTCTAAACTTTTCAAAATCATCACTACTATTTATTCTATTGTGAAAAAGTTCAATAGTTCCAGCTGATGGAGTTTGTAATCCTGCTATAATTTTTAATAATGTAGTTTTACCTACACCATTTTTCCCAATAATTGCTATCTTTTCTTTATGCTTTAAATCAATTATTACATTTTCAAACAATACATAATCATCTTTTTTATATGAAATATTTTTTAAATTTATTGAACAACTCATAAAACTACCTTCACTAAAAGTATAATAATCAATAGTACTACTAAAATAAAATCTAAAATTTTGAAACTATTTTCATAGTTTAAAAAAATCTCATCTTTAAAAGCTCTTATTTTAAAAGTATCTTTTAAACTTTCACTATTTTTAATAGTTTTTATAAAAAGGATTCCAAAAATATTTCCATATGTTTTGTATGTAAATATATCTGTTCTTGCTTTAAAATTTCTAGCTTTTAAAGACTCTTTTATACTTTTTAATTCAAGATTTAAATCAAAAATAAACTTAACTGTAAAATATAAAATAGAGTTAATTTTTTTTGGAAATCTCAATATCATAAAAGCTTTTACAATATCAAACCCACTTGAAGAGTAAAAAAGTAAAAGATTAAACAGAAGTATAAAATTTACTTTGAAGAACAGTTCTAAAGCTTCATTTATATTACTTTCAAAATATAAAAAAAGAGCCAATACAACTATAAAGATATTTAAAAATAGTAATTTCTTTAAAATATTTATAATATTTTTATAGTTTAAATATATAAGGAAAATTATTGGAAGTATAAAAAAAAGTTCAAATTTTGAGAAACTCAAAATCAAACTAAATCCAACTGCACTCAATAAAGAGATAGCTGGGTTTAGTCTCAACTTTTAACTCTCTTTATAATTAAAAATATCAAAGATATTAAAATCAAACCAAAAACAATTTTGAATATTTCAAAATAGTTTAATTGCTCTTCTAAAACCTCTATTTTATTCTTTAGTAAACTATTTTCTTCTATTAAATCTTTAAGCTTTTTATCTTCTATTTTTTCTTCAATTATATTTTCATTTTTTATTTTTAAAGATTCTATCTCTTTAGTCACAATATGAGAACTTCCAGCATCAACTGTCACTTTAAAATACTCATTTGAACCTTTATAAATATATTCTCCATTATCATTTAATCTATCTTCAAGAACTAATCTATCTTTTGTCTCTATTTTAAACTTACAGTTTTTACATGGCTTTGCATTTGCAAAATATGAGTTTATGTATAAACTATCATCTTTTATATCTAAATACATATTTATCTTATGAGCAAATAAAAATATAGGCAAAACTAAAATTAAAAAAATTCTCATATATTTAATCCTTTAAATAGATTTGGCATCGCTTTTTTTACATATAAAAATAAGAAAAGTGTGATTAAAGCTTCTAATATCATAGTTGGTATATTTACTATAATTATAGAATATGCAGCATTTTTATACTCTTCTTTTGAAAAAATCAGAAGTATAAACATAATAATTGTAGGAATAAGTACTCCAATAAAACCAATTAAAAAGAATTTAACTTTTTCATTTAGTTTTTTAAGAATCTCTATTTTAAATAACAAAAATACCAAATATGCAGGAACAGCTATAATCAAAATATTTGCTCCTATAGAACTTAATCCACCATATCCCAAAAGTAAAGCTTGAAGAATAAGTGCAATTGATATAGAAAATATTGCAATACTTCCTAAAAATATTCCAATAAAACCTACAAGCATTAGATGAATTTGAGTAAAACCAAAAGGAATATGAATAAATGAAGCTATAAAAAATAAAGCACTAAACGAAGATGCCAATGCTATTTTATCATTTGATAAATTTTTAAAAGAGTAAACTAAAAAACCAAAAGCTACAGCTGTACTAACTGCTGTAACCTCAAGGCTTAAAACACCATCACTAATATGCATATTAGTGTGCTTTTATCCAAATTAATGCACCATTTTCAATAGGATATTTTTTTCCATTTAGCTCTTTTTCATTTTCTACCATTAAACCAGCAAATCCCCACCAACCTTTTTGGTTCATAACAAAAGAGAAAACTCCATTTTTATCTGTTTTTACAGTTTGAGTAGTATGCATTTCTGTTGGAGCTTTAATACCAGCTTCATTGTATAGTTCAACCTCAACACTAATATTAGCTTGTGGTTTTCCATCTTTTAGAAAAACTCCTTGAAAAAGATTTCCAGAGTATAAAGCAAATGGTTTTGTAAGAGGGACAATCTCATATTTTAAACCAATTGGCTCATCCCATCCTTCTTGTACACCAAATGAACTAACTATAACTTTTGGAACATGGCTGATAAATAGATCTTCTGCTTCCTCAAAATACGGCTCTGGTTGTACAAAAAACTTATAAACACCTGGTGTTTTAATCTCATAACTTGTAGTCCAAGCTTTGTGATCAAACTTTTTTGTCTCCGTTAAAGGCAATGAGTTTTTAGTACTATTTACAAAAATTCCTTTTGGTTTTTCCATATTCATACCACTTTGATCAAAAGGGTGAATAAACATAGTATCTAATTCTATTTTTGCATCTTTTTTATCTTCAACATTGTCCGTACTTGGAAGAAGAGTTAAGAAGTGAGCATTTGCAAAAAGCGATGCTAAAGCTAATAAACTTATAATTTTTTTCATAAAATTGTCCTTTGTAGTTTTTTGTAGATTATAATTGGCTTTACTTTATAAAATATAAATTTTGTAGTTTCTTATATATTTTTAGAACCAATTCACTCTAATTCTAAACTCATCAAATACATATCTTCACCATCTGTCACCTTTATATCTGTACTTTGGCATTTTGGACATGAAAACTCATGTTTTTCCAATATTGACTCACTATTGCATTTATTACAAGAAATCTCAACTCTTTGAATATTTATTATAAATTCTGCTTTATCACATATTGTTTTTTCTTTAAAAGTATCAAAAGCTGTTTGAAGTAAATCAGGTTCAACTCCACTTAAAACTCCAATTTTTACAACTACTTTTGTAACTTCTTTTGCCCTATTTTGTCTTGCGTGTTCTTCACAACTTTCCAATAGTGACTGAACTATACTATATTCATGCATATTTTATTTTCTCTCTTTTAGCATATTCTTGGAAGAAGCTCACCACTTGGTATATCTAAAAATCTTTTAGTTCCCCATGGACTATTTAAAATAACTTTTTCTGGATATTCTTGTGTCACTTTCCCAATAATTGAAGCATTTTTTTTATCATTAAATCTATTTAGTATCTCAATAGTTTTTTCTGCATCAATTCTTGAGATTGCTAATACAAATGTTCCTTCGTTTGCTAAATTTGTTGCTTCAAATCCAAGTATTTCACAAACTCCTTTTACTTCATCACTTACAGGAATACTATCTTCTTCTATTTCTATACAAATATTTGATTGCTTTGCCCATTCATTTAAAACTGCACTAACTCCACCTCTTGTAGCATCTCTTAAAGCAGTTATCTTTATTTTACTATCTATTAAAGCTTTTACTTGTGGAAATAAAGAGGCACAATCACTTTGTAAATTTGAATTTAATTCTATTCCTTCTCTTGCAGTAAAAATAGTAGCTCCATGAGCTCCAATATCTCTACTTACTATTATTAAATCATCTTCACTTATATTATTTGAACTAATTCCTTGATAAAGCACTTCTCCAATACCTGTTGTATTTATAAAAATCTTATCAACTGCTCCTTTTGGTACTACTTTTGTATCTCCACTTACAACTATTGCTTCATTAAGTTCAAGCTCTTTTTTCATAGAATTTACTATATTTTGTAGTTGTTCTACTTCAAATCCCTCTTCAATGATTACTGAACATGTAAGATATTTTGGCTTTGCTCCCATCATTGCTAAATCGTTACAAGTTCCACAAATAGCAAGTTTTCCTATATCTGCACCTTTAAAAAACAGTGGACTTACCGTAAATGAATCTGTACTAAAAGCAAGTTTTCCATTTTCAATAATAGCTGCATCTTCACTTTTTTCTAAAATATCATTTTTAAAAGCTTTATAAAAAACCTCTTTAATTAGTTCATTATTTTCTAATCCACCATTTCCATGAGCTAAACTTACTCTTTTTGTCATCTATTTTCTCTACTTTTACTATATTTTTTACTTCCTGCTTGAGAAGTTTCACTTGGATATTTTAATTCATTTTTTATCATTTTATTTAAAATTGCTTCTTCTAAGTCAATATCCAATTTCATACAAATTCGTATAAGATATATTGCAATATCTGCTACTTCCTCTTTTGTATGCTCTTTCACATCTTCTGGTAAATTTATACTCTCTTCAAAATTTAACCACTGAAAAATCTCATTTAGCTCTCCAACTTCTCCATTTAATGCCATAACTAGATTTTTTGGATTATGAAACTCTTCCCAGTTTCTATCATCACTAAACTTTTGAATTCTTTGTTTTATTTTTTCTATATTCATTTATCATCTCTTCCATATAAAATATCTTCTGCAATTTTATAATTTGTTTCATCACCATAAAAATACTCTTCTAAAAGTGGTTTTATTTTATACTCTTTTACAAATTCCAGATTGTTTTCATCTTCTATTTTCATAAAATAGCTATGTCCTAAAGCATAATCTTCACTTATAGCATTTGAAATATGTTTGTTTAATTTTTCCATCAACTTTTGTGCATTTTCATATTTAACTAAATTCAAATTTGGCTTCATCTTTAAAAATGTAAATCTTCTTCTTAATGCTATATCAATAGTTGCAATAGATTTATCTGTACTATTCATAGTTGCTATAATATAAAGATTTGATGGGATTTTAAACTTCTCTTTTGAATATGGAAGTGTAACTTCATAATCATCTCTTTTATCTTCTTCTATAAGTGTTATTAACTCACCAAAAATCTTAGAGATATTTCCTCTATTTATTTCATCAATTACTATGTAGAAGTTTTTTTGTTTTTCTTTATTTGCATCTTCACATATTTTTTTAAATATACCGTCTTCTAATTTTATACTTCCATCTTCTTGAGGTCTAAATCCTTCTATAAAATCTTCATAAGAGTAACTTTGATGGAAAGTTACAAACTCTACTCTTTTTTCATTTTTTATAGTTTCAAAAATTGAATTATCAAAATTATTTGTAATCTCATTTTTAGAAATAGCATCAAAAATAGTTTTTTCATTTTCACCATTTTCAATCATAGATATTAATCTTTTATAGTTATGAGTTTTACCAACACCAGGAGCTCCATAGAGCATTAGATTTTTTATTTTATTACTTATCTCAATTTCTTTATAGTCATATTCTTTCTCATAATTATTTTTAAAAGTTATATTTGTATTAATATTTTTATTTTCTTTTTTATTCTTTCTATTTTCTTCATGCTGTTTTAGTGATTGTTCTGCTAACCTAAACTTTTCCTCACCAAAATCTTTTTTAATGCTATTAAGAAAGTATTCTTTTGAATAGTTATTTATAGTGAATGTAAAATTATTACCACTTATCATTGAAATTAAAGCATTAATATACATATCTAAACTTGCTTGATTCCATTGAAATTTATTTTCATTAATAATTTCATATTTAATTTTATCTTTTAACTCTTGGTTAGAAATATTCCCATAAAGAGATTTAAATTTTTCGTATAAATCTTTTGTATGCTCTTCTGTTGTAGGTATTATCTTCATTCTAGATCCTTATGTTTTGTTTTATTTCTTTTATATATCTATCAAAGCTATTTTCATCATAATTCAAATCAATACTTCGTATTTTTAAATTTACCAAACTCTCTTTACCTAAAACTAAATCATATTTTATATTATCTAAATGTTTTGGATATAAAAGCATTACATTTCCTAATTTATAATTTATACCATACGTAAAAGCTTGAAGTTTATCACTTTGTTTTATATCTTCTAATGATTTGATTTTTTTATATTTTGTATCGATTATTTGATTTTCTAGTATTATATCTGGCTTTAAAGTTAAATCTCCAAACTCATCTTGATTTTGTATTTTTGCATTACTATCTAACTCTTTTATCATTTTAGCTATAAACTTTTCAAACAATATATTCATATCAAATAAAAAGGCAAATGATTTTTTATCTTGATTAAATAGTGGAATAGATTGTTTCAAAAGTAAAAGAGCTATTTCAAAACTTATTTTAAAACGTAGATTTAATCTATCAAAATGAATGTTTATTTTATTAATATCAATTTGTCTAAAATCAACCTCATCAAATATCAATTCACACTGTTTTAGAAGTTTCTTATCATTTACAAACTTTTGCAGATATTTCACGGTATATAAAAAAAATTGATTTAAATTATTGTTTGAACTAAATTCATCATATTCACAATAAATTTTGTTTTTTGTAAAGTTATATTTTAAATTTTCATTTATAAGATATTTTCCTTTTAAAACACTCAAATTTTCTTGCTCTGTAATATACTTCTTATATATTCCTTTTTTAAGCTCTTTTAAAAGTCCATTTGCAAACATTTGTACAAATACTTCTAAAATTGTATGCTTTTCTTGATTTTGACAACTTGCTATTTGTTCATTTGATAATTTTATATCGTAAGCATACATAAGCATATAAATAAATATATTTAAATTTTGTTCATTGTTATTTGCTATTTTTGGTAAGATATAAAAATCTTGATTGTCAAAATTTAAAATTCCACAATATTGCTTTGCTTTTAAATCTTTCCAATCAAGAGTAAAATATTTATGTAGTTCTTTTGTGTTAATAATATGATTTTTTAATTTTTTATAATGCTCTAAATCTTCTTTTATCTCTTCATATTCATATATTATATTTTGCATTTACTATTTTAATAAATTCCCATATTTATAATAAGCACTACAAGCACCCTCACTACTTACCATACAAGAACCAATTGGGTTTGCTGGATTACATACAGTTCCAAAAATTTTACAATCAGTTGGTTTTGCAACACCTTTTAAAATTTCAGGACATCTACAAGCTTTATTCTCTTTTACCTCGTGTGTTGGAAGTATATTTTTATAAACTATTTTTGCATTATAATTTTCTAACTCATCTTTTAACTCATATCCACTATTTTCTACTTCGCCAATTCCTCTAAATTTAAAAGGAACTTTTTTGAAGTATCTATTTATAAGCTCTTGAGCTTTTATATTTCCATCATAAGAAACAAGCCTTTTATACTCTATTTCAAGATTTGCTCTTTGTTCCTTAAACTGTTTTACAATCATATAAATACTTTGCATCACATCAACTGGCTCAAAACCAGCTACAACAACAGGTTTATTGTACTTTAAAGGAAACTCTTCATAAATTTTACTTCCACTAATAACGCTTACATGCGATGGTCCTAAAAAAGCATCTATCTTACAATTTTCATCATCTACTAAAACTCTCATAACCTCAGGAACGGTAATATGATTTATAGAAAACAAAATATTTTTAATATCATTTTTAATAACTTGTTCAATTAAAGCACAAGTCATAGGAGTTGTTGTTTCAAAACCAATTGCAAAAAAGATTATAATTTTATCTCTATTTTCACTAGCAATTTTCAAACAATCAAGTGGAGAATAGACAAATCTTACATCAGCACCTTTGCTTCTAGCATCTTGTAAACTACCAAGGCTTCCTGGAACTTTTATCATATCTCCAAGCGTTACAAGTATCACATCTTTTTGTAAACTTAAAGTATATGCACTATCAATTCTATCTTTTGGCATAACACAAACAGGGCAACCAGGTCCATGAATAAAATTAATTTTTTTATCCATAATTTGTGGTATTCCATACTTCATAATTGTATGAGTATGCCCTCCACAAACCTCCATAATATTTATAGTTTTAGGATAATCTTTTAACTCATCATCTATTAGTTTTTTAAATGCTTTTATTGTTTTTGCATCTCTAAAACCATCATATAAATCTTTTAATTCTAAACTATTTTTCATTTTTATCTATTTGGACAATTTTGGGAATCTTCAATAGCCGCTAACCTATCTTCTTCCTCGAGCTCTTCTATTATCTTTTCATAAAGCTTGAGAGATTCCAAAGCATACTCTTCATCTATTTTATTCATTGCAAATCCAATATGAATCAACACATAGTCCCCTATTTGTACCTCTTCATCTATCAAATCCAAACTAGCAACTCTTTCAACACCCATAGTATCAACTACACAACTATTTAACTCTTTATCTATACTTTTTATTTTTGATGGGATTGATAAACACATCTTGTTATCTCATCTTTCTTTTAAAGTTTATCCAATCAATAACATTTTGAAGTGATTGCTTATCTTTTATAGAAACTTCCAAAATATCAACATTTGGTTTTAGTTTTCTAGCTTCAGTTTTCTCTTTTTCTATATCATATTCAAAGTGCGGAAGTAGATCAACTTTTGTAAAAAGTATTAAATCAGCACTTCTAAACATAACTGGATATTTTGCTATTTTATCTTCACCTTCTGGAATTGAAACCATAACAATATTTAAATGAGTTCCTACATCATAAGATGCTGGACAAACTAAATTCCCAACATTTTCCACAAAACAAACATCAATATTTTCTAAAGATAGATCATGTAAACCTTTATGAACCATAAATGCGTCAAGATGACAAGCACTTCCTGTTTGTATCTGAACAGCATCTATTCCTTTTGCTTTTAATCTATCTGCATCTCTTGAAGTTTCTAAATCACCCTCTACAACTGCAAATTTAAAATCTGCAATATCTACTATATGTTCCAAAAGCGTAGTTTTTCCACTTCCAGGACTCGACATAAGATTTATTCCTAAAACTTTATGATTATCAAAATGAGCTCTATTATGTCTTGCTTCATGGTCATTTTTATCTAAAATCTTTTGAATAACAGAAATTGTTTTTGCATCATTTAGCTGTGGATTATGATGTATATTCTCATTTAAATGAGAATGCCCATGTGAATGATGATGATCATGATGATTATGTTCTTGTCCTGCTATTGTACAACCGCAATCTTTACACATTTTTATTTCCTTTTGTTTTTATATATCTTTTATCTAGTTTAACTCAAAAAGGCTAAATATCTAATAATAGTCTATGTCACTTATATATTTTTAGAACAAACTTGATAAACTATTCTTATGATTTGTCCAAACTGCAAAAACAAAAAATTTTATAATTTAGCAAATGATTACATAAAATGCAAAAAATGTGCAAAAAAGCTATCTTTAAAAAAAATAGAAAAAGATATATTAATCATAGAGAAATTTTGCGAAGCTAAAAATGCACTTCAAAGTTCAAAAGAGCTAAATCTAAACTATAAAACCATAAAAGATAGATTTGATCTATTTAGAAAAAAAATAGCTGTTTTTTTAGAAAACTCTTATCAAGCATCTATAAAAGATTATAGTGAATATGAGGAGTTTTACTACTTTAAACAAAGAGGAAAAAGTAAAAAAGTAAAATCACTAGATGAAGCTATAAATATTATAGGTTTTCACTCAAATCAAAAAGTATATACCCTTCTAATGCCAAATATAAAATATAGAACTTTTGCTACAAACGATGAAGATTTTTTTCAATATCTACTTTGGTACAAACTTCAATCCCAAAATTCACATAAAACAACTCTGAAACTATTTTGGGAATTTCTTGAAGATGAGTTGAAAAAATACAAAGGTGTAGATGAAAACAATTTTTTCTACTACTTAAAAGAGTGTGAGTTTAGATTTAATTACAATAAAAATGAGCAATTAGAGATTTTAAATTCTATTTATTTTAAAGAGTAAAAAAAGCTTGTCCTAAAGATATATTCTCATCATTTGTACTATAGTTTTCACCTATATAAAGCTCTTTATCTTTTAATTTTTCAAATACAATTTTAAGTAAAGTTCTATTCTGAAACACTCCACCACTTAAAACAATATCTAATTCTTGATTTAAATTTGAGATATCAAAAATTATATTTGCAATAGTATTTATAAATTTTGAAGCAATAGAGCTTTTATCTTTTTCAAACACTAGCTCTTTTATCATTGGTGAAATATCTATAATATTATCAATCAGCTCATAAGAGAAACTTTCTTTGATATTTTCATCATATAAATTCTCTAAGTAAAGACCTGTTTGTCCTTCAAACTCTTGAATATGAAGAATATTAGCAAGTGAACAAACTGCATCAAAAACTCTTCCAAAAGAGCTTGTAAGTGGTGAATTTATACTTTTTTGCCAAATTGTATATAGATTTTTTATCTCATTTTTTTCAAATATTTTTAGAAATTCCAAAGGTAAAGATAAAATTTCCTCTAGTGAATGGCTATCAAAAAGTAATGACAAAGCTACTCTTTTTGGCTCTTTTATAGCTAATTCTCCACCTATAAGTTTAAAATATTTTAAGTGATTTACTCTTTTATACTCTTTTTGATTTGCTATAAAAACTTCTCCACCCCAAATATTTCCATCATCACCATATCCTGTTCCATCAAAACAAAATGCCAAAACATCTTTTTTTAAAGATTTTTCTGCTAAAACAGCTAAAATATGAGAATAATGATGTTGAACTTGAACTAAATTCAATTCTTCATTTTTATTTAAAAACTCAAAAGCAATTTTTGTGGTCTCATATTTTGGATGTTTATCACAAACTATAATTTCAGGTATAAAATCATATAAATTAAGAAATTTATGAAGAGTTTTCTTATAGTTTTCTATTGAAGATATTGATTTTAAATCTCCTAAATATGGTGTTGTTATAATTTTATTTCCAAAAGCTATACTAAAAGTAGATTTTTGATTAGCTCCTAAGCTTAAAACTCTTTTTGAAAACTTATTTTCTACTTGCAATATATTTGGAGAGAAACCTCTACTATTTCTAAGCTTTATTATTTTTTCATCTACGATTTGAACTATTGAATCATCACAACTATTTACTATTTCTCTATTATAATCAAGCACATAATCAACAAGTAAAGATAGTTTTGAAAAGATATACTCTTTTTTTGTAATAATTGGTTCATCTTTTAAATTTGCACTTGTTGCTAAAATTGGTTTTTCTAAATTTTTAAAAAGAAGATAGTGTAAAGCACTATTTGGTAAAAAAGAACCAACAAGTTCTATATTTGGAGATATTTGCTTTGATAATTTACTGTTTTTTTTCTTTTTCAATAAAACTATTGGTCTCTCTTTTGAACTTAAGATATTCTCTTCAAATTTATTAAAATCTGCATACTTTTTTAACTCTTCTATATCTTTAAACATCACAGCAAAAGGTTTTGTAGCTCTTTTTTTAAACTCTCTTATTTTTAATATAGCTTTACAATTTGTTGCATCACAAACAATATGAAAACCTGCTATACCTTTAATAGCTACAATTTTTCCATCTTTTATATATTGTGTTGCTTGAGTTATAGCATCTATTTTTTTAGATATCAATTTTTGATTTTTATCATATAAAAAAGTAGTTGGTCCACACTCTTCACAAGATATTGCTTGTGCATGATATCTTCTATTTTTAGGGTTTTCAAACTCAGCTTTGCATTTTTCACATAAGACAAAATCTTTTAAAGAGGTGTGTTCTCTATCATAAGGAGTATTTTCAATAATTGAGTACCTTGGTCCACAATTTATACAGTTTGTTAAAGCATAGTTATATCTAAAATTATTTTTATCAGAAATATCATCTATACATTCTTCACAAATAGAGATATCAGGGTAAATAAGAGCATTTTTATTTCCATAATTTAAATTCGAGCTAGCTATAATTTCAAATTTATCATACTTTTTAAACTCTAAATTCTGAATGTTTATATCAATTATTTTTGCTAATTTTGGTGGATTTAATCTAAGCTCTTTTGTAAACTCTTCTATATCTTTTATCTTTGCAAAAGCAAGGATTTCAACTCCATTTTCATCATTTTTAACACAACCTTTTATATTGTATTTTAATGCTAAATTATAGATAAATGGTCGAAAACCAACACCTTGAACCAATCCAAAAATAGATATTTTTTGATTTATCATAAATTTTATACCTATTTTTGAATTACAAACTCTTTGTTGTAGTATATTTTAAAGTTTTTTGTTATGCTTTTTTCAACAAGCTGATTAAATCTAATATTGCTAAACATATCTCCACTTAAACTAACTCCTTCAAGCTCATAATTACCATGTAAATTATCAACTTCATTTGCTATAAAGTGTGCCAAACTTTCAATAAAACCCAAACTAATTGTTTGTTCATCAACTCCTGCTAACTTAAAACTCATAGCTGATTTTAAAAGTGGCAAATAATCAAACTTTCTATTAAACACCTCTTTATTATCAAAAAGTTTATAGTCTATTCTTGGTCCTTTTTCAAGCAAAGAGTTTGTAGCATTTAAAATAATATCATCTTCAAAATTTAGTATAATCTTTGCTATTTTAAAATATGAGAGAAATGTTTTATCACTAAAATCTATCTCTGTATTTAATGCTTTGTTGTAAATATCTTCAAACTTATTTTTATAGTTTTTCAAGAGTCTTTCACCTTTTGTATCTTTTTTTATAGATTCAAAAACCTCTTCTATTGTACTTGGAATATATAGATCTTGCAAAATATCAACTAAACCATTTTTTGAGTAATAAGAGATTTTATTTTTGTTTGAAGAGCTAATATAAAAACTTATAATAGAGTTTTCAAAAAGTTCATTTTCTGCCAAAACTGTCATAAACTGAGATTTATCTTTCTCTTTAAATTTACTAAAAACTGTATCTAATTTTTTAGAGTAAGAGTTTGACTCCAAAATAAGTTTTTTATTATCAAAGCACAATATTTTTGGGATATCCAGATTTATAATATTTTTGCTTTTTACATCTAAGAAATAATCAAAACTAGCATCTTCATTTTCAATATTTAAAAAATCAATATCTAGTTTTTTTAGCTCAAGACTAAGTAAGTATAGTGTTAAATCATTTACATATCTTATATCTATACTTTTTTTATCTGTTTTATTTTTTAATCTAAAAATATCATTTATTCTAAACTCTATTTTAGGTTTTTCAATACTTGCAAGAGCAACTATCGAATTTGCATCTTCAACCACTAAGCTACTTATATTTTCTAAATTTACAACTAAAAGCTCTTTACTTTTTTCTATATTTTTTAGTTTTGAAAATACAAAAGTTCCACTTAAAGTCTTTATCTTTATCTTTTTATCTTCATTTATTAAAAAACTTAATTTCTCAAAAAGTTTTTTATCTGATTTTACTTCTTGATTTTCAAAAATAAAAGTTGCATCTTCAAAACCTTTAGAAACTTCACAAGATTTAAAAGCATTATAAAAATCTATACTATCTTTATCTTCTACTTCTTTTAGTGAACTTGGAGAAAAAGAGATTATACTCTCTTCATCAAAAGAGCTTGAAGTTTCAAGAGGGAGTTTTTCAACTACTTCAAGCTCCAAACCATAATAAAAAATTGACATAGGTACATACAAAGACAAAGTATTTGAGAACTCTTCTAATATCTCATCTTCTGCTTCAATATACAAATAAACAAAATCTAATTTTTGATATATTTTATAATCACAATTAAACTTTTTTGCAACAAAATCCAAGAATTTCATCAAAGTTTTATTACTTGATTTATAGTTAAACTTAAACTCTAGGACCATTTTTTATATCTCTTTTAAATGAAATCATAGCTATCTCTTCTATGCTAATATCTTTTATTTTTTTTACTTCTACATCTAATTTAGAAAGATACTCTATTACACTCTTTTCCATAACTTTTGTAGCTTCAATTATTTCACTACTTAAATCAAATGTAGTATCATCTGCAACTCTTTTAGGAATAACTCCCAAAATATGAGTTCTTGGTAAATCATCATTCATTTCAATCATATTTAAAGTTTGAAGCATTTCAACTTCGTGAGCACTTCCTTGCCAGTTTATCTCTGATGGAACTTTTCTATAATCAAAGAAGAAAACATCTCCAGCTTTTGAGTTTAAAGAATCAATACAATCAACCACTAAAACTTCATCATATTTAACAATTAAAGGAATAAGTCTTTGAGCCAAAGTTCCACCATCAACTAAACTTATACTATTATTTGAAGACTTGAACTCATACTTTTCATCTAAATAGTGAATAAAATGTGCTCCAATTCCCTCATCTTGGAATAGGATATTTCCTATTCCTAAAATTAAGATATTCATTTATGATCATCTTCCCATTTATATCCTGAGATAATTGAATCCATATCCCCTTTTTTTCCATAAATTGAGTTGAAAACAACCAAATAAATATGTATAGGTAGAAATATTAAAAATATCCACATAAAAATATGATGAAGTTCTCTAACTAAAGCTAAACCACCCATTAAAACCTCAATTGGTCTTAAAATATCATATAAAAATCCACCTAATCCCTCATGATAAACATGTATATATAAAATCAATCCAGTTAAAGATATAAATATCAAAGATATATATACTGTTGAATAAGCAATAAATTGTAGTGGATTATAAAGTCCTTTTAATTTAGTATGTTCACCTATTAAAATATAATATTTAATCTGTTTTATCCACATTTTTGGAGATATAAAATCCCAAAATGAAGCTCTTTCATTTTTACTCTCTTTATCAAAGAAAAAAAGATACATTTTCCCAATAGTTACACAAATTAGTAAAAATCCAAAAATTATATGCCAACTTCTCATTAAAGCATTTAAGAAATTTGTTGGTTCTCCTCCATTTAAAGCTGGTGCTATAAATGGAAAAGCTAAATAAAATCCTGTAAAAGTAAGAGCCGTTATAGATAAAACTCTAAGCCAGTGTGTAATTCTAAGCCATACAGAGTATTCATAATGTTTTTTTATCATAGTTTATCCTTAACTATTGCAAGAAAAACCATATAATGGATCTACTTTGTATGTTCCTAAATCATTACCTTTTTGATCCATAACATGAACAGCACATGCAATACAAGGGTCAAAACTATGAATAATTCTAATAATTTCAAGTGGTTGAGAAATATCTTGAACTTTTAAACCAACTAAATTTGCTTCATAAGGTCCCATTTGTCCTTTTGCATCAATTGGTCCTGCATTCCAAGTTGAAGGAACAACAGCTTGATAATTTTCAATAACTCCATTTTTTATTCTTACCCAATGAGATAACATTCCTCTTGGAACATCTCCTAAATATCTACCTTTATACTCTTTGTTTTTATCTATTTTGTAAGATGTAAAAGTCTCTTCATCTACTTTTAAATTTTCTATTAAAGTATTAAATGTTTCTAATCCATGTTTTGCAATAGTTTTTACTTGAAGCATTCTAGCAGCTGTTCTTCCTAGAGCAGTAAATAATGCACTTTTTGGTAAACCTGTTTTAGCTAAAAATTCATCAACTATTGGAACTACTCTTTTATTTCCTCTTGCATAAGATACTAAAATACAAGCAAGTGGTCCAACTTCCATAGCTTTTCCATCATATCTTGGAGATTTTATCCATGAATATTTACCTTTTACATCTAAGACTTTTGAATCTACAAGCTCTTTATTCATTCCAACAGTTTTCATATCTTTTAATCCTGTATATAAAGGATTTGTTTTACCATCATAAGGATGAAGTGCTTCATCATTTTCATACCAAGCATGAGTTGCTTCTTCTGTTATTAAATCTTCATTTATATCAAATACTTTTGATAAATCTCCATCAAAAATAATTCCCGAATCAAATAAAAACTCTGTCTTATTTAACATAACTTCTTGATTAGCCATAAAGTTCATAACTCCAGCCTCTTGCGTAACTGATAACTCATCTTTATAAACACTAGCTGCCATTACGATATCTGCATGATAAGCATTTTCTATAAACTCTGCTGCATTTTTAAATAGTGTTAGGTATTCCCCCATTCTTGAAGGATCTAAGAGATCCATAATACATGTAACTCCACCTACACTTAAACTTTGAGGATGTGGTTGCTTTCCACCAAAAATAGCCATAAGTTTTGCTAAATCTCTTTGAACTTCTAATGCTTTTAAATAGTGTGATAATAAGATTAAATTTTGTTCAGCAGATAATCTATAAGTTTTGTGTCCCCAATAAGCATTTGCAAAAGGTCCTAATTGTCCTTTTTCAACAAACTCTTTTACTCTTGTTTTAACTTTTTTTAAATCATTTTCACCTGTTGATATTGGAAAGTCTGCATATTTAAACGCTTCATTTGAAGCTTTTTTTTCATCTGCATCAAGAGCTGATACAATATCAACCCAATCAAGCCCATGAAGATGATAGAAATGAACAACATGATCATGCATAAAAAGTGCCATTGACATTAAACTTCTTGTAAGTTTTGCATTTAAAGGAGGTACTATTCCTAAAGCATTTTCAACAGCCTCAATTCCTGCTCTATAATGAGAATATGTACAAACTCCACAAATTCTTTGCATTAAAAAACCTGCATCTCTTGGATCTCTATTTTTTACTATTGTCTCTAATCCTCTCCATAAAGTTGAAGATGAATAAGCTTTTTGAATCACATTATTTTCATCAACTTCAACTTCAACTCTTAAATGCCCCTCTATTCTTGTAATTGGGTCTATTATAACTCTTTTATTTGACACTATTATTCTCCTTGTGAATCTTTTGGATTTTTATACTTTGAAATAGCTGCATGTGCTGCAATTCCAATTCCTGTAAGAGTCAATAATCCAACTCCTATTTTATCAGCTGTTGCATCTGCCCCTAAACCTTTAAATATTGTATTGTACAATCTATTTGCAAGTGGTTCTTCAAGTGGTCCCATTGTATCCCAGAAATTTGGTTCACTACAACCAATACATCCATGCCCAGCTTGAATTGGCCAAGACATATGAGAGTTGAATTTATTCTTTGAACAGTTATTAAATGTATATGGTCCTTTACATCCTACTTTATATAAACAGTAACCTTGTTTAGCCCCTTCATCTCCAAACTCTTCAACAAACTCACCTGCATCAAAGTGCCCTCTTCTTTCACATAAGTCATGAATTCTTAATCCATAAGCCCATTTTGGTCTGTTATAAGCATCAAGTGCTGGTAAAGTTCCATAAAGTATATAATGAAGTAATGTTCCAACTATATTTTTCTCACTTGGTGGACACCCTGGAACATTTATTACATGTTTATCTGTAACTTTTGATAAGGCTTGAGCTCCTGTTGGATTTGGATGAGCTGCTTGAATCCCTCCAAAAGCAGAACAAGTTCCTATTGCAAATATTGCTAAAGCATTATTAGATGCTTCGATTGCTGACTGTTCTCCTGTTTTTCCATGACCTCCAATTGTTAAAAAAGAAGCATTTTCCCCTGTTGGTATTCCACCCTCAACCATTAAAATATATCTTCCCTTATATTTTTCAATAGCTGTTTCAAGATTGTGTTCAGCTTGCCAACCAGAAGCCGCCATCAAAGTTTCATGATATTCTAAAGAGATATAATCAAAAATAAGTGAATCAATTGTAGGAGCATCTGTTCTAAGTAAAGATTCACTACATCCTGTACACTCAGCCATATGTAACCAAATAATTGGTAATCTATCACTCAAAGTTGCTGCTTTTGCAATTAAAGGAGAAAAGCTTGAAGGAAGAGCTAACATAGCTGTCATAGCAGCTGCCCACTTCATAAAATCCCTTCTTGATACACCTTTTTCTTCTAAGTGTGTAGTTAAAGACTTTTCTTCTTTAAAACCTTCTAAAGCTTCTAAACCAATTAATCGATTAGATAATTTTTCATAAAGTTCACTATTCTTCAAAAATGCTCCTTGCTTATATTTTTTGTAGTTTATTTTATCTTCTTTAGCTTTAATCATTTATAAATAATAATCAATAATCGATTTTAGTCAAATACAATCCATTGGGAGCTACTGGAGTTTTAAATATATGTTTTTTAACTCTTAATTGATCTTTTAAATCTTCAATACTTAATTTTTTCTCATTAATTGCTAGTAAAAATCCAACCATTAATCTTATTTGAGATCTTAAATATGAGTTTGCTGTAAATTTAAAAACGTAAATATCTCTATATTTATAAAATTTTGTGTCAAAAATTTGCCTTTTTGTTTGTTCTTTTTCGCTTCCTGTTTTATGAAAATATTTAAAATCATAGATACCAATAAACTCTTTTATTGCCTCTTTTAAAAGTTCTTCATCAACACTTTTTACATAAGTTATATATTTTTGGTTAAAAGGATTTGTATTCTTTGTTGTTATTAGATATCTATAAGTTCTTCTCTTTGCAGAAAATCTTGAATGAAAATCATCATTTACTTTTTCTATTTTCAAAATCTTTATACTTTGAACTACTCTTCTATTTATAACTTCTCTTAATTTAATTAAATCTTCCCAAAAATCTGGTATTTCACAATTAAATACTTGCTTTGTTGCGTGAACATCTCTATCAGTTCTTCCACTTAGAATAATTTTTGTACTAATATTTAAAGCTTTAAAGACTTTTAAAAGCTCATCTTCAACTGTATTCTTATTTGTTTGTTTTTGACTTCCCAAAAAAGCACTTCCATCATAAGAGATAGTAAACTTTAAATTCAAGTTTAATACTCTTTTTTGATTGTTGTACTATATAAAATATAACTAGCTATTATCCAAATAAGTGGAATAATATATATTGCGTGTAAAAGAAAGTTATCTCCAATATACTTTATTAATATATAGTATAAAACAACTGCTAAAACTGCAAAAGCTGTTGTTTTGTTTTTTTCATATCTTGGATTAAAATATCCAAAAACAACAACTAAAAACAGAGATATCAAAGGAAAAATTGAAGTTAATATAAAAAAAGTAAAATCATCAAGATCTTTATTCTTCTTTAAATTACTTTTCCAAAACTTATAACTATTTTTAAAATCTTCATAATTTGAATTTTCTATTGTGTCATTTATATACATATTTTCATAATCAATTTGATTAAACTCTTTATGATCAATTATAAAAACTTTTCCACTTTCAAGTTTAAAACTAAGGTTTCCATCTTGATTTATTAAGTGTGCTTGTTCACTTATAATAAATTGCTCTTTATCTTTTTCTGTTTTAAATAGTTTTACATCTTTATATGTTTTATCATCTTTTGAAGAGATATAAATAAGCCAATCTCCAAATTTTTGTCCAAATTCACTCTCTTTTATATTAAAGTTTGCCTCTTTTTTCTTAAAATCCATAAATGTTTTTGTAAGATATTTTGTTTTAGGAATTAATCCTAAAGATATAACTAAAAGAATAGCTGTCATTAAAACTGTTATTGGTAAAAATATTTTTAATACTTTTAAAGGATTTAGTCCAAAAGATGTAATAACAGTAAGTTCATATTCACTTGATAATTTACCAACACTAATAGCAAGTGAAATAAAAAAAGTAATTGGTAAAGTATAAAAAATAATTTGTGGAATTGAGTAAGAGAATAGAACTATTAATTCCCATAAACTCATTGTAATTACAGATGTAAGACTAGCAAGTTTTACTAAGAATACAACTGAAGTTATAAAAAATAGTCCTAAAAATATAGGAAAAAATGTAAGGCTAAGTTGTGTATGTAAATATCTGTTTAATCTCAAATATAATCCTTAAAAAGCGTTAAAATATCAGAAAAATGTGTTATAAAAAATGCTATTGCTAAAGGAGGAATAAAAGGAATTTCTCTATTTCCACCTCTTTTTACTTGGTATATATATAAGAATATTGCAAATATTGCTGCTAGAAATACTAAAATTACAGTAGATGTAAGACCTAAAATAACTCCAAAAGATGCTAATAAGATAACATCTCCTTCTCCCAAAGCTGTTTGAGTTTTTAAACTTTCATCTTTAAATATTCTTGATTTTATATTTTGTATATAAAAAGTTGCCAAAAAATTAAGAAGTACAAATGCACCACTTATTATAAATGCTGTTTTAATAGCTTCTATTAAATTCTCACTTGTTATGAAAAATGCCAAAATTAATGATATTAATAAAAGATAATCAGGAACTGCTTTGTATTTAAAATCATAAATAACAAGAAGCAATAAATTTATACAAAAAATTGCCAATAAAATATTTTCCATAATCAAACTCCTCCAAATCTTCTTTGTCTATTATAAAACTCTTCAATAATATTTTCTAACTCTTTTGAGTTAAAATCTGGCCAAAGTGTAGATGTAAAAAACATCTCTGCATACGCATTTTGCCACAATAAATAGTTTGAAAGCCTTATTTCTCCACTTGTTCTTATAAGTAAGTCAACATTTCCTATCTCTGCTGTATCAAGACAAGCTTCGAAGTTTTTCTCATTTATTTCAAGATTTTTCTCAGTTAATTTCTTTATAGCTCTAATAATCTCATCTTTTGAACCATAATTCAGTGCTAAAACTTGAGTTAAGTTTTTATTATCTGCCGTTTTCTCTTCTACATCTTTTATAGTTTTTTGTAAAGCTTTAGAAAATTTACTTAAATCTCCAATTGCTTTAAATCTAATACTATTTTCCATCAAAGTTTTTAACTCATTTTTTAGATATTTATCAAGAAGTTTCATAAGATACTCTATTTCAAGTTTTGGTCTTGCCCAGTTTTCAGTAGAAAAAGCATACAAAGTTAAATATTTAATACCTATTTTTGCACAATAAGTTGTGATTTCTCTTACAACTTTTGCACCCTCTTCATGACCTGCTGTTCTATTTAATCCCTTATTTTTCGCCCATCTTCCATTTCCATCCATTATTATTGCAATATGATTTAAGGAATTATTAGAAGTTTGCTCCATTATTTATACTCTTTTTCAAAAAATTCTAATATTTCTAAAGATAAATTTAATTTATCTCCATTAAAACTTTGCTCAAAGTTTTTTCCTATTAGCTCTATTTTATTATTTGATGTTCCAAAACTATCAGAGTTTTCTAAAATATTAAGGCAAACAGAATCTAATGATTTTTTTATAAGCATATTTTGTGCATTTTTTTTTGCATTTTCTTTATCCATTTCTGCTTTAAATCCAATACTATAAAAATAGTTTTTTGGAAGAGTATTCAATATATCTATATTTTGAACTAATTCTAGGGAAAAACTATCTCCTAAACTCTCTTTTTTTAGTTTTCCTTCATATGTTTTTTTAGGAATATAATCACTAACAGCTGCTGCTTTAAAGAGATATGGTTTTTTATATAAATTCGCATTTTCCATAAAATAAAGTAAACTATCTAACATCTCTTTAGAACTCTCTACAACTCTTAATTCTATGTTTTTAGCAATATTTTCATATCCTCTTGTACTTACAAGCTTTACATTTGCACCTTTATAATAAAGTGCCATTGCCATAGATGATGCCATTTTCCCACTTGAAAAGTTTGAAATATATCTTACCTCATCAATTTTTTCTAATGTTCCACCACCACTTATTACAGCATCTCTATTTTCCCAATATTCACTTTTTAATAATTCTCTTGCAGTTTTATGAAAAACATCTATTGGTTCAGCCATAGCACCATTTCCAATATCTTTACAAGCTAACTCTTTAGTTTGTGTATCAACAATTTTAAATCCAAGTGAATTTATTTTTTTTAAACTCTCTTTTGTAATACTATTTTCTATCATATTTGTATTTGCAGCAGGAGCCAAAACAATTGGTTTTTTACAAGCAAGAACTGTTTGTAAAAGTAAATTATCTGCAATTCCATTTGCAATTTTATTGATGCTATTTGCACTAAGTGGTGCAAGTACAAATATATCTGCCCATTTTGTAATATCTATATGATTATAGTTTTGATTTTTTTCCCAGTTTTCTGTTGTTTCATCTAGCGCTCTGTTTTGAGATATTACCTCAAAAGTTAAAGGTGTAATAAACTTCTTTGAAGCTTCACTCATAAGAACTTTTACATTTGCTCCAGCTTTTATATATAGTCTTACAAGCTCTAAACTCTTATAAATTGCAATAGAACCTGTAACTCCTAGAAGTATATTTTTACCTTTTAAAATCATTTTTTCTTACTTTCAAAATGTTTATAAAAGTATCCATCAATCTGTCTTGATTTTGCTCTTGTTACATACAATTGACCTTTTTTCAAATTATCTGTAACAGTTGTTCCAGCACCAATTATTACATCATCTTCAACAGTAATTGGAGCTACAAATTGTGTATCACTTCCTACAAAAACATTTTTTCCTATAATTGTTTGGTGTTTTTTTACTCCATCATAATTACAAGTAATTGTTCCACAACCAATATTTGTCCCACTATCTATAAAACAATCTCCTAAATAGCTTAAATGCCCAGCTTTTACTCCATTTAATTCAGCTTTTTTTGTCTCAACAAAATTCCCAATATGTGTATCTTTTATTTTACAATCAGGTCTTACTCTTGCAAGTGGTCCAACATCGCTATTTTCTATAATAGAGCTTTCTATTATTGAGTTTGTTTTTATATGAGAGTTTATAATCTTTGTATTTCCAAGAAGAGTAACTCCATTTTCAATAATACTCTCACCCTCTATTTCAACTCCATCTTCAATATAGATAGTTTCAGGCAGTCTCATAATCACACCAGCTTTTAAGAACTCTTGCTTTATTCTGTTTTGATGAATAACTTCAGCATCAGCTAACTCAACTTTTGAATTAACTCCTTTAAAATTCTCTTCACTTACATAGATTGGTTTTAACTCTAAGTTTTGATTAATAGCCATCTCAACTAAATCAGTTATGTAGTACTCTTTTTGATTATTATTGTTATTTAGTTTTGATAAGTTTTCAAGTAAAAACTTTGTACAAAACTGATAAATACCAGCATTTGCTGTTGTTATTTTAAGCTCATTTTCATTTGCATCTTTTTGTTCAACTATTTTTTTTACATTATCATTTTCTATAACAACTCTTCCATATCCATCTGCACTTTTTAAGTTTAAAACAGACATTACAATTGTTGCATCTAAATCAAACTTCTTTAACTCTGTTGCCTGAATAAGTGGCATATCTGCATTTAATACCAAAACTTTCTCGTATTTTGGAATAATATTCATAACAGCTCCACCAGTTCCTGGATAGTTTGCATGATCTTGTATTACAAAATTTATATTTGAAAAATATTTTTCTATCTCTTCTTGTACTCTTTCAAATTGATGATATAAAACAACTGTAATATCATCACTTATTTTTAGTGCTTCTTTTATAGAGTAGTAAATCATTGGCTTTCCTGAAATTCTATGCAGAACTTTTGGTAAAGTTGATTTCATTCTAGTTCCTTGACCTGCTGCAAGAATTATTACTGATTTTTTATTCAAAATATTTTCCTTTTTTGCTTTTAAATTATAGCTTGGTTTATCTCTTTTCTAAAATTTGTTACAAGTTCTATTAGTGCTGTTTTCATTTTAAAATCACTAATATTTGTACCTTCTAAATATCTATCTAAAACTCTTTCTTTACTCTTAAAAAAAGCTGCGATTTTTTTATTTTTTGGGTGATTATTATGTAGTAAAGCTCCTGATTTTATAAGAGTTATTACCAATCTTGCATGACCCAATATTGTTGCATAGTTTAAGATATTAAATCCACTATTATCAGGAATATTTATATCAGCACCAGCTGCTAAAAGCCATCTTGCTATCTCATAATTTCCTTTCCATTGAGTATGATGAAGAGCTGTTCTTCCATGACTATCTTTTATATTTAAATTTGCTTTTTTTATCATAAGTTTTTCTACAACCTGTAGATTATCTGCAATTACAGCTTTATGAACAACTGTTCGTCCATCTTTATCTTGAATATCCAAACTAACTTTATATTTTAAAAAACTTTGTAATCTCTTTAAAAACTCATTTTGCTCTTTTATATTTGTAAGTTTTAAGCCCTCTTCTACCATATGTGTAATTGGAGTAATTCCACTTTGATCAATACAATTTACATCTGCTCCGTGTTCAACCAAACTATCCATAATAACTTGGCAATTATATTGCACCAAATCAAATAGTATATTTCTTCCCATAAATCTTTTTAGATTTACATTTACTCCGTGAGCCAAGATTTTTTTAATATAAAAATCAAAATCACCATTTTCTTGAACATAGGTTTCCAACTCTTCTCTAGGCTCTTTTTCTCCTTCTGAAGCTAAATACAATTCTATTAAATTATCCAAAATAGATTTTCCATAATTATCTATTTGATCTACATTTGCTCCATTTAAAATAAGAAACTCAACAGTTCTTCTACTTGAAAAACCTTTTAAAATCTCTTGATGAAGAAGACTTCTTCCATTTTCATCTGTTATCTCAACATCAGCTTTATTTTTTATTAATATCTCTGCAAAAGCATAATTATTTTTTTCTAGTTCTTTTTGTAATGTTGTCTTTCCATCTTTATCCAAACTATCTACACTAGATGAGAAACCTAAAATCTGTTGCGCTAAAGAGAAATAATCATCTTTTTGGTTTATTCTTAAATACTTTTTATCTTCAATATCTTTATCGTGTTTTTGTAAAGTTGTAATATAGAATATCTCATCAACAATAGTCATATTTCTATTATCTACAACATTTAAATCTATTCTTCTATCTATTAAATGATTAATTAGAATTCTATTTCTACTTCCTAATAAAACAGCATTATATAGTGCATTTTGTCCACTATTATCAACTCTATTTATATTTATTCCTTTTGCCATCAAAACCAAAGAGATTCTTAAATTTTCTTGTAAAACTGAATAAAATAGTGCTGTTTGACCATTTTTATCATTTGCATTTATATCTTTTATTTTTTTTACTACATCTTCAACAAGCTCTAAACTTCCACTTAAAACAGCATCAAACAGAACAGTCTTTCCACTATTATCAATAGAATCATAATCAGGATTAAAATCTTGTAAAAAATTATATGCTTTATGATTTGAACTTATTACTAACTCTTGTAATAAAGTTCTTCCTTTACTATTTTTTTGATTTATGTTGTAGCCATTTTCAAGCAAAAACTTTGCCGCTGGAAAGTCATATTTATCACAAGAATTACTTAAAATAGTTGCATTTGTACTATCTTCTTTATATAAATCTATTCCTAAATCTATCAATAGCTTTATAGAGTTAAATTTCTTTTTAAATACTAGATAAAATAGTATAGTTTTTCCTCTTTCATCAACAGAGTTTATATCTACACCTTTAGCAATAAGTTTTTTAATTTTATCTTCATTAGCATTATCTAAAAGAAGCTCTTTTAAAAGAGTTTCCCTATCTGCTTTAAAATAACTTAGCACTACAAATTATCCTTATTTATTTTTTAATCAAACTGTTTTTATTTTATCTTAATTTCGTTTAAAAGGTTTTTTAAACGAATTGTTACTATCTCTTTTTCTATTTCTGTTGCTTCTATTTAGCACTTTATCATCTTTCTTTCTATCAAAATCTCTATCATCTAATAATCTTCCTTTTAAAGATTTTTCTATAAAACTATTAAAAGAGTTTCTTAATATATATGCCTTTTCACTATCTGGGAAAAGTTCAGGAAGCTTATATGAAAGCCATAAATATAAAGATATTTTTTTAACTTCATCTTCAACTAAAAGTAAATCTCTTTGAGTAATAGCTTTTTTAGGTAAAGTTATAGATGGTTTATAGTGATTTACTCTTTTTTTAACAATACTTGCAATATACGAATCATATGCTTGTAAAATAATTGTTGATTTTATAGTTATTGGTGCTTGAGCCAAAAGATATTTCTCTTCCATATTTAATAAATCTTTATTATCAACTATTTTTGAAGCTTCAAGCATACTTGAAAGATTCGCTGCTTCAAAAGGTCCGCTAAACTTCATATTCAAAGAGAAGAAGTTCAATACTTTTGTTAAGGATTTTGTCTTTAAATGCATTGATAAATCTTGTAGTTGTTTATTATTTATTTTTACTTTAAATGGTGGTTTTATAGTTTTTATTGGCTGTTCAAACTCATATTTTATATATTCTAAAATATCTCTTCGTGTAGCTCCTAAATACCCAGCTTCAAAAAGCCCAAATCTTCCAGCACGACCAGCTATTTGGACAATCTCATTTACAGATATTTTTCTTTTTCTTACACCATCAAATTTTGTATCATTTGTAAATAATATTGTCTTTATTGGAAGATTTAATCCCATACTTATTGCATCTGTTGCTATTAGTATTTGGCTCTGTTTTTCTCTAAATCTTCTTGCTTCATCTCGTCGTACTTCAGGAGATAAATTTCCATAAATCACTGATACAGAGTATTTTTTCTGAAGTTTTTGTTTTAATTTTAAAACTTCTGCTCTTGAAAAAGCTATTAAAGCAGTTCCATCTTCAAGATTATCAAGGCTTGTATATTTTTCTAAAACATTTAAAGGATTTTTTCTTTTATGTTTTATTATTTCTAAATCTTCACCTAAGTATTGAACAATTTTTTTAACTGCTTCAAGTGCATTTACACTTCCTGTCATTATTACTTTTTTTGCAGGAACTCCAATAATTGCATTTACCCAAGCCCAGCCTCTTTCACTATCTTCAAGCATTTGAACTTCATCTATTACTGCAACATCAACTTCTAAATCAAAATCTAACATCTCAATAGTTGAGCAAATATGAGCAGCATCTTCATCTAAAACTTGCTCTTCTCCTGTAATTAATGAGCTATTTATATTTGATGATTTTAAATCTTCATGCCCTTCTAAAGCCAAAAGTCTAAGTGGAGCTAAATATAAACCACTATTTGCCTCTTTTAATTTTTGCATTGCATTATATGTTTTACCACTATTTGTAGGTCCAACATAAAATTCTAATTTTCTATTTAAGCTTCTTGCTATTGGATATAACTCTTTTAAATCACAATTTAATAAATTTTTTAAATCTTCTTGCCAGCTATTTTGTTTCATTATTTTATATATTCTTTTTTTAAAATTTGTCGATTATATCCAAAAAAAGCAAACTTTCAATATAATAAATTTTTAAATAAAGGATGATATTTTATGCAGTGTGATTATTTTGCTTCGTGTGCTTCGTGTACTTTACACAATATGTCTTATGATGAACAATTAAATTTTAAAATAGATAGAGAAAAAGATAGATTCAAAGATTTAATAGATTTTTCTAAAACTCCTCTTGATATTATAAAAAGTAAAGAGTCAAATTTCAGAAATAGAGCTGAATTCAGAATTTGGTGGGAAAAAGATGAAAAATCTGGAAAAGATATTTTATCTTATGCTATGAATGATTTTGATAAAAATATCTTACAAATCAACTCTTGCTCTATTGTTAGCCCAAAAATTGCTGAACTTATGCCAAAACTTTTAGAAGAGCTACAAAAAGATATGATTTTATCTTTTAGACTTTTTGCTATTGAATTTTTAAGTTCGAGTACAGATGATATTTTAATAACTTTAATTTATCACAAAAAGCTAGAAGATGAATGGATAAGTCTAGCAAAAACTTTAGAAACAAAATTTCCTATAAAAATAATAGGAAGAAGCAAAAAACAAAAAATAGTTTTAAGTAAAAACTTTATTGAAGAGAGTTTAAATATTGAAAATAAGAGTTTTAGATTTAACTATGAAGAGAATGGTTTTACTCAACCAAATACTTATGTAAATATAAAAATGATTGAGTGGGTTTTAAACAATACAAAAGATTCAAATAAAGATTTATGTGAGCTTTATTGTGGTGGTGGAAATTTTACAATTCCTCTTTCTACAAAATTCAATAAAGTTTTAGCCACAGAAATCTCAAAAACATCTATAAAATCTGCTTTAAAAAACTGTGAACTAAACAATATTTCAAATATAAAGTTTATAAGAATGAGCTCTGAAGAGTTTGTTGAAGCTTTAAATGAAGTTCGTGCTTTTAATAGATTAAAAAATATAGATTTAAAATCTTATGATTTTGATACTATTTTTATGGACCCACCAAGAAGTGGACTTGATGATACAACAAGAGCTTTAGCAAAAAATTTCGAAAATATTATCTATATATCTTGCAACCCTGAAACTCTACATAGAGATTTAAAAGAACTTATCAAAACTCATAATATCCTAAGATTCGCACTATTTGACCAGTTTGCATATAGTGAACATATTGAATCTGGAATAATTTTAAAAAGAAAATAGCTTTCTTTTTAATTTAATCTAATTTTAAGAAAAGTTATATAATAATTCCTCTATCAAAACATTTTAGGGTTAAATTTAATCCGAAGAGGCAAAAGAAATTTTGAACTCTATGCTTGAACCTTTTTTATAAAAAGAGACAAGAAGGTTTTAGGTTGTAATATTTTAAAAAAATATTATAAATTGTTTAAAAATCTAAAAGGATTTATTATGAGAATTAATACAAACGTATCTTCACTTACAGCTCAAGAAGCTTCAACAAACACAAATAAAAACATTTCTAACTCTTTAGAAAAACTTTCTTCTGGTTTAAGAATCAATAAAGCTTCTGATGATGCTTCTGGTCTTGCTATTGCTGATAAATTAAGAACTCAAGTTACTTCTATAAACCAAGGTGTTTCTAACGGTAACTCTGCTGTTGCTTTATTACAAATTGCTGATAAATCTATGGCTGAGCAATCAACTATTCTTGATACAATCAAAGCAAAACTAATCCAAGCAAATACTGATACTACTTCTCAAGATGGTAGAGATGCTATTGCAAAAGATGTTAGTAAACTTTTAGAGCAATTAAATAATATTGCTGAACAAACAAACTATAATGGTACAAACCTTTTACAAGGAGCTAGAGGTGCTGTTGCTGGACAGTCTGCATTAAGTTTTCAAATTGGTGAAAATGTAGGTGATATGATTACTACAAAAGCAATTCAAGCAAATACTAATGGTTATTCACTAACTGTATTATCAGGCGCAGCTGGTGGAGCAACATTCACAAGAGCACAAGCTACAGCAGGTCAAACAGCAGTTGATAAAGCAATTACTGCTCTAAATGGATATAGAGGAGATATAGGTTCTACTCAAAACCAAGTTGAATCAGCTATTAGAAACTTAATGACTCAATCAACAAATATTAAAGCAGCTGAATCTGTAATTAGAGATGTTGATTATGCACAAGAGTCTGCAAACTTTAATAAGTTGAATATCATTTCTCAAGCTGGTTCATATGCAATCAGTCAAGCTAATGCTACTCAACAAAATGTTCTAAGACTACTTCAATAGTTAATTAGTCTTAAGTTCTCTTTTGTAAAAAAGTGGGGATTTTTCTCCACTTTTTCTAATTTCATTTTTAATTTAAACTAATTTTATGAATTAGTTTGTAATAATTGTGTCATTAAGTTTTATTTACACCAAAATAAACCAAAACTAAGGACATATTTATGAAAATTAATACGAACGTTTCATCTTTAACAGCTCAAGAAGCAGCAACAAATACTAATAATAGTATTAAAAACTCTTTAGAGAAACTTTCTACTGGATTAAAAATCAATAAAGCTAGTGATGATGCTTCTGGTCTTGCTATTGCTGATAAACTTAGAACTCAAGTTACATCTATAAATCAAGGTGTTTCAAATGGTAACTCTGCTGTTGCTTTACTTCAAATTGCTGATAAATCTATGGCTGAACAATCTCAAATTCTGGATACAATAAAAGCAAAACTAATCCAAGCAAACACTGATACTACTTCAGAAGATGGTAGAAATGCTATTGCAAAAGATATTAGTAAACTCTTAGAACAGCTTGATAATATTGCAAAACAGACAAACTATAATGGAACAAATCTTTTGCAAGAGACTAGAACAGGTACTGGCCCAAAAGGGACATTATCTTTTCAAATTGGTGAAAATGTAGGTGATATGATTACTACAAAATCTGTTCAAGCGAATACTGTTGGATTTTCACTAAATCAATTAGTAACAGATTCTGCAGCAACTACCTTTACAAGAGCAATGGCAACTGCTGGACAGAGTAAAGTTGATGCAGCTCTTACAACTTTAAATGGATATAGAGGAGATATAGGTTCTACTCAAAACCAAATTGAATCAGCAGTTAGAAACTTAATGACTCAATCTACAAATATTAAAAATGCGGAATCAGTTTTAAGAGATGTTGATTATGCTGAAGAGAGTGCAAACTTTAATAAACTAAATATCATCTCTCAAGCTGGGTCGTATGCGATTAGCCAATCAAATGCTGTTTCTCAAAATGTATTAAGATTACTTCAGTAATCTTAATACTACATCTTATTTTCTTTTATAAAACCCTTTTTACCATAAATATATAATCATCTAGTGTTTTATTCATTTGAGACACAAAAACCATTTTAATTTTATTTAGTTGCTTAGCTTCATTTTTTATCTTTGAGTCATTAAAATGATAAGTCAAATATGGTATATAAAGAATAAAATATTGATACAAATACTGATAAATCATAAAATATTTATTTTCAAATACAATAGAAATAATAGAGATAGCCTTTTCACAAAACTCATCATAATTTTTAAAATCTGTATTCTCAATATCTTCTAATATAATCTTAATTTTGGTATCCATAAAATCTAACTCTTCCTTTATAGATTTTTTTGAATCTTTATCCAAAGATTTATTTGAATTTTCTTCTAAATAACTTTTTAGATTTATTTCTTTATTTATAGGTTTTAGTTTTATATCATCTTTATTTGTAGGTATTGTACCTTCAAAATATGCTCCATTATTTGATAAATTATATATCTTTAAATCTTTTACTTCAGTATTTTTTATCTTTCTCTCAGCTTCTTTTATAGATACATAAAATATTGCTGTTGTAAATACTTCATCTTTATTATTTCCCTTTACTTTAATTAAACTTTTTCTTTCACTAAAAACTTCTCTTGTTTGGACTTCATCTAAATTTAATCTACTAACACCTGAACCTGCATCTTTTGAATGGCTCTCTCCAGTTTCTTGGTTTAGAGCTAAATCAAGCCCTATTAGATAAATCTCTTTTGCATTAAAATGAAGTAAAATATCTAATGTAACTTCTCCTATACTGTACCCACTAAATGCTATGTTGTTTTTATAAAAAGGAATAAACACCTCATATAAAAAAAGATTCTCTTGCTTAAACTTATTTAATACCTCTTTATTTGTGATACTTGAAGCTAAAATAATAGTATTTTTATCAATCTTTGCTACATTTTCATCATCAAATTGCATATCTGCTAAAAACTGTTGTTCATCTAAAGTTGTAATTAGGTCTATTTTTATACCATTATTAATTAGCTTTTTATATGCAGAACCAATTGTAACTATAAAAAAATTATTCTGATTTGCTTTTATCCACTCTAAATTATCATCCAATGATGGACCAGCAGCTAAATATAAAATTGGTGTATTTCTAAGAATATTACATTTCTTTTTTATACTTCCAAAATTTAATGTTCTATACTCTTCTAAATATTGTGTGGCTCTATTCATCTGTATATATAATTTTCTATTGTAATCATATGTTAATGGATTCAAATGAGACAATGTTGTCAAAATAGCATCTATATATTTATCTATATTAATTCCTGTTGTAGTAAGTTTTAATATATAGTTATCAAATACTGAAGTATTTAAAAACTTCATAATCCTATTCTCTTCTTCTAAATAATTATCCATTACAGAAAAAACTACCCCTTTTTTTGCCAAAAGAGTATAATCTACAGTAAACAAAGACAATCTAAATATCTCTAAATTTCTCTCCAAAACTAAATATGAACTTGCATCTACTTTTTGTGCAATTCTTGGAATATGTCTTCCTAGAAGTGTACCCAAAAATATAAATTTATCTATTTTCTTAAATCTTTTCTTTTTTTGGTCTAAAAAATCATTTAATGTTTTTGTATATTCTTGTATATCACAATATGTTAATGAATTTAACTCATTCATAGTATTTAGTTCAAATCTTTTACTTTTATCAATATCTACATCGGTTTTAATATTAAAATATTGTGCTATATTTATAATAGTGTTTTTAATATCTAATTCTGTATTTCTTACCAAATTATCATTAAATTTTTTTGGATTCTTATTATACAGATATTTATCATTTAAAATATCATATATATCAAAATCTCCATCTTGCATATTAAATTCAAGTGCATATTTTTCTTGATAACTTCCATCTTCTATCATTCTTGATAACTCATCTACTCTATGATAAAGTTCATTATCATACTCACTTAGAAAAGCTAAATTTGCTAAAAATGTTGTTGTAAGTGCATTTTGTAACTCTATTTGTGCTTCTGTCATATTTTACCTTTATTATTTAAATCCATACAAATAACTTTCTTATTGTTTACTATCTTCTCTGCATACTCTTTAAAACCATAAGATTTATATAATAAATAAGCTTTTTCATTTTCAAAATAGACTTCTGAATATATCTTTACTACTTTTAGAATCTCAAATGAAAAATTTATGATAGTTTCCAATAAGATTTTACCATAACCTTTTAAATTTGGATTTGTATATACTCCCATATGTAAACTCTCATTTTGTTTAATCTGAGTAAAATAAATTACTCCGATATTTTCATCTTCTTTTTTTACCAAAAAATATAATTTTTCTTTACTATTCTTTAAACTATCTATAAAATTTAAATGATTCTCTAGAATTATATCATCTTGAGTATACATCCATTTTTTTATATTTGGATTATTTCTCCATTCTAAAATTATCTTTTTTTCATCATTACTTAAATCTGTAAAATTTATTAATTTTATCTCTTTCATCTTATTACTCTCACACTTTTAAAAGCTTCAACATATTTTTTACCAACTCTCATGCCATTATATTTTGCATTTAGCTCTATTCCCTCAATACTTCTTGGATGTGGATAAATACAAAGTTCTGATTTATATTCTTTCATAGCACAAATTTTCAAATCCAAGGTATCCTCTATATCAAAAAATGTATCTGGAGAGAATGATAATGGATAATTCCATTCTGTTGAGGATAAAATTTCAAAGCTATAAATTTCTTTTACGCTTTCATTTTGCATAGGTCTAGTTGCAGTTATAACTGCTTTATATGTAATTTGATGGTCAATATTTAAATCATTTTCATAATGAGTAAAAATAATATCTGGGCGAATCTCTTCTTTTACTTTTGAAATTACTTTTACAATATCCAATAAATCAACACTATCAAATCTATTATCAGGAAAATTATAAATAAAAGTTTTTTTTATTCCTATAGTATCATTTGCTCTTTTTATTTCGCTATTTAAAATCTCTATTTCATCTTTTTTATTTTCAACCACTCTTTTTTCATCTCTGCTTGTTTTTCCTTCACCCAATATCAAAGTATATGCTTCATAGCCTTCTTGAATTAATCTTGCGACCGTTCCAAAACATCCTAAAACCTCATCATCTGGATGGGCTGCTACTATTAATATTTTTTTATTCATCTTTAGAGACCTCAAATCTTCCTTCAAGTTTTCCATCTTTTATTATAACTTCAGATAGCTCAATTTTCAAATTATCAAGTTCTAAATAAGCTTTAGGGTAACTAGGAGCATCTAGCATCCTAATAAAATCATATAAGTTATTAATAGAAATATCATTTAATGTTTTTATATTACTTTGTTCTGGTGTTCTTCTTTTAAATAATACAATATCTCCTTCTTGTCTTACTGGAGTTGGATTTTGTCTTAAGATATTTGGTATTAATTTTTTAAAAATCAGTTTTGAAGCATTTTCATAAATCTCTTTTGCACTTCCCTTTGAAATATCAAAATCTTCTTTTAAATAAACATCTCCTTCATCTAACTCTTTTGATACTTTAATTGCACTTATTTTTGTATTATATACTTTATTTATAATTAAATTTTGTAAAGGGCTTCCACCTCTTCCATAAGGTAAATCAGTCATATGAAATAAAATACACTCATAATTTTTATATATATTTTCTGGAATTATCCATGACCAATGTGGGAAAAATATATATTTTGGATTAATTTTTCTAATATTATCTAAAGTCAATTCTTCTTTATTATCAATTATATGAAAGTTATATTCTTTATATAAATTTTCTTTCAATTTAAAATAATTCTTAATATTCCAATCTTTTATTGTTACAATTAAAATATTATTCATATTAAAACATTTCCAATCTATCACCAAATTTATAATCTTTTTTAGAAACCTTCCCAATAATATCGTTTAAATATTTAGGATGAAGCCCATACCCTGGTCTTACACTTCGTATATTATCAGTATTAAATATTTCTCCTTTTTTTATATCTTTTGATATATATAGACTTCTTGCAAAACGACGCTGTTTTGTTCTTTTTTCATTTAAACTATATTCTACTTTTCCTAACAACTTTTCACTATCTCTAACAGCTTTTATCATATCTTCAAACTCTTTTTTATCTAAAGAAAAATCAGCATCTGCTCCACCTATACTTTTATCAATAATAAAATGTTTCTCTATAATCTTTGCTCCTAAAGTAACTGCAACAACTGGTGCAATATGTCCCATAGTATGATCAGAAAAACCAACTTCTACACCAAATGTTTCCTTCATATTTTGTATTGTTTTTAAATTTGCTTCTTCTAGCTTTGCTGGATATTCACTTGTACATTTTAAAAGAATAATATCTTCATTTCCAACACTTTTACAAATATTCACAACATCTTGTATCTCATCAATAGTTGCAATACCTGTACTTATAATTATTGGTTTTCCTTTACTTGCTGTATATTTTACAAGTTCATAATCTGTTATTTCAAAAGATGCAATTTTATAAGCACTTGGATTAAATTGTTCAAGAAAATCAACTGCACTTTTATCGAAAGGTGTTGAGAAAATATCTATATCTAAACTTCTTGCATAATCAAAAAGTTCTTTATGCCACTCCCAAGGAGTATATGCTTCTTCATAAAGTTCATAAAGATTTTTTCCATCCCAAAGTGTTCCACCACTTATCATAAAATCTTCATTATTACTATTTATAGTCATTGTATCAGCACGATATGTTTGAAGTTTTATTGCATTTGCCCCAATTTCCTTTGCAGCTTTTATAGTCTCTTTTGCTACCTCTAAACTTCCATTGTGATTTGCACTTAACTCTGCAATTATATAAGTTCCATCTTTATTTAAATCAAATTTTCCTATCTTCATTTTTTAACTCCATACAAATTACATTTATATTATTAACAATTTTTCTATCTACTTCTTTAAATTTATATTTTTTATGTAGATTTATAACCTTGATATTATTTTCAAATATCTCTAATTTTAGTCTATTTACCTTTAATACATCAAAAGCAAATTTTATTGATGTTTCTTCTAATACTCTTCCTATTCCTGAAACTGAATTAGGATTTCCATAAAAACCAAAATATGAAAACTCACTATTTATATCAACAAAATAAATTACACCTAAATTATCTCCATCTTTTTTTAATAGAAAATATAATTTATCTTTATTTATTTTTAAATTTTCAATAAAATTCAAATGTTCTTCTAGTTTTATAATATGTTGATTGTACATCCATTTTCTAACTTCTGGATTATTTCTCCATTCTAAAATTAGATTATTTTCTTCTAAGCTTAAATCTATAAAATCATGAAGAGTTATACTTTTCCCTTCATCTAGTTCAATTTTTAGTATATATTTAGTACCATCTACTTCAAAAAATTCTGGATGATTTTCATTATCTATAATTCTCAATAAATTAAATTGTTCTTTTGATGTTGATATTACTTTTTTCATATAAATTTACCTTTTAATCATTTTTAAACTTTATACTTTTCATTTTCTACACCTAAGATTTTATCTATACCTTTTTCCAACTCTTTTTTATTAAAGCTTCTCAAAGTTTTATATCCATCTTTTACTATATATTTATACATATATTTTTGATTTTTAGCTGTTTTTATAGCAATAAAAGGAATATCTAAATAAAAAACTTCATTTAAAGTAACACTTGGAGTAACTATTGCTAAATCACTTTTAATCATATAATTAGCAATTCTTCTTGAATTAATATGTAAATTTATCCATTTCTTACTTTTACAATATTTATTTAATTGTTTTAGATTTTTATTTGCATTTGTAGTAAAAAGATTTACTACTATTTTTTCTTTATTCTTTTTTCTAAATTTCTTAATTATTTTTAAAATTTTTATATTTTTATTTGTATGGTCAGCTCCACCCATAGCTACAAAAATAGTTTTTATTTTCTTATTTTTTTTTATTTTTTTTGTTTGTTTTTTAGCTTCTAAAAATTCTTCTCTTAAAAGTGTGTATTTACTTCCACATCTTAATTCACAATTATTTGGTACTAGATTTTTATATCTTTTTTCATCTGCATAAATATTATGATTTAATAAAATATCACAATAATGTTTTTCATAAGTATCGTCAAACACAAATATTTTTAAACTTGGATTTAACTCTTTTAATTTTTTCTCAAAATTATAATTTATTTCATAACTATCAATTATTATCATATCGATATTTAATTTTTTAATTAACTCGTTTAATTTATCAAAACTATTTGATTTTAGAAGTTCTATTTTATAACCTGCTTCAATAATTTTGTGATTTATATTTCCATCTAAATTTTCTGTAGCAAAAATAATATTATCATTTAAATATTGTTTTGCTAAAACCAAATCTCTCATAATATGCCCCGTTCCAATATATGAGGATGAATTGGCTCTTATTAAAATATTCATATCAAATCTTTTTTATATCTTGTGATTTTCTAATAGCTTCATACATAATCTCTGCCCTTTGCCAATCTTCAAGTGTATCAATATCTTGTACTAAACATCTAGGAAGTATTATAGGAATACTATCTTTTCCAAACATTATCTCATCTGATTTTATACTTAAGTTTTCCCAATAAAATTGTCCAGCATCTTGATAAGCCTCTTCTAAATCCTGACTTCGTTTCATAAAATTTTCTGGCCAAAACATCTCACATCTTTCATCTTGAGTGATTTTAAATGTTCTTTGAATTGGAAATGGCATAGAAGTACAAGAAAAAGCATTTTTAACAGTTGAATTTTTGAGTTTAGTAAAACCTTCTATTAGATATTTTTCTTGAAGAAATGGGGCTGTTGCATAAATTGTACAAACAAAATCTATTTTTTCTCCATTTTGTTTTAAAAAATCTATTGCATGATTTACAACTGCTCCCGTACCAGTAAAATCATCACAAAGTTCTTTTGGTCTTATAAATGGAATATCTGCTCCATAATTTTTAGATACTTCTACAATCTCCTCATCATCTGTTGAAACTATAACTTTGGAAAAAAGTTTTGATTTAATTGCTGCTTCAATACTATATGCAATAAGTGGTTTTCCATGAAAATTTTTTATATTTTTTTTAGGGATTCTTTTGCTTCCACCACGTGCTGGAATTATTGCTACACAATTAAGCACTTAAAATGTCCAATAAAGTTTCAACAACATACTTTTGCTCATCTTCTTTTAAGCTTGGATACATAGGAAGAGAAAAGCACTCTTTATAATATTTATCCATTTTAGGAGTTTTCTCATTCCCATATCCTAAGTCTTTATAAAAAACTTGTTTATTTATAGGAATATAGTGAAGCTGAAGACCTATATTTTTATCTCTCATTTTATTAAATAATTCTGCTTTTGTAATATTTAACTTTGAAAAGTCAACACAAACCACATAAAGATGATAAGATGAATTTTTATCAAAATTATATATTGGTTTTACAATACTATTTGAAAAAATTTTATCATAATTTAAAGCAATACTCTTTCTTTTTTTTATAAAGCTATCAAGTTTTTTAAATTGGCTAAGTCCTAATGCAGAGGCAAAATCTGTAATTCTATAATTAAAACCTAGAGTTTGCATCTCATAGTACCAAGAATTTGTGTTTCCTTTTTCATCTTTTGCCATATTTTCATCTAAAAAATTATCTCTACTTATTCCATGAGCTCTATATTGAATAAGTTTTTCATATATATCTTTACTATTTGTAGTAATAGCACCACCTTCTCCTGTTGTTATATGCTTAACTGGATGAAAAGACAAAATACTACAATCACTGTTTACACAAGAACCAGCTTTTACACCTTTTTTTTCTGCACCCAAAGAATGTGCACAATCTTCTAATATTTTTACTCCATATTTATCTTTTAAATATTTTAGTTTCTCTTGATTTACAATTTTTCCTGAAAAGTGCACAACATATATTGCTTTTATCGAGCTATCTTTTTCAAGTTCTTTTTCACATAAATCTAAATCTATATTTCCATCTTCACAAATATCTAAAAAAACTGGTTTTGCTTCTAAATACAAAATTGAATTTGAAGTTGCAACAAAAGAGTTTACGGTTGTTAAAACCTTATCCCCTTTTTCTAAAAGAACCATAGAAGCTAAATGAAGTGCTGCTGTACCATTTGATACCGCAACACAATACTTTGCACTTGTGTATTCACAGATTTTATCTTCAAACTCTTTTATTTTTGGTCCTGTTGTTAAAAAATCTGATTTTAAAACTTCAATAACTGCTTTAATATCATCTTCATCTATATTTTGTTTCCCATATGGAATAAAAGTTTTCATGCTTTTTTTACCATATTTAAAAACTCTTCATTACTTAGCCTTTGTTTATTATTTCCTGAATTATATTCAAAACCTTGTAATACAGGTTTTCCTACTTCGCCTAATAAGTTTTTACTATAATCTACATATCCAGAAAATTTTATAGTTGGTTTGATTACATAGTGATCATCAAATTCCAAAGTTAAGTGACTATCATCAGCTGGACACATAATTTCATGTAATTTTTCTCCTGGTCTTATACCTATTATTTTGTGTGATAAATTTGGAGCAAGAGCTGTTGCCATATCTATTATTTTCATTGAAGGTATTTTTGGAATAAAAATCTCTCCACCTTGCATTCTTTCAAAATTTTTCAATACAAAATTTACACCATCTTCAAGAGTTATAAAAAATCTTGTCATTTTTTCATCTGTTATAGGAATCTCTTTTTCTCCATTTTCGATTAGTTTTTCAAAAAATGGAACAACTGATCCCCTACTTCCTACAACATTTCCATATCTAACTACTGAAAATTTAATATCATTTTTTCCAACAAGATTATTTGCGGCAACAAAAAGCTTATCTGAAGCCAATTTTGTAGCACCATACAGATTTACTGGATTTGCAGCTTTGTCTGTTGAAAGAGCAATTACTCTTTTTACACCATTTTCAAGTGCTGCTTCAATTACATTTTGGGCACCATCAATATTTGTTTTTATACACTCCATTGGATTATACTCAGCAATAGGCACATGTTTAAGTGCAGCTGCATGAATAATAAAATCAACATCTTTTGTTGCTTGTTTTAATCTTTGATTATCTCTTACATCACCGATAAAATATCTCATACATTTTGCATTGTACTCTTGAGCCATTTCATATTGTTTTAATTCATCTCTACTAAAAATTATTATTTTATTTGGTTTGTATTTTTCTAATAATACTTCTGTATATTTTTTACCAAAACTACCCGTCCCACCAGTTATTAAGATATTCTTTCCGTTAAACATTTTCTTGCCTCAAATTACAAATTTAATCTACATTTTAACCTAATTTATTTATTATTTTATTAAATTATGTAATAATAAAGAACTATTATTTGAGAAAAAGAGAAATATGAGCGAAATAATCCCAGAAAATATTTTAAAAATACAAAAAAAACTTGCAACTTTGCAAAAAGATTCAAGAAACTATAAAAAATATACAAAGATATTGGCAAAACATATAAAAGCTTATACTATGAAAAAAAGAGTAAATGCCCATATTAAAAGCATTGAAACTATTGAAGCTTTAGATAAAGAGTAAAAATATTGCAAATTGTAATATTTTTACTCATTTTTAAAAATATGTGCTAATATTCCAACAGAAAAGAAAAAGGCGAGGTAAAACAAAATGGATGAAAATCAAAAAAAATCACTAGAATTAGCAATTAAACAAATAGACAAAGCTTTTGGAAAAGGTACTTTAATAAGACTTGGAGATAAAGAAGTTATTCCAACTGAAGCTATTAGTACAGGTTCTTTAGGACTTGATTTGGCTTTAGGTGTTGGTGGACTTCCAAAAGGAAGAGTTATAGAAATTTATGGACCTGAAAGTTCAGGAAAAACAACTCTTACTTTACATGCTATTGCAGAGGCACAAAAAGCTGGTGGAGTTTGCGCTTTTATAGATGCTGAACATGCTTTAGATGTAAAATATGCAAAAGATATTGGTGTTGATATTGATAATTTACTTGTTTCTCAGCCAGATTTTGGAGAACAAGCTTTAGAAATTCTTGAAACTGTTATTAGAAGTGGAGCTGTTGATTTAGTTGTTATTGACTCTGTTGCAGCACTTACACCAAAAGTTGAAATAGATGGTGATATGGATGATATGCAAGTTGGAGTTCAAGCAAGACTTATGAGTAAAGCTTTAAGAAAAGTTACTGGTCTTTTAAGCAAAATGAACTGTACAGTTATTTTTATTAATCAAATAAGAATGAAAATTGGAATGACTGGTTATGGAAGCCCTGAAACAACAACTGGTGGAAATGCACTTAAATTTTACTCTTCAGTTAGACTAGATATTAGAAGAATTGCTACACTTAAACAAGGTGAAAATTCTATTGGAAATAGAGTTAAAGTTAAAGTTGTAAAAAATAAAGTAGCTGCTCCATTTAAACAAGCTGAGTTTGATATTATGTTTGGAGAAGGAATTTCTAAAACAGGTGAACTTGTAGATTATGGAGTTAAACTTGATATTGTTGATAAAGCTGGAGCTTGGTTTAGCTATGGTGATACAAAAATTGGTCAAGGAAGAGAAAACTCTAAAATATTCTTAAGAGATAATCCAGAAATTGCAAAAGAGATAGAAGATAAAATCTTAAATTCTATGGGAATAAATGATACAATTATCACTGGAAGTGATGATGAAGATAGTTCTTCTGACTCTTTAGATGATTAATATAATTGAGACAAATTAATTTTGTCTCAATATTTTTCTAAAAAATTTACAAACTAAAAACTTACAAGCCCTGCTTCTTTTAGCATTAAAACAAATATTGCAAAAGGTGTTAAATATCTTAAAACAATAAGCCATAAAGAGAATAAGAACTTTCCTAAATATGGTTCAAGTGCTTTTCTTATAACTTCTTTATCTGCAATATATGCGACAAAAATTGATATTGCTATTCCTCCAAGAGGCATCATAATTGCAGATGTAGAAAAATCTAACCAATCAAAAAATGATCTTCCATAAAATGTTAAATAATCTTTAAAATCATTTGAAAAAGATAATATTGCTAAAAGTCCTAAGCTGTATGCAAAAGCAGATACAGTAATTGTTGCTTTTAATCTTTTATATCCTTTTCTCTCCATTAAATACATAATTGCTGGTTCTATCATTGAAACAGCAGATGTAATAGCAGCAAAAGCTAAAGCAAGAAAGAAAAATATTGCAAATATTGTACCAGCAAATCCCATATCAGAAAAAATTGCAGGTAAAGTTATAAAAACCAATCCTACTCCTTTATCTACATTTGCATCTGCACTAAATATTATTGTAAAAATGATAAGTCCTGATAAAAATGCAGTTAAAACATCCATAATTACTACAAAAAGTGTTGCTTTTAGGATATGTGTATCTTCACTTATAGAAGCTGAATAAGTCAAAATAGTTACAACTCCAACAGATAAACAAAAGAATGCATGTCCAACTGCAATTAAGATTGAATTTGTATCAAAATTCTCAAAATCTACTTTAAACATAAACTCCATAGCTTTTGGAAAACCACTTAAAGTAATAGAGTAAAAAAACATCAATATAAATATAATAAATAGTGCAGGAATTAGCATATTATTTAATTTTTCTATCCCTTTTTTTATCCCTTTTGAAATAATAAAAGCAATTAAGACAAACACAAATGTAAAATATGATATTTGAGATAAAAGATTAGTTTGTGAATAGTTCAAGAAATACTTTTCAGCTAAATCCACACTTGCAGGCAAAGTTGTAAAGCTTAGAACTGTATAGTGTAAAATCCAAGCTATAACAATAGGATAAAAAGAGATTATTAAGATTCCTGTTATAAAAGTAAAACCAATATATTTAAAATATTTATGCTTTTTTGGAGATAAAACTTCAAAAGTTGTAACAGCATCTTTTTTTACAATTTTTCCTAAAATCACCTCAGCAATGAATATAGAAATTCCAATAGAAAAAACTGCAAGTAAGAATACTAAAACAAAAGCTCCACCACCATTTTCTCCTGTAATATAAGGAAATTTCCAAATATTACCAAGCCCAATTGCACTTCCTGCAATCGCCAAAACATATCCAACTCTTGAAAACCTATTTTTATGCAAAACAACCTCTGATATAAACTTTTTTTGATTGTATCTAAAAGTTTATAATTTTTTTACCTCTACTTTATACTATTATCTCTTAAACACTCTATTATTCTATACTTAGCTGTTTTAGGATATTATAAATTTCTAATTAAATTGGATAAAGATTATCATAATATGTATATAAATATTACTTTTATTCATAAATAGGAGTTAAAATGAAATTTGTTGGTGCTCATGTGAGTGCAAGTGGTGGAGTTTATAATTCACCAATAAATGCTAGTTTAATAGGAGCAAAAGCTTTTGCTTTATTTACTAAAAATCAAAGACAATGGAATGCAAAAGCTTTAGATAATGAGACAATTGATAGATGGTTTAAAGAGCTTGAAAAAAGTGGAATACAAAGTAAACATATTTTACCTCACAACTCATATCTTATAAATCTTGGGCATCCAGATAGTGATGCTAGAGAAAAATCTTTAAATAGTTTTATTGATGAAGTTCAAAGATGTGAAATATTAGCTTTAGATAAATTAAATTTTCATCCAGGTTCTCACTTAAGAAAAATAAGCGAAGATGAGTGTTTAGATAATATTGCAGAGTGTTTAAATATATCTTTAGAAAAAACAAGTGGTGTTAAACTTGTTATTGAAAATACTGCTGGTCAAGGAAGTAATCTTGGTTACAAATTTGAACATCTTGCATATTTAATAGATAAAGTTGAAGATAAAAGTAGAATTGGTGTATGTATTGATACTTGTCATATGTTTACAGCTGGTTATGATATTAGAACAAAAGAAGCCTATGATAAAACTTGGGCAGAATTTGACAAAATTGTAGGAAGAGAATATTTGGCAGGAATGCATATAAATGATTCAAAACCAGAACTTGGAAGCCGTGTTGATAGACATGATAGCCTTGGAGCTGGTCAAATTGGTTGGGATGCTTTTAAATTTATAATGAATGATTCTAGAATGGATGATATTCCACTTGTTTTAGAAACAATAGATGAAAACATTTGGGCACAAGAGATAGAAACTTTATATAGTTTTATAGGAAAATAGTTTGAAAAAAAGATTAATAAACCCTAAGTTTATAACAACAATTTCACTAATTGTAATTTTATGTTATATGGCTGTTGATATGTATCTAGCTTCAATGCCTGATATTGCAACATATTTCCAAACTTCATATGCAAAGGTACAGCTTTCGCTTACTTTTTATCTTTTTGCTTTGGGAATTGGACAACTGTTTTTTGGACCACTTATTGACTATTTTGGAAGAAAAAAACTTCTTCTATTTGGTTTTTTAGTTTATGCTTTTTGTTCATTTTTAATTACAACTGCATCAAGCGTTGAGATATTTTTATTTTATAGAATAATCCAAGGTTTGGGAGTATCTTTAACTTATGTTTCACTAATAAGTATGATAAGAGATGTTTCAAAAGGAAAAGTAGCAGCAAAAATATTTGCAATATTAATCACAATAGGAGCGATTACTCCAATTTTAGCACCTGCTATTGGTGGATATATTGATCAGATTTTTGGATGGAAATCAATATTTTATGTACTTTGTGTTTTAGCACTAATTTTAACTTTTGTATCAGTTTTTACTTTGCAAGAGACTTTAAAAGAAGAGAAAAGAGTAAAAATAAATTTTAAAAATGTATTTATTATATATGCTTCAATTTTCAAAGATAAAAAGTTTATAATCCCTGCTTTAGCAACTTGTCTTATGTATATGTTTATTTTTGCATATATTGCAGGTGCTTCTTATGCATATAGAGAAGTTTATGATATAGATGCAAAAACTTTTGGTCTTCTTTTTGGAGCAACGGGAAGTGCTTTATTACTTGGAGCTTTATTATCTACTAAACTTCTAAAAATTATGGATATGGATAGATTATCTATTACAGGAGCAACTTTTATATTTATTGGAGCTCTTATAAGTTTTACAAGCTCAAATATTGCTGTTATAGGTTTAGATGGAATTGTATTTGGATTTTTTATATCTTTCTTTGGTTTAGGTTTAGCAGAAGCAAGTCTTTTTGCTATTGCTATGTCTTCACAAAAAAAATCATTGGGAGCAACTGCTGCACTTTTAGGTTCTTTACAACTTTTACTTCCAGCAACAGTTACTTTAATAGCTGGATATCTAGTAGAGATTTCAAACTTTCATTGGCTTAGTTTGATTCTTGTTTTAAGTATCCTATCTTTTGTATTCACTGTAAGAGTATTTAGGAAGAAGAAAGCTTAATATTAAGCTTTCTCTTTCAAAATTATATTTTCAAGATGCCTTACATATTCTAAAGAATCTTCAATATTTGAAAAGCTTGTAACATAATCAAATTTTGCTCTTTCTAATTTTTTTAATACTCTATTATTTAATCCTGAAAGAATAAGTTTTTTATTTTTTGCTGCAAATGTATCTATAATAGATTTTAAAGCAACCATAGCTGTCATATCAATCATAGAAACATTTTTCATATTTAAAATAACAATATCTCTTTTATCACTTGAGCTAAGTAGTGTTTTCATAGCTTTTTGTGCAGCTCCAAAAAACATTGGTCCATTTATATCATAAATCAAAACATTTTTTGGCAAATCTGGATGTAGAGTTTTATTTTCACTTACAAGTTCAATTGAGTATAACTCAATAGTTCTTTTTATAAATAGAACTGAAGCTAATCCAATACCAACTGCAACTGCAACTTGCATATCAATTAAAACAGTCAATGAAAAACATGTAAGAAGTACATATATATCATCTTTTGGTGCAGTTTTAATAATATTTTTAAAGTGTTTAATTTCACTCATATTCCAAGCAACTATCAATAAAAGAGCAGATAATCCAGCCATTGGAAGATAAGAGATATATGGAGCAATGAATAAAATTGAAACTAAAATAAATAAAGAGTGAACTATACTTGCTAGTTTTGCTGTTCCACCTGCATTTATATTTGCAACCGTTCTTGCTATTGCAGCAGTTGCTGGAATTCCTCCAAAAAATGGAACAACAATATTTGTGATTCCTTGACCTATTAACTCTTTATTTGGATCTGTTTTATTACCTGTTATTCCATCACTAATAACTGCACACAATAAAGATTCCAAAGCACCTAAAATTGCAATTGCAATTGCATGAGGAAGTAGTTTTGTAATTAAAGCAAAATTTATCTCTTCTGGTTTTAAAAACTCCCAAGGAAGAATAAACTGTAAAGGAATTGGTGGAATTCCTGTTCCACTATTTTCTCCAACTTCATAAGAAAAAGTTGAATGAATAGTTGCAATATTTAGCCCAAACTTATGATTAAAATATGCTACAAGCAGAGTTACTATACTTAAAGCTATCAAAGCTGGTGGAATCTTACTTTTTGATTTTTTCCATAAAATAAGAATAAGCAAAGTTAAACTAGCAGTTAAAAATTCATATAAGTTTATTGTAGGAAAAGATTGAAAAAGTAAAAAAATTTTATCAAGATATGAACCTGTAAAGTTCTCAATTGTAAGTCCAAAAAAATCTTTTATCTGAAAAGTTGCAATTACAACAGCAATTCCAGAAGTAAATCCAACTGTAACTGGATATGGAACAAGTTCTATTAGATTTCCTAACTTAAATGCACCAACTAAAACTAAAATAACTCCTGACATAAGTCCACAAAGTAAAAGTCCAGTTACTCCGAACTCTTGAACAATAGGAATTAAAATTACTATAAAAGCAGCTGTTGGTCCTGATATATTTACCTTACTTGAACCAAATATAGCTGCAATAATTCCAGCAATAATTGCAGTATAAAGCCCTAGTTCTGGTGGAACTCCCGTTCCAATAGCAAGTGCCATAGATAAAGGAAGAGCAATAATTCCAACCGTAAGACCAGCAAAAATATTACTTTTTATCATTTTATCTATCTTTATTTAGCATATATTTTTTTTGAAAAATCTTTTTTCTTATCTTGATATAATGAGTCAAAATAGTTTGATTTTTCACTATCTTCTTTTATATATTGTCCATTTGAATATAAAATCACTAACTCTTTTTGTGCATCTTTAACTCCAGCATTTGCTGAAAATTCAAGAAGCTTAATAGCCTTTTTTGCATCATCATTTGCTAAATAATAAAAAGATATTTTATATGCAGCTATTGGATCTAATTTTTCAACATCTTTTAAAAGTTTAATTGCCATCTCTTCATCTTTTTTATAGAAAATTCCGTTTTCATACATTGAAGATAAAAAAACATTTGCATAGATATTTCCAGCCTCTTTTGCTAAAAGGAATCTATCTTTAGCAACAGTTGAGTTTCCTATTTTAAGCTCATAAATTCCCAATCTTAATTGTGCAAAACTATTTTTATAAGCTATTAAATCATAACAATCCATCTCTAGTTTTACTTTTTTATTTATACAAGAATCTGCTGTTTGTAACTCTGATTGTAAAACTTCACTATTTTTATATTTTGAAAAACAAGCAGTAAAAGCAAAAGAGATTAAGATTATTATTGAATATTTAATAAATTGTGACATAAATGCTCCCCAGAAAGAATATAATGAATTTTATCATCTTTTCATTCATTTGTAGTTAAGACGATTTAAGATATCATAAAAACTAATTCAAATTTTATTTTCGGAGCTAAATGCAAGAGGTAATAGACTTTCTAAAAGAAAAAGATGTAGAAAATACAAAATTTTTTGCACAATTAAAATGTAGTATTGATGAAGCAAAAATCCTGCAATATCTATCAAAAGAGTATATGCAAGGAAGAGATGTTTTAAGTGTGATTGATATATTAACTCAATTTTATAATATTGAAAAATATGAACATCTTGAGAAGCTAAATATTATAAAATCACTTTTAGAGTTGGGTTGGGTTATTCAAATAGCTTTTGAACAAGTAAAACTAAATGAAGCCTCAAAATTTGAGCTAATAAACTCTTCAATATCTTTATCAAGTGCATATTTAAAAATGCTAGAAAGCGGAACTAGTGAATTTATATTACCTGAAATAAGAAATTATAGTGACCACTTGGAATACTTACAAGATCAATTTCTAAAAATTGATATTTCTCAACAACTAAATAGTGTAAAAAGAAATTTTGATATAAATTCTCCAAATACAAGCAGACTTAAAAACAAACTTCTACTTATTGAAAATAGAATTAAAGATAGAATAAATGCAACAACAAATAAAATTTTAATAGAAGAGTTTTTTAAAGAACACAATTTAAATGAACAAGAGCAAACACTATTTCTAGCTTTGTTAAAAGAAGAATATAGTGGCGGAGATGGAACATTAAGAGAGATGAACTATCTACTTGAACTAATCTCAAATGATGATTATGAAAAAATAAAATATAGAAGTTTACTAGAAGAAAGCTCAACACTTATTTCAAAAAATCTATTTGATTATGATGAAGTTTTAACTCCTTTTGGTGGAATAAATAGAAACTTTTACATAACAGATGAAGTTTTATATAAAATATCTCATCCAAATAAAAAAGGTTCTGCTGTTGCAAAAATAAAACTTGAAACAATCATAAAAGAGCAAGAGATGTTTGAGCTAATCACGACAACTAAGACTTTAGAAGATGTAGTTTTAAATCCAAAAACAAAAGAGACTTTAGATAATCTTTTAAAACAAGTTGATAAAAGTGTTATAAATAGACTTAAATCTTGGGGAATAAAAGATAAAAAAAGAGGAATTGATGCAAAAATCATATTTTATGGTCTTGCTGGAACTGGAAAAACAATCACAGCTTTAGCTCTTGCAAGATCACTAAAAAAAGATGTTCTTAGTTTTGATTGCTCTAAAATTTTATCAATGTATATAGGTGAAAGTGAAAAAAATGTACGAAATATATTTGATAAATATAATGAAATAAAAGAGCAAACAAAAACTGAACCTGTTTTACTTTTAAATGAAGCTGACCAATTTTTAAGCTCAAGAACAAGCGGAACTGGAAGTAGTGCTGATAAAATGCATAACCAAATGCAAAATATATTTTTGGAACAAATCGAAAGATTTGATGGAATTTTAATAGCTACTACAAATCTACTTGAAAACCTTGATAAAGCATTCTCAAGAAGATTTAATTACAAAATAGAATTTACAAAACCAAACCATGAACAAAGAGTAAAATTATGGAAGAAACTAACTCCTAGTGCTTTACCTTTAGAAAAAGATTTTGATTTTGAAAAAATTGCAAATCATGAACTTACAGGTGGGCAAATAGAGCTTGTGATTAAAAATACAGCTTATAAATTAGCTGTAAATGATAATGCAGTTTTTACAATAGATGATTTTGAAGAGCAGATTACAAAAGAGAAAAAGTCTCAATTTGATAAAGAGACAAAAGTTGGATTTTTTTAAGAAGGAAAATTATGAATTTAGAAAAATATGATTATATTTTAAGCATTGGAACTTTTTTTGAAGATAAAAATTTATTTGAAAATATTAAAAAAGTATCAGATTTTACATATATGCACCCTATTGATAAAGCTAGTTTAAAAGAGTTTTATTCTCAATTTATAAAATATGAAGTAGGAAGTGAAGAGGCTGTTTTAGCTTTGGTTTTATACTTCTTTACAAATAATAGATCAAAAGAGTTAGAAGATTATTTAGAAGAGCTTGATATTGGTTATTTATCTGCTGAAAGCTCTTGCGGAGAAGAGGAGTTTGAAGATAGTTTTGAACTATTTAAAAAAGCTTCAAACAAAGCTTTAGTTTTAGGAGATGATTTAGAAAATCATCAAAATATAGAAAATATTTTAGCAATCTTAAAAAACATAGAAAAATATTCAGATTTTGAACTAGTTTTTACAAATAAAAAGCTTGAAAATAGTTTTAAAAATTACTCTAATTTCACATTAAATGAACCAGAAGAGTTAAAAAGTTTTAATGGAACAATTTTATATTTTTCAAATGACTCTTCATTAGGTACTAACTTAGTAGCTAGTCAAACATTTTTAAATATTGCAAAGCTAAATGACAAAGATTTTGTATCTTTTTCTATAAATAACAAAGAGTATAAAAAGCAAATAATCTTAGATAAAAATCTTTTAGGAACTATTGCTTTAATAAATGAAAATATCTCTACTTATAGTTTTTCTAAAGTAGTTTTAAAAAAGGAAGAAATATGAAAAATATAAGTGTAGCTCACTCACCTGATGCAGATGATATATTTATGTATTATGCTATTAAATTTGGTTGGGTTGATATAAAAGATGCCAAATTTGAAAATATTGCGGATGATATTGAAACATTAAATCAAGCAACTTTAAAAGGAGTTTATGACATTTGTGCAATATCTTTTGCTCTTTATCCTTTTGTAAAAGACGATTATGCTCTTTTGAAAACTGCTGTCTCTTTTGGTGAGGGATATGGTCCAAAACTAATTAAGAAAAAAGGTGTAAAACTAAAAAGGAATTTCAAAGTTGCTTTAAGTGGAGAATTTACAACAAATGCACTAATATTTAAAATCTCTTATCCAGAAGCAAGAATCATTTATATGAATTTTTTAGATATTGAACAAGCTGTAATAGATGGAAAAGTTGATGCTGGAGTTTTAATTCATGAATCAATTTTGACTTACAATAATGAGCTTGAAGTAGAAGCTGAAGTTTGGGATCTTTGGCAAAATTTATGCGAAGATAAAACTCTTCCTTTACCTCTTGGTGGAATGTGTTTAAGAAGATCTATTCCTTTAATTGATGCTATAAAATATGAAAATGTTTTAATAAAAGCTGTTGATGTAGCAAATAAAAATAGAAAAACTTTAGCTCCAATGCTCTTAGAAAAAGGTTTAATAAGAGTTGATGCTCCAACTTTAGATAAATATTTAGATTTATATGCAAATGATAACTCTGTAAATTTAAGTCCAATTCAATATAAAGCTATAAATAAACTTTTTGAACTTGGTTATAAACATGGTTTTTACCAAAATTTAATAAAAGCAGAAGAGTTTTTAATCCCAAGTGAGTATGAAGAGCTAAGAAACAGTTAATGGAAAACTACTTTAAAACAATAGATTTTAAAAGATACTCTTCAATTCATATTGGAAGCCAAAAAGAAGTTTTAGTAATAAATCAAATATCAGATTATGAAGATTATCAGATTATTGGAAGAGGAAATAATCTTCTAATCTCTCCAGATTGCAATAAAAAATTTGCAATTTTAGGTGAAAACTTTGATTATATAGAAGAAAAAGAAAATCTAATTTATGTTGGATGTGCTACAAGTAGTGGAAAACTTCTTACTTATACAAGAAAAAATAATATTGCAAATTTAGAGTTTTTAGCAAAATTACCTGGAAATCTAGGTGGTTTAGTAAAAATGAATGCTGGGCTTAAATCTTGGGAAATTTTTAATTATATTCACTCTATAAAGACAAAAGATGGATATATAAAAAAAGAAGATTTGGATTTTTCTTATAGACATACAAATATAAATACAATTATTTATGAAGTAGTTTTCCAAAAAGAGCTAGGCTTTAGCAAAGAAAGACAAGATGAATTTGTGAAGATGAGAGACAATCAACCAAATATTGCAAGTGCTGGAAGCTGTTTTAAAAATCCAAAAAATGATTTTGCAGGAAGAGTTATAGAAGCTGTTGGATTAAAAGGATATAGAATTGGAGATATGGAGTTTTCAAATACTCATGCAAACTTCTTAGTAAATCATGGAAATGGTACATTTGAAGATGCAATTTCTTTGATAAATCTTGCAAAACAAAAAGTAAAAGAACAATTTAACATAGAATTAGAAACCGAGATTATAGTTTTTTCTTAAATATTATCTCTTATGCTGTTAAAGAAGTTTCTCATTCAAAAATTATAAATTTAGATTTTTAATATGAAAAAAGATTTAAAAATCACTTATCTAAAAAACCAATGAAGTTTTTAAAGAAGTGATAATTGAAGATATTGGCTTTAGAGGAGATATCTATTAATATTTATTAAATTCTTTATTCTCAATCCATTTTTAATCTCATATATTTACATTATTTAAAATTAAAGTTAAACAAAGGTTAATTAAACTAGTATTAAGAAAAGTAATTATTTTAAAGGGGTTTTTGATATGATTATAAATACAAGTGCATCTTCATTTAGCTCACAAAGTGGAATTAAAGTAACACAACACAATAATTCTTCAAATAACTCTAATAATAAAAATGAAGTAAATCTAAATATTAATTCTAATACTTTAAATAGTTTAAATAAATTATCCTCTTTAGATGAACAAACTTTTTTAAAACCTTCTGATAATAGCTATATTAATGCAGATAGTGAAGCTTGGCAAAATAAACTAAAAGAACATTATAAAACTATGAATGAGCAAAATAAGAAATTTTCAGATCCTATGCAACATATGTGGGATAAATATAACAATCCACAGTATAAATATTATATAAAAGAATTAAATACTATTGAAAGAGAAATTGCATATGAGACTGAAACAAATTATTTTTTTAGAGGCTACCTTAGTAATGCTAGTTCAAAAGATTATCTTGTAAAAGATATGAATGCAGTTTATGATAGTATATTTCAAGCCGAATCAAAGGTATATTATAGAGATAGAATAAATAATCAATTTCAAGAACTTTTAAATAGATACGATATAGATATTCCAAAAGATACAAATATTAGTTTTACTATTGACCCTTATGATTTTAAAGTAAATGTTAGTGGAATTGATGATAATAATCTAAAAACTCTTTTAGAAGATGCTCTAAATACAGCAGATAATTCAAAAAACCTTTATATTCATATTATACAAAGTAATTATGAATATAAAAATACTCAAATAAATAGAAGTAATGAAGCTAAATATCAGATATTTCATGAGATAAAAGATAAAACGGGTTATGATTTAAGAGATTTAGAAAACAAAGATGGAAAGTTTTTTACACAAGATGGAGTAGATATTATAGAATTATATAAAGAAGGTGTTATAAAATCAAATGATATTCCTGAACAATACAAAGGTTTAATGTTTGACCATAATGTAAAAATATTAAATGATTTAGCTCTTAAAGGATTTGATAATGTTCCTGATATGAATCTTTCAATAGATTATAAAAATGGAAGTTTTTATGATGTTGGTCAAAATGAAAACTTTGGTTCTGAAAAAAGAGATTGGATTGATAAGCTAAAAACCTCTTTACCAAAAACTTTTGGTGAAGCTTTTCAAACTGACAAATCAAGTATAGAAAATAATAAAACTAAACAAGATATTATAAAAGAATCACTAGATATTGAAGATTCAAATTTAAATTTATTTAAATCAAACAATATTGATTTAATAGATAAATATAAAGATAATCCAGAATTACTAAAACTTCTTCTTATTCAAAAATATCTATTTGGTAAAAGTGATGATAAATTAGATAAGAAATTCTTTGAATTACTTGAAGATTGGGAAGAACTAAAATCTAATTCTAAAGTATAGATTTAATTATAATTAAATTTTGCATTAAGAAAACCTTACAAATTTTATGTTAGAATGCAAACTTTTATAAAATATGAAGGTAATTTAAGTGAAAAATTTAGTAATAGTCGAGTCTCCAGCAAAAGCAAAAACAATATCAAAATTTCTAGGAAGTGATTACACAGTTATGGCATCTATGGGTCATGTAAGAGATTTACCAAAATCTACTTTAGGTTTTGATCCAGAAGATAACTTCAAACCAAGCTATCAAGTATCAACTGACAAAAGAAAAGTTATTGCTGAATTAAAAAAGAATATTACAAAAGATACTACAATCTATCTAGCGGCCGATGAGGATAGAGAGGGAGAAGCTATTGCTTGGCACTTAATTCCTGCACTTAAAATTGAAAAAAATCCAATAAAAAGAATAGTTTTTCACGAAATTACAAAAGATGCAATACTTAAAGCATTACAAAATCCTAGAGATGTTGATCAAAACCTTGTAGATGCTCAACAAGCAAGAAGAATTCTTGATAGAGCTGTTGGATATGAGCTATCTCCACTTTTATGGAAAAAAGTAAGATATGGTTTAAGTGCTGGTCGTGTTCAAAGTGTTGCTGTTAGAATTATTGTTGAAAGAGAGAATGAAATAAGAGCTTTTGTACCAGAAGAGTTTTGGAAAATTAAAGCAGATTTCATAAATCCTGAACTTCAAAGTGAACTTGCAAAGAAAAATGGAAAACTTTTAAAAGTAAGAAATGAAAAAGAAGCAAGAGAGATTGAAGCTTCTTTAAATAATGGAAACTTTACTTTAGTTGATATTGAAGAAAAAGATAGCACAAGAAATCCTGCTGCTCCATTTACTACTTCAACTCTACAACAAGAGGCTTCAAGAAAAATAGGTTTAAGTGTTGCACAAACTATGATGATAGCTCAACAACTTTATGAAGGGAATACTGCAAATATTCCAAATCATACAGGTGGTTTAATTACTTATATGAGAACTGACTCTTTAAATCTTTCTACTCTTGCTACAAGTGCTGCTAAAAAAGTCATTGAAGAGGAATATGGGAAAGATTACTCTTTAACAAAACCAAGAGTTTTTAAATCAAAAGCAAAAGGAGCTCAAGAAGCTCACGAAGCTATAAGACCTGTGGATATGAGTTTGAAACCATCAGATGTAAAAGCTTATTTAGATTCAGCTCAATATAGACTTTATAGTTTAATTTGGAAAAGAACAATAGCAACTCAAATGGCAGTTGCAAAAATAGCAAATACAACTTATAAAATAGAAGCTGGAGCTAAAAAAGAGTTCGAATTTCAAACAAAAGGTCAAAGAATTATATTTGCTGGATTTATGAAAGCATATACAGAAGGTAGCGATAATCCTGAAGAAGTTCTTGAAAGTAGTGAAAAGATATTACCAGAAATAAAAGTTGGTACAGTTTTAAATCTTGAAAATCTTTCAAGTGAACAACATTTTACAAAACCACCAGCAAGATATACAGAAGCATCTTTGGTAAAAAAGCTTGAAAGTGAAGGAATTGGAAGACCATCAACTTATGCTCCAACAATTTCAACAATTCAAGCAAGAGAATATGTAAGTAAAACTGAAGATAAAAAACTAATCCCAACTCCAACAGGAGAGATTGTAAATAGTTTTTTAACTGACCACTTTTCAAATATTGTAGATTTAGGATTCACTGCAAGAATCGAAGAAGAGTTTGATGATATTGCTGATGGTAAAAAAGCTTGGGTTGATGTAATGAGAAGCTTTTATGGAGATTTTAAAGAAACAATAAAAGATAAAGAAGAGAATATTAATAAATCAGATTATCTACAAGTAAGAGAGCTAGGAATTGATCCAAAAAGTGGAAAACCTGTAAGTGCAAGAGTTGGAAGATTTGGTCCATTTATACAAATTGGTACAAAAGATGATGAAGAAAAACCAAAATTTGTAGCTATTCCAAAAGAGTTAAATATGGATACTATCACTTTTGATGAAGCTATGTTTTTATTTACACTTCCAAGAGTAGTTGGAATTGATGATAATGGAAATGAGATAAAAGCAAATATTGGAAGATTTGGTCCATATTTACAAGTAAAATCTACTTACTATTCATTAAAAACTGATGATCCTTATAAAATTGAAGAGAAAAGAGCAAAAGAGATTATAAGTGAAATAGATGAAGCGAAGAGAAAAGCACTAATCCAAGATTTCCCAAAAGAAAAAATTCAAATTTTAAATGGTCAATATGGTCCATATATAAAACAAGGTAGAAAAAACTTTAAAATACCAAAAACAAAAGATGCTTCAGCTCTTACTTTAGAAGAGTGCTTAGAGATTATTGAAAAAGATTCAAAAACAAAAAAAGCACCTGCTAAAAAAACTACAACAAAGAGAGCAAGTACAACAAGTACTAAAAAAGAAAAAAAAGAGTAAATGAAAATAGGTATTATCTCAGATAGTCATCACAGACTAGATTATTTAAAGTCTTGCATAGATTTTTTGAAATCTAAATCTTGTGAGTATTTAATTCATGCAGGAGATATTTGCCAAAAAGAAGCTTTGGAATTACTAGAAAATTCTGGCTTAAAATATATAGCTGTTTTTGGAAATAACGATAATCAACTTTTAGCTTACTCAAATGATTTTAATATCAAAAAAGAGCCTTATTACTTCAAAATAAAAGATAAAACTTTTAAACTTATGCACTTGCCTTTTTATCTAAATCCTGATGCAGATATCGTAATATTTGGTCATACTCATCAATTTTCTTGCGAATATAAAAACAAAACACTATTTCTAAATCCTGGAGAAGTTTGTGCTAGAGAGAAAGATTTCATAGAGTGTATGAAACTAGAAATTAAAGAAAATGAGTATATAATCAATCGCTATTTTAAAAGAATTGAAGAAAATAATTTTAATAAGGAAGAGATTAAATATGAACAATAATGAAGAGATTTTTTTATGTGCAATTTGCAATGTTGAAAGTGGTACTTGCAACGAAGATTGTAAATTCTGTACTCAAAGTGTAAGATATAAAGCAGATATCCAAAGATACAAATTAAAAAATATAGAACAAATAGTAAAAGAAGCAACTATTGCAAGAGCAAATGGAGCAGTTGGTTTTTGTTTAGTAACTGCTGGAGCTGGTCTTACTGATAAAAAAACAAAATTTGTAGCTGAAGCTGCAAAAGCTGTAAAAGCTGCAAATTTAGGACTTAGAGTAATCGCATGTAATGGAATTGCAACAGTTGAACAATTAAAAGAGCTAAAAGCTGCTGGAGTTGATAACTACAATCATAATTTAGAAACATCAAGAGATTTTTATAAAACAATTTGCACAACTCACACTTGGGATGATAGATACCAAACTTGCTTAAATGTTAAAGAAGCTGGTCTAAAACTTGTTTGTGGTGGAATTTTTGGAATGGGTGAAACACAAGAAGATAGAGTTTCTATGCTTGAAGCTATAAATTCTTTAGACCCTATGAATGTACCTTTAAATTTTTTCCATCCAAATGAAGCTTTGCCAATAGTTAAAAATACAATAAATATTGAACAAGCTTTTGATCTAATAACTTTAGCTAGAGAAATGATCCCAAATGCACATAAAATAATGGTTGCAGGTGGAAGAGAATTGATGTTTGGAGATAGACAATATGAGATTTTTAAACGAGGTGCAAATGCTTTTGTAATTGGAGATTATCTTACAACTACTGGGAAAACTCCAAAAGATGATGTGGACGCTCTTGAAAAACTAGGTTTCAAAATAGCTAAACATATGCACTTAATGCCTGACGAAAAATAATATTTCTTAATTTTTTGCTTTATCTTTTTTGATTAGAATTGATAAAGCAAAAGCCAAAATTTTTTTAGATATAATCAAACCAAATTTTTTAAACTAGGAGCCCAAGTGGTATTTATAGATAATATATATGCTGATGAAGTAATGGATTCAAGAGGAAATCCTACTGTAAGAGCAACAGTAATTCTAAGTGATGGTTCAAAAGCTAGTGCAATAGTTCCAAGTGGAGCAAGTACAGGTAAAAGAGAAGCTCTAGAGCTAAGAGATGGTGATAGTAGATATTTAGGAAAAGGTGTTTTAAAAGCAGTTGAAAATGTAAATTCAAAAATTGCTGATGAACTAATAGGTCAAAGTCCATTTAATCAAGCAGAGATTGATGCAATAATGAAAGAAATTGATGGAACAAACAACTACTCAAACCTAGGTGCAAATGCTGTTTTAGGTGTTTCTATGGCAGTTGCAAGAGCAGCAGCTATTTCATTAAATATGCCACTTTATAGATACCTTGGTGGTGCAAATGCTATGACTATGCCTGTTCCTATGTTTAATATCATAAATGGTGGTGAACATGCAAATAACTCTGTTGATTTCCAAGAGTTTATGATTATGCCAACAGGGATTGAAAATTTTAATGAGGGTTTAAGAGCTGTTGCTGAAATATATCAACACCTTAAAAAAATCATAGATGAAATGGGAGAAAGTACTGCTGTTGGTGATGAAGGTGGATTTGCACCAAATTTAAAATCAAATGAAGAACCAATTCAAGTTATTATGAATGCTATTAAAAAAGCTGGTTATATAGCTGGTGAACAAATCTCTATTGCACTTGATGTAGCTGCAAGTGAACTTATAAATGATGCTGGAAAATATGTATTAAAAAGTGAAAATAGAGAATTATCAAGTGCAGAACTTGTAGCTTACTATGAAAACTTGTGTTCAAAATATCCAATAGTTTCAATAGAAGATGGATTAAGCGAAGATGACTGGGATGGATGGAAAATCTTAACTGAAAAACTTGGAAATAAAGTTCAACTTGTAGGAGATGACCTATTTGTAACAAATGCTTCAATCTTAGCAGAAGGTATAAATAAAGGTATTGCAAACTCTATTTTAATTAAACCAAATCAAATTGGAAGTGTAAGTGAAACTATGCAGACAATTAGACTTGCACAAAGAAACAACTATAATTGTGTAATGAGCCACAGAAGTGGAGAAAGTGAAGATGCATTTATTGCTGATTTCGCTGTTGCATTAAATTGTGGACAAATTAAAACAGGTAGCACAGCAAGAAGTGATAGAATTGCAAAATATAATAGACTTCTTGAAATTGGTGCTGAAATAGGATATTCTGAATATTTAGGAAAAGAACCTTTTTCTAAAAAATAATGAAAATAAAAAGTGAAAAAGCAAGATTTGCTATTGTATCAATAGTTTCAGTGATTTTCACACTATTTCTTGCTTATCACTTTGCAATTTTACTTTTTGGAGCTAACTCTTTTATTGCTTATGATTCATTAAAGAATAAAAAAGTATACTTAGAGAGTGAAATTTCAAGACTACAAAGAGAAAATGCTAGATTACAAAAAGAGTATTTTGAACTTAAAAACCTGGAGCCAGAAGAATGAAAAAATTACTAAAGACTACATTGTTATTTGCACTAGTTTTATCACTAGAAGCAAGAGAAAACCCTTTCTCAAACTATAAAGATGATGCTGAACTTAAATCAGCAGTAGAAGCTATGCAAGAAGATATGTATATCAAAAAAATGCAAGAAGAGATAAATAGTAAAACTTCTAAAAAAGAAGAGATAAAGCCTACTCCTCAAAAGCCAGTTGAAAAAACATATTCGAAAAAAGAGCTTGATGCAATAATTAAAAAATCAAATCAAGCTAATGAACAAAAAACAAAAGAGATGATTAAAAAAGAGCTTGAAAATGTAAAGAAAGAGCCAGAACAAGTAGTTTATGTAAAACCAAGAGCAGATATAGCAAGTGAAGATGAAGTTGCTAAAGATGAAATAAAAACTTTTAGTATTGAAAGAACTGTTCTTCCTTTTTTAAAAATTTCAATAGATGAAAATAAATTTATAATCAAAACAGATTATAAAATTTTAAAGAAATTCTCTCTTGATAAAGATAATAAACTTATCTTTGACTTCAAAGCAAAAACAAATTTTTCTACTGTTAGAGAATCTTTTATGGATATAAACTATAAAAGTCTTGTAGTAGGAAATCACAATAGTGCTGGTTTCTTCAGAGTTTCTCTTGAATTAAATGATAGTGTTTCAAAATATGAAACTGATATAAAAGAAGGTCTTATTACTATTACTAAAAAGTAATATATTTAAAAGTAGATGAATTTTTATCTACTTTTAATCTTATTTATAAAATCTAATTAAAATTATAAAACTTATCTACAAATTCTACAATTTTATCCAAAACTCTAGGAATTACTTTTTTTCTTTCCAATAATTTTGGTTTTACCAAAAGAATATCTACAATGTCATCACTTAGTGGTTTTCTACTATCATAAAGATAGTTTTCTATCAATTCTTTTGCTTTATCAATATTAAGATTCTCTTCTTTACATAAAATATTAAAAGATTTCTCTTTTTTAATATCTATAAACCTAAAGAATTCATCTTCTATATTTTCAATATCAATCCCACTTAAAGTAGTATTTATAAATTCTTCAATAAGTTCTTTTTTACTTCTTAATATTGGGTTTGAATTTATAAGATTATTAATATTCTCTTTTTGTTTTGTTTTATCTTTTTGTTTTGATTGGCTATATTTTGCAAGTAGTTTTAAAATATATGAAACATTTATCTCATCTTTATGAATAAGTTCTAATTCAAAATCTACATCTTTCAAAATAGATACTTTTTTATCATTTGAGCTATTTTCTCTTTTTATCTTGTCATAAAGGTCTAAATATTTTGATTTATAATCTTCAAATTGTTGTTCACTCATAGATAAATCAAACCATTTAAAATCACTAAATCCTTCCAAAATATTTTTAACTCTAATCATCTCTCTAAAAGTTTTTATAAACTCTAGCTGTATATTTTCGTCTATTATACTATCCACACTACTCACACTAGGAGCTATTTGTAAAAGCCTTATAAAAATTTCATTAAATTTTTGTACATAATACTCATAAGATTCCATCAAAACTTTATCAACATTCTCTTGATTTGAAAAAAGAGCTATTGCTTCATCTGTTGCATTTTTTAAGTTTCTAAAACAAACTATATTTCCTTGAGATTTTTTTTCATTTAAAATTCTATTTGTTCTACTGAAAGCTTGGATTAATCCATGATATTTTAAATTTTTATCTACATATAAAGTATTTAAACTAGGTGCATCAAAACCAGTCAAAAACATATTTACAACAAGCAAAATATCTATCTCTTTTTTCTTTGTTCTTCTTGAAATATCATCATAATAGTTATAAAAACTTTTTGTATCTTTTGTAGTGTAATTTGTATCAAATAGCTTATTATAATCGCTTATATACTCTTCTAATTTATCTCTTGAGTGCTGATTTATATTTGTTTCATCAATCAAAATATCACTCTCATCTAAAGCATAAATTCCATTTGCATCTTTGTCATCTTCATTTGCACTGTATGAAAATATTGTTGCAATCTTTAAATCTTGATTTTTCTTTTTAAAAGCTTCATAGTATTTACACAAAACCTCAACACTACTAACAGCAAAAATAGAGTTAAACTCTTTTGAGTGAGTTTTTCTATCATGATTTGTCAAGATATAATCAACTATTTTCTCAATTCTATCATTGCTTTCAAATAACTCTTTTGTATCAATTCCTTCAACTTCAATATCTATCTCATTTGCACTATCTTTTTTCTTATATCTTCCTACATATTCAACTGAAAACTTCAATACATTTTCATCTTTTATTGCATTTGTTATGATATATTTGTGAAGTCTATCTCCAAAAAGTTCTGCTGTTGTTCTTTTTCCAAACTTATTTCCCAAAGCATTATCTTCAAATATTGGTGTTCCTGTGAAACCCATAAGTTGTGCATTTGTAAAAAACTTAACAATATTTTTGTGTGCTTCTCCAAACTGGCTTCTATGACACTCATCAAATATAAAAACTATTTTTTTATCTTTTAGGTTTTGCATATCTTTTAAATATCTTTGATTATTTATAGCATTGTTTAGTTTTTGAATAGTTGTTATGATAAGTTTGCTATCTTTTAGCTCTCCTTTTTTATTTTTATAAACTCCTAAGAACTGCTTTACTAAAGTTTTTGTATTGTCTGTGCCATCTACACTTCCTGAACTAAAACTATTAAACTCTTTTGTAGTTTGAGAGTCTAAATCTTTTCTATCTACAACAAAAACTACTTTTTCAACTTCACTAAAATTTGTAAGAATTTGTGAAGCTTTAAACGATGTCAAAGTTTTTCCACTTCCTGTTGTATGCCAAATATAGCCATTTTTATTTGTATTTTTTACTCTATTTATGATAGCTTCAACAGCCCAAAACTGATAAGGTCGTAAAACCATAAGTATCTTTGGAACTTGTGCTAAAACTATATATCTACATATCATTTTAGATATATGGCATTTTTCTAAAAACTGTTTTGTAAATTGGCTTAATTCTGTGATATTGTTATTGCTTTCATCTGCCCAAAAGAATGTTTGTTTAAATGACTGTTTTTTGTTGTTTGAGTAATATTTTGTATTTACTCCATTTGAGATTACAAATATTTGAATATATGAGAATAAAGCACTATTAAAACTATATGAGTGTCTTTGGTATCTGTTTATCTGATTAAAAGCTTCTTTTAGCTCTAATCCTCTTCTTTTTAACTCTATTTGTACAAGTGGCAAACCATTTATAAGAAGCGTTACATCATATCTATTTTTATAAGCTCCTTGTATTGTTACTTGAGAAGTTACTTGAAAAATATTTTGACACCAATTTATACTATCCAAAAACTCAATATATATGGTTGTTTTATTGTCATCTTTTAAAAGTGCATATTTACCTCTTAAAGTTTCAGCTTTATCAAATATATCGCCTTTGTTTAGATGATTTAATACTCTTTGAAACTCTGCTTGGCTTAAAGTTATTTTATTGTGAATTTCAAGCTGTTTTTTTAGATTTCCTAAAAGCTCTTTTTCATCTTTTATATAAACTCTTTCATAATCCAAGCTCTGTAATTGTTTGATTAAATTCTCTTCTAATGTTGCTTCATCTTGTGTGTTCATTATTGATTTACCTAAGTTACTATATTTTCAGTTGAATAATTTTAATTAAAACTTTCTCCAAATAACCAATTTTTTGGTTCAATATCATTTAATTCTAAGATAATACTATCTTCTATAACTTTTTTTTCTTCTTCTGATAAAATATTTATTTGCTTATTTTTATCTAATACTTCATTTAATGTGCTATCTCCAACATTTATAAAATATTGTAAAGAGCTATTTTGTACAAGTTCAGTTATAAGCTTAAAAATCATAGTTTTTTGTCTTTTATCCATCTCTGAAAAAACACAACCATCGTGAGATAAAAACTCTAATAATTTAGGATTTAACAGATAAAGCAATACATCATAACAAAAGATTTTAACTTCTCCAACTCCTTGTGAACCTTGTTTTGGTATATCACTAATAATATCAAATAAATATCTGGCTGTTGGTGTTTCTACTATTTTTAGTGAACCACCTGTATTATCATAAAATCTTTTAACCAAACTTCTAAATTTCTGTTCTATTTCTTCAAATCTGTTATGATTTTTTTCTAAATAAGATAAACTCTCTTTTTTTATTATAGTTTCATTCATTTCTAATTGAACTTTATCTTTTTTAAAATCATTTAAAATATGTTCATATTTCTCTAAATCTTTTTGTTCTTCTTCAAGTGTTTTTATCCTATCTTTTAGGCTATCCCTCTCTTCTAAAGCTCCACTGTTATTCAAATCTTTTATTATGCTATCTCTTTTAGTTGATATTTCTTGCATACTTTGTTCTAACTTTATTAATTCAATATTCAAATCATTTAACTCTATGGATAATCTTTTTTTCCTATTTTGTATCAAATTATTATGAAACTCTTGAGCTTCTTCTAATCGCTTAGTAATTTTTTCTTCAAAAAAGAAATTTGCTTCATCATAAATTTCTTTAATCTTTTCAATATCAACATCAATATTTTCAGAGCTTTCTAAATTTAACTCTTTCATTTTTATTTTTTTAGAAATGATATAAATTTTATTTCTAAAATCATTAATATTTTGAGTTAATATATCTGCCTCTTGTTTTAAACTATCATAATTTTCAGCAATAATAAATTTATCTAACTGCTCTTCTAATCTATTAATTTCATCTTTAATATCATTAATATTATTTTTATCAAGTTTTTTTTCATACTCTTTTAATGTTTTTTCTGCACTTTTCAATTTAGATAACTTATCTTTTATATCAAAATTTCTTTTAACTAATGACAGATTAATTCCTAATAAAAATAAGTTAGACATTTTTTGATAATAATCTTCTAAAGGTCTTCCTTGTTGAGTTAAAACATTACTATAATAACTCACTTCACTACTAAATCTTCTTGAAAAACAATTGAATAGTTGTTTAAAAGATATTTCGCAATTATCTCCTAGAAATATCTCTGTCAATTTGCTTGGATAGTTTGCTTTCACTATTTTTTCATCATTTATATAAAACTCCGATTTTGAAAAATCTTTTTTTATTGTATATTCTTGATTGTTATGAATTAAAGAGAGTTCAAAAATTCCATATTCTGACAAATATTTTTCTAGTTTTTTCTCTGAAGATGTCTTAAATTTTGAACCAAACATATAATGAATTAAAGATAATGATAAACTTTTACCCAATCCATTTATTGTTTTCTTTTGTTCATCTGTTAATTGTGTACCAACAACTATATTTAAACCATCTTTGAAATTTAATGTTTTAAATTTTGGATTATCTGATGTTAATTGTAATAGTTTCATCGTTACTCTCCACTTTATTTATTATATATAGAAAATCTATACACAAAATTAATTTTTCAATAGATATTTTTTTATAATATTTTTCATTTAACCTATCTAATAAATCATCTAAAGATATTGCTTCATTTTTAAGAATATCTAAAACAACAGATGAAATACTAATCAAACTATCAACTGGTTGAATTATTTTTGTAGGCATTATCATTCTTTTATCCCAATATCACATATTTCAAAGAAAAATGATATTATTATCCAAATTACATTTAGTGAATTAAAATCATCAATTTCAACTTCACTTTTTATATTTTCATATAGTTCATTTATAATTTCATTAAAATCTAAATTGTGTAATTTTGATAAAATATGTAGTTCTGATATATTTTTATTTAATATTTCTTCTTTTTTTACTTTAGTTAGTAATTTTCTCTCTAATATCGATTTATATTTATCTTCTACAATCAAAGCTTTTAAATCTGTAATTGTATTATCTTCTTCAAGTTTATCAATCAATACTCTATAATCAAGCCCACTGTTAATTTGAGATGAAATTCTTTGGTTTATTTGATTTAATTTTAATTTTTCATTACTTTCAATAGTTCCAAAATCATCATTTCCATAAGCTATTCTAATCTTTTTTTGAATTAAATGTTTAATAACCAAATCCAATACAGCAAGTTCTGAATATTTATTTTCTAAACTATTAAAATATTTATTATACAAATCTTTTAATTTTGTAGTTTCTAAATCATTTATCTCTCTTATTAAATCACTTGAATCATATAAGCAATATAATAAATCAATATTATATTTAGAATTAAGCTCTTTTATTGTTTCTTGATTTGGTTTTGATTTTTCTAATAAATATAAAATTTTAATTTCATAATCTTTATAATTTCCATCATTAAAAACTTGTAGTGTATTTTCAATTTTATCTTTTGTTCTTGTAGTTGTAATTTGAAAAAACAGTTTTCTTTTTTTATCAACTAAATCAATAAAAGGAGTATTTTGTTTTTCTTTATTTGAATTAATAAGTTCATATCCATAAATAAAATTTAAAATATCTCTAAAAAAGTTTTCTGAGTGTATATTTAAACCATAATCATTTATTGATTGTCTATGTTCAATATCATATTTTGTAATAGCTAAACTTTTACTAATTTTATTAAATATCTCTTCTCTAGTTTCAACCATTTTATTTGCCTTAAAATAACTAATCTTTTATTATACTTTAAGTTTAGTTAATAATTGTTTTTAAAAGCCTTATATATTAAATCTTTTATATCCTTTGCATAATAAATATATCCACCATTACTTGTTATAAATTTTTTCTCTATCAAATCTTCTAATATTTTTTCCAAATCCATTCTTTTATTAGAATAATATTTTTGTATTTCATCAATAAAATTTGAATACAAATGATTATCTTGTATATTGTTTTTATAAATTATTTCTAAAAATTTTATTTCATCTATTGTAAAATCTTTTAAAATATCTTTTTTTTGTAATTCAAACATTCTATTAGTCTCTTTTTCTCTTTTCTCAAATTCTTCCAATTTTTTGAATTCATTTTCATAATTAGTTAACTTATTTTTCAATTCTTCATTTGTCTTTCTTATAGCATTTACTTCATCATCTTTTTCACTAATCCCTTTTTCATACTTTTGTATTAAATCTTGTCTAAAGTTTTGATTATCGGTTTGTAGTTTTTCTAAATTATTTTTAGTTTTATTATTTAATTCTTCAGATTCTTTCAGTAACTTCTTAACATTAATTATTTCTTCATCTTTTTGTTTTTTTATCTCATCTTCTTTTGCCTTTAATCTAATTTCAATATCAGCATTTAGTCTCTCTTTTTCTTGTTCAAATTTTTCTTGTTCATTTTTTATTGCTTTTTCTATTTTAGTTTGAGTTGCTAAATCAATATTTGTTAATTCTTCTTCTAACTTTTTTGTCTTTTTTCTTATGTTGGATATAGAACTCAAATATTTATCTCTTTCACTTCCTAAAAATATCTCTTCTTTTTCTAGTTTTGCAAATTTTTCCTTTAATTTATTTTGATGCCATTTCCATATCGGCATTGAAATATATCTTTCAAAGAAAGGTATAATTCCTATCCAAACAAAAGCAAAGAAAAATGGATAAATTAAAGTAGTTTGATAAAACAAGTCTATATATGGAAGTTCAAAAATTAAAGTTGGTTTATATGTATCTATAAAATTAAATTTATCTTCTATTGATTTTGTAGATAATAATACAAGAATATATCTATAATTAAATATCAAAATACCTATTAAAAAAGAACTAAAAAATGGCGATTTTATTCTTTGAAAAAGTGAAGCTTTTAACTCTTTTGAAATTTCTTTATACATATTTCTCTCCTATACAAACATCTGTTGTAAAAGAGATTTTTTAAACTCTTTTGATTTTTTTAAGATTTTTTGGTTTTCTTCTATTTTATCATCTATACTAGATAAAAAGTTTGCTATTTTATTTTGTTCTTCAATTTGCGGTAATTTTATAGAAAATCTTAAAAAATCTTCAGCTTTAACAGCTTGTCTTTCATAAACAGTGCCTTCTTCATATTTTCTAACACTATTTATAAAATCTCTTCGTGTAACAAGGTATTCAATAAAACTAATATTTGCGTTTATCACTTCAAATGTTACATATATAGGTGAAAAAATCCCATCTTTATATTTATTTCTAGCAATAACTCCAAATTTTAAATTTGCTGGATTGTAACAAATATCATTTAATTTGGTAACCTTATATTTTTTTATACTATCATCACTAACAAGAAAATCCCTTTCATATCTTTCAGTTTTTGCAACAACTCCTTCAACAGTCAATGAAATATGTTCATAGTTTTTAGATTTTGTTACCATTTGTTTTCTTTCTTTAAAAATTGATTTTAATGATATTATTTCCCACTCTGGAAACTCTTTCCCTTTATCATCTTTAAATATAATCTCTTGAGAAAAGATTTTTTGCATAATAGATTTTTTATATTGTTGTAAAAGTTCATCTTTTTTTGTAAGTTTTTCTATTTTCTCATCAACACTATTTAAAAATATAGCAATTTTTTCTTGTTCTTCTAAAGTTGGTAATTTTGCTTTTAATTGTTTTAAATCTGAATTATAAACATTGCTAATACTTGAACCTTTTGCCAATGTTGATATTTTCTTTCTTAGTTTTGAATTTATATAGTATGAAACAAATATTTGAGAATATATATTTTGTTTTAGTGGTTTTAAAATATTTATTGTTCTTCCTATTGCTACATTTTTTAAAGTTAAAGCTGAAGCCAAACCAATATCTAGCGGGTCTTCTCCTGCTGATGGCATTAATATTTCATCTCCATCACTAAATAAAAGTTCGGATTTGTCTAAATTTGTTTTATTAATTACTTTTAAAATAACTTCATTATACATATGATAAAGTTCTCCATACCGAACACAAGGAGTTTCATAATCTGGTGAAGCTTCATTTTGTTTTATATTTTTACCTATTGAAAAACTAAAAATATCTTCAAACTTTTTTTCTTCCCACTCTCCACTAAACTCTTTAAATCTTAATTTTGGTACATTTATATTTTTACTCATTTTCAACCTTGTAAAATATTTACTATTAAATTTACAATAGTTTCTTTTTGTTTTGGCTCACTTTTTGCTGTCATAAGTGATAGTGCAACCAAAGCATTATCATTTATTTTAAGTTCTCCATTTGATTTATATAGCATATTGTTTTTACTTAAAAAAAGTATAAACATAAAAGCACCTATTCTTTTATTTCCGTCATTAAAAGGGTATCCTTTGATAATATAATAGAGCAAATTTGCAGCCTTTTCTTCAACACTTTGCAGTAAATCAACTCCACCAAAAGTTTGATAAATATTTCTTAAAATCCCTTCAAATTCTCCTGCTTTTTCTCTACCAAAAAGTTCTGTTGCTTCACCTTTTTTTATAAGTTCAGCTTTTAGTTTATATATGGAAGTTTTTGCTTCATCAATATCTAGTATAAACTTTGTTTCTTTTATTGGTATAAAATCTATTTTCAAAGAGTCTTCATCATATCCTTGCAAAAGTGTCCAAGTTCTTGAGTAGTTTAAAATTACATCAAGTAAACCTTTTGCTTCATTTAGTTCTAGCTCTGATTTTGAAATATTATCTTTTAAAAACTCTATTGTTTTCTCTAGCTCTTTTAAGCCTTTTTGTTTCAATATTTTATTATTTATAGAGTATCCATTTATAATATAATCTTTTAAAATTTTTGTTGCCCAAACTCTAAAACTTGTAGCTCTTTTTGAATTTACTCTATATCCTAAAGATATAATCATATCAAGATTATAATATTCTACTTGATAAATTTTTCCATCAGTAGCAGTTGTTGCATTTTTTGCAACAACTGAATTTTTATCAAGTTCCTCTTCTTTAAGAATATTTTTTATATGTCTTGAAATAACAGATTTATCTCTATCAAACAAAACTTCTAGCTGTTTTTGACTAAGCCATAAAGTATCATTTTCAAGTGAAACATCTAGCTTTACCTCTCCATTTATATCTTCATATATTACTATTTGATTATTTAGTTCATCTCTCATAAAATTCTCCTAAAACGGTGTAGAAATACCCAGTTCTGTACAAAAAGAAGCTATTGTTTTATCTGTTTTTTTCATACTAATTTCAAGCTCTTTTAACTCATAGCAAACTTTGTCTAAATCAATAATCTCTTCCTCTTCAAATGTATCTACATATCGTGGGATATTTAGATTGTAGTCGTTTTCTCTTATCTCATCTAAACTTGCAAGATGAGAGTATTTTTCTATTTGTTTTCTACTCTTATAAGTATCTATGATTTTTTGTATATCTTGTTCTCTTAAAAAGTTTTGATTTTTTGCCTTTTCAAAATCTTTTGAAGCATCAATAAAAAGTATATTATCACTATCTACTCTACACTTTTTAAAAACTAAAATACAAGTAGGTATTGAAGTACCATAAAAGATATTTGAAGGAAGTCCTATAACTGCATCAAGATAGTTTCTATTTTCAATTAAATATTTTCTTATATGCCCTTCACTTGCACTTCTAAATAAAACTCCGTGTGGTAAGACAACAGCCATTGTTCCATTGTCATCAAGATGATGTATCATATGAGTTACAAAAGCGAAATCAGCTTTGCTACTAGGTGCAAGTTTTCCATATTGGCTAAATCTATCATCATTTAAAAATAGATTGTTTGCACTCCAATTTGCACTAAAAGGTGGATTTGCTACTATTGCTTCAAACTTCATATCAAAATGTTGTGGGTGTTCTAGTGTATCTTCTTGTTTTATATCAAACTTTCGATAATGAATATCGTGCATTATCATATTCATTCTTGCTAGATTATAAGTTGTTCTATTTAACTCTTGCCCATAAAAATTTGATACATCTTGTACCTCTTTTGCAACTCGTAAAAGCAAAGAGCCACTTCCACAAGTTGGGTCATATACAGATTTTAACCTCTCTTTTCCAATAGTTACAAGTTTTGCTAAGATTTTAGAAACTTCTTGTGGAGTATAAAACTCTCCAGCTTTTTTTCCTGCACCTGCTGCAAATTGTCCAATTAGATACTCATAAGCATCACCTAAAACATCTCTATCATGATTTTTTAGTTCAAAATTTACTTTGTCTAAATGTGATAAAACTTTAGATATTAAACTATTTCTTTGCTCAACAGTTCGCCCTAGTTTTGTAGAAGTTAAATCTAAATCTTCAAATAAGTGAATAAAATCATCTTCACTTTCAGTTCCCATAGTTGAAGACTCTATATTTCTTAATATTTTTGTTAAATCATCTAATATAAAATTATTTGTTTCTTCATTTCCTCTTTTTGCAATAGAAGAAAATAGTTCATCAGGTTTTAAAAAATATCCAAGCTTTTCTATTGCTTCATTTTTTATATCTTCTAAAAACTCTTCTTTATCTTTTAGGTTAAGAATATCAAGATAAGTTATATTATCATTTTGTAGAATTTCATTTGCATAATCAACCATTTTTTCAGATAGATATTTATAAAAAATAAATCCTAAAATATAATCCCTAAACTCATCTGCATCCATCTTTCCTCTTAGGGCATTTGCTATATTCCAAAGTTGCTGTTCTAGTATCTTCTTTTGTTCTTCACTCATTTTTCATCTTTATATATAAATAAGTGATTATTTTATCCAAATCTCTATAAATAGTTAAAAATCATACTTTATACAAATTATTTATTCATATTCAAATGTATAATATCAAGTGCTGCTGGTGTAACTCCCGATATTAAACTAGCATTATATAAAGTTGGTGGCTGATTATTTTCAAGCTTTTCTATAACTTCATTTGAAAGCCCTGGAAGTCCTTTATAACAAAAATTCTCAGGAATTCTAAGCTTTAGCATTTTCTTCATTTTCTCTATCTGTTTTTGCTGTTTTTGAATATATCTATAATATTTTGCTTCAACTATTATTTGCTCTTTTAAATAATCATCAAACTCTTTAAAACTAGGTACCAAAATATCTAATTTTGAAATATCTATTGTATTTCTTCCTATTAAATCTATTAAAAGTACCTTATCGTTTATTTTCTCTTCGCCAATAGATTCTAAAAGTTCCAAAGTCTCTTTTTTAGAAGTTATCCAAGTTTCTGCCATATAAGAAATAGCATCTTCAAGAGTCTTTTTCTTATTTAGCATTTTATTATATGAATCTTCATCAAGTAAACCAATCTCATATCCATATTTTGAAAGTCTTATATCTGCATTCTCTTCTCTTAGAAGAAGTCTATATTCAGCACGACTAGTAAACATTCTATATGGTTCGTGAGTTCCTTTTGTAACTAAATCATCAATCAAAACTCCAATATATGCTTCATCTCGTCTTAAAACAAATGGTTCTTTACCATCTATTGACAAACAAGCATTTATACTAGCCATTAATCCTTGAGCTGCTGCTTCTTCATATCCTGTTGTTGCATTTATTTGTCCAGCGTGATAAAGGTTTTTTATTTTTTTTGTTTCTAAAGTATGTTTTAACTCTGTTGGATCAACATAATCATACTCAATAGCATATCCATATCTTATCACTCTTGCATTTTCAAGACCTTTTACACTTGCTATCATTTTCTTTTGTATCTCTATTGGAAGTGAACTTGACATTCCATTTAAGTAATATTCTGTACACTTTGCTGTTTGTGGCTCTAAAAATAGTTGATGCCTTTCTCTTTCACTAAATCTTTTTACTTTATCTTCAATACTTGGACAATATCGTGGACCTAATCCCTCAATTTGCCCTGTATATATTGGTGCTCTGTGGAAATTTGCTGATATTAATTCATGAGTATTTAAATTTGTATAAGTTACATAACATGGATATTGAGTTGGATTAAAAGTTTTTTTATCTGTTCTAAATGAAAATGGTGTTGGATTTATATCCCCACCGTGAGTCTCCATAACTGAAAAATCAATAGAGTTTGCATCAAGTCTTGATGGAGTTCCAGTTTTTAATCTTCCCACTTTTAATCCCATCTCTTTTAACTGTAAAGATAGAGTTGTAGATGGCAATTCCCAAGCTCTACCAGCTTCATATTTATTTTCTCCAATATGAATTAATCCTCTCATAAAAGTCCCAACTGTAAGAATAGTTTTTAAAGCTCTAAACTCTTCTCCTAATTTTGTTTTTACTCCTAAAACCTCATCATTTTCTAAAATAAGAGAACTTACCTCATCTTGATAAATATCTAAATTTGGTGTGCTATGACAAACTTTTCTCATATACTCTTTGTAAAAATCCATATCAATTTGAGCTCTAGTTCCTTGAACTGCTGCACCTTTTGAGCCATTTAAAACTCTAAATTGAATTCCTGTTTCATCAGTACAAAGTCCCATTTCTCCACCAAGAGCATCTACTTCTTTTACTAAATGCCCTTTTGCCAATCCACCAATAGCTGGATTACAACTAGCAGCTCCTATTTGTTCGACTAGCATTGTTATTAAAAGTGTTTTTTTACCAAGTCTTGCACCTGCTAATGCTGCTTCAATACCAGCATGACCTGCACCTACAACTATAATATCGTATTGCATAATTATTCCTTTTTCTATATAGAGTATTAGATTTTTAAATATTTGTAGAAATTAGCTTCTTATAAATTTTTGGCTATTATAACTAAATTTTATCTAAAGGTTTTTTAAGTGTTTACAGGACTTATAAGAGAGATGGCAAAAGTTGTTAATTTCTCAAACAATATTTTAACTCTACAAGCAAATTATTCCCCAAAGATTGGGGATTCTATTGCAGTAAATGGGGCTTGTTTAACTGTAATAAAAATTTCAAATGATACTTTTAGTGTTGAGTTATCTCCTGAAAGTACAAACTTACTTGCTTTAGAAAATTATAAGAATTTTGTACATATAGAACCAGCTATGCAAATGGGTGATAGATTTGAAGGACATATTGTTCAAGGACATATTGATTGTCTTGGAATTATTGAAAAGATAGAAAAAAAAGGGAACTCAACAGATTTTTATATAAAAGTACCAAATGAGTTTATAAAATATATGATAAGCAAAGGAAGCGTAGCAATAGATGGAATATCTTTAACTATAAATGAAGTATTTAAAGACTCTTTTAGACTTACAATAATTCCTCATACAATAGAAAATACACTTTTCAAAAACTATAAAGTAAACTCAAGAGTAAATGTAGAAACTGATATGTTTGCAAGATATATTTTTAATATGTTTAAGAAAAATGATAAAGATAATTTAACTTGGGAAAGTGTAGATAGAATAATGGCTAATTATTAGCCATTATCTAAAGAATTTATGGTGTTGGTAAATCAAGAATTGCAGTTGCAATAGAGAAGAATATTACAACACCTATTGCATCTGCAATTGAAGTTATCAAAGGTGCACTAGCTGATGCAGGATCTAGTTTAAACTTACTTAATAAAAACGGTAAAGACATTCCAATTATACTTCCTACTATTACCACAAGAACCATCGTTAAAGATACAATTAAAGCAATATCATATCCACCTCTATAAATACCTATAAAAGATACAGCTAAAGCCATAGTAAACCCAAGTAAACTTGCAACAACAAGCTCTTTTCCTAGCATTCCAGCCCAATCTTTTAGTTTAACATCTCCAGTTGCTAAAGCTCTTACCATAAGTGTTGCTGATTGTGAACCAGCATTTCCTCCACTATCTACAAGTAATGGCAAGAAGAATACAAGTGCAATATATGCAGAAATTGTATCTTCAAAATATGCTATTCCTGCACCTGAGAATATATTACCAAAAACTAAAATAACAAGCCAAAAAACTCTTTTTTTATAAAGTGTTGAAATTGTTGCTTCTTTTATATTTGTTAAAAACCCTACATTTCCATGTTTACTTACTTCAACACTTGTACCACTCATTTTTTGGAAATCTTCTTCTGCTTCTTCAATAGCAACATCTATAACATCATCATAAGTGATTATTCCCACAAGAATATTATTCTCATCTACAACAGGAGCAATAAGTAAATCATAATCTTGAATTACTTTAACACAAAATTCTACTGGATCACTAGCTTTTAAAGAGATAGGATTCTTTCTCATAAAATCTTCTATTAGACTATCTGGTTCTGCCATAATTATAGATTTTAAAGATACACTTCCTAATAACTCTCTATTTTCATTTATTACAAATGTTTCATAAATAGTTTCAATATCTCCAGCAATCTTTCTTAGATAAGAAATTGACTCTAAAGCATTCATATTGGCTTTTAAAGTAGCATAATTTGATGTCATAATTGAACCAATAACATTCTCTTCATATGATGATAATTTTATTATGTCTTCTTGCTCAGCTTTAGTTAAAATAGGCAAAATTCTATCTTGTAGAGTTTCCGTCATTATGTTAAATAAATCGGCTCTTTCATCACTTGGCATCTTTTCAAAAAGCTCTTTTATCATTGTTCTATCCATAAAATCAAGGATAATTAACTGCATTCGTTCATCTAAGTATCCAAATAACTCTGAACTATTTTTAAGTGGCATCAAAGATATAAAAGTAAAAATTTCTTGTGGTTTTAACTCTTCAAAAGCTTCTTTTAAATCTACTGGATATGTATGGTGTAATATTTTTACAATCTCTTTTTTACTTCTAGTTTCTATAACATTATGTATGCTAGAAATTAATTCTTTTTTATTCATATTTTACTCCCTATATGTTTACATAATTTACAATAGTTAAGTATTATATTGATTACAATCTACAATTAAGATTTTAGGATTATCATACAAAACTATCAACATTGGCTTAAACAATTTACATGAAGTTTTAATGACTTATAAGATTTTTAAGGTTTATATTAATATTTTAAATACTCAAGTTTATATTAATCATAAAATAAAACTTCATGAATCTACTCTGACTACTATCTGAATCCATTTCCGCTCCTTTTATGAAATATTTAATTTTGCCGTAGTTTAGAAAAATATTTCTTAATTTTTAATTAATAGATTTTACTCATTTATAGTTTGATATGTATAAAAATATCTTTTTGTAAGTGGTTTTGCATAGGGCTCAATATATGCCACTTTCATATCTGGATACTCTTTTATATCAACCACCTTACCTACTCTTACGCCCTCATAAAAGATATTATCAAGACCTGAAGTTATAACTTCATCACCAAGTTTTACTTTTGCCCAAATAGGTATAAATTTAACAGACAATAATCTTTCATCACTATCATTTGACATCACAATTCCAGAATTCCTATCATTCCCTACAAAAACAGCATAAGAACAATCTTTATTTCCATTTAGTAAACCTACACTTTTACCTTGCTTATTTAAAGCAATTCCAGCAGCATAGTTTTCTGATATAAGTCCTACAATCTCATCATCTAATTTTTTATCTATCCAAACTGTTGTAAAATCATCAAATTTTACATATGATAAAACTCTTACTATATCAATTTTTGCATTTATACTAGGAAGTTCCACATTTAACAAAAATTCTCGCAAAGAGTCTATTTTTGAGGTTGTAGATTCATACAAAATTTTGTACTCTTTTAAGCGTAAGTTCTCTTCTTGTAATTTCTTTATAAGTTCTTCATGAGAAAAATGATCTTTAACTTTTTGTGATAATTCTATATAACTATTTAAATAAGATTTTTTTATCTCTGCAAAAAATCTAAACTGTTTTGAAATATATTCATCTATTTCAAATAAGTATAGTAATCCTGCAAAGATAAATAGAGATAAAAAAAGAAATCTTTTCATCTAATTTCTAATTTTTCATCTCTTCAATAATTTTTAGTAATTCTGGTTCATCAAGAACTTGACTAGTTCCATATGCAACAGAAAGTAATGGTTCATCTGCAATCTTTACAGGTATTTTAACAATTTCAGATAGATATTTATCTATTCCTCTAATTAATGCTCCACCACCTGTTATTATAATTCCATTATCAACAACATCTCCTGCTAAATCTGGTGGCATATTTTCTAATACACTTCTAATTGCTGAAGCAATTTCTTTCAGTGGTTCTTTTATTGCAATTCTAACACCTTCACTACCTAATTCAATAGTAGAAAGATAACCTGAATGATCTTTTCCTTTTATTTGGAATTTTAATTCAGGATCAAGTTTTGAAGCAGCACCAATAGCTATTTTAATATTTTCGGCTGTTCTTTCTCCTATAAAAAGATTATAGTTTTGTCTTACATACTCAACAATTGATCTATCAATTTTATCTCCACCAACTTTAACTGATTTACATAAAACCAATCCTCCTAAAGAAGTAACACCAATTTCAGTTGTTCCTCCTCCAATATCAACAACAACATGTCCATCTGGATCAGAAACAGGTATTCCAGCTCCAATAGCAGCTGCCATTGGCTCTTCTACTAAGAAAACTTCTCTAGCTCCTGCACTCATAGCTGACTCTTCAACTGCTTTTCTTTCAACTTGTGTAATTCCATAAGGAATACAGATAATTACTCTTGGTCTAATAAATGATTTTCTTGAGTGTGCTTTCTCTATAAAGTATCTAATCATTCTTTCAGTCATTTCAAAATCAGCAATAACTCCATCTTGCATTGGTCTTACTGCTTGAATATTTAAAGGAGTCTTTCCAAGCATTCTCTTTGCTTCTTGACCAACTGCTAAAATTCTATCTTTCCCTTGTCTATCAACTTGAACAGCTACAACTGAAGGTTCATTGATGATTACCCCTTTTCCTTTAACACTAACAATAGTATTAGCAGTTCCTAAATCTATTGCCATATCATTTGAAAATATTCCTATTAACTTATCTAAAATCATCTATTTATCCTTTGCTTACTTTAGGTTCTTCTTCTTTTAGAATAACTTTTTGTGTAATTGTAATTTTTTTATTTTTAAAATCTGGAAGATTAAACATAATATCAAGCATAATATCTTCCAAAATAGATCTAAGTCCTCTTGCCCCTGTTTTTCTCTTAATTGCTAAATCTGCTAATTCTAAAAGAGCATCTTTATCAAAATCTAAAGTTACACCATCCATTGCAAATAGTTCTTTATATTGTTTAATTAATGCATTTTTTGGTTCTGTTAAAATATGAACCATATCTTCTTTTGTAATCTCATTTAATGTTGCAATCATATGAAGTCTTCCAATTAATTCTGGAATAAGACCATATTTTACTAAATCATCTGTTTCAACTTTTGAAACAATTTTATCATTATCTTCTTTTGACTTTTTATCTTGATTGAAACCTAAAATATTTGCACCTTGCTTTCTTTTTATAATATCTTCGAGTCCATCAAAAGCTCCTCCACAAATAAATAAAATATTTGTAGTATCTACTTGTAAAGAGTCTTGTCCAGGATGTTTTCTTCCACCTTTTGGTGGAACATTTACAACTGCTCCTTCAACAATTTTTAGTAAAGCTTGTTGAACACCTTCTCCTGAAACATCTCTTGTAATACTTCTATTTTCACTCATTCTTGCAATTTTATCAATCTCATCAATAAAGATAATTCCTCTTTGTGCTTTCTCAATATCTCCATTTGCAGCTTGTACAAGTCTTGTTACAACATTTTCAACATCATCTCCTACATAACCAGCTTCAGTTAAACTTGTTGCATCTGCAATAGCCAATGGGACATCTAAATATTTTGATATTGTTTGAGCTAAAAGAGTTTTTCCACTTCCTGTTGGTCCTATTAAAAGTACATTTGATTTATTTAATTCAATGTCATTCTTGAGTTCATCTTTTCTAAATATTCTTTTATAATGATTATAAACTGCAACTGAAAGAACTTTTTTTGCTCTTTCTTGCCCAATTACATACTCATCTAAAATACTCTTTAGCTCAGAAGGTGTTTTGATTTTTATCTCTTTTTCTTCAAGCTTAATCTCATTACTCTCAAAGTTTCCATCTATTTGAGAAGTCATAATTTCATTTGCAGCTGTTACACAAGATTTACAAATACAAGCATTGTCTCCCGTTATAATAGGATTAGTCTTTGTATCATTTGCTCCACAAAAATCACAAATAATTTTACTCATTTTCACTCTTTACTGTTCTTTCAAAAGGTATTCCTCTTTTTGTATTTATTACAAAACCTGCTAACTCTTTTACTAATTCATTTTTACTTGTCTCAAATAGTTCTTTTGCTACTTCTTGAAGTGGTTTACCTGAAGCAAAAAGTAATCTATATGCACTTTTTAAATCATTAATATCTTCTTTGTTTTCTAATCTTCTTCTTAAACCAACTAAATTTAAACCTCTAATTGTAGCTTTATTTCCTTCTGCCAAACAAAAAGGTGGAATATCTTGTGCAACTGCACTAGCACCACCAATCATAGCTTGAGTTCCAATTTTACAAAATTGATGAACGGGAGTTAGTCCACCAACAACAGCAAAATCATCAACTTCAACATGTCCTGCAAGAGTAACTCCATTTGCAAAAATACAATTATCTCCAATAATGCAATCATGTGCTACGTGTGTATAACCCATAAATAAATTATTGTTTCCAATCTTTGTAACTGCTCCACCACCAATAGTTCCTGGATTAAACAAAGTAAATTCTCTTATTCTGTTATTGTCACCAATTATTAACTCAACATCATCGCTTGGATTAAATTTTAAGTCTTGAGGTATTGAACCAATTGATGCATGAGAAAATATATGATTATTTTTACCAATAGTTGTTTTACCTGTAATTAATGAGTTAGAATCAACAATCGTTCCATCTCCTATTTTTACATTTTTTCCTATTATGGTATATGCACCAATTATTACATTTTGTCCTAAAATTGCACCATCTTCTATTATGGCTGTTTTATGAATATTACTCATATTAGTCCTAATTATTTATCTACTATCATTGCTTTAAATTCAGCTTCAGCTGTAAGTTTTCCATCTATATATGCTTTTCCTTCAAATACCATTAAAGTACTTTTCATTTTGATAGCTGTTAATTCATAATCTAATCTATCTCCTGGACGAACTGGATTTCTGAATTTAGCTTTATCAATACTCATAAAATAGATAACTTTACTTTTTAGCTCTTCATCACTTAATCCAGCACTCTTTAGAGCCAAAACTCCTCCACATTGAGCCATTCCTTCAAGAATCATAACACCTGGATAAATTGGATGCCCTGGAAAATGACCTTGAAATGCTGGTTCTGAAATAGATATATTTTTATAACCTTTTATTGTCTTACCAGCTTCCATATCAGTAATTCTATCCACTAAAAGTAAAGGGTACCTATGTGGTAAAATCTCTTGAATTTGCATAATATCAAACATATTTGTGTCCTACTAATTTTAAAATTGCTTTCGATTATATCTAAAAGAAGTTTAGTTTTTTATAATCTTAGCAACATTTTCTGAACTTCCCTCAATTAAATAATTTCTTAGAATTTTAGAATTATCAAAAAAATCATTTCTATTGAAAGTATTATAATCATTTAAAAGATTTTCAACTGTTACTTCATCTTGTAAAAATTCACTATGAAGTGCTTTTCTTCCCATTTTCTCAAAAAATATATTTGCTAAACCAACATATGGTAACTTAACAAAAGTTCTTCCTATAAAGAAATCTAATTTCTTTGCAATATAAGCTAAAGTAAATGGAGTACCAATAAGAGATGCTTCAAGTGTTGCTGTTCCACTACAAATAAATGCATATTCTGCTTCATATAGAGCTTCATGAGAGTTCTTTGATATAGAAAAAGAACTAATATCTCCATAGTTCTCTTTTATATATTTATTATCAAACTTTTCAGGAACAACCAATATGTACTCTTTATTTGGAATTTTTTCTATAAGCTTTTTAAAAATTGGCATAAGGTTTCTTATCTCTGTTTTTCTACTTCCTGGCATAAAAATAATTTTATTAGAATCTATCTGTTTTTCTTTAAAGTTTTTTATTTCATCTAATAATGGATGACCTACATAAGTTATTTTCTCTTTTTTTGTATATATATTTTTTTCAAAAGGCAATATTGAACATAATTTTGTACAAGTATCTTCCAAAACTTTTACTCTTCCTTTTTTCCATGCCCAAGCTTGTGGTAATATATAGTAAATAATCTCTTTCTTTGGATATTTTTCTCTTAACTTTTTTGCTAAAGGAAGATTAAAACCTGAACTATCAAGCAAAAGAACCTTGTCACAATCTTTTGCTAAATCAACCATTTCATCTCTTAGTTTAAAGAAAAACCTAAGTTTTTTCAAAGCATCAATTATTCCCATGATTGCTAATGAACTTAAATCATACAATGGCTTCCCTAACTCTTTATCGAAAACTCCTACAAATTCAATATCATTTGGCAGATATTTCTTTAACTCTTTTAAATGTACATTTGATGATGTTTCCATAGCACTTACCAAAATCTTCATACAATCTCCTCTTTTATATCTTCATAATTTATACTATTAATAAAAATATCATATTTTTCATCTACTACTTCATCTAAAACTATAATTGGTGATAAATCGTAATAACTTTTTAATATTTTAAATCTTAATTCTATCTCATCTTCTATTTTTAAAGGGTTATACATTAGCTCTTTTGTACTTTTATAAGTAGAATTTGATAATTTATTAAAAGTATTTATAGTAATAAGTTTTACTTCATCACGATTCAAATAAAATATTCCATCTTTTTCAAAATCAATTTTTGTACTAATTTGTTTTTTCGTTCCTAATGAATAAAAAAATATATAAGATGGAATTACCTCATTTTTTATAGAAATCTTTCCACTAAAAAGTCTATAATTTAGAATTTTCTGCTTTATCAGTTTATAATTTATTTTATTCTCTTCTAATTTATTTCTTTTATAATATAACTCTAATCTTTGCTCAATTGATTCAGGTAATATTTGATTTGATATTGGGCTAAACATCTCATCCATAAGTTTTTTTTGATGTTCTCTTTGAGCACTCAAGCCATATATACAACCACAATAATTTTGCCTATAAAGATTGTTTTCTTTTACTCTTAAACCTTGCATTTGCATACCAATTCCACTTCTATAATCTTTAAAAACAAATTCTATTCCAGTTCTCTTAGATAAAATATTACCTATTATTTCTAATTTCTCTTGAGATTTTTTTGGTGAAATTAGAAGTGTAGTTGTAACTTTATTATGTCCAAGTTCAATAGCTTTATCAAAACTATTTTCAAGCCTAAAATCATAACAAACTGTACATCTTTCACCTTTTTCAGGTAGTTCTTCCATTCCTTTTGTTTTTTTTAACCAAGCTTCTAGATTATAATCTCCCTCAAAAAGTTTTATGCCAAGCTTTTTACAAGAGAATTCAACATCTAAATATCTTAATCTATATTCACTATAAGGATGAATATTAGGATCATAAAAATATCCTACAATTTCTTCATCTTTATACTCTTCTTTTATTTTTTCTAGAAAATAATGGCTATCAACTGAACAACATATATGTACAAGCAAGTAATTCCTTTAAAATAGTTCCATTTTTTAAGGAGTCTATCGAATTTTTTAATTATAATTATAGTTAATTTTTTTAAATAAAGGATTTACAATAAAAAAATATTTTCCACTTGCATTAATTTCAATATTTATAAGTGCTTGTAGTATAAAACAGCCAATAATATCTTCAAATAGTGCAACAATACTATTTAAAACACCTACAATTAAATTTCATGATAAAGGTTTTATTTATAAATATAAAAACTACACTAATATTCAAGTATTTACAGCTGGAAATATAATTTTTGATGCAAATATATATGAAGATGAAATTTGTACTGGGAAATTCAAATGTATGAGTTTAAAAGAGTTTAATAAAAATAATTTAAGTTCTGAATATAATGATAATTTTATTAAAAAAATAATTGATGAAGAGCAAAAAGAAAGCTATTTTAAAGATCAAAAAAAAGGTATTCTAATAAAAATCATAAGAGATTAGGGGAAGTTGTTGGGGTATGGGTATAAAAAAAGCTTAGCTTGCTTTATAAAAAGACATATAAAGAAAGCTAAGCTTTTGTAAAATATAAAATAAATACTCAAGAGTTGGCAGTGACCTACGTTTCCACAGGGGGACCCTGCAGTATTATCGGCGATGAAGTGCTTGACTACCAGGTTCGGAATGGGGTCTGGGTATTTCCACTTCTCTTTAACCACCAACAAATTTGAGTAGTAAAAGCTTATATCAAACTCTTAATACTCAAATCAGATTGAGTTAAATCTAATGCTAAAGTCTTCTTCATATAATATTGTCTAAAACAAACTACTAAGTATACACTTAATAAGATAGTAAAACCAAAGAATTCATAAAAAAAGCCAAACGTTCTATTAGTACTGGTCAGCTAAAGGGCTTACACCCATTACACATCCAGCCTATCAACCAGCTAGTCTTGCTGGGAACTTCAGGGAAAGTTCATCTTAGAGTTGGCTTCGAGCTTAGATGCTTTCAGCTCTTATCACATCCCAACGTGGCTACCCAACGATGCTCTTGGCAGAACAATTGGTACACCAGTGGTTGGTTCATCCCGGTCCTCTCGTACTAGGGACAAATCTCTTCAACTTTCCTACGCCCACGGAAGATAGGGACCGAACTGTCTCACGACGTTCTGAACCCAGCTCGCGTACCGCTTTAAATGGCGAACAGCCATACCCTTGGGACCGACTACAGCCCCAGGATGCGATGAGCCGACATCGAGGTGCCAAACCTCCCCGTCGATGTGAGCTCTTGGGGGAGATCAGCCTGTTATCCCCGGCGTACCTTTTATCCTTTGAGCGATGGCCCTTCCACACAGAACCACCGGATCACTATGACCGACTTTCGTCTCTGTTCGACTTGTAGGTCTCACAGTCAAGCTAGTTTATGCCATTATACTCAACAAGCGATTTCCATCCGCTTTGAACTAACCTTTGTAAGCCTCCGTTACTATTTAGGAGGCGACCGCCCCAGTCAAACTACCCACCAGACATTGTCCTGAATGAGGATAACTCATCGCAGTTAGTAACTCGAATATTCAAGGGTGGTATCTCAAGGATGGCTCCGACTCTACTTGCGTCTAGTCATCATAGCCTCCCACCTATCCTGCACATGAATATCCAAGCTACAGTGTCAAGCTGTAGTAAAGGTGCACGGGGTCTTTCCGTCTTTCCGCGGGTAGGAGGAATTTTCACCTCCACTACAATTTCACTGGATCCCTCTTTGAGACAGCTCCCATCTCGTTACGCCATTCATGCAGGTCAGTATTTAACTGACAAGGAATTTCGCTACCTTAGGACCGTTATAGTTACGGCCGCCGTTTACTCGGGCTTCGATCAAATGCTTCGCTTACGCTGACATCATCAATTAACCTTCGAGCACCGGGCAGGCGTCACACCTTATACATCCACTTACGTGTTAGCAAAGTGCTGTGTTTTTGGTAAACAGTCGGGAGGGACTCTTTGTTGCAACCTCTTTGGCTTTCGAAAGCAAGTTTCTATACCATAGTAGGCACACCTTATACCGAAGATACGGTGCTATTTTGCAGAGTTCCTTAAAGAGGGTTCTTCCACGCGCCTTAGAATACTCATCCCACCCACCTGTGTCGGTTTACGGTACGGGCAACATATAATATACTTAGTGGCTTTTCTTGGCACGACAGTATCATCGATTCTCCATCTCCTCCGAAGAGTGTCAAGAGCCTGTAAGATCTCGGTCTAATGTTAAGCGGATTTTCCTACTTAACAACCTACTTCCTTCGACCCACTATTCCATCAGTGTGCTCGATTAACTCTATGCGTCCCCACATCGCGCTTATATGTTGGTATTGGAATATTAACCAATTTGCCATCGTCTACTCTTTTCAGACTCGACTTAGGACCCGACTAACCCTACGATGACGAGCATCGCGTAGGAAACCTTGGGTTTTCGGCGTTAAGGATTCTCACCTTAATTATCGCTACTCATGCCTGCATGCTCACTTCTATCCGCTCCAGCACTCCTTACCGGTATACCTTCAACGCTGAATAGAACGCTCTCCTACCACTCAATTAAAAATTGAATCTAAAGCTTCGGTGTACATCTTAGCCCCGTTATATTTTCCGCGCAGAATCACTAGACCAGTGAGCTGTTACGCTTTCTTTAAAGGATGGCTGCTTCTAAGCCAACCTCCTGGTTGTCACAGTAACTCCACATCGTTTTCCACTTAGATGTAACTTAGGGACCTTAGCTGTTAGTCTGGGTTGTTCCCCTCTCGACAATGGATTTTATCACCCACCGCCTGACTCCTGTGATTACACATATAGTATTCATAGTTTGATAGGGTTTGGTACCGCGGTAAGCAGCCCTAGCCCATTCAGTGCTCTACCCCTATATGCTACTACACAAGGCTATACCTAAATATATTTCGGAGAGAACCAGCTATCACGAAGTTTGATTGGCCTTTCACCCCTATCCACAAGTCATCCCAAGACTTTTCAACGTCAGCGGGTTCGGTCCTCCACTGGCTCTTACACCAGCTTCAACCTGCTCATGGATAGATCACTTCGTTTCGGGTCTGCAGCATCTGACTATGTCGCCCTATTAAGACTCGCTTTCGCTACGGCTTCGCACTCGGCTTAACCTTGCCAGACACCACAACTCGCAGGCTCATTATGCAAAAGGCAGTCCATCACCCTGATAAATCATAGGGCTCTGAATGATTGTAAGCTAATGGTTTCAGGTTCTATTTCACTCTGCTCGCTGCAGTACTTTTCACCTTTCCCTCACGGTACTTGTTCACTATCGATCTGTAAGTAGTATTTAGGATTGGAGGGTGGTCCCCCCAGCTTCAGTCAAAATATCACGTGTTCCGACCTACTCAGGATACTATTAGTATTATTGAGAATTTTAATTACAGGAGTATCACCTTCTATGCTTTAGCTTTCCAACTAATTCTTCTATTCTCTTTAATTACACATTATAGTCCTACAACCCCCTATACAAGTATAGGGTTTGTCCTAATCCCAGTTCGCTCGCCGCTACTATGGGAATCTCAATTGATTTCTCTTCCTCTGGCTACTGAGATGTTTCACTTCACCAGGTTCGCTCCCCGCAGGGTAATATATATCTCTATATATTGGGTTGCCCCATTCAGAAATCCCCGGATCAAAGCTCTTTGGCAGCTCCCCGAGGCTTATCGCAGCCTAATACGTCTTTCATCGCCTCTTACAGTCAAGGCATCCACCATTAGCCCTTAATAGCTTATTTTTTGCCTATAAATATATATACTTAATATATATTTATAATTTGATAATATTCTTTGGCTACTATCTTATTAAACATACATCTAATAATCTAGTTGTGTTATATCATTATTGATATGAAATTTATTTTTAAACTCAAATATCTCTATTTAAATTTACGAAAAAATTTTAAAGACTTTAACATTATATTTTTAAATATCACTCTAGTTATGAAACCAGATATAAATTCTTAATCTCTCTTAAAAACTTATATCTAATCTCTTTTTCACATATATGGTGGAGAATAGCGGGATCGAACCGCTGACCTCCTGCGTGCAAAGCAGGCGCTCTCCCAGCTGAGCTAATTCCCCAAAAGATTATTTAATGGTGGGCCTATCAGGACTTGAACCTGAGACCTCACGATTATCAGTCGAGCGCTCTAGCCAGCTGAGCTATAGGCCCCTTCACCTACATGTGTTTCTCTAAATAACCTTTATAAACCGAACATATATTGTTAATTGTTTATCTATTAATAAGCAAATATTAATAGTTTTTCTTTGAAAGGAGGTGATCCAACCGCAGGTTCTCCTACGGTTACCTTGTTACGACTTCACCCCAGTCGCCAAATCCACTGTGGAAGGTAGCTACTTTAGCATCCCCGCTTCGAATGAGTTCGACTCCCATGGTGTGACGGGCGGTGAGTACAAGACCCGGGAACGTATTCACCGTAGCATAGCTGATCTACGATTACTAGCGATTCCAACTTCATGTAGTCGAGTTGCAGACTACAATCCGAACTGGGAGATATTTTATAAGATTTGCTCCACATCACTGTATCGCAGCTCACTGTATATCCCATTGTAGCACGTGTGTAGCCCTGGACGTAAGGGCCATGATGACTTGACGTCGTCCTCACCTTCCTCCTACTTGCGTAGGCAGTCTGTTTAGAGTTCTCAGCCAAACTGTTAGCAACTAAACACGAGGGTTGCGCTCGTTGCGGGACTTAACCCAACATCTCACGACACGAGCTGACGACAGCCGTGCAGCACCTGTATATAAGTTTCTGCAAGCAGACACCAATCAATCTCTTGAAAGTTCTTACTATGTCAAGTCCAGGTAAGGTTCTTCGCGTATCGTCGAATTAAACCACATGCTCCACCGCTTGTGCGGGTCCCCGTCTATTCCTTTGAGTTTTAATCTTGCGACCGTACTCCCCAGGCGGTACACTTAATGTGTTAACTGCATTACTGCAAGATCAAGTCTCACAACAACTAGTGTACATCGTTTAGGGCGTGGACTACCAGGGTATCTAATCCTGTTTGCTCCCCACGCTTTCGCATCTCAGCGTCAATAGTGTTCCAGTAGATCGCCTTCGCAATCGGTATTCCTTCTGATCTCTACGGATTTTACCCCTACACCAGAAATTCCATCTACCTCTCCCACATTCTAGATTAACAGTTTTCAAAGCAGTTCTATAGTTAAGCTATAGGATTTCACTTCAAACTTATCAATCCGCCTACATGCTCTTTACGCCCAGTGATTCCGAGTAACGCTTGCACCCCCCGTATTACCGCGGCTGCTGGCACGGAGTTAGCCGGTGCTTATTCATATAATACCGTCATTATCTTCTTATATAAAAGGAGTTTACGCACCGAAATGTGTCATCCTCCACGCGGCGTTGCTGCATCAGACTTCCGTCCATTGTGCAATATTCCCCACTGCTGCCTCCCGTAGGAGTCTGGACCGTGTCTCAGTTCCAGTGTGACTGATCATCCTCTCAAACCAGTTATGCGTCATAGTCTTGGTAGGCCATTACCCCACCAACTAACTGATACAATACAGGCCAATCTCTTACCGATAAATCTTTCCCTAATATACTTCTGCATATTAGGAATATAAGGTATTAGCAGTCGTTTCCAACTGTTATCCCTTAGTAAAAGGCATATTACCTATACATTACTCACCCGTGCGCCACTTAGCTGACAACTATAGCAAGCTATAGCCCGTTCTCGTTCGACTTGCATGTGTTAAGCACGCCGCCAGCGTTCACTCTGAGCCAGGATCAAACTCTCCATAAATTTTTATTTATTGATGTCTGAATCTGACTTTTTTGTTTTTAATTACTTAATTACAAAATTATCACTCAAAAGTTTATAGACAAGTTTCTATCATATTTATATCTCTATAAATACTAACTTGTACAAATTTTTATTTTTTTAACAATTATATATTCGGTTTATAAAGATTACTCTCTAAAAAAAACCTATCAGATTTTAAAGAACTTATTTAACCGCTCTGGTCAAATTGGACGGGAATTATAATAGGAAAATTCTCCTTTGTCAAGAGCTTAACGCTTAATTGAAGCTTAAATTTGAAAATTCGTCCCCCTACACATAAAAATCACCTCTAATCGCCCTTAATATAAGGACTTCTCCTCTATTGGTTTTAAAAAGAATTTTATTAATCTTTTATTTACATATTTTTTATACTATAATTCTACAAATACAAATTGCTTTTGTATTAAATAATATATAACATATATAAGGAAGGGAAATGTACAATAGAGATTATTTAACTGATAATTCATCTTCACATTCAAACGAGTCTTCACAGGCTTATTTAATTAGCTTTTTAAAAGCTACATATCAACTATTTGCTGGTTCATTATTAGCTGCTACTGCAGGAGCTTATATTGGTTTAGGTTTAGTTCACTTTATAGCAGGTCCAATGATGTGGGTACTTTTTGCTATTGAGTTAGCTTTAATATTTTTCGTAATTCCAAGAGTAAAACATACTCCAGGTGTAAATCTTGCAGTTTTATTTGCATTTACATTTATTACAGGTCTTACAATTGCTCCACTATTAACATCAATTTTTGCAATGCCAGGTGGTGCTTCAATTGTTGGTCAAGCATTTTTAATGACTTCAATTGCTTTTGGTGGAATTTCAATGTTTGCAATGACAACTAAAAAAGATTTCTCATTTATGGGTAAATTTTTGTTTATTGCACTAATTATAATGATTGTTGCTGGTATTTCAAATATCTTTATTCAATCTTCAATGATGCAATTAGTAATTGCAAGTGCAGGAGCTCTTCTGTTTTCAGCATTTATTCTTTACGATACACAAAATATTATTAAAGGAAATTACGATTCTCCAGTTGAAGCTGCATTGTCTCTATATTTAGATTTCTTTAATCTATTTATATCATTACTTCAAATATTAGGAATTATGAAAAACAATGAGTAAATAAAAGACTAGGGAACTAGTCTTTTATTGCTTTTATAAATATAACCTCAAATTCTAAATAATTTAAATCATACTCTTTATATAACTTTTTAGCATTTTCAAATGATAGTGTTGCACTTGAACTTACACCTGATTTTTTAATATAAGAAAATAACTCTTTTTTTGAATCAAACTCTAATTTATAAGTTATAAGTTCAAATTTACATTCATAATATTTATTGAATGCTTCTTTAATACTTTCTTCATCTAATATTGGTGATTTTGTATTTGTTATATTTTGAATAGTTTTAAATGTATTTGATGTAAATAAAACTGCATTTATCTCTTTTGTTATATATGATAAGTTTTCAACTATTTTTGAAAGATTACTTGACCATTGAAGTGCAGATGAAGATAAAACCATATCAAATTTATATTTATTTATCTCATTAAAAAACTCTTCACTATCAAAATCAAAACATTTTACCTCAAGATTTTTACTTTTTGGATGAAGTTCACACATATCTTTTGAAGCATCTATTGCTAAATATTTATCAAATCCCCAAGATATATTTGAAAATATCTGTCCACTTCCACAACCAAGTTCTAAAATAGTTTTTGGATTTGATTTGATTTCTCTAACTAATGATTTTGCACAAATTTGTTGAATTATATTATTTGATTTATACTCATTTGCATATTTACTGAATTGATTTTTACTTTTCATTTAGATCTTTAATTAAAAATTTAAGTTCTATTTTAGCTTGTTCTTAATAAGTATTGGATAAAATTGACACCATTTTTAAAAAAGGAATATAGATTATGACATCTACACTTTTAATAGTTCAGTTCGTTTTAGCAGTACTAATAGTGATTGTAGTACTACTTCAAAAAAGCTCAAGTATTGGGCTAGGAGCATATAGTGGAAGCAATGACTCTTTGTTTGGTGCAAAAGGACCAGCAAATTTCTTATCAAAAGCAACTATGGTTCTAGGTATTGTTTTTGTAATAAATACTTTAATTTTAGGTTATGTTTATAACCAAGAGAAAAATAAAAGTGCAGTTGATAATGTAAAAATAGAATCATTAATTCCAGCAAAACCAGTAGAAAACAATTCAACACCTGCCCCAACAGTACCTGAAGTAAAATAGTTAAGGAGATTTTTTATGTTAGAAGAGATTTATTCACAAACAAAAGAGCAAATGGAGAAATCTATTGATTCTTTGAAAAGAGATTACAAAACTTTAAGAACAGGTAAAGTAAATGTAAATATTTTAGATAATATCAAAGTTGATTATTATGGAACTATGACGGATTTAAGTCAAGTTGGTTCAGTTTTAGCAACTGATGCTACAACGATTACAATAAACCCTTGGGAAAAAAATCTTTTAGGTCTTATTGAAAAAGCTATTCAAACAGCTAATATTGGGGTTAATCCAAATAACAATGGAGAATCTATAAAACTATTTTTTCCTCCAATGACTGTTGAACAAAGACAAGAAACTGCGAAACAAGCAAAAGTTATGACAGATAATGCAAAAGTTGCTATTAGAAATATTAGACAAAATGCAAATACAAAAGTTAAAAATCTTTTAAAAGATAAAGAGATTACAGAAGATGATAACAAAAAAGCACAAGATGAAATTCAAAAAATAACTGATGGTTTTGTTGCAAAAGCAGATGAAACTCTAAAAGCAAAAGAGAAAGAAATTTTAACGGTATAAATATGAATATAGAACAAATTTACAAAGATGCAAATGCTCTATTAGAAGGACATTTTAAATTAAGCAGTGGAAATCACTCATCATTTTATCTTCAAAGTGCAAAGGTTTTGGAAGACCCAAAAACTGCTAAAATTTTAGCAGAGAAACTTGCAGTTGAAATAAAAAAATCTGGTATTAAAATTGATGCTGTTTGTGCTCCTGCTCTTGGTGGACTTATTGCTGGTTTCGCTTTAGCAAGTGCTTTAGATGTAAGATTTATTTTTGCAGAAAGAGTTGAAAAAGAGATGACAATCAGAAGAGGATTTGAAGTAAAATCTGGTGAGAGATATCTTGTTTGTGAAGATATTATTACAACTGGTGGAAGTGCTTTAGAAGCAGCTGCTCAAATCATAAAAGATGGTGGAGAAGTTGTAGCTTATGCAGCTTTAGCAAATAGAGGTTTTTGTCAAAGAGTTGGAAGTAATATTGAAAGAAAAGATAATTGTAAACTACCTTTAGATAAACCACTTTTTGCTTTAGAAGATTTTGCATTTGAGATGTATAGTCCAGAAAACTGTCCTATGTGCAAAAATGGAAGTATTGCTATAAAACCTGGTAGCCGAGGGAACTAATGGCAAAATGGAGAGATGTAAAACAAAAAAGATTAGATAAAACTCTTTTTGAAAAGAACTCTCCAAAACATAATCCTACAAATCTAGCATCTGTTTCTCAAAGATTTAAAGCCTTTTTAACTGATTCATTTTTAGTTACAACTCCTATTATGTATATTGTTATTTATCTAATTATGGGTGGAGGAGAAGGCTTTTCTTTAAATAGATCTCTTGGTTGGAGTATTATTCTATTTGCTACTTTTGTAATAATAGGAATATTTTGGCTTAAGAATGGTCAAACTCCTGGGTTAAAAGCTTATAATATAAAACTTGTAGATGCAAAAACTGAAGATAGAATTTCTGTTTTTCAAGCATTTATAAGATTTTTTTCTACACTATTTGCAATAATTTTATTTGCTCCAATGTTTTTTGTATTTTTTAATAAAAACAAAAAAACTTTTCAAGATATAGTTTCAAATACAAAAATCATTATTGAAAAATAATGCTATTTTTTAATATCTCTGCTTTTTATTTTTTTTACTTTGCTGCTGTTGGAGTATATGTAATATTTTTACCAAAAGTACTAAATGATATTGGTTATAGTGCTTTTGATATTGGTATTATTTTAGCAGTAGCACCTTTGATGAAATTTTTAATGCCTTTTTTGTTTTTAAAACATATTAGTTTAAATAGGAAAATGTTTAAAAAAGCTCTTTTTTTAACAGTTTTTTCTGTTTCACTATTTTATTTAACAATAGAAAACTTTTATATATTTATGCTAAATAATGCAATTTTGGCAGCTTGTTTATCATTGATTTTACCCTATCTTGAAGTTACAACTGTAACTCTTTTAGGAAGAGATAAATATGGGAAAGCAAGACTTTTTGGCTCTATTGGTTTTGCACTTATAGCACTTATTTTAGCAAAAGTTTTAAGCACTCCTTTTGTAGCACTTCATTACTATTTAGCTATTGTTGTTTTAGTTGTTGTTTTTGCTTTACTTCTTTTAAAAAATGATTTTGAAGATAAATTAAATCCAATTAGTGATGAAGTTTTTTCATTTTTAAAGTATTTTGCTTTTTGGGCAAGTATATTTTTTATGCAAGTTAGTTTTGGTGGATTTTATAATTTCTTTACAATTTATGAATTAGAACACGGTTTATCTCTAGAAATCATATCTTATCTTTGGGCTTTTGGTGTTTTATGCGAAATATTAATGCTCTATTTCCAAGCTCCAATTTTGAAAAACAACCTTTTATCTATAATTAAATTTTGTGTAGGAGTAACAGCTCTTAGATGGTTACTCCTATATCTCTATCCTGATTCATTAGAAATTGTCTTTTTGACTCAAGCAATACATGCATTCTCTTTTGCACTTTTTCATAGTGCTGTTGTAATATATCTTTATTCACTATATGACAATAAAAAATTAGCACAACAATTTATGTTTGGTGTGGGATATGGTTTAGGTGGTTTTGTAGGTGCTTTAGTTTCAGGAGCTACTTATGGAGAAAATCTATTTTTATATAGTGCATTTTTTGCATTATTATCTTTTATTTCTATCTTTTTTATAAAAAAAAGTTAATTTAATACTTATTTAGATTAGTAACACGAAATATAAATAAACTTAAGGTACTATATTCAAAAAATTTTAATAGGATGGATTATGGGAAAAATTAAATTTTTTAGTGGTGAGAATATTCCTTTAGAAATGCATAAAGTAAGAATTGTTCAAAAGTTAAATTTACCTTGTATTGAAGATAGATTGAAGTTTATACAAGAAGCAGGAAACAATACTTTTTTACTAAATAATAGAGATGTATTTATGGATATGCTTACAGATAGTGGTGTAAATGCAATGAGTGACAATCAACAATCTGCTATGCTTATTGCTGATGATAGTTATGCAGGAAGTGAAACATTTACAAGATTGGAAAAAACTTTAGAAGATATTTTCCAAACAAAATATTTTTTACCAGCTCACCAAGGAAGAGCTTGTGAAAATATATTAGCTCAAGTATTTGTAGAAAAAGGAACTGTTGTTCCAATGAACTATCACTTTACAACAACAATGGCTCATATTGTACTAAATGGTGGTTCTATTGAAGAGATTGTTATTGATGAAGGTATCAAAGTTACAAGTAAACATCCATTCAAAGGAAATATGGACTTAGATAAATTAAGAGCTGTAATTAAATCTTATGGCAAAGATAAAGTTGCTTTTGTAAGAATGGAAGCTGGTACAAACTTAATTGGTGGACAACCATTCTCTTTACAAAATCTAAAAGATGTTAAAAAAATCTGTGAAGAGAATAATCTTTTACTTATTTTAGATGCTAGTTTATTATCTGATAATTTACATTTTATAAAACAAAGAGAAGAAGCTTGTAAAAATATGAGTATAAAAGAGATTACACAAGAGATGATATCACTTTGTGATGTTACATATTTTTCTGCTAGAAAACTAGGTTTCTCAAGAGGTGGTGGAATTTGTACAAATAACAAAAATTTATATATGAAAATGAGAGAACTAGTAACATTATATGAAGGTTTCTTAACATATGGTGGAATGTCTGTTAGAGAGATGGAAGCACTTAGAATTGGTCTTGAAGAAACTATGGATGAAGATATTATAGGTCAAGGTCCTTTATTTATTGAATATATGGTAAATGAACTTGATAAAAAAGGTGTTCCTGTAATAACTCCAGCTGGTGGTTTAGGTTGTCATATAAATGCTATGGAATTTGTAAAACATCTTCCTCAATCGCAATATCCAGCTGGGGCATTAGCAAGTGCTTTATATATTGTAAGTGGTGTAAGAGGAATGGAAAGAGGTAGCTTATCTGAGCAAAGAGATGAAAATGGAAATGAAGTTTTCTCAAATATGGAGCTACTAAGACTTGCAATGCCAAGAAGAGTGTTTACACTTTCTCAAGTTAAATATGCTATTGATAGAATAGAATGGCTTTATAAAAACAAAGAGCTAATTGGTGGTTTAAAATTTGTTGAAGAGCCAAAAACTCTAAGATTTTTCTTTGGAAGACTTGAAGCTACATCAAACTGGCAAGATGAATTAGTAAAAGCATTTAGAAAAGATTTTCCAGATAGCTTATAATTTTATAGAATAGAGTAATTCTCTATTCTAATTTTGAAGGGATTTTTATGCAAACATTTATGACTATTTTATTTATTCTTTTATCTGTAATAGCTATGTTTTTGACTCTTTTGGGAATTAAATATTTTTTACATATGACTGATTATAAGAATAGAAAGAAAGATGGAAGTGAAGATGATAAATTTAAGAAATTTGATTAATCATCTTTTTTCTTAAACTTATATCCACTTATTTCTTTTAAATAATAAAAACTGAAAAACAACAACGAAAAGCAAAATCACACTAAATATTAAAAAAGCATTTTCATTTGATGAACCAGGAATTCCACCTACATTTATTCCCAAAAGTCCTGTCAAAAAAGTAAGTGGTAAAAATGTTGCTGATATGATTGCTAACATATACATCTTTTTATTTATATCTTCACTTAAACGATTTCTTAGCTCTTCTTGTATTAGAATTACTTTATCACGAATTGTATCAAGCTCCTCAATATGTCTTATTAATTGATCATTTGTCTCTCTTATTTCAACTCTTTGATACTCATCTATCCAAGATATTTTCTCATTTGAAAGTTTAATTAGTGCCTCTTTTTGAGGAGATAGATATCTTTTTAGAACAATAGATTCTCTTCTTATTTTTAATATCTCATTTCTAAATTCAAGACTTTTCATATCTATTATATTTTCTTCTAAATAATCTGTCCTATCTTGTATTTGCTCGATAGTATCATCCATTCTATCAATCATTTTATATGTAAGTTCTACTAAAAATTGAGAAGAACTTTTAACCCCAATTCCATTTTTAAGCTCATCAATTATCTCTTCAACTGATAAAATCATCTCTTTACTTGTAGATATAATAAGATTTTCTGAAATATAAAGCCTAATTGATTTCATATCTTCTGGATTTGCATCTGCATCAAGATTTACTCCTCTTAAAGATAGAAGTAAATTATCTTTTAAAACTATCATTCTAGGTCTTGTTTCATCTGCTAAAAGTGCATCAACTGCTACATCTTCTATTTCACTTCTATTTGTTATCCAATCTATTGCATCATCTTTTGTATAATCAAAATGTAACCACAAAAGATTTTCACTATTTTTATATTCGCTTATCTCTTCAAAAACTATCTCTTTTGCATAAGACTTTCTATCTAATACAAAGCCTCTAAATGATTTTATCTGCATTCTTTATCCTATATTATAAACTATCTCTTTTTTTAATCTCTTCTGTGCTATTTCAACAATACTAAGATTTTCTATTTGCATATTTAAAAGCTCATCAAAGTTTTTTATACTATTTTGTGCCATTAATTTTAGAACTTCTCCTCTATATGCTTTTGCAAAATGACTAACAACTTTACCATCTTTTATAAATTTCATTGTGTAATATGCTTTCTTTATATTATAAAACTTCTCATAAAATCCTGCTCTTAAATCTAAAATATCTTCATCTTTTAAATATTCATCAAGTACTTCACTAAAATTCTCATTGTAAAACTTATCTATTCTTAGATTATTAAAAGTTTCACCTTGTTTTAATTTATAATCAGGAATTTTATCACTAGCTTTTAAAACTCCAAAAAGATTTGAAAAGATAAGAGTATTTTCATCTATATATTTTTTCTCATCATCTTTTAATAATTCATATTTTAAATAATCATAAGCAACACCTGTATATCTTTGTATAGCTTTCATAGTTTCTTGAGAAAATATATCTGTTTGATATTTGTTTATAATATCATCTTTCTTTGTTCCAAAAAGTTTTACCAACTCAAGATTTGATGCTTTTTTTATAAAATCATTATATAAACTTAATATTTCAAATCTTTTTTCATATAAATCTTTGAAAATAAAACTATTTTTATCTATATATTCATCTATTCCACCACAAATTTTTGTCTCACTTGGAGAAAATAAGATTTTCATTTTTATCCTTACTTCTTCTAACCATAATTTACTAAGCTTTATTATACAATTAGAGTCTAAATACTACTCTTGTATTATGCTTACAAAGTGAAAGAATATGAATAATTATGAAAAAAAATGATTTAAAACAATATATATTAATAATATTAGGTTCCTTTTCTTTATCTTTTGGTGCTGTTGCTTTTTACTCACCAAATGAGATAATTTCAGGTGGAGGAATAGGTATTTCGCTTATGCTTCACTTCTTATTTCCAGATATTACTCTTGGAATTTTTATGGCATTAGTTAGTACTCCTTTTCTAATATTATCTTATATATTTTTTGGAAAATACTACTTATTTAAAACATTTATAGTAGTTGTTTTATTATCAACTTTTACAGATATCTTAAAAGAAATTTTAAAAATTGATGCAATTACAAATGATATCTTATTAGCTGCTATTTTTGGTGGTATATTCATTGGTCTTGGAATTGGGCTTATAATTAAAGGTAGAGCTTCAACAGGAAGTACTTCTGTAATAGGAGAAATCTTAGCAAAGAAAACAAAATATAAAGCAGCAGAAGTTTTATTAACTATTGATGCTTTTATTATGTTGGCATCAGTTTTTGTATATCAAGATATTGATAAATCACTTTATAGTCTGCTTAGTGTTTATATAGGAATGAAAGTTCTTGATATTTTACTAACAGGTCGTCCTTCTAAAAAGATTGTAAATATTATTTCTACAAATGTAGAAGTATTAAAAGAGCAAATTAGGGATAAAATTGAAGAGCACGGAACAATCTTAACTGGAATTGGTCTACATCAAGCTCAAAATAAAACTATAATTTATGTAACAGTTGAAGCAAGTAAAATTGAACTTCTAAGAGATTTAATAAGAAAATATGATCCAGACGCTTTTATGATAATCTCTGAAGCATCTGAATTTATGGGAAGAGATAATAGTATTTAAATTATTATTGTATATTTAAATACACTTTAGCTTAGAAATTAAATTCTAAGCTATTATCTTACCAAGAAAAAGACAATGATGCATTTATATTTGCATATTTTGGATACTTATCTCCATCAATTTCAGTTGTTTTTGAAGCCATTTGTCCAGATATTTCAAGTGGTCCAATTCCAATACCTGCTGTATAAACAAGACCTGCATTATCACTATTTGCAAGATTTTTCATAAGTCCTGCATTTATTTGGAAAATCCATAAATCAAAACCAACTCCACCACCAACAAATTTTGTTTTGTATCCATTTAATGATTTACTTTCTGTTAGGTCTGCATCGAATGCCAACTCCATAAAACCTAGTTCATAAGCAGCTCCCACTCTTAACATAGGATCTAAAGAGTGGTTTCCATTTACTAAATCAAATTTTGGTTTATTTAAATTCTTTCCTACTAAAGCTAATGTTAAATCTTTATCAAAAGCTGGATTATATGCTAATCCTAAATCAATACCAATATTACTTGACTCTTTTTTACTATCATCAAAATCATCAAATATATCTTTATCACTATCTAATCTATAAAAACTAGAATATGCATATCCTTTCATAAATTTAACAGCTCCTCCAAGATATACATCTCCAAAATCACCATTGAATTCATGTCCATAAGCAAGAGGAACTTCAACTATTCCTAAAGTTTCTAACTCAACTCCTGTTTTTGCATTACAAGACGAATCATCATCCATAGCACAAATTAAAGATGAGCTTTCATAATCATTTTGAGTTACAATTTGAGCTGTTCCATTTTGTAGAATCTCATAAAATCCGCCACTATTATCTTTAAAAATCAACCTATTATAATCTTGGTCAATCTCAGCAGTTGCACTCATATCAGCTGTTCCAAATATTCCAAAACCAAAGTTTTTTATTGCAAAAGATAGATCAGTAGTTGGATTTGCTTGCATTGATGCCTCATCCATATTTAAAATGATATCTCTTGCTTCAAATAAAGTATTTATATCGTTTATATCTACATTTGTAGGTGTTGTAGAAACATCTTTATACTTATCAATTAAGTCTGAAAAGCTTAAATCATCAAGTTTATCAACTGATGCAAAAACATCATTATCTGTTAATCCAACTCCAACTCCTGTATGAAAAGCAAAAGTTTTTTTATTTTTTGCTAAAAGTGCTGGATTATTATAAACTGCTAAAGATGATGGTGAAGTAGCAATTCCAGCTCCTCCCATAGATGCAGCCTTACTTCCTAAGACATGAAATTGTGAAGCTTCTAATCCTGAAAGAATTAAAGAAACAGCAATTGTAGATTTAGTTATTTTTCTCATTTTTCTCTTTCCTATATTATTTATTTGTGAATTATATCACAAAAAAGAGTATTCTTATTCTAAAAAGAGGCTTTAAAAAATCCAAGCTTTTTATGGTCTAAAATCCTAATATGTCCTTTATCATTATCAATTACACCATCTTTCTTAAGCTTTGCTAATTGCCTTGAAAGTGTTTCTGGAGTTATGTTTAAAAGTTTTGCTATTTTTACTTGTTTCAAATTTAACAAATGTTCTTCATTTTCAAGTAAAAATTTTGCTATCTTTTCCATACTATTTAATGTTACATTATAATTTATAAAATTTTCTAAGAATTTTATCTTTTTTGTAAGTGATTTTATAAAAAACATTGATATTTCTGGTTTCTGTAAAAATTCTTCTTTGAATTTCTTATAATCTATTAAAATAACTTCTCCATCTGTTTCAAAAGAGCAATTTGCTAAAAAATTCATATCTTCATAATTCATTATTTCTGCAATCAATGAAGGAGATACTAAATTATGAATTACAACTTCATTGTCTTTAAAATCATGAGTATAAAGTTTTACTATACCTTTGGTTAATAGATGTAAATAGTTTGATTCATCACCTTTATAGAAAAGTATCTCATCTTTTTTGTAGTTTCTTCTAAACGATATATCTTTTAATTTTTCTAAATCTTTTTTTTCTAAAAAATCAAAAAAAGAGTAAGGATCACTAATGTTTCTCATATATTTTGCCTTATTGATTGTTATCAATGTTTTATACTAAATTCTATGTAAAGATTCTATTAAATATTAAAAAGTAGATAAAATGACATTTGAAAAATTTAATGAAGAGATAAACACTCTTAAGAAATTTTATGAATTATATTGCAAAGATAAACACGAAAAACAAGCAATATGTAAAAAAGATATTCCTTATAAAGAGAATAATTTTCAAGTAGAATTATCTTTATGTAATGATTGTCAAAAAAATATTTATTACTCTTTTTCTAAATTACAATCTTGTCCTCATGAAATAAAACCAAGATGTAGAACTTGTCCTGCACCTTGCTATGAAAAACAAGAGTGGAAAAACTGTGCAAGAGTGATGAAATATTCAGCTATAAAACTATCATTGGGAAAAATCAAATCAAGAGTTGTAAATATTTTTAAATAATTACCAATTTATTGCTTCTTTATTAATTTTATTTAAAATCTCATTTGTTTTAGAAAAATGTTTAGAACCAAAAAAACCTCTATATGCACTAAGAGGACTTGGATGAACTGAACTTAATATATGATGTTTATCTTTATTTATTAAAGAACTCTTTTTAATTGCTGGTGTTCCCCATAAAATAAATACTATATCTTTACAATTATCATTTATGTATTTGATTATATTATCAGTAAAAATCTCCCAACCAAGTTTTTGATGACTTCCTGCTTTACTTTGTTCCACTGTTAAAACTGTATTTAATAAAAGAACACCTTGTTTTGCCCAAGAACTTAAATCACCATCTTCACAATAAGATTTTCTTCCTAAATCATTTTCTATCTCTTTTAAAATATTTTGCATTGAAGGAGGATTTTTGATATTTTCTGGTGTTGAAAAAGATAATCCTTGAGCTTGTCCAACTCCATGATATGGATCTTGTCCTAAAATCACGACTTTTAGATTATCAAACTTTGTAAGAGTGAAAGCTTTAAATATATTCTCTTTTTTTGGAAATACAACTGAATTTTCATATCTTTTTTCTATCTCTAGTTTTAATGCTTTATAGTAATCTTTCTTTTTCTCTAAGTTAATTATATCTTCCCAAGTCTTCATATTTTTCCTTTTATAAATAAAAAAAGCTAAGGCTATAAAAACCTTAGCTTGTTAATCAATCTTTTAATATTAGTTATAAAATAGGAGATTTTATAAGCATCATCTTTTCTACACTCATATCGTTCATTGAATGAGGAATTCCACCCATTCCAAGTCCTGATACTTTTGCTCCACCAAATGGCATCCAATCAACTCTAAATGCTGTATGATCATTTACCATTACAGCTGTTGCATTTAATCTTTTTACAGCTTTTAATGCATTATCAATATTTTTTGTAAATACTGCTGCTTGAAAAGATACATCAAGTTGATTTGCTCTAGCAATTGCTTCATCTAAAGTTTTATATGAATAGATACAAACAACTGGTCCAAATACTTCTCTTGTAGATACTAAAGCATCTTCAGCTGGATTTAAAATAACAGTTGGTTCGAAACAAGATGCAGAGATTCTTTTTCCACCTGTTAAGATTTTACCACCTTTTGCTACTGCTTCATTAACCCACTCTTCAACTCTATCTACTTCAGCATTATTAATTAGTGGTCCAACTTCTGTTTTAGGATCAAGTTGATTTCCAACAATTAATTTTGAAGCAGCACTTGCTAACTTACTAGCAACTTCTTCACAAATTGACTCTTGAACAAATACTCTTTGAACTGATACACAAACTTGTCCAGCGTGATAGAACCCACCTTTCGCTAAAGCTGGAATCATATCTTCAATATCAGCATCTGCTTCAACAATAACAGGAGCAACCCCACCATGCTCAAGAACAACTCTTGTTCCATCACTAGCTTTTGAATTTAAATACCATCCAACACTACCACTTCCAATAAATGTTAAAAATGCAGTTTTTGGAGATGTTGATAATAATTCTCCACCTTTTCTATCACAAACAACAGCTTGTGCCCAACCTTTTGGAAGACCTGCTTCTTCAAGAATTTCTACTAATTTAACTGCACTCATAGGAGTTTGAGTTGCTGGTCTAATAATAACTGGACATCCAGCTGCAATTGCAGGTACTACTTGGTGAACAGCTAGGTTAAATGGGTGATTAAATGCAGAAATAGCAGCAACAACACCTATTGGTTCTTTAAATGTATATGCCATTCTATTTGCACTTGTATTTGTATGTCCCATAGCTATCTCTTTACCTTCAAATACACTTAGGTGTTCAATAGCTATTTTAATTCCATTAATCGCTCTTAAGATTTCAACTTTTGAGTCAATATAAGGTTTACCACCTTCACTTGCACAAAGAATTGTAAGTTCTTCAACTTGTGAACTCATAATTTTCATAACATTCTCTAAAATTTCAACTCTTTTATATTTTGGTAACCATCCATCTTTATTTGTAAAAGTTTTATGTGCTAAATCGATTGCTGCTTCTACTTCTTCAAATGTATTATATTTTACTGTTCCAACTACTTTTCCATCAAATGGTGATGTAACTTCTATCTTACTCATTGTTTACTCCTTATTAATTTTTATAAAATAAAAAAGGGGGCTTTAAATTTAAAGCCCCCTTTAAATACTATTGATTATACCATACAAGTTTTTTGTGGTAAAAGCTCATTTAAAATTGAGTGATTTAAAGAGTAATCAACTGCTAAATCAATTAAATGTACTCCTTTACTATTTACACATTTTTCTAATGTAGCTTCAAACTCTTCAACAGATTTTGGTCTGTATCCATGAGCTCCATAAGACTCTGCATATTTAACAAAATCTGGATTTCCAAGATCAAGTCCAAATGTCTCTAATCCCATTCCAGTTTGTTTCCATTTAATCATTCCATAAGCATTATCATTTAATATAACTACTACTAAATCAAGTCCTAATCTTACAGCTGTTTCCATCTCTTGAGAGTTCATCATAAACCCACCATCTCCACAAACACTTACTACTTTTTTATTTGGATAAACCATTTTAGCCATCATTCCTGAAGGTAAACCAGCTCCCATTGTTGCAAGTGCATTATCAAGTAATAGTGTATTTGGTTTAGCACATCTATAATTTCTTGCAAACCATAATTTATATACACCATTATCAAGTGTTACTATATCTTCATCTGCTAGAGTTTTTCTAATAGCTCTTACAGCTCTTTGAGGTAAAATTGGGAATCTATTATCTCCAAAATATTTTGATAATCTATTTCTAATCTCTTCAGCCATTCTTGTATAATAATCAAAATCCCAGTGTGATTGAACTTTGATTTTTTCTGTAATTTTTGCAATATTACATGCAATATCACCAACAACATCCATTTGTGGGAAATATGTATCATCAACTTCACTTGCAAAGAAATTTACGTGCATAACTTTTGTAGCACCCTCTTTGTTTGTCATAAAAAATGGTGGTTTTTCAATAACATCATGCCCAACATTAATAATTAAATCTGCTCTATCAATTGCGCAGTGAACAAAGTCATCTTTTGATAGTGCTGCTGCACTTAAGCACATTGGGTGATTTTCATCAACAACACCTTTACCCATTTGTGTAGAGAAAAATGCCATTCCAGTTTTGTTTACAAATTCTGTTAATGTATTTCCAATTCTTGTTCTATTTGCTCCAGCTCCAATTAGAAGAAGTGGTCTTTTTGCTTTTTCAATCATTGAAACTGCATCAGCAATAACCTCATCAATAGCTGCTGGATATTTTACAGTATGTACTGGATATACATTTGCATCTGCATCTACTGCTTCGATTGAAATATCTTCAGGGAACTCAATATGAACTGCACCTGGTCTTTCTGTTGTTGCAATTTTAAATGCATCTCTTACTACAGAAGGAACATTATGACCATTTACAATCTGCTTTGCATATTTAGTCATTGGTCTCATCATTCTTACAATATCAATAATCTGGAATCTACCTTGTTTTGACTTTTTGATTGGTTTTTGACCTGTAATCATAAGCATTGGCATTCCACCAAGTTGTGCATATGCAGCACTTGTAGCAAAGTTTGTAGCACCAGGGCCTAAAGTTGATAAACAAACTCCAACTTTTCCTGTTAATCTTCCATAAGTTGCAGCCATAAAACCTGCACCTTGTTCATGTCTTGTAAGTATAAGTTTAATTTTTGATTTTCTTAATGATTCTAAGAAATCTAAATTTTCCTCACCTGGAACACCAAAAATATACTCAACACCTTCGTTTTCTAACGCTTTAATAAATAAATCTGATGCATTCATCTTTTTACTCCAAAATTTTATAATAATTTAATTATATTTATATAATTAACCTTTTTTAAATGAAAATTTACTCTCAATCCATATTAAAAATATAGTTGATAAACACTCGCTATTATACCCATAATAAATATATAGTTTATCTTATATTCCAAAATAATTTTATTTTATAACTATTTTCTTTAACAAAAAGTTACACTTCTTTTATAAAAGCCGACAAAATAGCTCTTCTTTATTTTTCAATTATTATGTAAAATGTTACATAAAATCCCAAATTATACAAATATTAGTTAAAATTCTCTTTTATTTTAAAGGATCAATTATGAAAAAAACAGTTATTTTTGATTTAGATGGAACACTTCTAGACTCTATTTATGATATTGCAGTGTGTATGAATGAATCTTTAGAAAGTTTAAATTTAGAAACTTATAGTATTGATGAATATAAATACTTTGTTGGATATGGAGTTGATGAATTAGTTTTGAATGTATTAAAAAACAATTTAGAATTAAAAGAGAAACTTGTAAAAAAATTTAAAGAGATTTATGATGAAAAACTTCATAGTAATACAAAACCTTATGATGGAATATATTCACTTTTAGATGGATTAGTAAATATTAATTGTAATTTAGCAGTTTTATCAAATAAACCCGATTTAATGACAAAAGAGTATGTAAAAATAAATTTTAAAGATTACCCTTTTTTAGAAGTTCACGGTCAAAGAAGTGATATACCTAAAAAGCCTGACCCAAAAGCTGCTATTAATATTGCAAAAAGATTAAATATTCCTTGTGAAAAAATATTTTTTGTAGGAGATACAAAAGTTGATATGCAAACAGCAAAAAGTGCAGGAATGATTGCTATTGGTGTATTATGGGGTTTTAGAGATGAAAAAGAGTTAAAAGAAAATGGAGCTGATTTTATTGTAAATCATCCTTTAGAAATTTTAGAGATAATTTCAAAATCTTAATATAAAGCCCAAAAGGCTTTATATTTTATGGTTGTTTAAATATAGTTATATCTTGAGCATGTTTTGTATATTTTTCAATATTTACTAATACTGTATTTGAACTATTTCCATTTGCAAGTTGTGATGTAGGAATATCTTTTGTAAGAACATTTACACATCCATTTAGACAAATTGTTCCAATCTGTCCTCTTTCAAGTGGATCATACCAAGCTCCCTCATCAATTCTTACAACACCACTTTTCAAATCATCAGTTAAAACAGCACCTGCTAGAATTTCACCTCTTTGATTATAAACTCTTACAATATCACCATCTTTAATATTTTTAGATTTTGCATCTCTTTTATTTATAAAAATTGGCTCTCTATTTGCAACTGCATACTTTTCTCTTAATGATGTATTATTTAATTGAGAATGTAATCTCTTATCAGGATGCGAAGTAATAAGTGCAAACTCTGCATTCTTTTTCTTCATCCCAAGCCACTCATCTGGTTCAAACCATGATGGATAGGCTCTACAATCTTTGTAATTCATCTTTTCAATAGCTTTTGAATATATCTCAATTTTTCCAGAAGGTGTTCCTAGTGGTTCTAAAATTGGATCTTCTCTAAAATCTGCATATCTTACAAACTCTGTATTTTCAAAAGGAACTTCAAAATTAACTGGTTTATTTGTTTCCCAAAAATCTTTAAACTTTGGTATTTCTATTCCTAAATTTTTTGATTGATTATAAGCACTAGTATAAAACTCTTCTATCCACTGTAAAGCTGATTTGTTTTGAGAATATTCTTCATATGCTCCAAACTCTTTTGCTAAATCACAAAAAATCTCATAATCATCTCTTGCTTCATTTTGTTTTTCAACTGCTTGTTTCATAGGAACAATACTTGAGTTTGAATAATCTCCACTCATAGTAATATCATCTCTTTCATAACTTGTAGTAACAGGCATAACAATATCTGCCATTCTAGCTGTTGGAGTCCAGAAAATTTCATTTACAACTATTGTTTTAGGTTTTCTTAAAGCTTTAACTAAAGTATTTGTATCTTGATGATGAACCATAGGATTCCCACCAACCCAATATATAAAATCAATATCTGGATATGTAACTACAGATCCATTATGATTTATCTTCTTACCTGGATTTAAAAGTGCATCTGCAATTCTAGCAACGGGAAAAGCAAATTTTGCTGTTTTTTCTTTCCATGAAGCTCCACCTGTTGTTACTGTTGAACCAACTGTTGAAGTAATTCCACCTATTACTCCACCTTTTGTTGTAGGAGCTCCACCATTTGAATAGTGATAAGAAAACCCAAATCCTCCTCCTGGAAGTCCAATTTGTCCAAGCATTGAAGCAAGTGTAACTATCATCCAGTGAGTTTGTTCTCCATATTGAGCTCTTTGAATTCCCCAACCTGCCATTATCATTGTTCTATTTTGATACATTAATAAAGCTAATTCTTTGATAGTCTTTTCATCAATTCCACAAATTTTTGATGCCCATTTTGTATTTTTTATAACTTTATCTTCTTTTCCAAAAAGGTAATCTTTGAATTTATCAAAACCTTCTGTGTACTCTTCTAAAAACTCTTTATCATAATTCTTTGTTTTTATTAAATGATAAGCCATCCCCATCATAAAAGCAACATCTGTTCCAGGAACTATTGGTTGCCATTTTGCATTTAAATATGTACAAGTTTCATTTTTTTCTGGATCTATACAAATAATCTTCTTATTTGATTTCTTTAACTTCTCTAAATATTTGAAACCTTGTTCATCTGATGAAGTCCAAGATATTTTAAGAGTTCTTATTAAGTTTGCTCCCCAAATTACAACTACTTCAGAATTTTCAAGTACAAGTGGCCAAGATGTTTGCTGTTCATAAACTTCAATAGTTCCTAAAACGTGAGGCATAATAACTTGAGCTGCACCTGTTGAATAATCTCCTAAAGTTCCAGTAAATCCACCTGTTACATTCATAAATCTATGTAGTAAAACTCTTGAGTTATGCATATTTCCACTACTTTTCCATCCATAGCTTCCTGCAAAAACACCTTCAGCACCTTTTTCTTTTCTAGTTTTTTTAATCTCATTTGCAATTAATTTAATAGCTTTTTCATAAGGTATTCTAACCCATTCATCATTTCCTCTTAACTCTGGTTTTGAATTATTTGGATTTTCTAAATAAGATTTTCTAACCATTGGATATTTTATTCTATCTTTTGCATATACTAAATCTTGTGTGTAGTATTGTAATGGATTATAAATATCTGATGTTTTTTGAATTGGCTCAGATTTTATAATTTTTCCATCTTTAATTGTAAGTTTAATAGTTCCCCAGTGAGCTGCTGTTATAACTTCACCATTTTGTATTAAATTTGTAGAAAACTTTGAAACACTTGCAGCTAAAAGATTTGTTCTATTTGTTACAACATCAACAAATGGAACTGCTGCAAATAATACTGCAAACTTTAAAATACTTCTTCTTTTTTTATCTATATTTTTCATCCCCTACTCCATATCTTTTGAATGTTTTTGTAAATATTGAACAACTAAATAGTTATCCTCTTTTGTTAAAGCTGTTCTACTAAGCATTGATTTCATAACACTTGGCCAAAGATTTGCTGTAAACTCTTTTTTATCATGTGCACTATGACAGATTCCGCAGTTATTTCCATAAAGTTCTGCTGCTTTTGCATATAATGAATCTAAATCTTTTGTTAAATTATCTTTATCTATAAAAGCTATAAATTCTATTTGTTTGTAATCTTCATTTCCTGTTCTTTTTGAACTTAAAACTTCAAAACTATTATTTTTTGATAATCCAGCAACCAATATCCTATTTTTTTGAGTAAAATATAGAGCATGTTCCACACCCTCTTTTGCAAAACCTACAATTTTTATTTTATATTTATTATTCTCTTCACCTAAAATCTCAACTTTAGAAGTTGGCAATAATCTTCCTTTTGTACTATTACTTTTTGAAGTTTCATACAAATTCTTAACACTTCCTGTATAAAAAACCTCATTAGCAAATAAGCTAGATGTTAAAAAAAGTGTACAAAGCAATAAAAGCTTTTTCATCGGTTCTCCTTTTCCTTGTATAATTTTTATATTAATAAAGATATAAAAACACCAAAATAATCAACTATGACAATTGATTGTATCTCAAAGAAACTATTTTAAACATAAATAGACTTAGTTTTTAAGATTATTTTAAGCTTTATAAATAAAATTATCATCTTGCTTTTATCTTTCTAAATTATAAAGATTATCATTTAATATTGACAATTTATTATTTTGTATATATAATAAAGAGTATTTTATTATTAAAAAGGATTTAAAATGTCAAAAATAATTATTCAATTAAACCAAATTCAAGCAGATGCTCACGCACTTTATGTAAAGCTTCATAACTTTCATTGGAATGTAAAAGGAATGGATTTCCATCCTGTTCATAACTTTACAGAAGGTTTATATAATGAGATGTCAACTCTTTTTGATGATACAGCTGAAAGAGCAATTATTATTGGTGGGAAAGCACTTCTTACAATAGATGCCCTAGCAAAAACAACAAAAATTGCAACAGAAACTGCTGATTGCTTTAAGTCAAAAGAGATTGTTGAAAAAATTGTTACAGATTTTACATATTTATTAAAAGAGTTCAAAACATTAAGCCAAGTTGCTGGTGATGCAAATGATAAAGGAACTGAAGCTTTTGCAGATGATAAAGTTGCTGAACTAGAAAAAAATTTATGGATGTTAAATAGTATGTTAAAATAACATACTTTTATAAGCCACTTATTGAAGGTAGAATACTACCTTCTCTACATTTTATTTTATATATTTCCTATTTAAAGAGCATCAATGAAAAAATCAATTAATCACATATATTTAATAATATTATTATCAATATTATCTTCTGTTGCTCCAATGGGAGTTGATACATATTTACCATCTATTCCAGAAATTGCAAAATATTTTAATGTAAATACTTATCAAATTGAACTATCTTTATCTATATTTTTAATAGGTTTTGCCACAGGACAAATATTTGGTGGTCCTATTTCTGATAGATATGGAAGAAGATTTGGTTCAATAATTGGACTTATTGGTTATGCTTTTTTTAGTTTTTTAATCATCTTTTCTTCTTCAGTATATGAACTCTGGATTTATAGATTCTTAGAAGCATTTTTTGGTGGAATTACTGTTGTAAACGCTGCTGCTGCTATAAGAGATAGATTTAAAGGACAAGAAGCAGCAAAAGTTTTTTCTTTAATTGGAATTATTAGAAGTATTGCTCCACTCATAGCACCTGTTATTGGTGCAGCTATTATTCATTTCTTTCCTTGGGAAGGAATTTTTGTTTTTCTTACAATTTATGCTTTACTTGTTGCATTTTTTATATATAAAGATTTACCTGAAAGCTTTGTAAAAAGTTCTATTGGAATTATTGAATCATATAAAAGTGTTCTTACCCATAAAACAGCACTAAAAGCCATGTTTGTACTTGCTCTTAGTTTTGGTGGTTTTTTCATAATAATTGCAAGAACATCTTATATTTATATTGAACATTTTCAGATTTCTACTGATTTATTTCCACTATTTTTTGGTATAAACTTCATTATTTTAATGTTTATGATAAAAGTAAATGTATCTTTACTTAAAAAATATTCTGCACTTTTTATAGCAAAATCTGCAATACTATTTCAAATATTTATAGGAGTAATATTTTTAATAATTCATAAAGATATAAATTTATTTGGAATTATGATTATTATTGCTTCATATATGAGTATGATGGCTTTTATTTTTGGAAATTGTATGGCTATGGCTTTGGAACATTTTTCTAAAAATGCTGGAGTTGCTAGTGGAGTTATTGGAATTTTACAGTTTGGATTAGGAGCTATAATTTCATCTATTGCTTTAAACTTTGCAGATGATGGATTTTTTATAATTGCTTTTAGTATTACATTGATTTCTATAATAAATCTAATTATTTTAAAAAGTTATAAAGCTTAGGCTTTATAACTCTATCTCAAAAAACTCTTCATCTGTTTTTTGATATTTTGCAACAGAACATGAAAGTTTTATTGCATTTGGATAATCTTTAAATTCATCAGTAAATAGTTTTTTTATTTTATCTACTTCAACTGCTCTAAAAATAAAATATCCCAAAATATCAATCTTTCTTTCACCAGCTTTTTCTATTCCAAAACTATCGAACTTCCAATCAACACCTTTTGAGAAAAAGAAAACTTCACTTACTCTTCTTTCAAGTTCATCTCTTACATTTTGGTTAAACTCTTTTAAATGTATTTGAAATGCAATATTATAATTAAACTCTTCTTGAACTAATTTTTCAAAATTCTTATTCATATTTTCCCTTCGTTTCTATATTGTTTTATATTAATTATTTTTTATGTTAACAAAACTTTGATGAAAGTTCAAACTAAATATTTTGTTTTATTTGATATAATCTTCTATTAATATTGGAGTTATATATTGGATAAAGTATCAAAAGTCATTTTTAATAAAGGTATTTCTCTAAGCAATACAATTTTCTTATTTTCATTACTAATAGTTTCTATTCTAACAATTGTAATAGCTAGTCAATTATTTTTTTATAGCGAAAAAATAGCTATTTCTAAAATTAATTCAAAACTTGAAGGAATATCAATAGATTTAAAAAATAATATTGAACAAAAAGATATTACTTATTCAAGTACAGTAAAAGTTCTTAGTTTTATTGAAGAAGATTTAAATGTTATAGAAATTTATACAAAACTTCTTGAAACAAACTCTAGTTTATATGCTATTTATACATTTTCAAAACAAAATGATTTTATTCAAGTTATAGATTTAAATATAGATAAAGAGCTTGGAAATTTCTATAATGCAAAAGAGAATGAAAGATGGCTTTTATTAAAATCTATAAATCATAATGTAAATAATATTGAATATACATTTTATGATAAAGATTTAAAGATTAGCTCTCAAAGAATAAAAAAGAATAATTATGATGCAAAACAAAGACCTTGGTTTAAAAGTGCTGTTATAAGTGATAATGTTACAAAAACATTTCCATACCATTTTATAAATGCCCAAGCATTAGGTATTACTTACTCAAAAAAGTCTTATAATAATGAGTTTATAATATCTTTAGATCTATTAATTCATAACTATTTAGACTCTTTAAAAAAGCATATTGAAGTTGAAAGTATGGATCTGTTTTTATTTGATCCAGAAAAAAATATCCTATCTTACTTATCTGAAGATGTAAATATTTTTAAGAATATTCTAAATAATAACTTCGACAAAGAATATTATAAAAAAGCTAGAATCATAGAAGAAAATGATAAAAAATATATCTTAAAAGTTATTGATTTAGAGACTTATAATAATGGTTATTTAGCAATTCTTGCTGATTATGAATTATTAACAAAACCATATAAGAATGAAGTAATATGGCTATTGTCTATCTTTGTTGTTTTAAATATTCTCACAATTCCTTTTATATTATATCTTTCAAGAGTAATTACAAAACCTATTTATTCTTTAGTAGAACAGAGTAATAGAATTAAAAGTAAAGATTTTAATATAATTCAAATAGATACAAATATAAATGAAATTGCTCTACTTTCTGATTCTTTTACATCTATGTCAAAATCAATTTTTGAACACCAAACTTATCTTGAAGAGAAGATATCACAAAGAACTGAAGAGTTGCGTATAAAAAATGCTGAATTAAAAGAGCTATCAATTACAGATAAATTAACATCTTTATACAATAGAACAAAACTTGATGATGCTTTAAAACAAGAGTTTGAAAGAGCAAAAAGATATGAAAGTAGTTTTAGTCTTATTATTTTAGATATTGATTTTTTTAAATTAGTAAATGATAATTTCGGGCATAAAATAGGTGATGATGTATTAAAAGAAACAGCTTCTATTTTGAAATCTTCTATTAGAGAATCTGATATTTTAGGAAGATGGGGAGGAGAAGAGTTTTTAATAATTTGCCCAAATAGCTCAAGTGAAGATGCAATCTTATTAGCAGAAAAATTAAATCAAGCTATTAAAAATCATATATTTAGTACCTATCCTAAGCAATTAACTATTAGTTTAGGTATATCTTCATTTAATAAAAATATTAAAAGTCCTGATGAGCTATTAAATTATGCAGATATTGCACTTTATAAAGCAAAAGAGAATGGAAGAGATAAAGCAGTAATTTTTGATAATCTTTATTAATATTAAAATTATGTTAATCTTAATATTATAGAATTAAAAGAAAATTTGGGAATAAAATTGAAAATATTTAAAAAACTACTAATTTTAATCTTCATAACTATATTTTTAAGCTCTTGTTCAAATGTTGAACAATCAAGCATCAAAGAGAAAATAGTTGAAGTTGGATATATAAATCCTGTTAAACAAAGTCTTTTATTGGATATGACTTTAAGTGGTCGTGTAAAAGCAAAACAGATTGCACAAATAAGACCACAAATTAGTGGAATAATAAAAGAGCAACTATTTATAGAAGGAAGTTTTGTAAAGCAAAACGATATTTTATATAAAATAGATGATTCTACATACAAAGCAAATTATAATAAAATAAAAGCTGAATTACAAAGTGCAAATGCATATTTAAAAAGTGCTTTAGCAAAAAATTCAAGATCAAATGAATTACTAAAGTTTGAAGGTATTTCAAAACAAGAGTTTGAAGAGATTGAAGCATCTTATCTTCAAGCACTAGCTGAAGTTAAAAAGAAAGAAGCAGAATTAGAAGATGCAAAAATAAATTTAGATAGATGTCAAATAAAAGCTCCAATTAGTGGTTATATTGGTGTTTCTACTGTTACAACAGGTGCTTTAGTAAATGCAAATCAAAGTGATTTTTTAGCAAGTATAAAAGATAGTAGTACAGTTTTTGTAGATTTAAATCTTTCTTATAGTGAATATCTAAGAGCAAAATCAATAATAGATTTTGATAACAATACAAAAGTAACTTTAGCTTTAAATGATGATTTATCTTATGAAATTGAAGGTAATTTACAAAGCAAAGAACTTAGCGTTGATGAAAATACTCAAACAGTAAAAATAAGAGCAATATTTAATAATCCAAACAATATTTTATTATCAGGAATGTTTGTAAAAGCAAATTTACAAAGCCAAAAAAGCTTTGATGGATTTTTACTTCCTCAACAAGCTGTATTAAGAGATCAAAAAGCAAATCCTATAATTACACTAATAAATGATGATTTAACAACAAGAGAAGAAAAAGTTGAGATATTAAGATCATTTGGTAATTTCTGGCTTATCAAAGATAAATTAAATGAAAAAGACAAAGTAGTAATTGAGGGTTTAAATAAGATAAATCGTAATACAAAAATATCTCCAAAAGATTTAAATAGCAAATACAAAGTATCAAAATGATTGCAAATTTCTTTATATTTAGACCTATTTTTGCTTGGGTTATATCTCTTATTATTATGATAAGTGGTGTGGTAAGCCTATATTTATTACCTGTTGAACAATATCCTGATATTGCTCCACCTCAAATAAATATCTTTGCAACTTATACAGGGGCTTCTGCTGAAACTATTGAAAATAGTGTAACTCAGATAATAGAACAGCAACTAACAGGTCTAGATGGAATGTTATATTTCTTTTCAAGCTCTAGTTCATCTGGAAGATCAAGAATAAGTGTAGTTTTTAATCAAGGAATAAACCCTGATATTGCACAAGTTCAAGTTCAAAATAAAGTAGAACAGATTTTATCAAGACTTCCTGAAGATGTACAAAGACAAGGTGTAAGAGTATATAAATCACAAAATGACTTTTTAATGTTAGCAAGTGTTTATGACTCAAGTAATCGTGCAGATAGAACAGATATTAGTGACTTTTTAGTAAGCAATCTTCAAGATAGTATTGCAAGAATTGATGGTGTTGGAGAAGTTAGTGTTTATGGTGGTCAATATGCAATGAGAATTTGGCTTGATCCTTATAAACTAGAACAATTTTCTTTAATTCCTAGCGATATACAAAGTGCAATAAATTCTCAGAATTCTCAAGCAAGTGCTGGAATATTAGGTTCTATGCCCACATTAAGTGATCAACAACTGTCAGTTACTGTTACAGCTAGAAGCAAATTCAAAACTGTCGAAGAGTTTGAAAATATAATTCTAAAAGCAAATCTAGATGGAAGTAGTGTAAAAATAAAAGATATTGCTCGAGTGGAGATTGGTGCACAAAGTTACAGCAACATCACTTCTTTAAATGGTTCACCTGCTTCAGGAATTTCTATTCAACTTGCAAGTGGTGCAAATGCAGTTGCTACTTCTAATAGAGTAAAAGAGTTTTTAAAACAGAGTGAAAGTTTTTTACCTGAAGGCTATAAAATAGCTTATCCAAGGGATACAACTCTATTTATAAAAGCTTCTATTTATGAAGTTATTAAAACCTTAATTGAAGCAATTATTTTAGTTGTTTTAGTCATGTTTTTATTTTTGAAAAATTTTAGAGCAACATTAATCCCAGCTATTGCTGTTCCTGTTGTACTTTTAGGAACTTTTGCTATATTAAATATTTTAGGTTTTTCAATAAATACTCTTACAATGTTTGCTCTTGTTTTAGCTATTGGTCTTTTGGTTGATGATGCTATTGTTGTAGTTGAAAATGTTGAAAGAAATATGAATGAAAAAGGTTTAAATCCAAGAGAAGCAACTATTTTATCAATGAAAGAAGTTACAAGTGCATTAATAGGTATTACAACTGTTTTATCAGTTGTATTTCTACCTATGGCATTTTTTGGAGGCTCAACGGGAGTTATATATAGACAATTCTCTGTTACTATTGTTTCATCTATGATTTTATCTGTTATTGTAGCTTTAACTTTAACTCCTGCACTTTGTGCAACTATTTTAAAACCTCATCAAGAAAAAAATAGAGGATTTATTTATTGGTTTAATTCAAAATTTGAATCTTTAACAGAAAAATATTCTAAACTTGTAGAGAAAAGTATATTTTTCTCAAAAAGATGGGCATTTTTTTATCTATTAATTATTATTTCATCAGTTTATATGTTTACAAAACTTCCAACAAGCTTTCTTCCAAAAGAAGATCAAGGAAGTATGATGGTTCAATATACACTTCCAAGTGGAGCTGTTGCTTCAAGAACAGTTGATACTGCAAATATTATCAGAGATTACTTTATGAAAAAAGAAGAGAAATATTTAAATACAATTTTCACAATCTCAGGTTTTAGCTCAAGAAGTAGTGGACAAAATGTTGGTACAGCTTTTATATCTTTAAAGTCTTGGGATGAAAGAGATAAAGATGGTCATGTTGATAAGATTTCTGCAAGAGCATTAAAAGAGTTTAATGATCCAAATAGTAAATATTTTATTCGTGATGCTAGAGTTTTTGCCTTTAATCCAAGTGTTGTTCAAGGTTTAGGTTCTAATGATGGTTTTGAATTCCAATTACTAGCAAGTTCAAACATAAGTAGAGAAGAGTTACTAGAAGTTAAAGATAATATTATAGAAGAAGCTAAAAATAATCAATATATAAAATCTGTAAGATCAGATGGTGCTGAAGAATCTCCTCAATTAAAAATCTCTTACAATATTGAAAAAGCAACAAGTCTAGGAATAAACTTAAGGGATATTGATACTACTTTAAGTGCTGCTTGGGGTGGTGTTTATGTAAATGATTATATAGATAGAACTAGAGTAAAAAGAGTTTATATTCAAGGTGATGCTCCATTTAGAAGTGCTCCTGAAGATCTTTATAAATGGAAAGTAAGAAATAATAGTGGTTCAATGACATCATTCTCAGAATTTAGTGATTTTTCTTGGGAATATGGACCTGAACAATTAACTAGATTTAATGGATTTATGTCTTATCAAATAGAAGGTGATGCAAAAGATGGAGTTAGTTCTGGATTTGCAATGAAAGAGATGGATAAAATATCTAACTCATTAGCAAATGGAACTATGAGTGCATATAGTGGAGCATCTTATCAAGAAAGAATGGCTAGTAATCAATCCATGCTACTATATTCTATTTCACTTTTAGTTGTATTTTTATGTTTGGCTGCTTTATATGAAAGCTGGAGTGTTCCTTTTTCTGTAATATTAGTTGTTCCTTTAGGACTTTTTGGGGTTGTATTGGCTGTACTTTTAAGAGATTTACATAATGATATTTATTTCCAAGTTGCTCTTTTGGCAGTTATGGGACTTGCAAGTAAAAATGCCATTTTGATAGTTGAGTTTATAAATAGTTCTTATAAGAATGGAATGGGTTTATTAGAGTCAGCAATTCTTGGTGCTAAACTAAGACTAAGACCAATAATTATGACCTCTTTAGCATTTATTGCAGGAATTATACCTCTTGCAATATCCTCAGGTGCTGGTGCAAACAGTAGAATTGCAATAGGAACAGGAATAATAGGTGGAACAATTAGTGCAACAATATTGACTCTATTTTTAGTTCCTCTATTTTATATATTTATAAAAAAAGTATTTAGTAAAGAGTAAAAATGTTTAGATATATATTTTATTTTATTTTAGCACTCTTTTTTGTATCTTGTACTTCAATGCAGCCAAATCTTAATCTTGAAGATAAAGATTTTACAAAAGAGTCATTTAAAAATTATGAACAGAATAAAAATAAGAGATTTGAAGAGTTAAATAGTAATGCGTTTTTAAAAGATGAAAAACTAAAAACTATTATTAATCTTGTTTTAGAAAATAATAAGAGTTTAGAAATAGCTCTTTTAAAAATTGAGAGTTCAAAAGCTCTTTATGGAATACAAACTTCAAATCTATTTCCAAAAATAGATGCAAACCCTTCTTTAGATAGAACAAAAGCAAGTGATACAACAAATCCAAATAATAGAATATTAAATAACTATAAAGCAAATGTTACAGCATCTTTTGAGCTTGATTTATTTGGTAAAAATCAAAGTTTAAATGAAGCTGCTAAGAATAGTTTTCTTGCTACAAAATATGCTTATAATAGTACAAAGCTTCTATTGATATCTGAAACTATAAATTCTTATTTAAAATTAGCAAGTAGCTTAGAAAATCAAAAACTATCAGATGAAATTCTAAAGAATCTAGAAGAAGTTTATACTTTAACAAGTAAAAAATATGTTTTAGGAGCTGCTTCAAAACAGGAAATGTTGGCGAGTTTAGCTTCACTTAAAGAGATGGAAAATATAAGTTTAGAGTTTGAAAATGAAGTATCAAAAAGTATAAATGCACTTGAACTTTTAATCTCTTCTAAACTTGATGAAAACTTAATACCAAGCAATTTTTTAAAAGCTGATTATATTGATACTTTAAATTATCAAATAGAATCAAATGTTTTACTAAATAGACCTGATATAAAAGAGTATGAATTTAAATTAAGAGAAAAAAATGCAAATATAGGTGCAGCAAGAGCTGCTTTCTTCCCAAGTATTAGCTTGACTGCAAATACTGGTTATGCTAGTAACTCTCTAAGTGGATTATTTTCAAACCAAAATACATTTTGGCAAATTAGTCCAAGTATAAATATTCCTATTTTTACTGCTGGTGAAAATATAAAAAGATTAGAATATTCAAAAAAAGAGCAAGAAATAGCTTTAAAAGAGTATGAAAGAGCTATTCAAACAGCCTTCAAAGAAGTAAATGATACTTTGGCTATTAGAAAAAATATTGCTTCTAAACTAGAGAACTACTCTTTACTTTTAGAATCTTTAAAAGATACATATAATATTGTTTTAAACTCATATAAAATTGGGAAAGGAAGTTATCTATCTTTACTAATTGCACAAAAAGAGTATATAAATTCGAAAATAGCTTATACAAATTTAGTTTTAAGTGAGCTAGAAAATAGAGTAGATATTTTTAAAACTTTAGGTGGAGAGATAAAAGAGTAATTATTTCTTGGCTTTAAATAAAGAGGATAATCCTCTTTATTTAAAAGCTTTCCCACTCATCATCTGATTTTTGTTCTTTTATTTCAAGAATTTTCGTAGGCTTTTCATTTTTTATTACTTCTTCTTTACTTACAAGCTTATCTTCTTTTGATGACTGCTTTCTGCTTTTTACAAGAATATCATCTTTTCCAATAAATCTTTTTGCAATAACATCTTCTACAATATTTTTAGAAATTCCATCTGTTTGATTTGCAATACTTTGTGTTTTTGAAGCAATTACAGCATTTTGTTGTGTTTTCTGATCAAGCATTGTAACAGCATCATTTATTTGAGAAATACCACTTTGTTGCTCTTTTGAAGCATTTGATATCTCATTTATCATCTCTAAAGATTTTGCAATATTACTTAAAAGTCCTTCATAATCTTTTATCATCAGATCTGAAATATTTTTTCCTTCTTGAGCTTTTGAATTTGCTATTCCAACAATATCTTTAATCTCTCTTGCAGCTTCTGCACTTCTATTTGCAAGATTTCTTACTTCACCAGCAACAACTGCAAAACCTTTTCCAGCTTCTCCTGCTGTTGCTGCTTCAACTGCTGCATTTAAACTTAAGATATTTGTTTGAAATGCAATATTATCTATTACACTTATTGCTTCATTTATATTGTTTACTTGATTTGTAATTTCATCCATAGCATTTGCTGTATTTCTTGCCATCTCTTGACCTTTTTTAGCAGAATTACTAACTTCATTTGAGTAACCAGACATTTGAATAACATTATTTGAATTACTAATAACTGTGCTTGTAATCTCTTCAAGAGCTGCTGCTGTTTCTTCTAAAGATGCTGCTGCTTCATTTGAACTTTGATTTAAACTATTTACATTTTCAATCAATGTTTTTGAAGACTCTTCAAGACTAACTCCTCTTTTTAAACTATCTTTTAACATAGAAACTATCGCATTTTGAAGAGTATTTATTCCTGTAATCATCTTCTCAAGAACTCCACCTTCTTCATCATCTTTTCCAAGTTCTAAAATTGGTCTATAATCATAATTTGAGTAAGCACTTAAAATATCATTTATATGTTCAAATCTCTCTTTTGTATTACTTATCATTGAGTTTAATTCATCTTTAAATTCATTTAAAGATCTATTTGGAGTTGTTTTGTCGATTGTTTGAGAATACCAACCATTTCTAACTCTTATCATAACAGCTTTTGCTTCATCAATTAATTCATGATCTTTTTCTAAAGTATCTTGAACAATATCAATATTATCATTAATAAGTTTTGCCATCTCCCCAAATTCATCTTTGCTTGAATCATCTAATGCTACAACATCATCTGATTTTCTATTTAAGAAATTAAAGAAACTTAAAAGTCCTGATTTAAAGTTATTTAATGATTTTGTAATTGAGTTTGATAAGAAAATAGAGAATAATATGAATAGTACCATCGATAAAGAACCTACAAGAAGTAAGTTCATTGTTAATGAATGAATTGAATTATCTCTTAATTCAGCATTTCTTTTATTCATATCATCATAGTTTTTTTCTATACTAGTTACTAGTTTTACAATAGATTTCATAGTAGATTCATATTGTAATCTAGTTTCATCTTTATTTGTACTAAAAGAGTGTTCTGCTAAAGCATCAAGGCTTTTTACATAATCTTTTATATAAGAGATTGTAAGATCGCAAAGCTCTTTATTCTCACTTGATGCAAATAAATCTTTTAATAATAGAGTATCTTTTATCATAGTTTCCCATTTTTTATCTACATTTTCTTTTTCATCTTTTGTAGGATTTAACATAAATTGATAAACAGCAATTCTCGCTTTAAGTAAATTATCTATTAATTGTGTTGTTTGAGAAGATACTTTAATTCTCTCTTGTACATAAGTTATTGATAAGCTATATATTATAATTGTTGCTATAATTGTAATAACAAATATTGCAGGAAATAAAAATAATTTTGTTTTTGTATTTAAATTCTTTAACATCTTAGTCCTCATTTGTAAAATTTTGATATTTTACCTTTGTATTCTTTAGTTAAATTTAAAAATATTATTTTATATGAGTTTAAATTATTTAATCAAAGCTCTTCCCACTATATAACCACTTGCCCAAGCAAAATGAAGATTAAATCCACCTCTATTTCCAACAATATCTAAAACCTCACCAGCAAAATATAAATTATTTATAAGCTTACTTTCATATGTTTTATCATTTATCTCTGATGTTTTTACACCTCCTCCACTAGCTTCTGCATGAGAGAATCCTTGTGTATTTACTATTTTTAATCTCCAAGAGTTTAATTGGTGAGAAATTGCTTTTATCTGTTTTGTATTTATATCTTCTATTTTTGTATCTAAATCTATTTTGCAAATATTTAGTAAAATAGGAGCAATTTTATTTGAAACAACTCCTACTAAAACATCAACTACTCTCTCTTTTTGTAAAGATTTAAAGAGAGTTGCAATCTGATCTGCTAAATCATTTACATTTAAATTTGGAAATAAATTAACTCTTAATTCTACATCAAAATATTGACTCAAAGCCAAAACTGCTTTTTGTGAAATATCAAGTATTGCAAACCCTGAAACCCCATAAGATGTAAATAGAACATCTCCAAAAATTTCATCTTCTAAAGTTCCATTTACATATAAAGATACTTTACACTCTTTTTTTACACCTTGAAGTTTTCCATTGTAGTTTTCTTTTGTTTGAAGTCCAACAAGACTTGGATATGTAAGATTGTAAGTGTGTCCAAAACTTGAAGCTATTTCAAGCCCTATTTCAGTTGAATTTAACTGAGGAGCTGCTCCTAATCCACTTGAAACTAAAACTTTAGAATAGTTTTTAAACTCTTTCTCATTTGCAATAATTATAAATTTATCATCTTTTTTTTCTACTTTTTGTATAAAATGTTCATAATAAATATTTACTTCTAGCTTTTCTAAAGCTAAAGCCAAAAGATTTACTACTGATTTTGCTTCATTTGATAGTGGATAAACTTTTCCACTCTCTTTTATATCTAGCATTAATCCAATAGATTTACAAAATTTAAGAAAAGCTTTAAAATCAAACTCTTTTAAAGCAAAATTTACAAAATCTGGATTTTCTCCTAAATAATTCTTTGATGTAATTTTTGTATTTGAAATATTGCATCTTCCATTTCCACTTGCAAGTATTTTCTTCCCCAAACTTTTATTTGCATCAAAAATATCTATTTGTAAATCTTTATTTAATCTTTTTGCTGTAATTACTGCTATTATTCCAGCTGCACCACCACCTATAATTGCTATTTTCAAAACTTATCCTAAATCTTTATTTTTAATATTTTAACCTAATTAAGTTTAAATAGTTTCTCAATCCATATTAATTTGATATACTTTAATCGAAAGCCCTACCTAATCATATTTATATAAATTTGATTAAAAGACTTGACAATTAAAAAAAATCTGCTTATAATTCTACATAAATTTAAACTTGATTAAAAAACAAAGGATATAAAATGCAAAAAGATACAATTGCAATCCATACTGGATATGATAAAAAAAATGGAAATGGCGAGATGGCTATTCCTATTTCTCAAACAACAGCTTATGCTTTTAGAGATAGTGAACATGCAGCAAATCTCTTTGGATTAAAAGAGCTTGGTTCAATTTATACAAGATTAACAAATCCAACAACAGATATTTTTGAGCAAAGATATGCACAGCTTGAAAATGGTGCTGCTGCTCTTGCAACTGCAAGTGGAGCTAGTGCAATTTTTTATGCTATTGCAAATATTGCTGAAGCTGGAGATAATATTTTAATCTCTGATAAACTTTATGGTGGAAGTGTAACTCTGTTTCATTTTACTTTAAAAAGATTTGGAATCTCTGTAAAAACTTTTAAAAGTGATGATGCTAATGATTTAGAAAGCTTAGTAGATGATAAAACAAAAGGTATTTTTTTTGAATCTCTTTCAAATCCACAAATTGCAATTCCAAATATTGAAAAAATAGTTGAAGTAGCAAAGAAATATGGAATTATCACAATTTGTGATAATACTGTTGCAACTCCATATCTATTTAACCCAATCTCTTGGGGAGTTGATATTGTTGTTCACTCAACAAGTAAATATACAAGTGGAAATGGTACAGCTTTAGGTGGAATTATAGTTGAAAGAGATGGTTTAGCAGATTTCTTCAAACAAAATAGTGCAAGATACCCACACTTTACAACTCCTGATGCTTCTTATCATGGACTTGTTTATACAGATGTTCCTCTTCCAAACTTTTGTTTAAGAGTTAGATTATCACTTCTTAGAGATATTGGAGCAACTCCTGCACCATTTAACTCGTGGTTACTAATTCAAAGCCTAGAAACTTTAAGTATTAGAGTTGAGAAACATTCAAGCAATGCTTTAAAAATTGCTGAGTTTTTAAAATCTCATCCAAAAGTAAAGAGTGTAAATTACCCTGGTCTTAAAGATGATAAATATTTTACAAAAGCTCAAAAATATTTCAAAAATGGCTTAGCAAGTGGATTAATTTCATTTGAAGTAAGCAGTTTTGAAGAAGCCAAAAAAGTTATTGATAGTGCAAAACTATTTAGTGTGGTTGTAAATATTGGAGATAGTAAATCACTTATTGTTCATCCAGCTTCAACAACGCACTCTCAATTAAGTGAAGAAGAGTTAAAAAATGCTGGTGTAAGTCCTGTTACAATTAGACTTTCAATTGGTTTAGAAGATAGTGTTGATTTAATTGAAGATTTAAATCAAGCATTAGTTTAAGAGTTAAGATATGCCTTTAATTTCGACAAAAGGGATTTACGGATTGTCAGCTATGCATGAATTAGCAAAACATAATGATGACTCTCCCATGCAAATTAAAGATATTTCTGCAAATGCGTCTATACCGCAGAACTATCTTGAACAGCTCTTAGGAAAACTAAGAAAAGCTGGTCTTGTGAACAGTATAAGAGGTGCAAGAGGTGGTTATCATTTAGCAAGAAGTGCAGATGATATAAAAGTGGTGGATATTTTGATAACTTTGGAAGATGACTTAAAAATTGCTGACCAAAAGACAAATAATCCAATATTAGACTTATTTTTCGATGAGTCAAAAGAGAAAATGAAAAAGATATTTGATTTAAGCTTATCAAAATTAGATGAGTATCAAAACAAATATAATCAGTTTTTACATTACAATATATAATAAAGAGAGGAAAGTATTATGGCATATGCAAACAATATAACAGAACTAATAGGAAACACTCCTTTAGTGAAATTACAAAAAGCAAGTAAAGAAGGAGCTACGGTTTTAGGTAAATGTGAATTTATGAATCCTAGTTCAAGTGTTAAAGATAGAATTGGTGCAAATATGATTAAAGTTGCTCTAGAAGAAGGAAAAATCAAAACAGGTTCAACAATAATTGAACCAACAAGTGGAAATACAGGAGTTGCACTTGCAAGTGTTAGTGCAGCTTTAGGATTAAAACTTATTCTTGTAATGCCTGCATCTATGAGTGTTGAAAGAAGAAGACTTCTTGTTGCACTTGGAGCAAAACTTGAACTAACTCCAGCTGAAAAAGGTATGAAAGGTGCTATTGAAAGAGCAGTTGAATTAAACAATGAAATTAAAGATTCAATTATTTTACAACAGTTTCAAAATCCTGCAAATCCTGCAATTCATAAAGAAACAACTGCAAAAGAGATTTTAAGAGATACAGATGGAAAAGTGGACTTCTTTATTGCTGGTGTTGGAACTGGTGGAACTTTAACAGGTGTTGGTGAAGTTTTAAAAGCTCATAATCCAAATATTAAAATAATTGCAGTTGAGCCAGAAGCTAGTCCTGTTTTAAGTGGAGGAAACCCTGGACCACACAAAATCCAAGGAATTGGTGCTGGATTTATACCTGATGTTTTAAATACAAAGCAAATTGATGAAGTTATCAAAATAGATAATGATGATGCAATAAACTCTTCAAGAGAATTGGCAAAAGAGGAAGGACTTCTTGTAGGTGTATCTTCAGGAGCAAATGCCCTTGCTGCTAAAATTATTGCAAGTAGACCAGAAAACAAAGGTAAAACAATTGTTACAATTCTTTGTGATACAGGAGAGAGATACTTAAGTTCTGGTCTTTATGAATATGAAGAGTAGGTATATATGCACGAAAAACCTTATAGATCTGTTGCCAAGACAATTTCTTGGCGAACAGTTGGGACACTTGATACAATGATTGTATCTTATTTTGTTACTGGAAATTTAATTATGGCTGCTTCAATAGGAAGTATTGAAGTTATTACAAAAATGATTTTATACTATTATCACGAAAGAATCTGGAATAAACTAAAGTTTGGTTTACACAAACCAACAGAGAATGATTATCAAATCTAAAGGCTTATAATGAATTTTGAAGATTTTATAAAAATAGAAGAAAAAATTTTACTTTTAAATCATAGTGATTTAATCAAATATATATTTGATAATTACTCAAATATTGCTTTCAGCTCTAGCTTTGGTGCAGAAGATCAGGTCTTAACAGATATGATTCTTAAAGTAGATAAAAATAGTAGAGTATTCACTCTTGATACAGGAAGATTACATAAAGAAACATATGAAGTTATGGATGCAACAAATTTAAAATATGGTGTAAAAATAGAAGTTTTATTTCCAAATTATAAAGATATAGAAAAACTATATATTTCTCAAGGAATAAATGGTCACTATGAAAGTATAGAAAATAGAAAAAACTGCTGTAATATTAGAAAAATAGAACCTCTTAAAAGAGCATTAAAAGATGTTGATATTTGGATAACTGGATTAAGAGCTTCTCAAAGTGTTACAAGAACCAATATGCCAATAATTGAGTGGGATGATAATTTTAAAATTATAAAACTAAATCCACTTATAAACTGGAGCGAAGATGATGTTTGGGATTATATAAAAACAAATAAAGTTCCTTATAACAAACTTCATGATAGTGGCTATCCAAGTATTGGTTGCGAACCTTGTACAAGAGCAATTAAAGATGGTGAAGACATTAGAGCTGGAAGATGGTGGTGGGAAGACCCTAATCATAAAGAGTGTGGACTTCACAAAAAGTGATTTTTTATATCCAAAAGAGAGTAAGAACTAGCCTTTGGCAAAAAGAAAAAGTACAGACACAAATTAAAGAGGAGAGAATAGATGTTAGATACAAAACAACTAACACATTTAAAACAACTAGAAGCTGAATCAATTCATATAATAAGAGAAGTTGTTGCAGAGTTTGATAACCCTGTAATGATGTATAGTGTAGGAAAAGATTCAGCTGTTATGTTGCATCTTGCACTAAAAGCTTTTGCACCTGCAAAATTGCCATTTCCACTACTTCATGTAGATACATTATGGAAATTTAAAGAGATGATAGCTTTTAGAGATAAAAGAGCAAAAGAGGAAGGATTTGAGCTTTTAGTTCATACAAATCAAGATGGAATTGATATGAATATTAGCCCTTTTACTCATGGTTCAGCTGTTCATACAGATATTATGAAAACTCAAGGACTTAAACAAGCACTAAATAAATATAAATTTGATGCTGTTTTTGGTGGAGCTAGAAGAGATGAGGAGAAATCCCGTGCAAAAGAGAGAATCTACTCTTTTAGAGATAAAAATCACAGATGGGATCCAAAAAATCAAAGACCAGAACTTTGGAATATTTATAATGCAAGAGTTCATAAAGACGAAAGTATTAGAGTTTTTCCACTTTCAAACTGGACAGAACTTGATATTTGGCAATATATTTATCTTGAGCAAATACCAATAGTGCCTCTTTATTTTGCAGATAAAAGACCAATTGTTGAAAAAGATGGTGTGAAAATAATGGTTGATGATAAAAGAATGCCAATAGAAAAAAATGATGTAATAAAAGAGGAGATGGTAAGGTTTAGAACTCTTGGTTGCTATCCTCTAACAGGAGCTGTTAGTTCAAATGCTACAACTTTGGAAGAGATTATAAAAGAGATGCTTTTAAGTCGTACAAGTGAAAGGCAAGGACGAGTTATAGATAATGATAGCTCAGGTTCAATGGAAAAAAAGAAAATTGAAGGATACTTTTAAGATGGAACAAATTAATGATATAAAAGCTTATTTAAAAGAGCATGAAAATAAACAACTTCTTAGATTTATAACTTGTGGAAATGTTGATGATGGCAAATCTACTCTTATTGGAAGATTACTTCATGATTCTAAAACAATTTTTGAAGACCAACTAGAAAATATAAAAAAAGATAGTAAAAAAAACAATACAACAAATAATGAATTTGATCTATCTTTATTGGTTGATGGTTTACAAAGTGAAAGAGAACAAGGGATTACTATTGATGTTGCATATAGATATTTTACAACTCCAAAAAGAAAATTTATTATTGCAGATACACCAGGTCACGAACAATATACAAGAAATATGGCAACGGGAGCTAGTACAGCAAATTTAGCAATTATTTTAATAGATGCCAGATATGGTGTTCAAACTCAAACAAAAAGGCATACCTTTATAAATAAACTTTTAGGTATAGACCATATTGTAGTAGCTGTAAATAAGATGGATTTAGTAGATTTCAAAGAAGAGATTTTTGAATCAATAAAAGAAGATTACCTATCTTTTGCAAAGGAGTTAGAAGTAAAAAGTAAAATAACTTTAATTCCTTTATCTGCTTTAAATGGTGATAATATTGTTGATAGAAGTACAAAATCTCCTTGGTATAAAGGCGAAACTCTATTGGAGTATTTAGAAAATGTAAAAATAGATAGTAATAGAGATTTAGAAAATTTCAGATTTCCTGTTCAATATGTGAATAGACCAAACCTTGATTTTAGAGGTTTTTGTGGAACTATTGCTAGTGGAGTTATAAAAGTTGGAGATGAAATTACAGTTATTCCTTCAAATAAAAGTTCAAAAATAAAAAGTATTGTAACTTATGAAGGAGATTTAACTCATGCATATTGTGATCAAGCTATTACTTTAACTTTAGAAGATGAAATTGATGTAAGTCGTGGAGATATTATTGTAAAAAGTGATAATCTTATTGATGAAGCATCAAGTTTTGATGTTGATTTAGTTTGGCTTAGCGAAAATGCTTTAGTAAAAGAAAAGCAATATTTCATAAAAAGAGCAACTACAACTACAAGTGGAACAATAAATGAGATTTATTATAAAACCGATGTAAATAGTTTAAAACAAGAAAAAACAGATAATTTAGTTTTAAACGAAATAGCAAGAGTAAAACTTGACCTAGAACAAAACATTGCATATGATTCATATGATAAAATAAAAACTATGGGAAGCTTTATAATAATAGATAGAGTTTCAAATAATACAGTCGGTGCAGGAATGATAAGAAGTAAATCTTTTAATCAAAAAGAAAAAAACTCTTATAGTGATTTTGAAATAGAGTTTAATGCTCTTGTTAGAAAACATTTTCCACACTGGAATTGCAAAGAGATTATTCAATAGGGGAGAATTATTTATGTCATACAAACTAAATATAGAAAAAATAAAAAGTGATAAATCAAGCAATGATATTATTGCTGATATATTTTATTACTGTGTTACAGGCGAAATGCTATCAAAAGAGGATTTAGAACGCTTTAAATGGCATGGAATTTATGTTGAAGACAATAATCAAACAAGCTTTAGCCTAAAAATTCCTCTGCTTTTAGGAGAATTAAATTTAATTCAATTAAAAACTATTTTAGCTCTATTAAAAAGATTTGGTTTTGATGAAGTAAATTTCAATGAAGGTCAAAAACTAGAGTTTAAAAATATAAGATTATCAACTCTTCCAAATATTTTTAATATTTTGCAAGAATCTTCTTTGTCAAGTTTTTTTGAATCTGGTCATAGTATAAAAAGTGTTATAACTTGTCCTGTAAATGGTCTTGATTCAACTCAGCTTTTTGATGTTGAAGAGTTAGCAAATAGACTAAATAGTACTTTTGTTGGAAATAAAAACTTCTTTAATCTTCCAAACTCTTTACAATTTGCAATAAGTGGTTATCCTGAAGGTTGTGATGCTGGAGTTATTCCTGATATTAGTTTTAATGCTAGAAAAAATTTAAAAGATAAAATTGTATTTGAGATAAAGATAGGTTCTACTTCAATTGGGAATATTGCTTACTCTCAAGTTATTCCAACAGCAAGAGCCATTGCAAATATTTATAAAGAATATGGTCAAAGAGAAGATTATTTAACTACAGATTTTAAAAGTTTTATAGAAGATTTAGAATTAATAAATTTCTCTCATATTTTATCTTCTATGCTGGATTTTAAGATATTTGATTCTTCTTTAATAAATTCAAATATAGATCCAAAAAAACCAAGAATGGGAATTCATAAAAGTATGAACGATGGTTTTTCATATATTGGTTTAAATTCAAAATATAAAAATTTTACACAAAAGAAACTCGAAGATTTTATTAGAATTTTAGAAGAAAATCAAGCTAGTAAAATAAAAATAACACACAAATCAAATATTATTATACTTGATGCTCCATCACAAAATAGTGAAAATTTAAACTCAAGCCTTTTAGAATTAGAACTTTAGTTTAAAAGCTAAAACTTTTAAACTAAAGGATAGTTTTCAATTACAAAATCAATATCTTTATCACCTCTTCCACTTAAACTCACAAGAATTGATTCATTTTTATTCTCTTTTGCATATCTCATAGCAAAAGCTAGAGCATGAGAAGATTCTAAAGCTGGAATAATACCTTCTAATCTTGATAAAGTATAAAATGCTTCAACTGCTTCATCATCGCTACAAAGTCCTAAATTTATTTTAGAAATACTACTTAAATATGCTAATTCTGGTCCAACAGATGGATAATCAATTCCACTACCAATTGAATGAACAGGTGCTGGTTCACCTTTTTCATCTTTCAACATAATAGAGTTAAATCCGTGCATAACTCCCTCTTCTCCATAAGTTAAACTTGCACTATGTTCACCTATCTTATCACCTTTTCCAGCTGGTTCAACTGCATATAACTTTACACTATCTTCAATAAATCCACTAAATATTCCCATAGCATTACTTCCTCCACCCACACAAGCTGTAACCATATCTGGAAGTTTTCCTGTCATATCTAAAAATTGCTCTCTTGCTTCAAAACCTATTATACTTTGAAAATCTCTAACCATTTTAGGAAAAGGACTTGGACCAACAACAGTACCAATAGCAAACATAGAATTCTTTGTATCTTTTAAATATGCTTCAAATGCACTATCAACAGCCTCTTTTAATGTTTTTAGACCTTTTGTAACTGCTACTATTTTTGCACCTAATATTCTCATTTTTACAACATTAGGATACTCTTTTTTTATATCGACTTCACCCATATGAATTTCGCACTCTAATCCAAAATAAGCAGCTGCAGTTGCCAAAGCAACTCCGTGTTGCCCTGCTCCTGTTTCAGCAATTAGTTTTTTCTTTCCTAAATATTTTGCTAAAAGTGCTTCAGCCATACAGTGATTTAATTTATGAGCTCCAGTATGATTTAAGTCTTCTCTTTTTAGATATATATTTCCACCAACTTTGTTTGATATATTCTTTGCAAAATATATAGGAGTAGGTCTTCCTTGGTAATATTTCCTTATATTTTTTAACTCATTTATAAAGTTAAAATCTTTTGATAGTTTATTATATGCTTCATTTATCTCTAAAAATGGCTTTTCTAATTCAGGTGGAATAAAAGAGCCACCAAACTTCCCAAAATAACCATTTGAATCTGGAAAACTATCTAAATAAGGTTTTTGTCTTTGCATATTAAGTGCCTTTGAAATAAAATACGAAAATAGTATCATATTTTTAATAAGATGGGGGAATTATGAAAGTTGTATTCTTTGGAGTTGGTGCCGTTTGTAGTGTTATTTCAACACTTTTAAGTGAACAAGCAGATAAAAATAAAAAGAGTTGTGCAAAGTTTCTATTTATTGTAAGAAGTGAGAAAAGAGCCAAATTACATTTTTATAAAAATATTGATTTGTTAGAAAACTCAAATTTTTTAGAAATAGAAAATTTTGATGATATTTTTAATAATCCAGATAAGTATAAAAAAGAGTTAAAAGGTTTTGATATTTTTATAAATAGTTCAACGCCTTCATACAATCTTAATATTATGAAACTAGCTTTAGAATTCAATGCAAACTATGCTGATTTAGCTAGTGATATCTATAAAGATGATGTTATAAACTCTTTAAAATTTGAGCAACAAAGCTTTGAAAAAGAGTTTAAAAAAAGAAATCTTTTTGCACTTATAAATCTTGGAATATCTCCAGGAATTACAAACTTTCTAATCGGAGATAGAATTAACTCAATTAAAAATCTTCCTTATGAAGTTAAAATTACAAAGATTGAATTAAATCTTTTAGAAGAGTTGCAATCAAAAAAACTTATCTTTTCGTGGTCACCAAAAGTTGCAATAGATGAACTTGCATTTCCACCAATTTTTGTTAAAAACAATAAAATTAAAAAGATTGAACCGTTTTCAAAATCAAAAATCTATAAGTTTCCATATTTTAGAAATATAGTTGATATTTATCCTGTTTTTCAAGAGGAGCTAATATCTTTAAAAGATAGTTTTCCTGAAATTGAAAATATCAAATTAAATATTGGTGGAAATGAGCTTGAACTTATGAAAAATCTATATCAATTAAATCTTTTTTCAGACAAATACTGTATTGATAATGAAAATGAGAAAATATCTATAAATAGTGTTATAAAAAATATAATTCCTAAAATGAAAAGTCCTGAAGTTATAGAAGATTATATAAAAAAGAAAACTATAAAATATGCAGAATTTTCTGCAATCGCTGATATTTACTTAGAAGTTTCTCATCCAAAAAGTAGAAAAAAGATAACAAGTATTGAATCAATTGGATTATCTTTTAGTAAGTATCTTGACCTTTTAAAAACCCCATATAGTGGAAGTACTTATGTATCTTATCCAACAGGAATCGGAGCTGGAATAATAATTTTCTACTCTTTATTACAAAAAGATCTTTTAAGTGGTGTAATATTAAGTGAAAATCTTCCAAAAATATTTGGTGAGAAATTAAATGATATTATAAAAAGAGAGCTAAGTAGCTATAAAATAAATATTTATAGCCAGATTAAATAGTTTTAAAATACAAATAAGCTAAAATTATCTCTTATATAATTTTTATTAATTTTAAAAAGAGACAATTTATGCATAACAATATTTTTAGACCATTTTTGAATGAAAATGTAGATAAAGAGAATTTCCTAAAATACAATACAATAGGTAAACACAAAGAGAGATACTTTGATTTCACAGCTTCAGGATTAGCATTTAGACAGATTGAAAATAGAATTCATGAAGTACTAGAATTTTATGCAAATACTCACTCAAAAGAGTCAGGAAATGCTAAAATTACAACATCTTTCTATGATGGTGCAAGAGATAATTTAAGAAAATCATTAAAAATTGATGATAATTTTGCCATATTACCAAGTGGCTCAGGAGCAACATCAGCAATAAAACATTTTCAAGAACTTTTGGGACTTTATATTCCACCTGCAACAAAAACTAGATTAAAAAACAATATAGATAAAAAAGCTTTACCTTTAGTTATTGTAGGTCCTTATGAACATCATTCAAACGAAGTATCTTTTAGAGAATCTTTGGCTCAAGTAAAAAGAGTAAGATTACAAGAAGATGGATTGATAGATTTAAAACATCTTGAAAAAATACTTGAAAAGAATAAAAAAAGAGAAATAATAGGCTCTTTTACAATAGCTTCAAATGTTAGTGGAATTGTAACTTGCTATAAAAAAATCTCTAATCTTCTAAAAAAATATAATGCTATTGTATGTTTTGATGCAGCAGCTTCAAGTCCATATATAAATATTCCTTGTAAATACTATGATGCAATGTTTTTATCTCCTCATAAGCTTTTAGGAGGAGTTGGTTCAAGTGGAATTTTAGTTATTAAAAAAACTTTAATAAATACAAAATTAGCTCCAACTTTTAGTGGTGGTGGAACTGTAAAATATGTAAATAAATCTAGCCAAATTTATGAAAAAGATATAGAAATAAGAGAAGATGCAGGAACTCCTGCAATAATCCAATTTATAAAAGCAAGTTTAGCTTATCAACTAAGAGATGAAATTGGACTTGAATATATTCAAAATAAAAAAGAGGAGCTATATTCTTATCTTTTAAATGAACTAAAAACTATTCCAAATCTTGTAATTTATGGAAATAATAAAAGTATGAATATAGGTATTACCTCTTTTAATATAAAAGATTTTAATCCTTATGATTTATGCTCTAAACTTTCTTCTACAAAAAACTTTCAAACAAGAGCTGGTTGTTCTTGTGCTGGACCATATGGTCATGATTTGTTAAATCTAAAAAAAGTATCTATGAAAAATAGACCAGGATGGCTAAGAGTTGGTGTTCATTTTACTCATACAAAAGAGCAGATAAAGAATTTAGTAGATGAGATAAAAGCTCTAATTATTTAGAGTTTATTTATCTCAAAATTTATAGTTAATACTTACATATAAAGAAGTGCTATTGTCCAATTTATATTTTACACCCGTTCCATTTTTTGTATAATCTTTATCAATATTATATTTAGTATAAACCAAGCCTGTTTCTAATTCTAAATTATTTGCAAGTTCATTTATAATTCCAAATTGTGCTCCATATATAAGTGAATTTGGATTTGAACCTTCAAGCTCTTTATTTTCAACATTTACTAGCCCCAAATGAACTCCTAAAAATGCTTTTGTTCCATAGCTATAATTTAAAGGTAAAATATAATCAAAAGATGAATAAAGCTTATTTATATTAGTTTCATCACTAAAACTTGGATTATATATAAAAGATACTCTTCTATAATTTTCTATTATAAATCCACCTTTTAACATAATTAATGTTCCATTTTCAGTATTACTTTTATTATCTATTTTTTGTTTATCAAAATTTAAACCCAATCCTGCACCTAAAAAAGTATCCGTTTTAAATCCCATTGAAAAAAGGTTCATGCTAAAAAATATTGTAAAAAGTGCTAAAAGTTTTCTAATCATATTAATCTTTCATATAAAAATTGGCATTGATTATATTTATTTGTTAGTTACAACTAGATTAAAAAATGATTAACTATTTATTTAAATACTATTAACTAAAAATAATTATCATTCCTTTATGAGTTTTATAATTTTCTTTATAGTTTTTTTTATTGCTTTCTCTTTTCAGACCTATATCATCAAGAGAAGGTTTATAAATAAACTAGATTTTAGTTATAAAACTAGGAAATATCTTAGCTTTTTATTATATTTAACATTTTTTGGGGTACTTTTGTATCCATTTGCTAGATATTTTCCAATAGTGCCAAATTGGCTCTATTTTCTCCTTTCCCTACCAATTGGGGTGATTTTTTTAACATTTACAATAGCTATTATTCACGATATCATCTCAATTGGTTTAAAAAAAACTAAATACAAAAAAAACAGAAGAGATTTCTTTAAAAAATCACTTGATATAACTACAACTTCAATAATACTTGCAACAAATGCAAAAGCTATGGATAATGCAAGAAATATAGAAATTGAAGCTGTAAATATAAAACTAAATAATCTTAAAAAAGCTTATAAAATAGTTCAGCTAAGTGATATTCATATTGGTGGACTTATAAATCAGAAATTTATAAAAGAGCTTGTAAATAAAGTAAATATCTTAGAAGCTGATGTTGTCGTAATCACTGGTGATTTAGTTGATACAAATCTAAATTTTGCAAAATCTGCTTTAGATGAATTAAGAAATATAAAATCTACTTATGGAACATATTTTATAGTTGGAAATCATGAATATTTTCATGATGTTTCACAAATAATCTCTTATGTAAACTCTTTAGGAATAAAAGTTTTAGAAAATGATTCTATCTATATTGGAGAAGATAATTTTGGATTTAATTTAGCTGGAGTTTATGATAGATTTGGATATAGATTTGGTTCATATATTCCAGATATAAATAAAACTTTAAAAACTTGTAAAAAAGATTCTCCAACTATTCTTTTGGCTCATCAACCAAAATATATTAAAGATTTAGAACAAGAATTAGAAAATACAAAAGATATTGATTTAATACTTTCTGGACATACTCACGGTGGACAAATTTTTCCTTTTAATTTTTTAGTAAAACTAGAGCAACCTTATGTAAAAGGACTTCACCAACACAATACTTATACACAAATCTATGTAAATAAAGGAACTGGTTTTTGGGGACCACCTATGCGACTTGGAGCAAGTAGTGAAATAACTGTTTTATCTTTATCTTAATGCTTTTCCTAAAACATCTTTTATCTTTTCTACATCTGAAAAGTGATCGATTTTCTCTACAAATTTTCCATCTTTATCAAAAATATAAATATATGAAGTATGTGCAACAGAGTAATCTATAGCTGAACCTTTTAAATATATATACTCATAATTAGAAGCATATCTTTTTATGATATCATCGATATTCTCTTTTGTTGAACTAGCTCCTATAAAATTCTTATGAAAATATTTTGCATACTCTTTTAAGTTTTCCAATTTATCTCTATTTGGATCAACACTTATAAAAAGCCCTAATATCTCATCTTTGTTTTGTTCTTCTAATTCATTAATAGCTTGAGCTAAAGCACTTAATGATGTTGGGCAAACATCAGGACAAAATGTATATCCAAAATATACAGCTAAAACTTTGCTTTTGAAATCATCTTTTGTAATTTGTCCATCTACTGTATCTAAGGTAAAACTATAATTTCTATTCTCTTTAAATTTATCTACTAAAGGTTCTATCAGCAATATAAATAAAACTGCTACAAATAATGCTATTAATATTTTATAAACTATTTTCATCTAATTTCTCGTTTCAAAGCTAAATCTTGCACCTAAAATTTCATTATTTTCTTCTATTTTTATATCAGCATTCCAAGTCATTTTATCATATACACAAGCTGGAAGCATTGTTTTTAAACTATAATATCCATCTCCAATATTATGAAATATTGCATTTATTTCTCCCATATTCATAGTTGTTGAATAGATATTTAAAGATATTTTCTTTAAATCCTCTTTATTGCTTGTTAAAACAAATTCTAAATCGTTCATAAGCGGTATATTTTTTGGTTCAATATCCAAAATCAGTTCTATTCCATTTTCTAATACTATTTTACAAGAGCTATTTCTTAAATCACAATCTTCATCTTGAACTATATACTTTATATCTTTTTTAAAAGATTGATAAATAGAGTTAAAATCAATAGTAAAATATAAAATCACCAAAAAAATAGTACTTGAAACTAATATAATATTTATTTTTAACTCTTTATTCATAAAATCTCTTTCAATGATGTTTCATCATACCTTGTTTTATACTCTTTACTTCTAATTCTAAATTCTTTATTTCTCCATTTGAAAACTCTAAAGATAAGTCTATTAAATCACCTTCATTTAAAGACTTATTTAAACCAATTAACATAATATGATATCCACCTGGTTTTAAATCTGTATTACTATTTGCTTTTATTAAAATCTCTTCTACTTCATACATTTTCATCATACCATTTTTCATATCATGAGTATGAAGCTCAACTTTATTTGCAAGAGATGAACTTGCTTTTATAAGTGATATATTTTTATCTGTAATATTATTTAAGTTCATAAAAGCTGCACTATTTGGCATATTTGGTGGAGTTGCTCTTGCATAGGCATCACTTACTTTTATAGAATCTGAAGCTAAAAGAAGTGTAGCTCCAAATAAAAATAGAATAATAATCTTTTTCATCTTTTCCCTTTTTTATTGAAACTATATATAAGAAGTGTTAATTTAGTGTTAATTTCTTAAATCACATCATTGAACAAGGACTCATTCCTGTTTTAAAAAATCTTGCAGTTATAGTATCCATAGATTTTATATGATTTATTAACCAATTTATCAAATCATACTCAATATAGTTTTTTAAAGCTTCAATATCTTTACTATTTTCAAAACTATTCCAAATATTTTCTATCTCTAAAAGATTCCTATCATGTTCTGATTTATGAAAAGGATATGCAAAGAAAGCTCTTTTTTGCATCTCATCTTCTTCAGTTTTAAAATGCTCTATTGTGTGCTTTTGCCAAGATTTATAACTATCTTTTAGAAAATTAAAATTCTCATCTGAACTCTTTTTTTGGAATATCTTTATATGTTCATAAAGTTTATTTATCAAATCTACATCTTCAAAATGTGTATTATTCATAAACTCTTCATCTACAAGTGGTAAACTATTTTTATCAATTAGCATTCTTACTCCTTTTTTATCTAGGAAAATTGTAGATGATTATTTTAAATTACTCATTGATAAATATCAATTTTTTAGATTATTTTTAACTCTTTTACACTTTTTGGCTCATCAAACCAATATCCTTGAAAATAATCTATTTCTAACTCTTTACAAGTATCATAAATCTCTTTTGTAGATACAAACTCAGCAACAGTTCTCATTCCAACTTTTTTTGCAAAGAAAACAATTGCTTCTATTACAGCTCTTGCTGATTTTGATCTATTTATATCTTGAATTATAGAACCATCGAGTTTTATAAAATCTGCTTGGAGTTTTACTAAATATGAGAAGTTTGAGTATCCTGTTCCAAAATCATCTATTGCTATTTTCACTCCTAAACTTTTAACAATATTTATAAAAGTTATAACTTCTTCAAGATTATCTATTCCTTCACTTTCAGTTATTTCAATAGTTAAAAATTCAGCAACTCCGAACTCATAAATCTTTTGTATTAAATAATCAAAAACATCTTTATCTAAAATATCACTAATTGACAAATTTATATTAAAAGATATATTCTTATCTGCAAAAAATTCAAATGATTTTTGTATAACTTGTTTTGTAATAGAACTATATAAATTTATCTTTTTTGCTCTATCTAAAAAAAAGAAAGGTGAAATTATATCTCCTTTTGAATCTTTCATTCTAACTAAGACTTCATATTTTTTCTCATATTGATTACTTATTAATTGGGCAAATATTTCAAACTTCTCTTTCTTCACAGCTTGTATAATTTGTGTTTCCCAATAGAGTTCTTGTTCAATATTAGATGAATTTGGATGACAAATATGATGCTCTTTTTTATCATAAACAACTAAATTATGTTTTAATACTCTTGTCTGTTTTAAAGCATATTCAGCAGTAAACAAAAGCTCCTCATAATCTATTGCAACACCAACTCTTAATGGAATATAAACTCTATATCCATCAAGTTCTATTGGTGAATATCCAAAATACCAAATAATTGATTTAATTGCATGTATAAAAATATCTTTTTCTATATTTTCATTTGATGTAACAGCAAAAATATCAGCTCCCAAATAATAAATATTTCCATTTTTAAACTTATCTTCTAACCTTGAAGATACTAGTTTTAGAATCTTTTCTCCAAATTCATAACCATAGTAATGATTTACATTACCAAAACCTGTTATATCAAAAATTGCTAATTTATTAAACTTTTTATCAAGACTATCTTGTATAAAATCTCTTCTTTTAGGAAATGTTATCTCATTGTTATTTTGCATATTTACTCTTTATTGATCGTTTTGCCAAGATGTAATTCCACCCTTTAAAGAGTAAATCTTACCTAAATATCCAGCTTTTTTTAGTTTTATTATAGCTTCTTTACTTTTTAATCCTATTGTACAAACTAATACTACTCTTTTTTGATTATTTAAGATAGTTAAATCTTCAAGTATATCTTTTATGTCTACTTGTTTTGAGTTCTTTATTGATTTCTCATCTTCTTTTATATTTTCTCTAATATCAACTATTTGTATATTTTCTTCTTCTATCATAGATTTTAATTCAATCAAACTTATCTCTTCTACAATAATCTCTTCTGTATTATCTTTTATTCCACAAAATAAATTATAATCTATTAACTCTTTTATACTTGGATTTCTACTACAAACTGGACACTCTTCATTTTTTTCTATTTTATATTCAAGAAATTTCATTTTTAGAGTATTTAAAGTCAAAAGTCTATTATCTAAGTTTTCTCCAATATTTAAAATAAGTTTTATAGCTTCATTTGCTTGAATTGTTCCTACAATTCCAGGTAAAACTCCCAAAACTCCAGCTTCTGCACAAGACTGAACTTTATTTGGAGCTGGTGGTTCTTTAAATAAACATCTATAACAAGCTCCACCATTTTTATTAAATACAGAAACTTGTCCTTCAAATCTAAATATTGCTCCGTAAACAAAAGGCTTATTTAAAAATACACAAGCATCATTTATTAGATATCTTGTTGGGAAATTATCTGTTCCATCTACAACTACATCAAATCCATTGATTATTTCCAGTGCATTCTTGCTTATTAGTTTTTCCTCTATTGATATAACATTTATATTTGGATTTATTAAATTTATCTGCTTTTTTGCTGATTCTACTTTTGATTTATTAATTGAGCTTGTATTATGTATAACTTGTCTTTGAAGATTTGACTCTTCTACTTTATCAAAGTCTATAATTCCAAGAGTTCCAACTCCAGCTGCTGCTAAATAGAGTAAAACAGGTGAACCTAAAGCACCTGTTCCAACAACTAAAACTTTTGAATTTTTTAGTTTTAGTTGTCCTTTTAGTCCAATTTCAGGAACTATTAAATGTCTGCTATATCTATTTATTTCATCAAGAGTAAGTTTATTTTTTTCAGAAGTTTCAAGCATAATTATCCTTATAGAAATTAAGCTAAAAGAATAGCACAAGAGATATTTATCTTCTCTTTTTAATAATAAATATCAACTATAAAAAAAGGGAAAGAGTTTCAATCTTTCCCTTTCTTAGCTATTTTTTCTAGATATTGAGACTAAAGTTCCAAATCTCATATTTATAAATTAACTTTTATGAGTTTTTCTCTTTTTTAGCCGTTCTTTTTCTAACTGTTGGGTCAAGTTCTCTTTTTCTAATTCTAATAGAAATAGGAGTTACTTCAACTGCTTCATCTTCTTCAACCCACTCTAAAGCATTTTCTAATGACATAGTTTTTACAGGAACAAGTCTAATAGCTTCATCAGCTCCACTTGATCTAACATTTGATTGTTGTTTTCCTTTAATAGGATTTACATCTAAGTCATTATCTTTTGAATGTTGCCCAACTATCATTCCTGTATATACTTTATCTTGAGGTTTTATAAACATAATTCCTCTATCTTGTAGATTAAATATTGAATAAGCTAATGCTTCTCCATTTTCCATAGATACTAAAGCACCATATTTTCTACTTTCAACTGATCCACTATATGGTCTAAATTCTAAGAAAGAGTGGTTCATAATTCCTTCTCCTCTAGTTTCAGTTAAGAATTCTGTTCTAATCCCAATTAATCCTCGTGCTGGAATCTCAAACTCTAATCTTGTAAATCCAATTCCCATTGGAATCATATTTGTCATTACAGCTTTTCTTTTCCCTAGTTTTTCAATAATTGCTCCACTAAATTCATCTGGTGTATCAATTACAAGATGTTCAAATGGCTCCATTTTAACACCATTTTCTTCTCTAATAATTACTTCTGGTCTTCCAATAATAAACTCAAAACCTTCTCTTCTCATATTCTCAGCCAAAATAGTAATTTGAAGTTCACCTCTTCCGTTTACTTTAAATTTACCTTCTCCAACTTGCTCATAATTCATAGCAATATTTGTGTTCATCTCAGCTTTTAATCTCTCATCAATTTTATTTGATGTTACATATTTACCTTCTGTTCCAGCTAATGGTGAATCATTTACAGCAAATGTTACGCTTAAAGTTGGCTCTTCAATATGCATTGGATCAAGTGGCATTGGATTTGATGGATCACATAAAGAATCTCCAACATCAATTGTTTCAAAACCTGCAACAGCTACAATATCTCCAGAACCAGCAGTTTTTATATCAATTCTATCAAGTCCTTTAAATCCAATAAGTTTAGAAACTCTACCTTTTATTTTAGAACCATCCGCTTTACAAAGAACAACTGTTTCACCTTGAGAAATAGTACCATTGAAAATTCTAGCAATTCCTATTTTACCAATGAAATTATCATAATCAAGAGTAAACACTTGAAGTTGAAGACCATTTGTATCATCACCTTTTGGTTTTGGAACTTCTTTTAAAATTGTTTCATATAATGGTTTGAAATCCATATTGTCATCATTATAGTTGTATCTTGCATATCCACTTCTAGCAGCAGCATAAATAACTGGGAAATCTAGTTGCTCTTCTGTTGCATCCATTTGTGCAAAAAGGTCAAAAACCTCATCAACAACTCTATCAGGCTCAGCTGCAGGTTTATCTATTTTATTTACTACAACTATTGGTCTATGACCTAAAGATAGTGCTTTTTTAACAACGAATTTTGTTTGAGGCATAACTCCTTCTTGTGCATCAACAAGAAGTAAAACAGAATCAACCATCTTTAAAACCCTCTCAACTTCTCCACCAAAATCGGCGTGACCTGGAGTATCAATTATATTAATTCTTACACCTTCATAATCAATAGCTGTATTTTTTGAAAGAATTGTAATTCCTCTCTCTTTTTCAATAGCATCACTATCCATTACTCTATCATCTACATTTTGGTGAGCAGAAAATGTACCACTTTGTTTTAAAAGCTCATCTACCGTTGTTGTTTTACCATGATCAACGTGTGCAATAACTGCGATATTTCTAATATCTCTCATATGTCTTCTTTATATTAAAATTTTCGCGGATTATAGCTAAGAAATACTTAGATATAGATAATAGCTTAAAATATGGTTAAATAATTTATAATTTTTAGAATTTTCTTAGTAAAATTATTTTTACCTTTTTAGTTTAAATTAATCTTAAATAGTTTAGAATTCTTTACTTTTAGGTTTGCGGAGCAAACAGACAACTTGAACTACTTTTTCTAACTCAAGAGTCAAACAAATCACTATTTTTTATTTTAAAGGATTTTTTATGGAGTTTATTCAAAACTTTAAAAAAACTCTTTCAAGATTTTGGTCACCAATTCCAGCAGTTATTGCTCTTGGAGTTTTAAGTGCATATTATTTTGGAATTACAGGAACTTACTGGGCAGTTACAGGAGAATTTACTAGATGGGGTGGACATTTTTTACAAATGTTTGGAGTTGATGTTTCAACTTGGGGTTACTACAAACTTATGAGCATTGAAGGAAACATTTTCACAAGAATTGATGGAGTTATGATTATTGGTATGTTTGCAGGATGTATTGCTGCTGCATTTTGGGGAAATAATGTAAAATTTAGATTACCTCTAAACAATATTAGAGTTTGGCAAGCACTTATTGGTGGAATTATTGCAGGTTTTGGAGCAAGACTTGGGATGGGTTGTAATCTTGCAAGTTTTTTTACAGGAATTCCACAATTTTCATTTCATGCATGGGTATTTACAGCATTTATGATGGTTGGAGTCTATTTTGGAGTAAAAGTTGCTCTTCATCCATTCTTTCAATCAAAAATAAAAATGCAAAAAGTTTCTTGTGCAAAACCTCTTTCACACGATGAAAACAAAGTAAAAAGATTTTTTACTTTTGGTACACTTATTGCACTTTTAATAATTGCTTATGCGCTATATTTAATCTTTATTGCAAATAGTCCTAAACTTGGTATGGCTGTATTTTTTGGAGCATCTTTTGGTCTTATTATTGCAAAAGCTCAAATCTGTTTCACATCTGCATTTAGAGATATTTTTACAACTGGAAGAAGTGAATTAGCAATTGCAATTATTGTTGGAATGATTGTTGCAACATTAGGTGTATTTACATATTTAAATATGGGTGCTGTTCCTAAAATATTTTGGACAGGACCAAATGTTGTTATTGGTGGATTATTATTTGGATTTGGAATTGTTCTTGCTGGTGGTTGTGAATGTGGTTGGATGTATAGAGCTGTTGAAGGTCAAGTGCATTTTTGGATAGTTGGAGTTGGAAATATTATTGGTGCTACATTATTAGCTTTTGTTTGGGATGATATTTCTGAACCTCTTGCTACTTCTTGGCCAAAAATAAATCTACTTGAAAGCTTTGGTCAATATGGTGGATTAGTAGCAAATTATGGACTATTATTTGCATTCTTTATACTAATTTTAGTTTTAGAGAAAAAATATTTAAGAAAATCAAGAAATAGATAAGGAAAAAAGATGGAAAACAAAGAAATAATCCCAGATTATAGAATTGATATGCAAGGGGAGCCTTGTCCATATCCTGCAATAAATACTCTTGAAGCGATGAAAGAGTTAGAAAATGGAGAGATTTTGGAGATAATTAGTGATTGTCCACAAAGTATAAACAATATTCCAATTGATGCAAAAAATCATGGATATAAAGTTTTATTAATAGATAGTGATGGACCAACAATTAGATATATCATTCAAAAATAGGTTTTTCTGGCTTAAAAGCCAGAAAAACCTAAACTTGACACTTTCTTGACAAATTATTAATTCTATATTAATTAAGCTAACCTAAAATTCATAACTACTCTATTTTAGGAAATATATGAAAATCATCTCTCAATCAAAACTTATAATATTTAGTTCAATTATTTTTACAATATTTTAAAAGTAAAGAACTATGACGAAATCAAGTAGTAATATAATAAAAATATAGTTAATCACAATAAAAAAGGAGTATATATAATGAAAAAAAGTTTACTAACAGTATCGCTTTTATCAATCTTAACAACAAGTTTACTTGCAGGAGATAAAAAAGAGAGAAGTGGTGCAAAAGTATATGCAGAGTCATGTGCTGTTTGTCACTCAACAAAGTTCTTAAAAGAGGCACCAAAATTTGGAAGTAAAGATGATTGGGAGGAATTTATCGAAGAAGGACAACAATTTCCAGTTGCACATGGTTGGGTTGGTACTAGAAAAATGCCAAGACATGGTGGAGATCCAAAAATTACTCTAAATGAATTTATAAATGCAACTGCATATTTAGGTAATTCAGCTGGAGCAGATTGGAAAGAGGCTAAAGATTTAGACAAAGAAACATATAAAGAGATTCTAAAAGAGATTCAAATTAGACTTCAAAGAAACGAACTTTATGATAAAATCGGGAAAAAATATTAATCTTTAACTAAGTAATCCATACTTTTGTATGGATTATCTTGTAAATAATCTATTATATTTGGAGTATAAAATTGAATAAAAATGTTCTTTTAATTGAAGATGATTTACAAATGCAATCTTTAATAATTGATTATTTACAAGATTATGGATTCTCAACAACTGCTTTTATGCATCCAAAAGATGCAATAAATAGTTTCAAACAAAACAGTAACTACTCAATAATAATTCTTGATTTAATGCTTCCTTATATGGATGGTTTTGACTTATTTAAAAAACTAAAAGAGATTAAAAACATACCTATTATTATCTCATCAGCAAGAGGAGATATTGGAAATAAAATACAAGGCTTTGAAATAGGAGCAGATGATTATCTTGCTAAACCTTATGAACCAAGAGAGTTAGTTTTAAGAATAGAATATATTTTAAAACAAACTTCTCTTAAATCTTTTAAAGTTTCAAACTTTAAAATTAACAAAGAAAATAGAACAATATTTATAGATGATTATCTAATTGATTTTACAAAAGTTGAATTTGAAATATTTATATATTTAGTTAAAAATCAAAATAAAATATCTTCAAGAGAGCAGATATTACAAGCTAGTTCATTGGATTTAAATACAAGAAACAGAACTATTGATATGCATATTTCAAATATTCGTGCAAAAATTGGAGATGATCCTAAAAATCCAAAATATATTAAATCTATTTGGGGAATTGGTTACAAGTTTGTAGCCTAATAATTATGTCTATATTTAAAAAACTTCTATTTTTATTTATTTTAAGCCTAATTCTAATGATAACTATTGCTATTTGGATGAATAAAATAAACTCAAATAAAATTGATATTTTAAATTCTCTTGTATTTTTAGATGTTTTTGCACTTTTCTTAATTTTTCTATATATTCTAAAACTTCTATTTCCTCTCAAAAAAATAACAAAAGAGATAAAAAAGTTTGCAAATGGAGATTTGTCAACAAGAATAGATATAAATTCAAAAGATGAGATAGGAATTTTAGCAAAAACATTTAACAAAATGGCTAGTTCACTTGAAAACTCTATTAAAACAAGAGAAGAGCTATTAAGAGATATAGGACATGAACTAAGAACTCCCATAGCAAAAGGAAAATTTGCCATAGAGAAGATTGATGATTTATCTAAAAAAGAGCTTCTTAAAAATATATTTAATGATTTAGAAAAGCTAACAAATGAATTAATAGAGTTAGAAAAATTAAATATTATTAATTTAAATATCTCTACTTTTTGTACAGAAACTTTAGTTTTAGATGCTTTAGGAAAATTATATTTAGAAGATGAATCAAAAATAAAAATAGAGATAAAAGATAATTTTAAAATAGATGCTGATTTATATTATCTATCAATAGCTTTAAAAAATCTAATTGATAATGCTTTAAAATATGCTAGTTCTTCACCAATTATTATAAAAATAAAGAAAAATGAAATAAGTGTTTTAAGCAGAGGCAAAAAACTCTCTAACGATTTAGAATACTATTTAAAACCATTCACTCAAGAATTGAGTCAAAGAGATGGTTTTGGCTTGGGTTTAAGCATTGTAAAAAAAATTATTGATAAACATAGTTTTGAGTTATCTTACACTTACAAAGAAGAATTCAATACATTTAAAATCCTTTTATAATCTATATTGTATAATCTATCCTAATTTTTTACAAAAGGGATAAGATGATAGAGTTGATAAATAAAAAAGAGAATATATTTGAAGATAATATAGCTTTTGTAGAGAATTGGGATTTCTCAAGAGCAAACTTAAACGAAGAAAACAGAATAAGAGCGATTACTCAAGTAGCATCTATTTGCTACCAAAACCCAAAAGCACTAGGAAGTGAGAGTTTATACAATAGACTTATGGCAGAAAGTATGGGATTACCATCTTCAAGTTTTGAGTTTGTTCCAGTATTACTTGATTATGAAAATGAAAAGCATAGAGAGATTTTAAATTTAGAGTACTCAAACAGTAAAAAGTTTGGAGAGCAACTAGATGACAAATATCTTCTTACAAATTATAGAGCTTTGGTTTATGATTATGAAAATCTAAAAGACTCTTTTTCATTTGATATTAGAACAATATTTAATAATGAAGATGAGTGTAAAATAATCAAAGATTATTTTAAAGTATTCTTATATAAAGTTGATCTACCAACAAGAAGCCAAATGGTAAGACATAGAGTTTCATGGCAAGAACTAAGCAGAAGATATGTAAGTGGAAAAAAAGTTCCATTTGAATTCTATGTTAGTCCCAAATTAAAAGATAATGAAAAAGTACAAGAGCTAATAGAAAAAAGCCAAGAGCTTTATTATGAACTATTAGAACTAAAAATCAAACCTCAAGAAGCAAGAAGAGTTATTCCTCAAATGGGATATTCTCAAATTTGGGGAGCATTTTTACCAAGACAACTTGATAACTATTTCAAATTAAGACTTGATGAAACAGCTCAATGGGAGATTAGACAAACTGCACTTGCAATGCAAGAGTTGATAAAATGAGTGCATTAGAAATTGCTGATATCATAGGAACTATTTCCTTTGCTCTTAGTGGATTTCTAATAGCTGTTTACTACAAACTTGATATATTTGGAGTTTTTACTTCTGCTTTTTTAACTGCTTTTGGTGGTGGAATACTAAGAGATATTTTTGCTATAAGAACTCCTTATATTTTTACTTCTGAACTACCTTTAATTCTTGTTGTTTCAACTGTTTTAATAGCTATTTTGTTTAAACTTCATAAAATTATAGATATTGAAAAAAGATGGGCATTTATTGTTTCAGATGCAATTGGATTATCATCTTTTGCAATTACAGGAGCAATAATAGCTTTGGAAAAAGATTTAAACTTTTTAGGTGTTGTTATTCTTTCTTTTATTACAGCTGTTGGTGGAGGAACAATAAGAGATGCTTTAATAAATAGAATTCCTTTTATTTTAGTATCTGAATTCTATGCAACTATTGCAATGCTTATTGGAACTATTGTTTATTTCTTAGATATTTTTGATCTTAGAAATATATTTACTCTTAGTATTCTTTTTGTATTTGGGGTTTTAATAAGAATTTTAGCCTATTATAAGCAGTGGCATTTACCAACTTTATCAAAAGATAATTAATCTATTGTTTACTTTACAAAGATAGAATCTTAAAAAAATTTAAGGAAAAATGATGAAAAAACTACTGATTTTAGCTTTATTAGCTCTTGGATTAAATGCAAATCCTCTAATTATTGATTCAAGCATTGATGGAATAAAAATCAAAGATCAAAAAGAAAAAGAGCATACTTTAGATGCAAATATAAAAACTGTAATATTTGCAAGTGACAAAGGAACAAGTGATATTATAAAAGATTACCTTTTATCTATTAGTGAAACAGAAAATATATTAGATAGAAATTCTGCTGTTTATGTAGCTGATATTTCTGGAATGCCTTCAATAATCTCTAAATTTATTGCTTTACCAAAAATGAAAAAATACCCTTTCCCTATTTTACTTTTAGATGATTCAAATAAAGCGAATTTTACAAAAGAAGATGGAAAAATAATTGTTTATTCAATCCTTGATGGAAAAGTTTCAAGTATTGAAAAAATATCTACAAAAGAAGAGTTAGCAAATATTATAAAATAATATAAACTTGGAAACAAGGATTAAAAATCCTTGTTTTTTTCTTATGAAATAATATTAAAAAATCCCCTTACTTACACATAAATTTCCAAAGGTTCGATTTTATTCAAAATTTGCATTAAATCTTCCTCTTTTTTTGTTTCAAAGTTTGGAATATTATTTAATCCAATTTTTGACAACTCAATAAGCAGTTTTCCATAATGATTTATTTGTGCTTCTTGTAAATCTTTTGAAAAAGCATATTTTGATTGAACTCCTTTTTTATATAGTTCAAAAATATCTTCACCATTTGAAGTTAAAAACTTTCCAATTATCTCTTTTAAATCATTTAGATTAAATCCTGTGATATCTTCTATCTCTTTTATCAAATCATATTTATTTATGCTTTGAGTATATGGATTGATTTTTATTGCATCATTTCCACTTAATATTGAATTTGTAGTATCATTTATCCAATCTGTTGCCCAACTATTTTTTCCAGTTCCAAAGTTCTCTTTTTGTCCAATATCATAAAAACTTCCATTTTCATACTCTATTGAAAGTATTAAATCAGGAACATTTTCAAATCCTTTTCTTGCTAGTTCTGTTAATTGATTTTGCTGTTCTATTAGTACATAGTTTCTTTGCTCTTCTGTAAGTGATTTTCTATGTCCAAAATTTTCCTTATAAATTTCGAATATATCTACTCCATTGGGAGTTATAAATTTATCTCCTCTTACTTCTAAATCTGCTAGGTTATAGCCTGTTACCTCTTTTACAGAATTTACTATATTAAGTTTATCTTGTTTCTCTTTTGTAAATTGACTATTTTCTTCAAATTTACTTCCCGTTATATGCAAAAATAGTTGTTTTACATTTTCACTATTTTTATTTAATATCTCTTCTATTGTATTTGCCAAGTTTTCATCTTTTGCACCATTTACTTTTAGTGTATAGTAGTTCGGTTCTATTGTAAATGTTAGTTTCTCATCTTTTGGGATAGTTATTCCGTAATTATTTAGCAAAGTTTGAAATTGATTGTTTACTGCTTCTCTATCAAACAGTCTACTTTTAACATTATCTATAATACCACCTAAAAGTGGTCCTTTATCTCTAAATATTGGATCTGTAAAAGTATGGTTAAATAATCTTCCATTTCTTAAATATACAATTTCATGAGAGTTAGCAACTCTCCTTTCTTCTTCTGTTAAACCTTTTATATAGTATGGTGAGTTTTCAGTATAATATTTATCTGAAATATGAGCCATTGGATTTGCAAATTTTTTGTTCTCTTCATTCATTCTTGCATAGTGTTCATCTAGCATTTTAATTCGTTTTTCTTGCTCAATATTGACATAACCATTCCTAGCTTTAATTATTGGTTCATTTGAACTAAAATCAACTTTCACTGGTTCATCTAACTTTTTTTGTTCATTTATAGTTTTTGTTTGGTTTACTTTTATACTACCATTCAATGAGCTAAATTGTTGTTGTGCTGTATTTGAACTAATTATCATAAAATCCCCTTACTTACACATAAATTTCCAAAGGTTCGATTTTATTCAAAATTTGCATTAAATCTTCCTCTTTTTTTGTTTCAAAGTTTGGGATATTGTTTAAGCCAATTTTTGAAAAATCTTTTAGTAAATTTCCAAAATAATCACTCTTTGCTTCTTGCAAATCTTTTGAAAAGAAGTATTTTGATTGAAGCTCTTTTTTATATAGTTCAAAAATATCTTCTCCTTTGCTAGTCAAAAATTTTCCATTTTCTTCTTTTAAATCATTTAAGTCATATCCGATAACATCTTTTAGTTCATTTGCTAAATCATATTTATTTATACTTCTTGTAAATTCAGATGGATTTTCTGTATATTGTGATTTATAGTTTATTTTATTTTGAGCTGCATTATATTCACTTGTTTTTGCTATATTCCACTCTTCTATCCAAGCTGTTTTTCCTGTTCCATAGTTTTCTTTTTGTCCGATATCATAAAAACTTCTATTTTCATACTCTATTGAAAGAACCAAATCAGGTACATTTTCAAAACCTTTTCTTGCTAATTCTGTAAGTTGATTTTCATAGTATATTAAAATAGTATTTTTATCAAACCCAGGGTTTGGGTATCTTTCATCAAAATTATTTTTGAAGATTCTAAATAAATCTGTTCCGTCTGGAGCTAAAAATCTATCTCCTTTTACTTCTAAATCTGCTAAATTATATCCTGTAAACTCTTTTGCAGAATTTACAATATTCCACTTATCTTCTTTTTCCTTTGTAAATTGTGTGCTACTATCTGATTTCATATAATTTATATGAAAAAATAGTTGTTTTACATTTTCACTATTTTTATTTAAAATATCTTCTATTGCTTGTGCCAAATTCTCATCTTTTGTACCATTTATTTTAAGTGTATAGTAGTTTGGTTCTATTGTAAATGTTAGCTTTTCATCTTTTGGAATAGTTATTCCATGTTTATTTAGTAAGGTTTGAAATTGATTGTTTACAGCTTCTCTGTTGTAAGCATTTTCTTCTGCTCTCATAATATCGTCAAATACAGGTGTTTTTTTACCTTTTAAAACGGCATCATCATACATAAACTCAGATATTTCCCCTTTCATAGTTAAATGTCTAATTTCAGTATATGAAGCAATATTTCTCTCTTCTTTTGTTAAGCCTTTTATATAGTATGGTGAGTTTTCAGTATAATATTTGTCAGTAATATGATTTACTGGACTTTCAAATTTTATATTTTCTTGATACATTTTTGAATAATGCTCTTTTAATATTTTATCTCTTTTATCTATTTCTTCATTTACATAGCCATTAAGTCTAGCATTTATTATAGTATCATTATTTCCAATATTTAATTTTACTGGTTCATTTATAGGTTTACTATGTTCTGTTTGAGATATATTATTTGCATAAGTAACTTTTATAGCTCCATTTAGTGAGCCAAATGATTGTGATATATTTGTATCTATTCTCATAAAATCTCCCTTACTATACAATTCTTAATAATAGTTTAATTATATAACTTTATTCTTTAGATTGAATTAATTTTATTTATGTATGATTTAAAATCTTAATACAAAGTAAAAATTATGTTAAAAAATAGTTTTAAGAACTTACTAAAATATATTTTAGTTATGTTTATTGGTTTTGCATTTACAACAAATGCTTTTGCTACAATTACAGGTAACAACAGTTTTGCTACGGCTTACGATATAGGCTATTGGCAATATGGTAATTATGATGTTACTCATTTAGATCCTAATCAAAGTGAGGCTTATTATAAATTTACAGCAAATACTGGAGATAGAGTTTATGCTAGAAGCTCTTATGATGCATATACTGGAATGAAAATTGAAACAATAGCAAGTAATCAATCTACAGTTTTAGATACTGGAACTACTGTTATGGATAGTTCATCATTTTCTCCATTTATATTTGCAAAAGCTGATGCCACTTCAAATGGGCAAGTTTTTTATATTAGAGTTACTAGAGGAAGCTTTACGGGAGATATGTATTTTACAGTTAGAGTTTTTGATAGAATAAAATCTGGAAGTGGTGTTTACAATTTTTCAGGGACAGCTTCAAATACGGGTAACTATATAGGTGGACCTGGTAAAGACTCATCTGTTATATATTCCAACTTAATAGGTAGTTCATCTATTCCAACTGGTGCAATAGTAAAAAGTATTACAACAACAGGTTCTCAATCACCAGTTCAAGGAAATGTTTGGCATAATATTCAATCTTCACAAACTAGCACTTGGTACACTTCTACAATATCTAGTTCATCAAATGGTTCATATAATATAACTTTGGCAAATAACTTAGATGTTGCAAGAAATTGGGGGTTCAAATATCATACAAAAGCAGTTGGTGCTTCAACTATGTCAAATGTAAAAGCAACTATTCAGTATGAATATGATGAAACTTTAGGTTTTAAACCTTAGTTAAAAAGTAAAGAGAAGTTTAAAACTTCTCTTAAAAAATAAATTTTATGCCAAAAGCTTTACAAAAGCTTCAACAATAGCTATTTTTTCAAGTTCTTTTATTCTAATTTCTAAGCTTTCAGCTGTTTCATCACTATTTAATGAAAGCTCTTTTATTAAAATTTTCTCACCTTCATCATAATTTTCATTTACATAATGAATAGTAACTCCTGATTTCTTTTCACCATTTTTTACAACAGCTTGATGAACAAAGCTTCCATACATTCCAGCTCCACCATAAATTGAAGGTAAAATTGCAGGATGAGTATTTATAATTTTATTTGGAAAAGTTTTAAGCATATTTTCTTCTATTTTTTTCATATATCCTGATAAAAATATATAATCACAATCAAATGTTTTTAAAGTTTGAGAAATTTTTAAATCAATATTATCTTCTGGAAAAAGTTTTTGATTTATTACAAAAGATTTTACTCCATAATTTTTTGCTTTTTCTAAAACTCCTGCATTACTATTATTTGTAATTATTACTTCAACTTTTGCATCTAAAATTCCAGATTCAATTGCTTTTTGTATTGTTTCAAATCCACTTCCATTATAAGATGCCAAAATTCCTATTTTTTTTACCATTTTTATCCTTTTACTCTTTGAGAATGTGTTAATGCAATTGCTATTGCATCTGTTATATCAAGTGGTTTTATCTCTTTTTTAATTCCTAATAATCTTTTTACCATAAAAGATACTTGCTCTTTTGTAGCTTTCCCATTTCCTGTAACTGCTTGTTTTACTTGAAGTGGAGTATATTCAGCAAAATTTCCAAACTCTTGTAAAACTTTTAAAGAGATTGCTCCACGAAACTGTGCTAGTTTTATAACTGTTTTTGGATTAAAAGCATAAAACATATCTTCAATCGAAACTTCATCTATTTTATGATTATTAAAAACCAAATCTAAACCTTCAGTCATCTCTACAATTTGCTCTTGCAAAATAGTTGTTTTTATTTTTATTAATCCTGCTTCAACAAGTTTTAAATCTCTTCCAGATTTTTCAATAACTGCATATCCACAATTTCTAGTTCCTGGATCGATTCCTAATATTTTCACTATATTCACTCTTCTTTATAAATAATTATTCACATTTTAAAAGCTGATTATATCGTAATAATTTAAAAGATAAAAAAACTATTCACATTTTTAATCACATTTATAAAGATAAAATTTAAGATATTTTCACATAAAGCTTATTTACAATTTTTTTAGCTATAATAAGTGCTTATAATAAATTGAAATAGGTATAA